>NZ_JBWBRF010000006.1:0-261623 GCF_056279385.1 Massilia sp. UYP34 | reverse complement strand
GGGCAGGCGCTGGCGCCGTGCGCGGGCACGGCGTGAAACCGGCCCCGGTGAAGCAGGAATCCAGCAGCGAGCAGGTTTAGGCAATTTCGACCAGCTTTGCGGAAGTCTGGAGGAACGGTTACTTCCTGGTATCGATCCGGCCGTCGTGATCGGGCCGGGCGCGCACATGGGTCACGCCGTACCAGAGATGCTCCCACCAATGATCGCGCGAGCGCACGGTCAGCAGGCACTTCTTGTCGAACCCCTCCTTGAACACCTGGTCAGGACAGAGATTCGATGCCATCGCATGGCGCTGGTTTTCGGCATTGACGAGCGCAATGCCGAACCAGATGGTGGTCAGGACAAAGACCAGCGCGAGCGACCACGCGATGTGATTCACGTTACTGGTCTCGAACAAGTTTTCCTCTTTGGGCCGGGACCCTTCGTACATCTTGAGGATCTCGCCTTCGACTTTCTCGGTCATTTTTCCTTGGCTGCCTTCGCCACCAGTGCGTCCAGGACCTGGCCGGTCGCGTTCATCAGCTGGCCCATGTCCTGGATCTTGTTGGATTGCGCCACCGTCGCCGGCGACACGACGTATTTGCCGTCGATGACGACGGTCGGGGTGCTGCTGGCCTTGTACGCTTCGGCGATCTGCGGCAGGCGCTTGAGCTTGGTCTGCACGCCGAACGAGTTCCACGCTTCCAGGAATTTCGCCTTGTCCAGGCCGTTCGCGGTGGCCCAGGCGATGATGTCGTCATCCTTCATCAGGCGCTTGCGCTCGACGTGCACGGCGCGGAACACGCGATGATGGTACTGCTCCAGCTTGCCCATGGCGTCGAGCGTCAGGAACAGGCGGGCTTCGGGATCGCTGGCGCCCTGGAACGGCAGCGGGATGCGGCGCATCACGATGTTGTCGCCCTGCTTCTTGACCCAGTTCACCAGGGTCGGCTCGAACGCGTTGCAGGCGCCGCAGTGGTAGGCGAAGAACTCGACCACTTCGACCTTCTTGCCCACGGTCTGGGTCGGCTGCGGGTTCGCGAGCACGGTGTATTCGGCGCCAACGCGCGGATCGGTTGGCGAAGCATTGGCGAAACCGGCGACCAGGGCAGCGGCAACGAGGGCGAAACGCAGGGTGCGCATAAAATCCTTCCGAAAGAATGAACGAACGACCGCGAGATTACCACTTTTTGTCAATTCCCTGTCCTGGGAGCGCAATTTTTTGCATTTGCTTACGCCTGAAACAGCCGTGTGGTGATTGTCAATCCATGCCGGCGGCGTCGTCAAGTCGTCAAGGGCGGCGCCCGCGCGCCTGTTCGAGCAGCGCGCAGATACGGGCGGCGCCCTCGGCCGTGCGCGGCCCCGCCCGGCTGGTCAGGTCGCCATCGATCTCGAACAGGTTGCCACGTTTGACCGCCGTCATGCCCTTGTAGGGTTGCCAGATCTTCCAGCCGGGATTCGTGGGATCGTCGCGCTTGCCGACCAGGATGACTTCGGGATCGGCTTCGATCACCGCCTCGACGCCAACCTCGGGCGCGATCGTCTTTTGCGCGCCGAACAGGTTGCGGCCGCCGCACAGGCGCAGGATGTCGCTGGCGACATGGTCGTCGTTGAGGGTGTACAGCGGACGGTCCCACACCTGGTAGAACACACCGACCGGCGGCCGCCCGGCGTAGCGCGTCCTGAGCGCCGCGATGCGCGCCCCGTAGTCGTGCGCCGCGCGCCGGGCCGCGGGCTCGGTGCCGAGCAGCCGGCCCAGGCGCAGCAGGTTGTCGCCGACCTGCTCCAGCCGGCTCGGCTCGCTGTAATAGACGGGAATCCCCAGCCGCGCCAGCTGCTCGACCTGGCGCGTCGGGTTGCCGCTATGCCAGACCACCAGCAGGTCGGGCTTCAGCGCCAGCACGCGCTCGACGTCGATCCTGTCGTAGCTGCCGACCAGCGGCAGCTTGTTGGCCGCCGCGGGATAGTCGCTGTAGTTCACGGCGCCGACCACGCGCGCGCCGCCGCCGGCCGCGAACAGCAGCTCGGTGACGTGGGGCGCCATCGAGATCACCCGCTGGGCCGGCCGCGCCAGCGTGACCGTGCGCCCGGCGTCGTCGACGACGGCGATCGCCGCGAGCGCGTTGACTGACGTTGCGGCCAGCACGGCCGCCAGCGCGGACTTCATGGCTTCAGAAGTCGAAGCGCAGCGACAGTTTCAGCTGGCGGCCGTCGCTCGGATAGATGCCGGCGCGGCAGCTGTAGGCCTGGCTGTAGTACTGGCGGTCGGCCAGGTTCAGGCCCGACACCGCCACTTCCCACGGGCCGAAGCGGCGCGCATAGCGGGCGTCGATCGTGGTGAACGACGGCATGCGGGTGCTGCAGCCGTTGGTGAAGTCGTTGCCGTAGCGCTGGCTGTCGACCCAATGGGCGCCGATGTCGGCGCTCTGGCCGTCGCCCGGCGTCCAGGCCAGGCGCGCGGTGACGACATGCCTGGGCACCAGCACCATCTCGCGGCCGGCGTTGGGGCCGTCGCGGAACTCGGCCTGCACGTATTGCCACGCGCCGGTCAGGCGCCAGGCCTTGGCGAAGATCGCCTGCCCTTCCAGCTCCACGCCCTGGCGCCGGGTCGGATCCAGGTTGGTGTTGGCGCCGAAGCCGATGGTCGGGTCGAAGAAGATCTCGTCCGTCAGGCGGTGGCGGAACACGCGCGCCGTCGCCTTGCGTGCCTCAGTGCCGGCGCTGACGCCCAGTTCCAGGTCGCGCGAGGTTTGCGGCTCCAGCACGTCCAGGGTCGAACGGTAGGCGTTCTCGTCGATGTTGGCGATGCGGTAGCTGCGGCCGGCCTTGGCGAACACGGTCACGCGTGGCATCACGTCGATGCTGCCTTCCACGGTCCAGGCGTTGAGCGACTGCCTGCGGTGCTCGCCCACGACCGGCGGGAAGGCCAGCGGGTCGCTGTAGTCCTTCTCGAAGCGCTCGTGGCGAGCGCCGACCGCCAGGCGGGCGTTGTGCGGCGCGTTCCAACGCAGTTCGTCGCGCAGGTAAAACGCTGTCGCGTCCTGGCGCGCGGCGCCGGCCGAGAAATCGGCGCTGACGTCGCGCTCCCAGCGGATCAGGTCGATGCCGGTGACAAACTCGTTGCGCTTGCCGCCGAGGTCGACGGTGTGGCGCAGGCGCGGCGAGAACTGGGTCTGCTCGGATTCGTAGATCGATGCCGAGGTACCGAAGAAAGGGGACACATAGGTCGACGCAACCTCGCGCTCGCGGTGCGACAGCTCGGCCGCCAGCTCGAAGGCGCCGACACGGTGCTCGACGAACGCGGTCAGGCGATCGGTGTCGAGCGAGCCGAAATCATCCGGCGTATTGCTCTGGGTCGGAATGGCCAGGAACTGCGCTTCGGTCAGCGAACCCGGCAGGCGCGAGTCGGACCGCGCGCTCTCGAAACGCAGGCCGGCGCGGCCATTCGGCGCATAGGCGAACTGCACGCCGCCGCTGAAGCTGGTCTGCTCGTAGCGGTTGTTGTCGCGGTAGTTATCGGTGCGGCGGTCGCTTACTGCGGCGTCGAACGACCATGGGCCGGCGCCGTGGGTGACCGACGCGCGCAGGTCGCGGTGGTCGAAGCGGCCGGCTTCGACGAACAGCGAGCCCGAAGTGCCATCCTTGCCGGCGCCGCGGCGGGTGACTATGTTGATCACGCCGCCGGTGGCGCCGTCGCCGTACAGCACGCTGCTGCCGCCGCGCGTGATCTCGATGCGCTCGACCGTGTCCACGGGAATGGTCGACAGCACCGTGTGCGCCAGCTCGTTCTCGTTCAGGCGCACGCCGTCGACCAGCACCACCGTGTTCTGGGCGCTGTTGGTGCCGAAGCCGCGCAGGTCGAGGCCGAAGTCGGGCGAGCCGTCCAGGCTCTGGCGGCCGAACACGCCGCCGATCTTGCGGATCGCGGCATTGACGTCAAGGGCGCCGGCGCTGCGGATCTGCTCGGCGGTGATGACGCTGGCGCCGATCGGCGTGGCCTGGGCCGGAAAGCGCGGGCCGGTGATGAGGACCGAAGGGATCGTGTGCTGGGCGGTTTCCTGGACGCTGTCCTGTGCTGCGGCCTGGGTGGCGAGGGCGGACAGGGCGACAGCGCAAGCCAGTGCGAGTGGCGCGCGGCGCGGTGCGGCTGCAAAAATCATGATGAATGTGTTCTCGATAAAAGGCACCGGCCTGCTTCCCCGCAGCCCGGAGTCAACGGAAACGCATGGCGCTTCCACCTGCTTTGGCCGGTATCCGGGCTGGCAAGCATGGCGGCCTCACCTTCCTGCGCGGCATGCACAGTGGTTGTCGAGAATGCCTGCCGCGCTGCAAATGCAGGCGCGGCGCTTGTTGACCGTTGCGGGGGCAGCACACTTCCATGGCGGCGCGTGGCGCGGCCATGTCGTGTTTCCCGTTTAACTTCGCGCGCCTGGAAGCGCGCGAGAGCACCAAAACGGGGCGATTATACCTTGACAAGATGCAGCCTGACCGGCCGCCGGCAGCTTGCTGCGGGATCGGCTACCATCGTTGTTTTCATGCTTCAGAAGGAACGGCCATGGCGCGTTTACCCACCTATTTCGTTTCGCACGGCGGCGGCCCCTGGCCGTGGATGCGCGAGCAGTACGGTTCGGCCTATGACCAGCTGGCCGCCTCGCTGGCCGCGCTACGCGCCGAGGCCGAAGGAAAGGCCCACGACGCCGTGCGCGCGGTGCTGGTCGTGAGTTCGCACTGGGAGACGCCGCAGTTCATGGTGTCGTCCGGCACGGCGCCCGGCATGATCTACGACTACGGCGGGTTCCCGCCGCACACCTACCAGGTCAAGTATCCGGCCCCGGGCGAGCCGGCGCTGGCGCGGCGCGTGGCTGACCTGCTCGAGGCCGCGGGTCACCCGGCCGCGCTGGACGCCGAACGCGGCTTCGACCATGGCACGTTCTCGATGCTGTACCCGGTCTATCCGGAAGCGCGCATGCCGGTGGTGCAGTTGTCGATCCGGCGCGACCTGGATCCGGCCGCGCACCTGGCGGCGGGCCGCGCGCTGGCGCCGCTGCGCGACGAGGGAATCCTGATCATCGGCAGCGGGCTGTCGTACCACAACCTGCGCCAGTTCGGGCCGAACGGGCGGGAGGCGTCACGCGCCTTCGATGGCTGGTTGCAGCACGCGCTGCTCGAACTCGATCCTGCCCAACGCGAACAGGCCATGCTGCGCTGGGAGGCGGCGCCGATGGCACGGGCGGCGCACCCGCGCGAGGAACACCTGATCCCGCTGATGGTGGCGCTGGGGGCGGCCGAACAGGAGGCGGCGGCCTGCGTCTATCATGAAGACGCGTTCATGGGGAATTTGACGGTGTCGAGTTTCAGGTTCGGGGCGGCGCCGCAGGCTTGAACAATTTGCTGCGGCTCCAGCACGTCGTACCCGCGGAGGCTGGTATCCAAGTACTGTCGGCGCCGTCGAAACGCTAGCAAACTTAGGTACCCGCCTTCGCGGGTACGACGGGTTTGGGCCAACGATGAAAACCGCGGCCCTGGGGCGGCCTTAGGTCCCGCGCTTGCCGCGCGCCGCTTCGTCGGCCTTTGCGGCCGCCTTCTCGGCCGCGATGCGGGCCTTCTCGGCCACCTCGGCCTGATGCTGGGCCAGGCTGGCCGCGCGCGACTCGGGCGTCTCGAGGCTGATGCGGCCCAGCGCACCCTGGCGGTAATCCTGCAAGAGCGTATGCGCCGCCTTTTCGTAATCAAAATCGCCGCCGCGCACGCGGAAACCACGGCGCTGGGCCACGCCTTCGATCACGGCCACGCCGTCCATGCCCTCGGTCTTGAAGCCGTAGCGCGCCGTGAGTAGTTGCGGATAGCGCTGCAGCAGCAGGTCGCCCAGGTATTCGGCCACTTCTTCCTCGACCAGCGCATTGGTGCCGATCGCGTGGCTGGCGGCCAGCATCAGGCCGTCGCTGGCCATGGCGATCTTTGGCCACAGCATGCCGGGGGTGTCGACCAGCACCACGTTCTTGTTCAGGTACAGGCGCTGCTGGGTCTTGGTCACGGCCGGCTCGTCGCCCACCTTGGCCACGCGCTTTTTCAATAGCGCGTTCATCAGCGTCGATTTGCCGACGTTCGGGATGCCCATGATCATGATGCGCAGCGGCTTGGTCGGCACGCCGCGGTGCGGCGCCAGCGACAGGGCCAGGTCCGGGATGCGGGCGACATCGGCCGGCTTCTTGGTCGTCATCGGATAGGCGGTCACGCCTTCCTGGGCATCGTAATAGGCTTTCCAGGCGGCAGTCGCGTTCGGGTCGGCCAGGTCGATCTTGTTCAATATCTTCAGGCAAGGGCGCTGACGAAACTTGCGCAGCTCTTCCACCAGCGGGTTGCAGCTCGCCTCGGGCAGGCGCGCATCGAGGACCTCGATCACCAGATCGATGTTTTCCATCTGCTCGGCCGCTTCCCGCTTGGCCGCGTTCATGTGGCCAGGGAACCATTGAATAGACATACTATTGCTCTCTTAATCTTTCGTCCAAGGCGCTATTTTACGCTGTGCGTCGACATAAACGGTGACACAACCGGTGCGGCGCCGCCACAACGCCGCTTTCCATCGCGCCCGCCGTTGAGCTAATGCAACACGGATGACCTATTCCACGCGCACACTGCCCTCTTGCCTGAACACGACGGAGACGGACATGCGTACACGGGAAAAACTGAAGCGGTCGCCGGCACGCTGGTATGGCGTGCTGATGCTGTGCGGCGCCATCATGGTGTCGGCGCTGGTCGAGCGCTTGCCCCTGCTTCCCTACTGATCCGTCCGGCCCTGCGCATCCGCTCTGCAGTCGGCCGGCGGCAGCGGCGCCTGCGGATCGACGCGCGCCAGCCGCGCCCTGGCCGCGGCGCGGTCCTTCGCATACTCGGCCAGGTAGCGGCTGCGCTCCTCGCTCTGCCACTCGGTATCCGGCACGCCGTCCAGCGAACGGGTGCGGCTGGCAAAGACCTTTCCCTCCAGGCGCGGCAACAGCAGGCGGTCGGGGTCAAGATTCTCGCGCAGCAGATAGCCTTCGACGTCGCGCAGCAGCAGCGGCAGGCGCGGCGCGCCGTCGTGCAGCAGCTTGCCGTGCACCCTGAGCAGCACCTGCTGCGCGCCCTGCCCCAGCACCTCGTTGAAGGTGGCCAGCGCGAATGGCCGGCCGTCCGCATCGTCGACGCGGCCCGTGACCACGTAGCGCCCGGGCAGGCGCACGTCCAGCGGCAGCGCGAACTGCAGCGCGCCGCCGTCGATCGCCTCGCGCGGCGCGGCGCTCCAGCTGGCCGGCGACTGCGGCGAGTAGATGACGTCGAACAGCACGAAGCCTTCGCGGCCGCCGGCCTGGTAGCGCACCTCGAGCCGGATGGTGCCGTGAAAGCCGGCCAGCGCCGTCTGCGCCGGCGCGAATGTCCCGCTCCAGGCGCCGCCCTCGTCGGCGAACGGCACGGCGACCCGCGGCGCCGCACGGCTCTGCCCATAGGTCATGCCCTGGGCCAGCGCGCGGGTGACGACCAGCGGCAGCGGCTGGCCGCCCGCGTCCAGCGCGCGCAGCGAGAAGCGGCCCTCTTCGCCGGCCGCCAGGTAGACCCGCGACTGCGCGCTCTGCAGCTGGATCTCGGGATGGCTGTCGCCGCCCTCGGCCCGCATCGGATTGGTCTCGAGCAGCGGCTGGTTGGGGTACAGCTGGTCGGGATGGTGGCCGGCCGGCCGCGACTCGTGCGGATAGCGCGAATGCGCCAGGTAGCTGCAATAGGTGTGGTCGGTCAGGCGCACCTGCTCGACCAGCTGGCGCCGGCGCGCGGCCTGCTCTGCCTGCGGGGGCGCGGCCGGCGGCGCGGCGATGGACGGGGCGGACGGCGTGGCCGGCGCGGACGGCGCCGCGTCGGACCCCGCCTCGCCGCGGTCCACCAGGACCATCAGCCCCAGGCCGATGCAGGCCGCCACGCCCGCCGCGGCCGGCCAGCGCCAACGCCGCTCCATGCCGGCCCCCTAGTTGGCGGTATTGACCATGGCCTCGCGCACGACCCCGATGATGCCCTCCCAGTTGCCGTCGCCATAGTGGTCGACGCTTTCGCGGTCGTCGCGGAAGGCCACCGAGTGCCAGCTCCACTTGACGCTGCCGCCCTGGTTCGGTTCGGTGCCATAGCGCAGGTCGTCGCAGAACCAGTCGCCCGGATTGCAGAGCGAGCGCCCGGAATTGCCGGCCGCGCCGCCGCTGCTGTGGTAGGCCACGACCTCGTCGTCCTGGCCCGGCAGCAGGAACGAGTACAGGGTGCCGCGCGCGCCGGCGTAGCGGTAGAACCAGATGTTGCGGGTGTCGTTGTGGTTGTACATCGCGCGCGCCGTGCCGGTGCGCAGGTCTTGCACCAGCGGCTCGGAGGTGGTCCAGGCGCCGGCATTGGCAATCTCGGAGCCGCCCGCGGCGCCCGACGCCACCCTGACCCACTTGATGTTCCAGCCGCCCTGCACGCCGCCCGCGTCGCCGCAGACGCCGGCCGCATTCGGCGTGGCGTTCTTGATGCCGCGCGTGGTGCCGCCGAAGTTGGCCAGGGTGTACCCCAGCAGCAGCTCGCCCGCGCTGTAGGCCGCGATATAGCACCAGTTCTGGCCGGTGCAGAAGCAGTCGAGCGCGTCGCGCACGCGCACGCTCTGCGACGAGATGCTGCTGTAGCCGTCCCAGTTGACGGCCTTCTTGTTGACGCCGGCAGGTGTGGTGTCCGGCCCCCAGTAGCGGAAGTCGGCGTAATTGCCGGGCGTGCCGCCGCTGGTGCGGCCGTTGATCCAGAGGGTGTAATTGGCGGCATGCGCGCCCGCGACCTCGGCCAATCCCGCAGCCGCCAGCAGGCAGAGCGCACACAGGGTGTGCTTCTTGTTCGTCTTGTTGTTCACGGTGGACTCCTCCAAGCCCGGCATGCGCCGGTCATGGGTTAGTGCGTGAAATGCGCCGCTGAGTTCCGTGAAGCGGCGCCGACACCTTATTCGAGGTCGGCCATCACCTTCAGGTGCGCCACCACGCTGCGCCCCAGCGCCGACAGGTCGTAGCCGCCTTCCAGGCAACTCACCACGCGCCCGCCGGCGTGTTCCTTGGCCACCGCCATGATCTGGCGCGTGATCCAGGCATAGTCGGCTTCCACCAGGCCCATGCCGCCCATGTCGTCGTCGCGGTGGCCGTCGAAGCCGGCCGAGATGAAGATCATCTGCGGCTTGAAGGCGTGCAGCGCCGGCAGCCAGTGCTCCTGCACCAGCGCGCGCACCGCGTCGCCGGCGCAGTGCGCGGGCACCGGCAGGTTGACGCGGTTGGCCGTGACCGGTTCGACCTCGCTGTAGGGATAGAAGGGATGCTGGAAGAAGCTGGCCATCAGCACGCGCGGCTCGTCGCGGAAGGCGTCGGCGGTGCCGTTGCCGTGGTGGACGTCGAAGTCGACGATGGCCACGCGGTCCAATCCGTGGGCCTCGAGCGCGTGCCGCGCCGCGATCGCGACATTGTTGAACAGGCAAAACCCCATCGGCTCGGTCGGCGTGGCATGGTGGCCGGGCGGGCGCACCGAGCAGAAGGCGTTCGAGACGCTGCCCTTGATGACGTCGTCGGTGGCGGCCACCGCGGCGCCGGCCGCGCGCAGTGCCGCCCGGTAGCTGTAATGACAGAGCGAGGTGTCTCCGTCGAGCGGGTAATAGTCGCCGGGCGTGGCCGGCACGTGGTCGCGCACCAGCGCCAGCGCCCCTGGCGTATGGTTGCGCAGCACCTGCTCGAGCTCGGCGAGCGGCGCGCTGCGCTGCTCGATCAGTCCGTCCAGCCGGGCCAGGATCAGCTGGTCGTCGATCGCCTGCAGGCGGGCCGGGGATTCGGGGTGCCAGTTGCCCATTTCATGCTGCAGGCAGTCCGGGTGGCTGTAAATCGCTGTACTCATGGTGCTCTCGTCTCCGACTATGCTCATCCATTCACACCCTGCGCCGCCGTTCTCGCATAGAATCCTCTGGAACGGCTGGCGGTCGCCAGGGCATGAAGCTTGCCAATGGCGCTAATCTACCACGGCAAGCCGCGGCCCCGCTCGGCCGGCGCCATGGGCGCCCACCGAACGGCGCATCGACCGCATCGACCAACCCACGGAAAATCCATGTTCAATCAACTGCACGCCGCCGCACGCCAGGTCAACCAAGTCGTGGTCGGCAAGGAGCAGCAGGTGCGCCTGGCCCTGACCTGCCTGCTGGCCGGCGGCCACCTGCTGCTGGACGACCTGCCGGGCGTGGGCAAGACCACCCTGGCGCATGCGCTGGCGATCTCGCTCGGCCTGCGCTTCAACCGGGTCCAGTTCACCAGCGACCTGTTGCCGGCCGACGTGGCCGGCATTTCAGTCTACGAGCGCGACAAGAGCGAGTTCGTGTTCCATCCGGGCCCGATCTTTACCCAGGTGCTGCTGGCCGACGAGATCAACCGCGCCACGCCCAAGACCCAGTCCGGCCTGCTCGAGGCGATGGAAGAACGCCAGGTGTCGGCCGACGGCGTCACGCGGCCGCTGCCCGAGCCGTTCTTCGTGATCGCGACCCAGAACCCGGCCAACCAGGTCGGCGTGTTCCCGCTGCCCGAATCGCAGCTCGACCGCTTCCTGATGTGCCTGAGCCTGGGCTACCCGGACGCCGCCGCCGAGCGCGCGCTGTTGATGGGAGAAGACCGGCGCAGCATGCTGAAAACACTCCAGCCGGCCATGCTGCCCGAGGAGCTGGCGCAGGCCCGGCGCCAGCTGCGCGAGATCCACGCGTCAAGCAACCTGGTCACCTATGTGCAGGCGCTGGCCCATGCGTCGCGCCAGAATGGCCTGTTCGCCGAAGGCCTGTCGCCGCGCGCCGCGATCGCCCTGCTGCAGGCCGGGCGCGCCTGGGCCGCGCTGGAAGGCCGCGACCACGTGATCCCGGAAGACATCCAGGCCGTGCTGGTGCCGGTCTGCGCGCACCGCCTGCGGCCCCTGCGCGCCGCCCACGGCACCGCGCTGGCCAGCCGCGACCTGGTGCTGCAGTTGCAGAAGGCGGTGCCGGTCTGATGGCGCAGGCGCTGCAGAAGGCCGGGGGGCTGCGCGCCCGGCTGCGCCGCGCGACCGGCGCCTGGCTGCCGCGCGCCGGCAGGCTGGACGCCGGCGAGGTGGTGCTCAGGCAGCGCCGCGTGTTCATCGTGCCGAGCCGGGCCGGCCTGGGTTTCGCCGTGCTGCTGGCGGTGCTGCTGATCGGCTCGGTCAATTACGCGCTGGGCCTGGGCTTCGCCCTGACCTTTCTCGCGCTGTCGTGCGCGCTGGTCGACATGGTCGCCACCTACCGCAACCTGGCGCACCTGGCCCTGCAGCAGGGCCGGATCGCGCCCGTGTTCGCCGGCCAGGAAGCCCAGTTCGAGCTGCAGGTCTTCAACCGCACGCGCCTGGCGCGCTACGCCGTGCGGGCCGACTTTGCCGACGCCGCCAATGTCGACGATATGCGCCACGTGGCCGACATCGCGCCCGGCGCCCACGCGATCCTGGCCCTGTCGGTGCCGACCCTGCGGCGCGGCTGGCTGGCGCCGGCCCGGGTCAGGCTGTCGACGCGCTTTCCGCTCGGCCTGTTCACCGCCTGGAGCTACTGGCGCCCGGCCGCGCGCGCCCTGGTCTATCCGCGCCCCGAGGACGGCGCGCCAAGCCTGCCGCTGGGCGGGGGCAGCGGCAGCAGCCTGCGCGCCGCCGGCCACGACGATTTCGCCGGCGTGCGCAACTACCAGGCGGGCGACTCGCCGCGCCAGCTGGCATGGCGCCAGATCGCCCGGCTCGATCCGCAATTCGGCGGCGCCTTGGTGTCGAAGCATTTCGAGGGTGGCGGTGGCGACGAGCTGGTGCTCGACTTCGACGCCCTGCCCGCCACGCTCGACCTCGAGCTGCGCCTGTCGCGCCTGACGCGCTGGGTGCTGGAGGCGGAAAGCCGCGCCCTGCCCTATGCCTTCCGCCTCGGCGCGCTGCGCTTGCCCGCCGCCCTGGGCGCTGCGCACCAGGCGGCCTGCCTGCGCGCGCTGGCGCTCCATGGGATGAACGAGGGGCTCGCGCACGACAACGGGGGCGCGCCATGAAGCTGTTCGCCACCCCGCTCACCCGCGACAAGGCCGACACCCTGCTGCTGCTGGGCAGCGCGGTGCTGGTGCTGGCGCCGCATACCCTGCACCTGCCGCTGTGGGTCTCGCTGCTGTGCGGCGCCACCCTGGCCTGGCGCGCCGCGATCACCCTGCGCGGCAAGCGCATGCCGCCGGCCCTGGTGCTGCTGCCGGTGGCGGTGGCCGCGATGGCCGGCGTGCAGTTCAGCTACGAGACCCTGCTCGGAAAAGATGCCGGGGTGGCGATGCTGGTCCTGCTGGTCGCCTTCAAGATGCTCGAGATGCATGCGCGGCGCGACCTGTTCGTCGTGATCTTCCTGTGCTTCTTCCTGGTGCTGACCAATTTCTTCTATTCGCAGGGCATCGGCACCGCCCTGCTGACGGTGGCCTCGGTGCTGCTCCTGCTGGCCACGCAGCTGTCTTTCCAGTTCGCAGACAGGGTGCCGCCGCTGCGCACCCGCCTGGCGATGGCCGGCCGCATGCTGGCCTTCGCCCTGCCGATCGCGGTCGTGCTGTTCGTGGTCTTCCCGCGCATCCACGGCCCGCTGTGGACCATGCCGGGCGATGGCGGCGGCGGTTCGCGCTCCGGCCTGTCCGACACGATGGCGCCGGGCCAGATGTCGAACCTGGCCTTGTCCGAGGAGACGGCCTTCCGCGTGCGCTTCCTGACGCCGCCCCCGGCGCAGAACCAGCTCTACTGGCGCGGCCCGGTGCTCGATTTCTTCGACGGCCTGACCTGGTCGCGCGGCGCCAGCCAGGCCTCCGGCCGCGACCTGCACCTGGCGGTGCGCGGCGACGCGGTCGACTACGAGGTGACGCTGGAACCCTCGCAGTCGCGCTGGGTGTTTACGCTGGAGATGCCGGGCGAGCTGCCGCAGGTGGCGGGCCACGGACTACGCCTCTCGCCGCAGTTCGAGCTGACGGCGAACGACGTGCTCTCGACCCGGGTGCGCTATCGCGCCAGCTCGCATCTGCAATTCGCGTTGCAGGGCGGGCCGGCCCTGGACGACGCCGGGCGCTGGCTGCTGCTGCCGTATGGCTTCAACCCGCGCGCGCTGGCCGCCGGGCGCGCGCTGCGCCGGCTTCCCGATCCGGCGCAACGGGTCGAAGCCGTGCTGGCGCAGTTCCGCGAGCAACCGTTCGAATACACGCTGGCGCCGCCGCTGCTGGGCCGGCATACGGTCGACGAATTCCTGTACGCCACCCGCTCCGGCTTTTGCGAACACTATTCGGGGGCCTTCGTGTTCCTGATGCGCGCGGCCGGCGTGCCGGCGCGGGTGGTGACCGGCTACCAGGGCGGCGAGATCAATCCGCTCGACGGCTTCATGACGGTGCGCCAGTCCGATGCCCATGCCTGGGCCGAGGTCTGGATCGCGGGGATCGGCTGGCAGCGGATCGACCCGACCGCGGCGGTGGCGCCCGAGCGCGTGCGGCGCGGCCTGGACGCCTCGGTGCCGCGCCCGGCCCCGTTCGGCATCGAGGCGCTGCGCGGCATGAATCCGTTCCAGGGCGGCGCCAATGCCTGGCTGGCCCAGCTGCGCAACGCCGTCGGCGCCGTCAACAATGGCTGGAACCAGTGGGTGCTCAACTATACGCCGGAGCGCCAGCGCGACGTCGTGCGCGACTTGCAGCGATCACTGTCCGGCTGGCCTTTTATCGCTCTGCTAACGTCCATTGCCCTCGGCATCGCCTTGCTGGTCTTTTTGCGCCGCCGCCGGGAAATCCACCCGGTCGATGCTCTATACTCGACCCTGTGCAAGCGTCTCGGCCAGCTGGGCCTGGCGCGCGCGCACGACGAAGGACCGAGCGCCTACGCGGCGCGGGTCGCCGGCGACAGCCGGCTGGCGCCCCACGCGCGCGCGGCGGCGCAGGAATTCCTGCACCGTTACAGCGCCTGGCGCTACGCGCCCCCGTCCACCGATCCCCGGCTTACCGCCACCTTGAAACGCTTATTGTCGCAAGTCAGATGAAATCGATAGCAATCCTGTTTTCCGCGCTCGCGCTTGCCGCCGGCGCGCATGGCGATGCCCTCGCCGCCCCCCAGACCACCGCAACGCAAGCCGCCATCACGCTGGCGGCCGACCAGGACCCGGAACACGTGAACTTCGTCGAATGGTTGCCGGTGCGTGAGTTTATTGAAGAAATGGTTACGCACCACGGTTTCGAGCGCGAGGCGCTGCGCACCCTGTTCGGCCAGGTCCGTTTCATCGACCGCGCCGTGCAGCTGGTCAAGCCGGCGCCGCCGGGCAAGCCGAAAAACTGGCAAGCCTACAGCGCGCGCTTCATCGAGCCGATCCGCATCCGCGCCGGCGTGCGCTTCTGGAACGAGAACGCCGACGCGCTGGCGCGCGCCGAGGCGGCCTATGGCGTGCCGGCCGAGATCATCGTCGGCATCATCGGCATCGAGACCATTTATGGCCGCGATACCGGCACCTTCCGCGTGCTGGACAGCCTGACCACCCTCGCCTTCGCCTATCCGGAAGCGCCGAACCAGGCCGCGCGCAAGGCGTTCTTCCGCGAGGAGCTGGCCAATACCCTGGTGCTGGCGCGCGAGCGCGGCTACGAGCCTTTCTCGCTGCTGGGCTCGTTTGCCGGCGCGGTCGGGATGCCGCAGTTCATGCCCAGCAATATTCTCAAATACGGCGTCGACTTCGACAGCGACGGCCGGGTCGACCTGCGCGGTTCGGCGACCGATGCGATCGGCAGCGTGGCCAATTTCCTGGTCCAGCATGGCTGGAATGCCGAGCACCGCGGCCCCACCGTGTACGCGGCCGACGTCTCGCCGACGCGCGCCTGGGAAGGCTTGCTCGGGCGCGGCCTGAGCGCCACCCTGCGCCCGGCGGAACTGCGCGAGGCGGGCGTGGTGACGGGAACGACGCTGCCGGGCGACCGCCTGTATGGGCTGATCGACCTGCAGAACGGCGCCGAGGCAACGGAATACTGGGTGGCTAACGATAACTTCTATGCCATTACCAAATACAATCGTAGTTATTTCTATGCCATGTCGGTTGTCGACCTGGGACGCGCGGTCAAGGCGGCACGGCCCGGCTGAGTCTTTCCGAACGGGAAACTTTGTAATCTTTTGTAACAGGTTTCCCGCTTTCTTCTTCCGTTGTGCGTAGGCATTCTCCTACATACCCCCAGGGGTATCCGCCGCCAACATTGTTGTGTCGGTTACAAAAATGGCATGCGTGGCAACATACCCCCCTGTTTCTTTCCAATTCGTCAGCAAATATCGTACCGTGCGGCATCAAGTGCTGGATGCCCGTACACTAATAATTAAATAAAAAACAATATATTTCTGCGGTGACTTTGTGAGAGAATTGCATTGCGGCTATTGTTGCATTGAGACAACGACATCCGAGGTGAGAGAACAATTCCGACTTGCTCATGAGTATCGGAATAAAAATAGTTGTACAATTGAATAGAAAATTACGAAATTAAACTTCCGGAATCGAACGCCGCCAGCGACTCCGTTTCAACCCCAGATAGGAATTTGAATCATGACTAACCAAGTCGGCATTGATATGAACAGCGATTCGGAAGGCGACGAGCTGCTCCAGTACAACCCGAACCGCCTTCTCGACACCCTGATCGAGAACCTGCGCCTGAAGAACGACGCAGCCCTGTCGCGCGCCCTCGAAGTCGCCCCGCCGGTGATCTCGAAGATCCGCCACCACCGCCTTCCGGTCGGCGCTTCGCTGCTGATCCGCATGCACGAAGTGAGCGACCTGTCGATCCGCGACCTGCGCTACCTGATGGGCGACCGCCGTGCGAAGTTCCGCATCAGCGACAAGCAGTTCAAGCCGAAGGAAGGCGCGGTTCCGGCAGCGAAGGACTGAGAAGCCGCACGGCGCCGCCAGGCGCCCGGGTTTCTCGCTGCAGGGAACAGGCGGCGCCTTGCGCGCCGCCGGATCAGTAGTGCGTACGCCCGCGCGGGCGTACGAGCCGCCGCATTGGCGGACGACCGGTTATCGTCGGCGACACGCCCGTCGAACGGTCTATGCAGTCCCAGCGACTGATACAACGAGGCCGCCTGTGACCCAGGCGGCCTTTTTCATTGCGCGGCGCCGTCAGGCGGGAAAGACGCCGGTCGACAGGTAGCGGTCGCCGCGGTCGCACACCACGAACACGATGGTCGCGTTTTCCACGGTCTGGGCGATGCGCAGCGCCACTTCGCAGGCGCCGGCGGCCGAGATGCCGCAGAAGATGCCCTCCTCGGCCGCCAGCCGACGCGCCATCTGTTCGGCCGAGGCCTGGTTCACGCTCTCGACCTGGTCGACGCGCGCCGCCTCGAAGATCTTCGGCAGGTAGGCTTCGGGCCATTTGCGGATACCCGGGATCGACGAGCCTTCTTCGGGCTGGGCGCCGATGATGCGGACGGCCTCGTTCTGTTCCTTCAGGTAGCGCGACACGCCCATGATGGTGCCGGTGGTGCCCATGGCGCTGACGAAGTGCGTGATGCGGCCTTCGGTGTCGCGCCAGATTTCGGGACCGGTGGTCTCGTAGTGCGCGCGCGGATTGTCGAAGTTGGCGAACTGGTCGAGGATGATGCCCTGGCCGCCCTGGCGCATCTGCTCGGCCATGTCGCGCGCGTATTCCATGCCGCCCGACTTCGGCGTCAGGATGATTTGCGCGCCATACGCGGCCATGCTCTGGCGGCGCTCGACCGACAGGTTGTCGGGCATCAGGAGGATCATCTTGTAGCCGAGGATCGCGGCCGCCATCGCCAGCGCGATGCCGGTATTGCCGCTGGTGGCTTCGATCAGCGTGTCGCCCGGCTTGATCTGGCCGCGCTGCTCCGCGCCGCGCAGCATCGACATGGCGGCGCGGTCCTTCACCGAGCCGGCCGGGTTATTGCCTTCCAGCTTGCCCAGGATGATGTTGTTGCGGGCCGCGATGTCGGCGCCAGGCAGGCGCTGCAGCTGCACGAGCGGCGTATTGCCGATCGTGGCTTCGATGGTCTTGTAAGCCATTGCTTTCTCTATTCCTTGCGAAACCAAAGTGTCATTTTAATCCGAGAAGCAATACGACGTCGGGAGCGGCTCCGCTCCCGCGCCGCATGATCTGGCTGCCAACCCTAGCGGCACCGCTCCCGTGCCGAATGATCTGGCTGCCAACCATCACCGCGTCGGCGGCGTAGCCGCCAACCCTACCGCAGCGGCAAGGGATAAGTGGCCGGGCTGACGTTGCCGTCCTTGTCGACCGCCTGCACGCCGAAGAACACATTGTCCTTCGACAGGTCGACTGTCGCCTCGGTGACGTTGCCGACCCACTTCGAACCTTCCCAGGCCGCAGCGGTGGTGTCGCGCCACACGAGGCGGTAGCCGGCCAGGTCGGGTTCAGGACTGGCCTTCCACACCAGGGTCGAATCGTTGGTCAGACCCGCGGTGCGCAGCCTGACCTCCTGCGGCGCGCCCGGCGCCAGCGCCAGCGACGCCATGGCGGCGCCATTGACGCGGGTCACGTTGGCGACATAACGGAAGTCGACGTGCTCGAGCGTGTCGCCATACGCCTTGCCGTTCTCGGTGCGCAGGTCCTGGTGCTGGTGGTCGAAGTTCTCGGCCGGTTCGGTAAAGCGCAGCGCGGCGTAGCCCTGCTCCAGGAACGGCATGTGGTCGCCGCCGCGCAGGTAGCGGTCGTGGCGCTGGATGACGCTGACCTTGAAGCCCTTCACGTAGCGCTCGCCCTGCTCCTTGGTGTGGCGCGCGAGCTGGCGCGAGATCGAATCGTTCTCGCCGCCGGTAGCCACCAGCTGGCGCACGGCCTCGCTCATTTCCTTGGTCGCCGGGATGCTCTGGGCGAACAGGCGCACCGACTTGTCGTCGACCTTGCCGTCGTCGCCGCGCGAGCTGCCGATGATGTCGTTGGTGAACATGCCGGCCACGTTCCAGCCCTTTTCGCGCGCCTGGGTCGCCCAGTGGCGCGCACCGATCAGGCCCTGCTCCTCGGCCGCGACGGCCATGAACACGAGCGTGGCATCGAACTTGTACTTGGCCATCACGCACGCCAGTTCCATGATGGCGGCGGTGCCCGAGGCGTCGTCGTTGGCGCCCGGCGCGTCCGACGTGAAGTCCATCACGTCCGAGGCGCGCGAATCGTAGTGGCCGCTGACCACATACAGGCGGTCCTTCGAGGCGGCCTGCGTGCCCGGCAGGGTCGCGACCACGTTGACGATCTCGGTCGGTTTCGAGATGCGGCTTGACACCGGCGCCATGTGGCTGTCGAAGGCCACCTGCAGCGGCGTGCCGGCGCCGCAGCGCTCGAGCTCGGCCTTGATCCAGCGCCGCGCGGCGCCAATGCCGCGCGTCTCGGATGCGGTTTCCGACATCGTGTGGCGGGTGCCGAAGCTGACCAGCTTGCGGATATGGCTTTCGATGCGCTGTTGCGAAATTTCGCCCAGGATCTTGTTGATTTGCGCTTGCTGGGCGGTGATGTTCGGCTGGGCCGGGGTGGCGGCACAGGCGCCGGCCGAAGCGGCCAGCAGGGCCGCCAGCAAGGCGGTGGAAACACGGGCGTGAGGCATGGTGTCCTTTTCTGGTATGGATGTGCAAGCTGTAACAGTTGAGCTTGCACATCTTGCCACGCGCCCGCGCGGATGTCAGTCAATACATGGCGTCGAGCGGTATTACGTCGTGGCTATGGCAGCCGCCTTGGCGTCGGCGCTCTGGCTCGGCTTGGCGTCGTTCGCGGCAGGCTTGGGCGCGGCGCCGTCCTTGCCCTTGCCGTTGACCACCAGGCCGGCCTCGGACAGCTTGGCCGCCTTCTTGTCGCCCAGGCCCTTGACGCGTCCCTGCAGGTCGGCCCAGTCCTTGAATTCGCCCTTGGCGCGTTCGTCCAGGATGGCCTTGGACATGCTCGGCCCCACGCCCTTCACGCCATCGAGCGCCACGGCGTCGGCCTTGTTGACGTCCACCTGGGCGAAGGCCAGGCCGGTCGAGACGACCAGCGCGGCGACCGCGAGCATCAGATTCTTGATCATTGCATGTTCTCCGTAAGTTGGATACGCCCGACGGCGGCGCCGCCGGCGTTCACTTAGACGGATGACCCCGGCTATCGTTGGGGTCAGCGGACTGAGCGCGATCAAGTCAGGCGCGGTTTCTAGCCGAACAGCTCCTCGCGGGTCACGGTCGCCGTGCCCAGCTTGCCGACCACGATGCCGCCGGCGCGGTTGGCCGTCACAAGGGCCTCGGCCAGCGGCGCCCCGGCGCCGAGCATGGTGGCCAGGGTGGCGATCACGGTGTCGCCCGCGCCCGAGACGTCGAACACCTCGCGCGCGTCGGCGTGCACGTGCAGCACCTCGTCCTTCGTGAACAGGCTCATGCCCTCTTCGGAGCGGGTCAGCAGCAGTGCGTCCAGGCTCAGCTCTTCGCGCAGCTTCTGCGCTTTCTCGAGCAATTGTTCTTCGGTTTTCCAGCCACCCACCACGCGCTGCAGCTCGGAGCGGTTCGGGGTCAGGATGCTCGCGCCGCGATACGGCGTGAAGTCGTCGCCCTTCGGATCGACCAGCACGATCTTGCCGGCGGCGCGGGCCAGCGCGATCATCTCGGCCACATTGACCAGGGCGCCCTTGTTGTAGTCGGACAGGAGGATCACGTCGTAGTCGGGCAGCAGCGCCTTGAACTGACTGAGCTTGTCGCGCAGCACGTTCTCGGTCGGCGCATCCTCGAAGTCGATGCGCACCATCTGCTGCTGGCGGCCGATTACGCGCAGCTTGATGATGGTCGAGATCGCCTCGTCACGCTTCAGGTAGCTGTGAATGCCGCCATCCTGCAGCAATTGCTCCATCTGGTCGCCCGCCTCGTCGGCGCCGGCCACGCCCAGGAGGCCCGTGTGGGCGCCGAGGGCGGCGGCGTTGCGCGCCACGTTGGCGGCGCCGCCCAGGCGCTCCTCGCGCTTCTCGATGCGCACCACCGGCACCGGGGCCTCGGGAGAGATCCGGGAAACGTCGCCGAACCAGTAGCGGTCAAGCATGACGTCGCCCACCACCAGCAGGCGCACGGTAGACAGTTGCGGGGCCGCCTGCCGGCGGAAGTCGTCGGCCGCCAGCAGGCGGCTCGGGGTCGGGTTGTCCATGGTGCTCAGTTCATGACGTTCAGTTCTTCGGTGCGGCGCGGCGGGTAGGAATCCCAGCGGTTGCACCCCGGGCAGTGCCAGTAGAACTGGCGCGCCTTGAAGCCGCAGTGGCTGCACTGGTAGCGCGCCAGCTTCTGGGTATAGCGCTGCACCAGGTTCTTGACCATCGACAGCTCTTCCCAGATATTCGCCGGCGCATCCATCAGCCGCGCTTCCAGCAGTTTATCCAGGCCCAGCAGGGTTGGATTGCGGCGCAGCTCCTCGACCACCAGTTCCTTGGCCGCCTGCACGCCATCGAGCTCGATGACGGCCTTGAACACGACTTCGATCAGGTCGATCGACGACGCCTCGGCCAGGTAGGACTTGAGCAGGTTGACGCCTTCCTGCGGGCGGCCCACCTTGCGGTAGCCGTCCATCAGGCGGGCGGCCACCAGGGCCACGTGCGGCACGCTCTGCTGCTCGACGCGGCGCCAGGTCTTGAGCGCCTCTTCGACGTCGCCCTGGGCCAGCTGCGCGTCGCCGCGCAGGATGGTGGCGCGCACGCTGTGGCGGTCGGCTTCCAGGGCCTTGTCGAGCAATTGCATGGCGTCGCTCGGCGCCGTGTGCACCAGCGCGTCCTGGGCCAGTTCGCAATAGAACTGGGCAATTTCCTTCTGGCGCGATCCGGCGCCCGACTCCTGCAGGCCTTCGGCCGCCACGATGGCGCGCCGCCATTCCTTCTCGCGCTGGTAGATCTCGAGCAGCGAGCGGCGCGCCTTGACCGCATACGAGGTGTCGACCAGCTGGTGGAAGGTTTCCTCGGCCCGGTCCAGCAGGCCGGCCTTCAGGTAGTCGATCCCGAGCTCGTACTGCGCATGCGCCTTGTCCTCGGGCGGCAGGTCGGGCCGCGCCAGCAGGTTCTGGTGCACCCGGATCGCGCGCTCGGTTTCGCCGCGGCGGCGGAACAGGTTACCGAGGGCAAAATGCATGTCGGCCGATTCGGGGTCGAGCTTGACGATCTCGATGAAGGAATCGATGGCTTTATCCGGCTGGTCGTTCAGCAGGTGGTTGAGGCCCTTGAAATAGCCGCGCGGCAAAGTACGCGATTCGGAGACCAGCTCGTTGATGTCGACCCGGGCGGCAAGCCAGCCGAGGCCAAAAAAGAATGGGATGCCAAGCAGCATCCAGAGTTCAAATTCCATGGATTTCTTGTTTTGTTATTGTTCAGGGCCGGGGCGCCGGCGGGGTCACGCTGTCCGGCGCCGGCGGCGCGGTGCCGGTGCCGGCGGCGCTTTGCAGGGACTGGATGGTGATCTTGTGCAGCCACTTCTCGCGGCGCTGGCGGAACACGGTCGGGGTCAGCGCCAGGATGCCGAGGGCGGCGCCGGCAACGAAAAAGGCCAGCAGCATGAGCACCAGCGGGCCGCGCAATTCGTATTGCAGGAAGAAGTGCAGGTCGACTTCCTGGGTGTTCTTCAGGGCAAAGCCGAAGAAGAGGATGAACAGGACGATACCGACGATGGTCGAGACGAATTTCATCAGCAGGTTCCGCTGGAGAATGGTGTGAGGGCGAAGTGTCGCATACTCGTCATGATATTTCAAAATGACACCGGGCGTTGGCTTGGCGGCGACTGGCGGCAGGCGAAAAAAAACGGCACCCTCGCGGATGCCGTTTTTCGGGACTGCCCGACGACTCAATCGTTGATGATCGGCTGCCCGACCATCGCATCCACCCGCTCGCGCAACTGCTTGCCCGGCTTGAAGTGCGGCACCCGCTTTTCAGGCACCATCACCTTGTCGCCGGACTTCGGATTGCGTCCGATGCGCGGGGGGCGGCTGTTGAGCGAGAAGCTGCCGAAACCACGGATCTCGATGCGCTGCCCGGTCGCCAGGGCGTTGGTCATCGCATCGAGGATGGTCTTGACAGCGAACTCCGCATCCTTCGCCACCAGCTGGGAATAACGCTCAGCCAGACGGTTGATCAGCTCGGATTTGGTCATCTGCCGCTCCAGTCAGGGGTTAGCCTGATTAGTTTTTGTTGTCGAACTTGGCTTTGAGCAGCGCGCCCAGGCTGGTGGTGCCCGTAGCTGCGCTGTTGTCGTTGGCCAGTTTGCTCATTGCTTCTTGGGTGTCAACATTGTCTTTTGCCTTGATCGACAGCTGGATGCTGCGAGCCTTGCGATCGATGTTGATGACCAGGGCTTCGACGCTGTCGCCCACTTTCAGGTGGGTGCCGGCATCTTCCACGCGGTCACGTGCGATTTCCGAAGCGCGCAGGTAGCCTTCGACTTCTTCACTCAGAGCGATGACGGCGCCTTTTGGCTCAACCGATTTCACGGTGCCGGTGACCAGGGTGCCCTTGTCGTTCAGCGAAGCGAAGTTGTTGAACGGGTCGCCTTCCAGCTGCTTCACGCCCAGCGAAACACGCTCGCGCTCGACGTCGATTGCCAGGACCACGGCTTCCAGCTCGTCGCCCTTCTTGAAGCGACGCACGGCTTCTTCGCCGGCTTCGGTCCAGGACAGGTCCGACAGGTGGACCAGGCCATCGATGTTGCCTGGCAGGCCGATGAAGACGCCGAAGTCGGTGATCGACTTGATCGAACCCTTGACCTTGTCGCCCTTCTTGTGGGTCATGCCGAAGTCGTCCCATGGGTTCGCCTTGCACTGCTTCATGCCCAGCGAGATACGGCGACGCTCTTCGTCGATTTCCAGGACCATGACTTCCACTTCGTCGCCCAGCTGGACAACCTTGTTTGGCGCCACGTTCTTGTTGGTCCAGTCCATTTCCGACACGTGGACCAGGCCTTCGATGCCTTGTTCCACTTCGACGAACGCGCCGTAGTCGGTCAGGTTGGTGACTTTACCGAACAGGCGGGTGCCTTGTGGGTAACGACGCGACAGACCGGTCCATGGATCGTCGCCCAGTTGCTTGACGCCCAGCGAAACGCGGTTCTTTTCCTGATCGTACTTGAGGACCTTGGCGGTGATCTCTTGGCCAACCGACAGGACTTCCGACGGGTGACGCACACGACGCCATGCCAGGTCGGTGATGTGCAGCAGGCCGTCGATGCCGCCCAGGTCGACGAACGCACCGTAGTCGGTGATGTTCTTGACGACGCCGGTGACCACGGTGCCTTCTTTCAGGGTTTCCATCAGCTTCTGGCGCTCTTCGCCCATCGATGCTTCGATGACGGCGCGGCGCGACAGCACGACGTTGTTACGCTTGCGGTCCAGCTTGATGACCTTGAATTCGAGGGTCTTGCCTTCGAATGGGGTGGTGTCCTTGACTGGACGGGTGTCAACCAGCGAACCCGGCAGGAAGGCGCGGATGCCATTGGTCAGGACGGTCAGGCCGCCTTTGACTTTACCGTTGACGGTACCGGTGACGATTTCGCCCGATTCCATCGCTTTTTCCAGTGCCAGCCACGACGCCAGGCGCTTGGCCTTGTCGCGCGACAGGATGGTGTCGCCGAAGCCGTTTTCCAGCGACTCGATAGCCACGGAAACGAAATCGCCGATCTGAACTTCCAGTTCGCCCTGGTCGTTCTTGAATTCTTCAACCGGGATGAACGCTTCCGACTTCAGGCCGGCGTTGACGATCACGAAGTTGTGATCCAGGCGCACGACTTCAGCCGAAATGACTTCGCCCGAACGCATGTCTTGGCGTTGCAGCGATTCCTCGAAGAGGGCTGCGAAGCTTTCCATACCGGTATCTTGAGTTGCAGTAGACATAAAAGGAGTGATATTTCATGTTAACCAGCAGGCCGACAATATGCGGACTGAACTGGGTTAGGGTTAAAACACGCCTGCAACATAAAAGCGCGTTGCAGACACCAAAGGACGGCGGCCCTGGCCGACGACACCGTTAAACGGCGCCACCAGCCCAAAGACCGTCGCCCCCCGCGAAGGCTGGAACCCAAGTTTACTTGCCTACCACGGCGATGACTCGAGCCAACGGTATGCATCGAACTGTGATTCCCGCCTGCGCGGGAATGACGTTTTGATGCCAACGGCTTACGCCGAAAGCATCGATACGCCATTCAAAGTCTTTAAAAAACTCTTCTTGATTACTTTTGCGCGTACCAAGCCAACACTTGGTCCACTGCCTGATCCACACCCATCTCGGACGTGTCCAGCAGATGCGCATCGCTTGCCGGGGCCAGGGGAGCGACCGCACGATTGGTGTCGCGCTCGTCCCTCGCCTGCAAATCTGCCAGGAGGTCGTTCATATTAGCAGAAAACCCTTTGTCAATCAATTGCTTATACCGGCGTTGCGCACGCGCCTCAACACTTGCGGTCAAGAACACCTTCAGCTTGGCGGTGGGGAAGATCACGGTGCCCATATCGCGCCCGTCGGCCACCAGGCCCGGCGTCTGGCGAAAGCCCAGTTGCAGCCCGAACAGCGCCTGGCGTACGGCCGGCAGCGCCGCGATCCTGGACGCCATATTGCCCACCTCCTCGGCCCGGATCGCGTGCGTCACGTCTTCGTGCGCCAGGTAGATATGCTCTCCCTGGAACCGCGCCGGCAGGTGCTCGGCCAGCTTGGCGATCGCGTGCTCGTCGCGCGGCTCGACCCCGCGCCGCAGCGCCTGCAGCGCCGTCAGGCGGTACAGCGCGCCCGAGTCGAGCAAATGGAAGCTCAGGCGCTCGGCGACCCGGCTGGCGACCGTTCCCTTGCCGGAGGCGGTGGGGCCGTCGATGGTGATGACTGGAACGTGAGAGTTGGGCATAGGCTCGTAGGGTGGGCGGGTCGCGACCTGGTCCGCCGGACCTGGTCGCCCCACGCGAAGGTTAGAACAGCTCGTTGCGGGCAATGCCCGCGAACGCCTCGAAATAATCGGGGAAGGTCTTGGCGACGCACTTCGGATCGTTGATGCGCATCGCGTTGCCGCGGCGCGCCTTGCCGTCCAGCGAAGCGAGCGAGAAGCACATCGCCATGCGGTGGTCGTCGTAGGTGTCGATCGTGGCCGGCTTGAGTTCTTCCGGCGGGGTGATGCGGATGTAGTCGGGCCCCTCCTCCACCTCGGCGCCGACCTTGCGCAGTTCGGTGGCCATGGCCGCCAGGCGATCGGTTTCCTTCACGCGCCAGCTGGCGATATTGCGCAGGGTGCTCGGGCCGTCGGCGTACAGCGCCGCCACCGCGATCGTCATCGCCGCGTCCGGGATATGGTTGAAGTCGGCGTCGATGGCCTTGAGCACGCCGTTCGAGCGCGCTTCGATCCAGTTGTCGCCGCGGGTGACGATGGCGCCCATGCGCTCGAGCGCATCGGCGAAGCGCACGTCGCCCTGGATGCTGTGTTCGCCCACGCCCTCCACCCGCACCGGACCGCCGGCGATCGCGCCGGCCGCCAGGAAATACGACGCCGACGACGCGTCGCCCTCGACGTGGATCGTGCCGGGACTGCGGTAGCGCTGGCCGGGATGCACGGTGAACGAGGCCCAGCCGTTCTGCTCGACCTCGACGCCGAAGCGGCGCATCAGGTTCAGGGTGATCTCGATGTAGGGCTTCGAGATCAGTTCGCCCACCACGTCGATCGACACCGCATGGGTCGTGGCCATCAGCGGCGCCGCCATCAGGAGCGCGGTCAGGAACTGGCTCGACACATTGCCGCGCACGGCGATGCGCTGCGGGTTGACGCGGCCGCGCCGGATGCGCAGCGGCGGGAAGCCCGGCTCGCCCGTGTACTCGATCTGGGCGCCGACCTCGTTCAGCGCATCGACCAGGTCGCCGATCGGGCGCTCGTGCATGCGCGAGACGCCGTGCAGCGTATAGTCGCCGCCGATCACGGCCAGGGCGGCGGTCAGCGGACGGATCGCGGTGCCGGCATTGCCCATGAACAGGTCGGCTTCATGGTTCGGCAGCACGCCGCCATTGCCGTGCACGACCACGGTGCGCTCGTCGACCTCGTCCCACTGAATACCCAGCGCGCGCAGCGCGCCCAGCATCACCATGGTGTCGTCCGAGGCCAGCAGGTCGTGGATCGTGGTCGCGCCCTCGGACAGCGCCGCCAGCAGCAGCGTGCGGTTCGAGATGCTCTTGGAACCCGGCAGCCGCACCGCGCCTTGCGCATGAAGCACGGGCTCGAGGTCGATATGCTGCGGATAGTGTTTTTGCTGCGTCATGTGTTTTCCTGATTGGGCGAACGCCGCTCCAGCGCGCCGGCCTCGATGGCCTCTTGCCATTCGCGGCGCGCGCGCTGGGCGGTCGTATAGATTCCTTGCAAGCCGACGCCGTCGGCCGCCGCGAGCATGGCCCGCATCGACGTCAATTGTGCCAGATATGCATCCAGCTCGGACAGCAGCGCGGCGCGGTTGGCCAGGCTGATGTCGCGCCACATCTCGGGCGACGAGCCGGCGATGCGCGTGAAGTCGCGAAAGCCGCTGGCGGCGTACTGGAACAGCAGGTCCGCATGCGGCCTGGCGGCGATGTCGTCCACCAGCGCATAGGCCAGCAAGTGCGGCAGATGGCTGACGGCGGCGAACACGCGGTCATGGTCTTGCGGGCTGAGCGTGTGGATCACGGCGCCGCAGGCGCGCCAGGCGCCGGCGACCCGCTCGACGTCGGACGGCGCATTCTCCGGCAGCGGCGTCAGCACGCACTTCTTGCCCTGGTACAGCCCGGCCAGCGCGGCCTCGGGACCGTTCGATTCGCTGCCCGCGATCGGGTGGCCCGGCACGAACTGGCGCACGCGCTCCCCCAGCACCACGCGCGCGGCCGCGACCACGTCGCACTTGGTGCTGCCGGCGTCGGTCACGACCGTCCCCGGCTCGAGGTGCGGCAGCAGCGCTTCCAGGATCGGGCCGGTCTGGGCCACCGGCGCGGCCAGCAGCACCAGGTCGGCGCCGCGCAGCGCGTCGGCATGGTCGCCAGTCACCCGGTCGACGATGCCCAGTTCGAGTGCGCGCGCCAGCGCTTCCGGATGCCGGCCGATGCCGACCACCTCGCCCACCATGCCGGCGCGTTTGAGCGCCAGCGCGAACGAACCGCCGATCAGGCCGACGCCGACGATAACGACTTTGGTGAGCATTCAGCCTCGCGCGCTCGCGCTCTCCGTCGCGAGCGCTCGCTTGAGCGCGTCGATGAAGGCCGCGTTTTCTTGCGGCAGGCCGATCGAGATGCGCAGCCACTGCGGCAGGCCATAGGCGCCGACCGGACGCACGATCACGCCCTGCCTGAGCAGCGCCAGGTTCACGCGCGCGCCGGCGTCGTCGTCGGCGCCGACCTTGACCAGCACGAAGTTGCCGAACGACGGCACGTATTCGAGCTTGAGCTCGTCGAACGCGGCGACCAGCTGCCGGTAGCCGTCGGCATTGTTCTGCGCGCCCTTGGCCAGGAATGCCTTGTCGTTCAGCGCGGCGATCGCGGCGGCCTGCGCCAGCGAGTTGACGTTGAACGGCTGGCGGATGCGGTTCATCAGGTCCGTCACTTCCGGCTGGGCGATGGCAAAGCCCACGCGCAGGCCGGCCAGGCCGTAGGCCTTGGAGAAGGTGCGCGAGACGATCAGGTTCGGGTATTTGCGCACCCAGGCGCTCGACTCGAACTGGTGCTGCGGCGCCAGGTATTCGTTATACGCTTCGTCGAGCACCACGATCACGTTGGCCGGAACCTTCTGCAGGAAGGCTTCGACCTGGTCGGCCGGGATGAAGGTGCCGGTCGGGTTGTTCGGGTTGGCGACGTAGACCAGGCGCGTGTCCGCATCGATCGCGGCGGCCATCGCATCCAGGTCGTGGCCGTAGTTCACGCTCGGCACCACGATGGCGCGTCCGCCCACGCCCTGCGTGGCCAGCGCGTACACCGCGAACGAATACTGCGAATAGACCACCGCCTCGCCCTTTTGCACAAAGGCGTGGGCGGCGATCTCCAGGATGTCGTTGCTGCCGTTGCCGAGGGTAATCCACTCGAGCGGCACGTCGTAGCGCCGCGACAGCGCGGTCTTGAGCTCGAAGCCGTTGGCGTCCGGGTAGCGGCCGAGATCGGCGGCGGCTTCGAGCATCGCGGCGCGGCTCGATTCCGGCAGGCCGAACGGGTTCTCGTTGGACGCCAGCTTGACGATCGCCGCTTCGTCGAGACCGAACTCGCGGGCGACTTCGGCGATGGGTTTGCCGGCCTGGTAAGGGGCGATGGCGCGGACATACTCGGGACCGAACTGCGCAGGACCAAATTTCGACATGGGGTTTCTCTCTGATGGTTAAAGGCTTTGCGGGTACGAGCCCAGCACCTTGAAGAAGGCGGCGTTGTCCTTCAGTTCCTCGAGCGCGCGCGCGACCGGGGCGTCGTGCACATGGCCCTCGATGTCGACGTAGAAGTAATACTCCCAGGTGCCGATGCGCGCCGGGCGCGATTCGAAGCGGGTCATCGACACGCCATGCTTTTCGAGCGGCGCCAGCAGGTTGTAGACGGCGCCGGCCTTGTTCGGCACGGCCAGCACGATGCCGGTGCGGTCGCGGCCAGAAGGACCGGTCTGCAGCTGGCCGATCACCACGAAGCGCGTGCGGTTGTGCGGATCGTCCTGGATGTGGGCCTGGACCACGCCCAGCTGATACTGCTCGCCCGCCATCTCGCTGGCGATCGCGGCGACCGTCGGATCCTGGCTCGCCAGCACGGCCGCCTCGGCGTTCGAGGCCACGGCGCGGCGCTCGAGGTGCGGGTGGTGCAGGTTGAGCCAGACCTGGCACTGGGCCAGCGCCTGCGAATGCGCGCAGATGGTCTTCACGCCGTCCATCGAACCGGTCTTGCTCATCAGGCTGTGGTGCACGGCGATCGACACCTCGCCGCTGATGATGGTGGTGGTCGCCAGGAGCAGGTCGAGCGACCGGTTGATCGCGCCTTCGGACGAGTTCTCGACCGGGACCACGCCGAAATCGGCAGTGCCGGCCTCGGTGGCGCGGAACACCTCGTCGATCGACACGCACGGCAGCGTCTCGATGGCGGTGCCGAACTGCTGGAACACGGCCTGCTCGCTGAAGGTGCCGGTCGGGCCCAGATAGGCGACCGTCACGCGCTTTTCGAGCGCGCGGCAGGACGACATGATCTCGCGGAAGATGGTTTGCACGTCCTTGTCCTTGAGCGGACCGGGATTGCGCTCGGCGACGCCGCGCAGCACCTGGGCTTCGCGCTCGGGACGGAATACGGGGGCGTTGGTTTCGGCCTTGACGTGGCCGACCTCTTGCGCGACCTTGCCGCGCTCGCTCAACAGCGAGAGGATTTGCGCGTCGATCGCATCGATGCGTTCGCGCAGGGGTTTGAGTTTGTCTGTCATCGTTATGCTGTGTGGTCGATTGGTTCGCCTGACCGGTGCTGCACGCCTGAAAGCCCCGGCATGCCGGGGCGAGTCTCAACGACCGGCGAACTCGTTCAAGTAATCGACGAGGGCCTGTACGCCCTCGATCGGCATCGCGTTGTAGATCGATGCCCGCATGCCGCCGACGGACTTGTGGCCCTTCAGTTGCAGCAGACCGCGCGCTTGTGCGCCGGCCAGGAATGATTGGTTCAGCGATTCGTCGCGCAGGTAGAACGGCACGTTCATGCGCGAACGGAACTCGGGCGCCACGCGATTGCTGTAGAAATCGTCGCGATCGAGCGCCTCGTACAACAGCTTCGCCTTCTCGATGTTGCGCGCCTCCATCGCCGCCACGCCGCCGTTGGCCTTGAGCCAGGCGAACACCAGGCCCGCGATATAGATCGCATAGGTCGGCGGCGTGTTGTACAGCGAATCATGCTCGGCGCAGGTCTTCCAGTGGAAGGCCGACGGGCACTGCGGCGACGCATGGTCCAGCAGGTCGTCGCGCACGATCACCAGGGTCAGGCCGGCCGGCCCGATATTCTTCTGGGCGCCGGCAAAGATCACGCCGTATTTCGAGACGTCGATCTTGCGCGACAGGATGTGCGAGGACATGTCGGCCACGATCGGCATATCGGGGTCGCTCATTGGATCCATCCTGGGCGCGTCCGGGTATTCGACGCCGTCGATGGTCTCGTTGGTGCAGATGTGCAGGTAGGCGGCGTCCGGCGACAGGCGCCAGGAATCGCGCGGCGGGACCCGGGCAAACCCTTCCGCCTCGCTCGAGGCGGCGACGTTCACGCGCGCATAGCGCGCCGCTTCCTTGATCGACTTGCCCGACCACGAACCGGTGTGGACGAAGTCGATCACCGGGTCTTGGCGGCGCCCGGCCAGGTTGAGCGGCACGATGGCGTTCTGGCCCAGCCCCCCGCCCTGCTGGAACAGGATTTTGTAGTTGGCCGGCACGTCCAGCAGCTCGCGCAGGTCGTCCAGCGCCTGGCGGTGGATGCTGGAAAATTCTGGACCGCGATGGCTCATCTCCATCACCGACATGCCGCTGCCGTGCCAGTCGAGCATCTCGCTCGCCGCCTGCTGCAGCACTTCTTTCGGAAGGACGGCGGGGCCGGCCGAGAAGTTGAAGATCTGGGTCATGCGGTCCTTTCTATGGTTTATTTGGCCTGGGCGTTCTGCATCACTTCCAGCATCAGGCCGTTCAGGCGCGGCGCGACGATCTTCTGGCCCGCCGCCATGCTTTCGGCGGCCAGGCGCGGGGACAGGGCCAGCATCTTCTGGCCCAGCGGGGTGCGGTAGAAGGCAGCCAGTTCCTTCAGTTCGGCGACGCTGTAATTGCGGGCGTACAGCGGGCCGATCTCGGCCATCATCTCGTCGACCAGCGCCGGATCGCGGAACATGCGGTTGATCGCCTCGATGGCGCCCGGCAGCACCTGCTCGACCCTGGCCATGGCCGCCTGCTTCTTCTCGTCGCTGGCGGTCGGATCGGCATTGATCACGGCCGTCATCTGCGAACGCATCATCTGCGGCAGCGCCGTCTCCATCTCGGTGAACGAGGCCAGCATCATCTTGCGCACGTCCATCGCTGCCAGCAGTTCCTTGACGGCGGCGCGCTCTTGCTCGCTGCCCTGGGCGGCAGCGGCCGGCGCGGCGTCTTGCGCGAAAACGAGCGAAGGAACGCCGGCGAAGGCGGCGGCGCAGGTCACGGCGAGCAGGATGTTCTTCATTGGTTTTCCAGGCGGGCGCTGGCGCCCATTGCATTGAACGGAGGGTGCAAGCGCGTGCAGTTTCCACGCACGCGCTTGCACCCGGGCGCCATCATTCCGGCGCCGGTTCGAGCTCGACTTCTTCGAGGTCGGTCTCGACGATGCGCTGCAGGCCGGACAGCTTGGTGCCATCTTCCACCGCGATCAGGGTCACGCCCTGGGTCGCGCGGCCCATCTCGCGGATTTCGGACACACGCGTGCGGATCAGCACGCCGCCAGTCGTGATCAGCATGATCTCGTCGCTCGGCTCGACCAGGGTCGCGGCCACCACTTTACCGTTACGCTCGCTGGTCTGGATCGCGATCATGCCCTTGGTGCCGCGGCCGTGGCGGGTGTACTCCGTGATCGGGGTACGCTTGCCGAAGCCGTTCTCGGTGGCGGTGAGGACGGTCTGCTCTTCGCTCTCGGCCACCAGCAGCGCGATGACCTGCTGGCCTTCTTCCAGGTTCATGCCGCGCACGCCGCGCGCGGTGCGGCCCATCGGACGCACGTCGTTCTCGTCGAAGCGCACGGCCTTGCCGGCGTCGGAGAACAGCATCACGTCGTGCTTGCCGTCGGTGAGCGCGGCGCCGACCAGCACGTCGCCTTCGTCCAGGTCGACCGCGATGATGCCAGCCTTGCGCGGGTTCGAAAAGTCGCGCAGCGGCGTCTTCTTGACCGTGCCCAGCGAGGTCGACATGAAGACGTAATGGTCTTCGGGGAAGGTGCGGTTCTCGCCCTGCAGCGGCAGCACGACGGTGATCTTCTCGTTGTCCTGCAGCGGGAACATGTTGACGATCGGCTTGCCGCGCGAATTGCGCGAGCCTTGCGGCACTTCCCACACCTTGAGCCAGTACATCCGGCCACGGTTGCTGAAGCACAGCATGTAGTCGTGCGTATTGGCGATGAACAGCTGGTCGATCCAGTCTTCGTCCTTGGTCGCCGTCGCCTGCTTGCCGCGGCCGCCGCGCTTCTGGGCGCGGTATTCGGAGATCGGCTGCGCCTTCATGTAGCCGGAGTGCGACAGGGTCACCACCATGTCCTGCGGGGTGATCAGGTCTTCGGTCTCGAGGTCGCTGGCATTGTGCTCGATGGACGAGCGGCGGGTGTCCTTGCCGTTGTCGGCGTACTCGGCCTTGATGGCGGCCATCTCGTCGACGATGATCGTGGTGACGCGCTCCGGCTTGGACAGGATGTCGAGCAGGTCGGCGATGTGGGACATCACTTCCTTGTACTCGTTGACGATCTTGTCCTGCTCGAGGCCCGTCAGGCGCTGCAGGCGCATCTGCAGGATCTCTTGCGCCTGCTCGTCCGACAGCTTGTACATGCCGTTCTGCTGCATGCCGTAGTGCTTCGGCAGGTGCTCGGGACGGAACGCCGCGATGCCGCCGGATTCGCCCAGTTCGGTACGGTTAAGCATCTCGCGCACCAGCGACGAATCCCAGGCGCGCTCCATCAGCTCGACCTTGGCGACCGGCGGGGTCGGCGCGGCCTTGATGATGGCGATGAAGTCGTCGATATTGGCCAGCGCGACGGCCAGGCCCTCGAGCATGTGGCCGCGGTCGCGCGCCTTGCGCAGCTCGAACACGGTGCGGCGGGTGACCACTTCGCGCCGGTGCGACAGGAAGCACTCGAGCATCTGCTTGAGGTTCAGCAACTTCGGCTGGCCATTGACCAGCGCCACCATATTCATGCCGAAGGTGTCTTGCAGCTGGGTCTGCTTGTACAGATTGTTCAGCACGACTTCTGGCACTTCGCCGCGCTTGAGTTCGATCACCACGCGCATGCCCGATTTGTCGGACTCGTCGCGGATGTCGGAAATGCCTTCGAGCTTCTTGTCGCGCACGTTTTCGGCGATGCGCTCGAGCAGCGACTTCTTGTTGACCTGGTATGGCAGCTCGTCGACGATGATCGCGGTGCGGTTGCCGTCGCGGCCCACTTCCTCGAAGTGGGTCTTGGCGCGCATCACCACGCGGCCGCGGCCGGTGCGATAACCGTCGCGCACGCCCGAGACGCCATAGATGATGCCGGCGGTCGGGAAGTCCGGCGCCGGGATCAGTTCGATCAGCTCGTCGATGGTGCAGTCGGGATTGCGCAGCACGTGCATCGCGCCGGCGATCACTTCGGACAGGTTGTGCGGCGGGATATTGGTCGCCATGCCGACCGCGATGCCGGACGAACCGTTGATCAGCAGGTTCGGGATGCGGGTCGGCAACACCGTCGGCTCTTTTTCCTTGCCGTCGTAGTTAGGCTGGAAATCGACGGTGTCCTTGTCGATGTCGGCCAGGATCTCGCCGGCGATGCGGTCGAGGCGGCATTCGGTGTAACGCATCGCCGCGGCGCTGTCGCCGTCGATCGAGCCGAAGTTGCCCTGGCCATCGACCAGGGTGTAGCGCAGCGAGAAGTCCTGGGCCATGCGGACCAGGGTGTCGTAGATCGACGAGTCGCCGTGCGGGTGGAACTTACCCATCGTGTCGCCGACCACGCGCGCGCACTTGAGATAGGGACGGTTCCACACGTTGTTCATCTCGTGCATCGCGTAGAGCACGCGGCGGTGCACCGGCTTCAGGCCGTCCCGTACGTCCGGCAGCGCACGGCCCACGATCACGCTCATGGCGTAATCGAGGTAGCTCTTGCGCATCTCTTCTTCGAGGGAAATCGGGACTGTTTCTTTTGCGAATTGATCCATTGGGCGGGTCGACTGCTTTCAGGCGATGGTTATAAGTTGCAACGGAGGATTCTACCATGCGGCAGATGGCCGTTGCTCAATTCCGGCCGGCCTGCTCCGGACGCTGGAAATCGCCGATGGAACGGCGGGATGCGCGAAATTTCGCGGATTGTCGTTGCCGGTCGGCTACGCATGAAGAAATGTTGCGGGGAAACAACGTCAAGCGATTAATGCTCATTGTTTGATTTGGGTGCAGTCGTGCGATTTTGGTGCATGTGGCAAAATGGACAGGAAGTCAATTGCTTGTTTCACAATACGAAACAGACGGGTGCGACCGCCATGTTAATCTTATGACCACATCGAGCCTGTCTGAATCGCTACGGAATTAACCGAAAAGGAAAAGAATATGAAGAAACTGATCACTGTCCTGCTCGCAGCGTCGGCCGCAATCGCGGGCGTCGCCTCTGCCCAAAGCGCCCCACCCTACGCACCGCTGACCACCGACATCCAGGCCCGGACCCCTTACAGCGCCTATGTACAAGACGCCCGCGGCGTGATCGCGCGCAATCCTTTCGGCCTGTGCTGGCGCACCGGCTACTGGACCCCGGCCGACGCGGTCCCAGGTTGCGATGCACCGCTGTGCGTCGAGCCAGAGAAACTTGAAAACGGCAAGTGCGTCGCGCCGCCGCCAGTGGCAGCGCCTGCGCCGGCTCCTGCGCCAGCGCCAGTGGCCGCACCGGTGCCGACCTCGGAAAAAGTCAGCTACTCGGCCGACGCCTTCTTCGACTTCGACAAGGCGATCCTGAAGCCGGCCGGCAAGGCCTCGCTGGATGAGCTGAGCGCCAAGCTGGGCGACATGAACCTGGAAGTCATCATCGCCGTCGGCCACACCGACTCGATCGGCACCGATGCCTACAACCAGAAGCTGTCGATCCGTCGCGCCGAAGCCGTCAAGGCCTACCTGAAAGGCAAAGGCATCGAAGAGACCCGCATCTACACCGAAGGCAAGGGCGAAAGCCAGCCGAAGGCGGACAACAAGACCGCCGAAGGCCGCGCACAGAACCGTCGCGTGGAAATCGAAGTCGTCGGTACCCGTACCGTCAACAAGTAATCCAGGCTGACGCCTTCGAAACCCCGCTGCGGCGGGGTTTTTTCATTGGTGAGCCGTTCCCCTGCACCAAATCCGCTATTATTCGGGCCATGACGACGACAAACGCAGACCCATTAGAAATCCAGAAGTTCAGCGAACTGGCCCACCGCTGGTGGGACCCGACCTCCGAATTCCGTCCGCTGCACGAAATCAACCCCTTGCGCCTCGAGTGGATCAATGCGCGCGCGCCACTGAGCGGCAAGAACGTGATCGACATCGGTTGCGGCGGCGGCGTGCTGTCCGAATCGATGGCGCGCAAGGGCGCCAAGGTCACCGGCATCGACCTGTCCAAGAAGGCGCTCAAGGTCGCCGACCTGCATAGCCTGGAATCGGGCGTGGAAGTGCGCTACAAGCACATCGCGGCCGAAGAGATGGCCGAACAGGAAGCCGGCCAGTTCGACGTCGTCACCTGCATGGAAATGCTGGAGCATGTACCCGACCCGGCCTCGATCGTGCGCGCCGCCGCCAAGCTGGTCAAGCCGGGCGGCCATGTGTTCTTTTCGACCCTGAACCGCAATCCGAAGTCCTACCTGTTCGCCGTGATCGGCGCCGAGTACGTGCTGCGCATGCTGCCGCGCGGCACCCACGACTACGCCAAGTTCATCACGCCCGCCGAGCTGGCCCAGTTCGTGCGCCAGGCCGGCCTGCAGGTCGACAGCCTGAAGGGCCTGACCTACAACCCGCTGACCAAAATCTATTCGCTGAACAACGACACCGACGTGAACTACATGGTGGCGTGCAGCAAACCGCTCTGAACGACATGAACTTTCCGACCGTGATGCCGGCACCGCGTGCCATCCTGTTCGACCTCGACGGCACCCTGGCCGATACGGCGCCCGACCTCGCCGCGGCCGTGAACTGGCTGCGCCTCGAGCGCGGCCTGGACCCGACCCCCTATGAGGTGCTGCGCCCGACCGCATCGAGCGGCGCGCGCGGCATGATCGGCGCCGCCTTCGGCCTAGCGCCGGGCGACGAGGGCTACGAGGAACTGCGCCTGGCCTGGTTCAACCGCTACCAGTCGGCGATGTCGCTGCATACGACGCTGTTCGACGGCATCCCCGAGCTGCTGGACGGCATCACGGACGCCGGCATGGTCTGGGGCATCGTCACCAACAAGCCGTCGCGCTTCACCGATCCGCTGGTGCCGCAGATCGCGCTGGCGCACGCCGGCTGCATCGTCTCGGGCGACACCACGGGCTTCGCCAAACCCCACCCCGCCCCGCTGCTGGAAGGCGCGCGCCGCCTCGGCCTTGCACCAGAACAGTGCTGGTACGTGGGTGACGACCTGCGCGACATCGAAGCCGGGCGCGCCGCCGGCATGGTCACCGTCGCCTGCGCCTGGGGCTATTGCGGCGCGATCGAACCGTCGACCTGGGGCGCGGATTACCTGCTCGACACGCCGGCCGCGCTGCTGGCGCTGCTGGGCCAGGTATCCGAAGCGGCGCGCCAGGCCGAGCGCGCCGCCTGAAGCTGACCTCCACCTCCGGACGGCGCCCATTCGCGGCGCCGTTTTTCTTTGGCGCTGTGCTTACATCTATTTACGATTGATACAGCGACACGTCTATCTCTGCGTCGGGCTCGCCAGTAATCTACTCCCATACGAACACGCCAACACTCGGAGCAGATCATGGAAAACACCACTACCAACCGCATCCACCCAATGATGGCCGCTGCCGCCGCGTCGGTCATCATCGTGAGCCTGACTGGCGCCGCCGCGATCACCGGCCTGCTGCCGACGTCGAAGAGCGCGCCAGAGGCAGGCATGCCGCTGGCAGCCGCCGCGCCATACGCCATGCCGCAGGCCGGCATGCAGGCGCCGATGAACGGCTACGCTGCCCAGCCTGGCCAGATGGCGCCGATGGCGGCCAACGGTCAGCAGATGGTCCCGGCAATGGTGCCCGCGATGGTCCCGGCCCAGCAGGTGGCGTATGCCCAGCCGGTCGCCCAGGTGCAGCCGCAGCCGACCGTGATCGTCAAGGAGAAGCCGGTGGTGAAGGTGGTCGAGCGAACCCGCGTCGTGCACGCCAAGCCGCAGCCGGTGCGCTACGAAGAGCCGCGCTACTCCCAGCCGGCCCCTGCCCCGGCCCAACCGAACTACGTCGGCATCGGCACCGGCGCCGTCATCGGCGGCCTGATCGGCAACCAGATCGGCGGCGGCAATGGCAAGAAGCTGGCCACCGTGGCCGGCGTGATCGGCGGCGGCATCATCGGCAATGAAATCGCCAACCGCAACGGCCGCTAAGCAAGCGAAGCAAGTACTGACTTATCCTCTCTGTCCCTTGGCAGCGGACGCTTCAGTCTGCGGCATTTTTTTGAACACGTCGACGATGATATCGGTCGGGAACATGTGCAGCACTGGAATCGCGCGCAGGATCGCCATCTACTGGATGGAGAGCGACACGGCCGGCACGTTGCCGGCGCAGCGCAGCCGCTCGAGCAAGCCCTTGGCGCGCAGCGCCGGCATGCCAGCTGCCTCGGCCAGTTCAGGTGATTTTGGAATGCGTCGCGGTAAACTGACTCGGCTTTACGACAGCAGACTTTAAGCAGGCGCTAAGGGAACAAGCCTGTACATCATCCGCGCTTGGAGTACAATAGGGTTTCTTGACGTCTGGGGGCGACCTGGTTTCGACGTGGGTTGCAAAGCAGCGCAGGGCATACCGAGGACTGGTTACCTCGTAAATACATCCAGAAATCAATAACTGCAAACGATAACTCGTACGCACAAGCAGCTTAATTGCTGCTAGCTCTACAACACCTCGCCTCTGGGGTGAGTCGCAAGACTAGTAGAGTCATTTACAGAGGCTAGGACTCAACCGGGTTACTTGGTTGCTTCCGAAATTTAAGGTAACTCGCTTGTACAAAGGGTGCACATCCCCGTTGTACAGGTCAAATCAAATGATAGTGCTAAGTATGTAGAACTGTCTGTAGAGTGCTTGCGGACGCGGGTTCGATTCCCGCCGCCTCCACCAAAAATTCCGCTAACCCGCTGCTTTGTCAGCGGGTTTTCTTTTTGCTATCCGCTGCTTCGTCAGCGGGTTTTCTTTTTGCTATCCGCTGCTTCGTCAGCGGGTTTTCTTTTTGCTGACCGCTGCTTCGTCAGCGGGTTTTCTTTTTCCTGCCCTGCCGGCCCTGGCCTGTCGCCGCAAGCGAGCGCCCCAGGACGACCACACCGGCAACGGACACGCCGCATCAACCCGGGCCTTGCCCCTAAGCCGTCGGCCCCGGATCCGTCCCCGGCGGTATCAGCAGCTCTTTCAGCAGCGCCTCGTTAAAGGCCGGCAGATCGCCGGGATGTCGGCTGGTGATCAATTTGTCGTCAATCACCACCGGATCGTCGGTCCACTCGGCCCCGGCGTTCAACAGGTCGCGGCGCAACGATGGCCAGCTGGTCATGTGCTTGGCCTGCGCCACGCCCGCGTCGATCAGCGTCCACGGCCCGTGGCAGATCGCGGCGATCGGCTTTTCCTTCTCTTCGTCTCCGAAGGCGCGGATGAACGCGATGGCCTCTTCGCTCAGGCGCAGCTGATCGGGATTGGCCACCCCGCCCGGCAGCACGAGCGCATCGAAGTCCACCGTCCGCGCGTCACGCACGTGCATCTCCACCTTGAATTTATCAGCTGGCACCAGGTCGTTGAACGCCTGGACCTCGTCCCCGACGTTCTTCGGCGACACCAGCACTACCGTGGCCCCACGTTCCTCCAGAAAACGTCGTGGTGACGTGTATTCGACCTGTTCCACACCGTCCGTCATCAGCATGGCAACGCGCGTTCCCTGCAAGGGTAAATCCTGATTTTCCATATGGCCTCCATGCCGAAAGCGAACGGTGAGCGACATCGACGGGATCGAATACAGGCGGCCCGACCGGCTCCGCGCGCCGGCGGCATCGCCCCCTACTTGAGCCCCAGCACGCGCATTCGCGTGCGCAGTCGCCGTACCTCGTCGCTCAGGTCGATCACCAGCGCCGCGATCTGCTCGTTGGCGTCGAAGTCGCGCTCGATGCTGAGCAGGCGCCGCACGCGGTCCAGGTCGCTACTGCCGAAACGCAGGCTCGTCACCTGCAGCACCGGCTCGCCGCCCAGCACGCCGGCCTGCACGTGGCGCACCACCCACTCCGGTTCCACGTTCGCCGCCCGCGCCAGTTCGTCCAGGCTCAGGGCCATCTCTTCCAGCAGCACGCCGGTCAGGGTCTGTGGCTGTCGCATCGTTCAGGCTCCCATGTCTGCACGCGGATTGAAAGACATCTCGCGCGCCATCTGTTCGTACAGCTCTTTCGCGCGCGCGGTATTGGCCGGGGGCAGTACCACCTCGAGGATCAGGTACAGGTCGCCCGGCGTGGCGGCCGGGATCCCGCGCGCCTTCAGGCGCAGCTTGCGGCCCGTTTGCGAGCCCGCGGGAACCGACACCTCGACCGTCCCGGAGGGCGTCGGCACCGGTATTTTCGCGCCCAGCGCCGCTTCCCACGGCGCCACCGGCACGGTCTCGTACACGTTCGCGCCCTCCACCCGGTAGCGCGGGTCTTCCCTAAATTGGATTTCCAGGTACAGGTCGCCGGCCGGACCGCCCCCGACCCCGGGCTGGCCCTGCCCCGCCAGCCGCAACTGCTGGCCGGGGGTGACGCCCTTCGGAATGCTCACGCTCAGGGTCTTTTCCTGCATCGTCACCTGGCCCTGCGCGTCCTGCACCGGCACGCGCAGGCTGATGTTGCGCGTCGCGCCGGTATAGGCGTCGCGCAGGTCGATCGTGATGGCGGCATGGATGTCTTCGCCGCGCATCTGGAAGCCCGCGCCGCCAAAGCCCCCGCCCGCGCCGCCGCCCGCACGGCCACGGCGCCCCATGTGCGCAAACAGGTCGGCGAGGAAGTCGTCGGTGCCGGCGCCGGCGTCGGAGAAGTCGTACTGCGAGGCCCAGTCCGGCGGCGGCCGGAATCCGTCGCCGGTCTGCCGGCCGCGGCGGCCCAGGTCGTCGTAGGCCGCCCGCTTTTCGGCGTCGCCCAGCACGTCGTAGGCTTCGTTGATTTCCTTGGTCTTCTCGGTCGCGTCCTTGTGCTTGCTGACGTCCGGATGGTACTGGCGCACGAGCTTGCGGTAGGCCTTCTTGATGTCCTCCGGGGACGCGTCCTTGTCGACCTTTAAGGTCTTGTAATAGTCCTTGTACTCCACGCGCACCTCCGCAAAGGTTTTCGTCATCGTACGCGCCTGCTCCCCCGGACAGCGCACGGTTACCGGGGATCGGGTCCGTCGCCGCGCCACTGCCGAATCTTGCATGAGTGCTATTTTTTTAAAGCTTGGTCGAGAGAGCAAACCACGCCCACGGAGGGGCAAGGCGTGTCGGACGGACCGGGCCAGCGCCATCCTCGTGCACGCGGGTTTGTTTCTTGTCTTCAAGCCATTCTTGCGTTACCATGGCGGCCGCCCTTGGGGAGTAGCCTACTTCCGCAACGGAAGTTTCCGCATCAACATACTTGACGTTTCCACGTCATGGTCCGGAAGCCTTCTGGTTGGCAAGACCATTGGCATGTCTGCGCGACGATCGGGCCGCGCGGCATGCCTTGTGTCGTGCCCGATCGGAAAGCTGTCATGACCCTCGCTGCAATCATCATTCTCGCCCTTGCCATGTCCACCGACGCCTTCGCCGTCGCGATCGCCATGGGTTCCCGACGCGCCCACGTCCTGTTCAAGGACGCCCTGAAGGTCGGCATTCTGTTTGGCATCATCGAGGGCGTCACGCCGCTGATCGGCTGGGCGCTCGGCAGCATTGCCGCGTCCTACGTCGAGAACTGGGACCACTGGATCGCCTTCGCCCTGCTCGGCGGCCTGGGCGTGCGCATGATCATTGAGGGATGCAGCGAACCGGATGCGGACGCGGACGATCCTGCCCGCCCGTTCTGGCTGCTGGCCCTGACCGGCTTCGCCACCAGCATTGATGCGCTGGTGGTCGGCGTCGGCCTGGCCTTTGCCGACACCGGCATCCTGTGGCCGGCGCTGGCAATCGGGCTGGCGACCCTGACGATGGTGACGCTGGGATTACTGATCGGCCGCCGCATCGGCGCCGTGGTGGGCAAGCGCGCCGAGATCTTCGGCGGCCTGGTATTGATCGCGGTGGGCAGCGTCACGCTGTACGAACACCTGCAGTGACGCCGCCGCGGCAGGGTCAGGACGTCGGACCCGGGTCGCTGCCCGCCTGCTGCAGCACCATCAGCTGTTTCTGGATCGCTTCGTTGAACGCCGGGATGTCGTCCGGCTTGCGGCTGGTGATCAGCTTGCCGTCGACGACGACTTCCTGATCGGACCATTCGGCGCCGGCGTTGCGCAGGTCGTGCTGCAGCGACGGCCAGCTGGTCAGGTGCTTCGACTCGGCCACGCCGGCGTCGATCAGCGGCCACGGGCCATGGCAGATCGCGGCGATCGGCTTGTCCTCGTCGCCGAAGGCCTTGATGAACGCGATCGATTCAGGGCTCAGGCGCAGGGTGTCCGGATTGGCCACGCCGCCCGGCAGCAGCAGCAGGTCGTAGTCGCCCGATTTGGCGTCCTGCACGCTCAGTTCGACCTTGAATTTCTGGTCCGGCGTCAGTTGATCGAAACCCTGGATCTCCTCGCCCACTTTCTTCGGCGAGACCAGGGTCACCTTCACGCCGAGCTCCTCGAGGAAGCGGCGCGGCGCCGTATACTCGACCTGCTCGACGCCGTCGGTCATCAGGACCGCGACGCGCCGGCCCTGCAGGGACTGGGTGGCTGCCGGTTCCACGTGGTCCGCCGGCTGCATGTTTTCTGCTTGTTGCATATGACCTCCTTATCGATGCCGTTGATTCGCAATGCGATTGATTCGCGATGCGGTTGACTGGCATTGATTGTAGATCTATCAACGCGCCGGCGGCGCGCGCATGCCTGCCGGCATTCAATTACTCGGCCGGCCCGATTGAATCGAGCAGATAACATACGTCGTCGCGGTCGCGCCGCCCGGCCCGGGGGCACAGGAATCCATCCAGTCCCAGGCGCACCGCGCCGTCCAGGCAGGCGCCGCCGACGTCCTCGCGCCGCAGCACCACCTGCAGTTCGCGGAACGGCACCTCGATCGCGAAGCGGTCCAGCAAGGCGGCCAGCGCCCGTGCCCCTTCGGCGCCGGGCAGGAAACGCTCGAAGGCGCGCGCATCCAACGGCCCCAGCCGGATGCGGATACCCAGCTCGGGCCGCAACAGGCGCGCTCCCGCGGTCGCGCCCTCCCCCAGCACGCAGTTGCTGCTCGCGAGCCGCGTGCGCTGCCCCGGCTCGAGCACGTCCCAGCGTCCGGTAAATTGTTCGACCCGCACCGGCACCCGGAAGTACGCTCTCAGCACGCCCGCGATCGACTCCGCGCCGACCACCCGGCTGCGCAGCGCCGCCGCGAACCGGGCCAGGCTGGCCGCCTCCACGCCGGGCATGGCGTCCTCGCGCGACGGCACCCCTGCCAGCGCCAGCAGCAGCGGCAGGAAACGGTCGACCCCGGGTTCCATCGGATGGCGTACCCGGTACTTGCACCAGGCCCGGTAGAACAGTCCCACCTGGCGGCTCGACAACAGGTCGAGGAAGGCGCGCGGCCCCTCGTCGCGCACGGCGAGCTCCCAGGCCGCGAAACGTTCGGTGTAATGCAGCGGCAAGGTCCCCATCACGCCCAATAAACCCATCAGCGTGGGCGTGACGCTCACCGCCGGCACGCCCTCGGTGGTGGGCACGATGGCCTCGATCTCGCTGGCCGGAAAGGCCAGCCCCAGGCTGTTGCGAAAGCGGATCAGGCCGCCCAGGGCATGCTCGGGTGCGATGCCCTGGTGCGCCAGCCAGCTCACCAGCAGCCGCACGGCCTGGAAGAATTCGTAGCGTTGCGGCTGCCGCAACAGGTCGACGATGGCGCCGGTGCGCCGCGCGGCGCTCCCGCCGGCAGTCACGCCGCCGCTCATACCAGCGCCAGGCTGCCGTTGCGGGGCTCGCATCGCAGCAACTCCTTGTCGCTCTGCGCCGACACCAGCACCAGCCGGGTAAAGCTGTTCAGGTGCACGTACAGGCCCAGGAAGCGGCTCACGACCTGCGCGAACACGAACAGGCTGCTGCCGGCGAAGGCTTCCTCGTCCACCGTCATGCGCACGTCGATGCCGTGCACCAGGCTCGCGCCATGACGGTTGCGCAGCCAGGCGGTGGCCGGGCTCGATGCCATCGCGCTGACGCCGGCGATCTGGCGCTGCGAGGCGCCAGAGCGCGGCAGGTCGTACAGGGCCAGCGTCTCGCGGAAGGCGTCGAGGTCGGCCAGCGACCGGTGGTTCAGGGCCAGTTGCGTCACCAGGCGCCAGTGGGTGCCGTTGCGGTTGCCGAAGCGCAGCGGTGCAGAGGGCTTACGCAGCAGGCGGATCGGCAGGCCGCCCGTCGCGGTCTCGCTGGCCAGGTCGCCGCCCGGCGCCTTGATGCCGACGCCGCAGGCGGCCGCGCCGTTGCTGCAGGTCAGGTCGATCGAGGCCACGCTGGCATCCTCCCCCAGCCGCGAAAAATCGTCGTCGGTGAAAGCGATCTTCATGCGGTGACGGCTGTCGCCGCTGTCGTCGCGGCGCGCGAACCAGTAGCGCCGGCCATGCTCGCCGGCGGCGCCCCCTTCGCCGTGGCGCAGTCCGTAATAGGGACGGTATTCCACGCTGGCGGCCTTGCCGTCCTCGGTCCTGAGCACGTGCACGGCGTCGATCGCATACACCTCGACGCCCTCCTCGTGCCGGCTCGGCGCCACGTCGTACATCGCCGAACGGTGCGTGATGCGCACCGGCGCCGCCGCCTGCCGGAACAAATTCACCACCGGCACGCAGCCGGTGAGCAGGTTGGCGGCAGACAGCGCGCGCAGGATGCGCGCCGGGCCGGCTTCGGCATGCATGCCGGAGAGCAGGAAATGCAGGGTGAAGCGGCACGCGCCGGCCGGCAGCAGCGGCGCCAGCCGGGCCAGGTCGACGTCCAGGAAGTGGAATTTATCGGGGAAGGCGAAGTACTCGGTCAGCAGCCGGTAGGCGGGATGGGCGTGCTCCGGTTCCGGCACCAGCGCCTCGTCGGGCTCCAGGCCGCCCAGTTGCAGCGCCGCGCCGTCCAGGCGGCGCCAGCCCTCCATGCCTTCGGCCTCGAGCCAGGTCTCGACCACGTTCATGCCCAGGGCGTCGATCAGCGCCGCCGACAGCAGGGCGTCGCCGTCGACGTACAGGCGCAGGCGCGGCAGGCCGCGACCATGCAGCATGCGCGCCGGCGCCACGCTGTCGAAGGCGATGCCGATGCGCGCGCCCGCGCGCGGCGGCAGCCGGATGCGCGGCGGGACGTGGGCCACCGGCTCGAACCAGGCGCGCGCCACCTTCACCGGCGCCAGCGCCAGTTCGGCCGTGGTGCGAAAGGTGCACGGCGCGCCGCGCGCCCTGAGCGAACTCATCTCGGTGCCGCGCGGCACCGCCTGCACGTGCTCGATCTTGCCGGCCCGGGCCTGCGGATCGCCGCCGTCCACCTGCGCGATCGAGCAGCTCGGCAACCCGTGCAGGAAGTGCGGATACAGGCTGTCCAGCAGGGCTTCGGTCAGCTCCGGATAGTCGTCGTCGAGCTTTTTCGCGGTGCGCGCGTTGAGCAGCGCGCAGGCCTGGATCAGGCGCCGGATGTGGGGGTCTTCGCTGCCCTCCGGCCCCAGCCCCAGCTCGGCGGCCAGCCGCGGGTACTGGTGGGCGAGCTCGCGGCCGACGGTGTTCAGGTAGACCAGTTCGCGCTCGTAGTACGGCAACAGTTCTTCCATGAAGACCTCCTCGGGCTATCGCTCTACGGTGGTGCAGATCGCGGCAAGTTGTATTGCGTATGCGCAACATTAACGATGGGATAAAACTTGGTGCGATCAACAGATCTCTCCCTGGCCTGCCCTGCCGGGACAGGCGCTTACACCGGTCTTGACAATAAATCAGTAAAATCACGGGTCCATCGTCCCCCTACCCGCATCATGACCGCCACCCACGCCACCAGCACCGTCGCCGCCACGCCCGTCCGCACCGAGATCGTCACCCTGTGGCGCCTGTCGTGGCCGGTGCTGGTCGGCCAGCTGGCGACGGTCGGCATGGGCGTGGTCGACGTCGCCCTCACCGGCCACGTCAGCGCCGACGAACTGGCGGCGGTGTCGCTGGGCACGGCGGTATGGTCGATCGTGCTGGTGACGGTGATGGGCACCATGATGGCGATTAACACCGTTGTCGCGCACGAGATCGGCGCCGCGCGTCACGACCGGGTGCCGCATTCGGTGCGCCAGGCCATGTGGAAGGGCTTGCTGGTCGGCCTGGTCGGCTGCCTGTTCGCCAACCTGTGCACGCTGCTGTTCGACCACATCGGCATGGACGCCCACGTGGCCGACCGCGCCGCGCTGTTCCTGCACGTGATCAGCGTCGGCATGCCGGCCTTCGGGGTGTACCGCGCGCTGTATGGATACACCACCAGCATCAACCAGACCAAGCCGGTCATGTGGATCGCCATTGCCGGCCTGGTGTTCAATACCGTGCTCGCCTGGGTGCTGGTGTACGGAAAATTCGGCTTCCCGCAGCTGGGCGCGGTCGGCTGCGCGGTCGCCACCGCCGCTGCACTGTGGATGATGCTGGGCGCCATGCTGTGGTGGATCGTGCGCTCGCCGGCGTACCGCCTGACCTACCCCTTCGACCGCTACGAAGGGCCGGATGCGCGCGAGATCGGCGCCCAGCTGCGCCTCGGCCTGCCGATCGGCGTCACCTATTTTGCCGAAGTCAGCGCCTTCGGCCTGATCAGTCTGCTGGTTGCGCGGTATGGCGTGGTGCAGGTGTCGTCGCACCAGATCGCCCTGAACTTCGCCTCGCTGGTGTTCATGGTGCCGCTCAGCTTCGCGATCGGCATGCTCACCCGCGTCGGCCAGGCGATGGGCGAAGGCGACCCGGTGCGTGCGCGCTTCGTCGGCTGGGTCGGCGTGGGCGTCTCGGTCAGCTTCGGCGTGGCGGCCGCGCTCGGCATCGCCCTGTTCCGCTGGGAGATCGCGGCCATGTACACCTCCGACCCGGCGGTGCAGCAGGTGACCGCCAACCTGCTGCTGTTCGCCGCCCTGTTCCAGCTGTCGGACTCGACCCAGGTGGCGACCGCCTCGGCGATCCGCGGCTACCAGGTGACGCGCCCGCCGATGGTGATCCAGCTGCTGTCGTTCTGGGGCCTGTCGCTGCCGCTCGGCTGCATCCTCGGCCTGGCGCCGGCCTGGTTCCCGTGGACCCCGGCCGCGCCGATGGAAGCCACCGGTTTCTGGATCGGCCTGGTGGTGGCGCTGACGGTGGCGGCGGTGTTGCTGACCTGGCAGTTCGAGAAGCTGGCGCGCCAGCGGATCCGCGATGGCGCGATGGCGCAGCCCCGCTGACTCTGGTATCGTCTCGCGATTGCTGTAAATTAATAATCCTCGAGAGACATCATGCGCCCTCTTCTCCTCCTACTGGCCGCGCTCGCGGCCGCTCCCGCCATGGCCGAACGACTGACACTGGACCGCATCTACGGTGAATCTTCGCTGGCCGGCGCCAGCGTGCGCAACCTGCGCGTCTCGCCCGACGGCGAACGCGTGACCTTCCTGCGCCCGCGCGCCGACGACCAGTACCGTCTCGACCTGTGGGAATACAACACCAGGAGCAAGGCGACGCAGCGCCTGGTCGATTCCAAGCAGCTGGTGCCGAACGAGGAATTGTCACTCGAGGAAAAAGCGCGCCGCGAACGCGCGCGCACCGCCGGCCTGTCGGGCATCCTCAACTATTACTGGTCGCCCGACGGCAAGCGGCTGCTGGTGCCGATCGGCGGCGACCTGTATCTCGTGGATGCCGCCAGGCCGGAAGCCGCGCGCAAGGTCGCCTCGGGCAACGTCATCGATCCGAAGATCTCGCCGCGTGGCCGCTACGTGTCGTTCGTGCGCAACCAGAACCTGGTGGTGATCGATCTCGCCACCGGCGCCGAGCGCCAGCTGACCACGGATGGCAAGGGCACCGTGCACAACGGCGAAGCGGAATTCATCGCCCAGGAAGAGATGGACCAGCACACCGGCTACTACTGGGCGCCGGACGATTCGCACATCGCCTACCGCCGCTACGACGAGGCGCCGGTGCCGGTGGTACGCCGCTTCGAGATCTTCGCCGACCGCACCGAAGTGATCGACCAGCACTACCCGGCCGCGGGCGACCCGAACGTGGCGATCGAGCTGATGATCGTCGATCCGGCCACCGGCGCGCAGCGCAAAATCGACCTCGGCCAGGACAAGGACATCTACCTGGTGCGCGCCGACTTCAGCGCCGACGCCAAAACCCTCGTCTACCAGCGCCAGACGCGCGACCAGAAGCGCCTCGACCTGGTGGCGGTCGACGTCGCCACCCTGGCCCAGCGTCCGCTGTTCTCGGAAACCTCCCCTACCTGGGTCGAAGTCCATAACGACCTGCGCTTCCTCAAGAACCGCCAGGCCTTCGTCTGGGCGTCCGAGCGCAGCGGCCGCAAGCACCTGTACCTGTATGACCTGAACGGCAAGCTGCTGCACCCGATCTCGCGCGGCGACTGGGGCGTGGACAATATCCTGGCCGTCGACGAAGGCGCCGGCAAGGTCTATGTGTCGTCGAATCGCGACGCCGTGATCGACAAGCAGACCTATGCGCTGTCGCTGGACGGTCGCGGCGCCGACAAGCCGACCCGCATCACCCAGGGCGACGGCTGGCACGAGGCCTCGTTCGCCGGCAACGGCAAGCTGTTCGTCGACACCTATTCGAACCCGAACACCCCGCCGCAGGTATCGATCCGCCGCGCCGACGGCAGCATGGTCGAGTGGATCGAAAAGAACGAACTCGATGCCGACCATCCGTACACGCGCCACCTCGATGCGCATCTGCCGACCGAATTCGGCACCCTGAAGGCGGCCGATGGCCAGACCCTGCACTATTCGATCATCAAGCCGGCCGGGTTCGATGCGAACAAACGTTACCCGGTATTCCTGTTCACCTATGGCGGCCCGCATTCGCAGCGCGTGACCCGCGCCTGGGGCAATTATTTTGACCAATACATGGCGCAGCAGGGCTTCGTGGTCTTCCGCCTCGACAACCGCGGCTCGGGCCGCCGCGAGCGCCAGTTCACCGATGTGTTGCACAACAACCTGGGCCAGCACGAAGTCGAAGACCAGGTGGCCGGCATCGACTGGCTCGCCAGGCAGAGCTTCGTCGATCCGAAGCGCGTGGGCGTGTTCGGCTGGAGCTATGGCGGGTTCATGACCTTGCGCCTGCTCTCCGCGGCGTCAGGCAAGATCGCGATGGGCGTGTCGGTGGCGCCGGTGACCGACTGGGCGCTGTACGACACCCACTATACCGAGCGCTACGTCGGCGGCACCCCGAAGGGCGATCCGGAAGCTTACCGGCGCAGCGGCGTGTTCGCCCACCTGGACGGCATGCAATCGCGCCTGCTCCTGATCCACGGCATGGCCGACGACAACGTGCTGTTCTCGAACACCACCCTGCTGATCGACGAACTCGTCAAGCGCAATGTGCAGTTCGACCTGATGACCTATCCGGGCGCCAAGCACGGCATGTCGGGTCGCACCAACCAGCGCCACGTGTATGGCCTGATCGAGTCCTACTTCAAGCGGCAGCTGGGCGGCACGCAGCCGAACTGATCGCTGTTTTCCAAAACAAAACGGCCGCGTCGATCGACGCGGCCGTTGTTCATTGCGCTCGAAAAAGCGCGGCGTGGCTTACGGACGTGGCGCTGGACGGGTTGCGCCGTCCACGGCATCCTTCACGCCTTCTTTCGCGTCGCCGTAGGCTTCCTGGGTCTTGCCCTCGGCCTGGTTTGCCAGGCCCTTGGCCTGCTGTTCGGTGCTGCCCACCGCTTTACCGGCGCCTTCCTGAATCTTGCCGCCGATGTCTTTCAGTTTGCCTTCGACTTGGTCTTTGTTCATGGTGTTCTCCTTGAGTAATACATGCCTGGATGGCCATGCGATGACTTCAGAATAGTCCTTTCGCGCCCGCTCATCTGTTCGCGCACGCACATAGTCATGCGACCCCATCCGCGCGACATTTTTATGGCTTGAATGCTAATCTTTTTTTGCAACGCGGCGCGCCGCTCGAGAAGAGAATCCCCATGAATGACACCACTCCCGACACCGTCCCGGCAACCCATGACGCCCCACAAGGCCAGCGCCGGCTGGCGCGCCGTGTGACCCTCGTCAATGGCATCGCAGTGCTGTTCGTCCTTGGCCTGGCCGCCGCCGTGCTGGCGGCCGATGCGCTGCTGCTGGTGTTCGCCTGCGTCCTGTTCGCCATCCTGCTCTATAAACTGAGCGAGATCATGCACCGGCGCTTTCATCTGCAGCGCAAGCTCGCGCTCGGCATCGTCGTGCTGCTGCTCGGCGCCATCATCGGCTTGGGCGGCTGGGCGATGGCGCCGCAGATTTCCGAACAGTCGACCCAGCTGGCGAAGGAAATCCCGGCCGCCATCGAGCGCCTGCAGGGCGAAGTCGAACAGCATCCCCTGCTCAAGCGCGTCGTCGACGAACTGCCGCCGCCGGAAGACATCGTCAAGCAGATGAGTTCGCTGGTGCCGAATGCCGGCCTGTTCTTCACGGGCGTGCTGGGCGCCCTCGGCAACGTCGTCATCATCATTTTCGTCGGCATCTATTTTGCCGCCACGCCGGGTGTGTATACCGGCGGCTTCATCCGCCTGATCCCGCAGCACAGGCGCGGCCGCGCGCGCGAGGTCATCGATGAGATCGGTGATTCGCTGGCCAGCTGGCTGCTCGGCAAGGCGGTGTCGATGCTGATCGTCGGCACCACCACCGCGATCGGCCTCTCCCTGCTGGGCGTGCCGCTGGCGCTGATCCTGGGCATCATCGCCGGCCTGCTCGACTTCATCCCCTACCTCGGCCCGATCATGGCCGGCATCCCGGCGGTGCTGCTGGCACTGTCGATCAGTCCGGAAATGGCGATGTATGCGCTGCTGCTGTTCGCGGCCATCAACATGCTTGAAGGTTATGTGCTGCAGCCAATGATCGAAGCCAAGGCGATCGACCTGCCGCCTGCGCTGGTGATCGTGATGCAGCTGGTCTTCGGCACCCTGTTCGGCTTCGCCGGCGTGGCGCTGGCGACACCGCTGGCCGCAGTGCTGTCGGTGCTGGTCAAGATGCTCTATATAGAAGACGTGCTGGGGGACCGGCCGGCGCAAGGAGCGGCGCCCGGCTGAGGGCGCTGGCCTGGCGTCGCCATCCGGACGCCTGGCGCATCATCCGGGACGCAATTCGGCGGCCAGATAGCAGAACGGCCCGGTCGCGTTCACGACCGGGCCGTTCTGGAAGACGGGCTGGATCAGCGATTGCCTTTGGCGACTTCCTTCATGTCGCCGACTTTCTTCTGGACCTTGCCTTCGGCCTGATTCGACAGGCCTTCGCTCTGCTGCTGGCGGCTGCCGACGGCTTCGCCGATTTTCTGCTGCACCTTGCCGCCAACTTCCTTCGCCTTGCCTTTGACTTGATCCTTGTTCATTGCAGTCTCCTTGCCTGTGACGTGGATGAGCCTTAAGAATAGGTAGAACTTCCAGGCGGTTCTGTTCGACGCTTAACAAACAGGTCGCAACAACTACCCTGGTTTTCTCCAGACGCTGGCCAGCCAGGGCTGCTGGTCGCGCGGCAGGCCGGGCGGACGGTAGTAGTGATGCAGCGCGGTGAAGCCGGCCGCGCGCAGGTAGCGTTCCCAGGTGGGGTAATCATGATAACTGCCGTAGCGCGGGCCGTTCCAGCCTTCCTGGTTGTCGCCGCGCGGATTGGAACTGAACAGCACCCCGCCCGGCTTGAGCGCGGCGTGCAGGTGCGCGAGCACCTGCGGCAAGGCGGCGCTGGGCACATGGAACAGCACCGCGTTGGCGAAAATGCCATCGAATAAGCCTTGAGGCAGATCGAGGTGCAGGAAATCCTGGCGCCAAACCTCGCAGCCGCTGTAAGCGCGCGCCATGGCGACGAAGCGTTCGCTGCCGTCGACGCCGATGGCACGATGGCCCAGCGCGCCGAAGGTCTTGAGGTCGCGCCCCGGGCCGCAGCCCAGGTCGAGGATGGTGTACGGGCGCGGAGCCTCGATCGCGTCCAGCAGGGCGGCGATGTTCTGGCTGACGTCGTGGTCGATCGTGCCGGCGAAGAAGGCATCGGCGTTGCGCTCGTAATGCGCCAGCGTGCGGCGCGCGATCTCGTCGAGCGCGTCGTGCGCGTCGTGCTCCTCCGCGTGCATCTTGTCGTGTTTGTTCTCATGATCCATGACGACAGTATGCCAGCCGGCGGCGAACGGCGCCGTCGCCGCGCGTCGATCGTTGACCAGGGGATGCGAAAGCGGTGCGCCATGCCGCGCAACGGCGTGGCATGGCATGCCAGACCGCCTCAAAAAAAATTCAAGATTTTTTCGAGGCAACCCTAAAGTTCCCGAAACCGCTGCCGTAAAAGAACCAGACAACCGGCAATCCGGCCGGACTTTCATTGTTTTGGTGGCAACATGAACGCAAACGACGCCCTCGCGATGTACGAAAACCTGGCTGGCCTGACCCGTCGGATGTCGGACGCCGCCAAGACCGGGGATTGGAACGAGTTTGCCAGCCTGAACCTGGAAGCCAAGGTCGAAGCCCGCAGCGCCGCCGCCGGCATGCCTGCCCTGGCAGGCGCCCAGCGCCTGCGCAAGATCGACCTGCTCAAGCAGCTGATGGCCAATGACCGCGCGATCCGCGACGTGACCGAGCCATCCGATGGCCGGCTGGACCGCGCGCTGCAGGCGCATTGATTCCCGGTGCATTGATTCCCGGCGAATCCTGAACGAAGGCACCTGCGGGTGCCTTTTTTGTTGGCCTCATCGATCACACGTCCTGCATTACGCACCGTCACCCTGGTGTCGACATCTGCTTCCCGGTCTCGTCCAGATTCGGCTCGACCGGTTCCGGGCTTGTTTTCTTGCGCGCGATACGCTCGCGCAGGCGCGTGATCCAGGGTACGCCGCGCATGGGCTGAAGCTGCCCTGCCCGCTGGCGACGCCGCCGCACCAGCATCAGGAGCGCAGCGCCGGCCAGCACCAGCATGGCGCCAACGGCGCCGGCGATCCAGCCCCAGGGCGTCGACGCCTCCGGTTCGGGCGCCGGACGCCGCCGCGCCGGATGCGGCGTGTTCGGGTTGGCAAGCTGCGGCTTGCCCACCGCCGCCGGACTGGCGCCGAGCGCCACCTGCAATACCTTCACCTTGTCTTCCAGCTGGCCGATCTGTTCGCGCAATTGCGCATTCTTGACATCCAGCGCGGCGCACACGGTCGAACGGTCGATGCCGGGGGCGCAGGCGGCCGGCGCAGGCGGTGCGGCCAGCGCCAGGGGCAGCGCCCTGGGCGGCGGGGTCGGCTTCGCGGCCGGCGCCGGCCGCGCTTCCCGTGGCGGTTCCGGCCTGGGCTCGGCCCCGGATGCGGGTTCCGGCTTCGGCGCCGGCGCGATCTTCGCGACGACCGGCACGGGGGGCGGCGCCGGACGCGACTTGGCCACGACCGGCGCGACCGCGGCCGGCGGCGGCGTGGCGGCCACGACCGGCGTCGCGATCCTGGCCGGCGCCGGCGGCGGGGGATTCGGATCCGGCGCCATCGACAAGGTCACCAGGCGCACGTCGCGCTGGCCGCCATCGGCCAGTTCCAGGTACAGGTGCAGGCGGCTTGACTCGACCGGGGCCAGCGACGTGACGCGCAGGAACTGGCGGCCCTCGCGCTGCGTCACAGTCATATTCAGTGTCGACAGCATGTGCGGCATGCCGATATTGGCGCCGCGGTAGACGTTCGGGTGGGCCAGGCGCACCTGGACCGGGGTCGACGGGGCGGCGAGCATGGTCAGTTCAATGTCCGCCACGAGCGGCTGGCCGATGTACGAAGCGACCTGCGCTTCGCCCAGTTCGGCTGCGCCGGCGAGGCCGGACAGCAGCGTGCAAGTGATGGTCAAGGGGAGGCGGCTAGCCATAAGGAATACCGAAAGAGAAGCCCAAGCGTAATTAACGGACATTGCGATAAACTCTTTAATCCCAGCCCCTTGTAAAACAGGAATGTTTATGGAAAACAGGATTGAGAAGGACAGCTTTGGCCCGATCGACGTGCCTGCCGATCGTCTATGGGGCGCGCAGACCCAGCGCTCGCTCCACCATTTCCACATCTCCACCGAGCGCATGGCGCCCGAGCTGGTCGCGGCGCTGGCCCAGGTCAAGCGTGCGGCGGCGGCGGTCAACCGTTCGCTCGGCAAGCTCTCCAGCGACAAGGCCGACGCCATCATGCGGGCGGCCGACGAAGTGCTCGAGGGCCGCCATCCTGACGAATTCCCGCTCGCCGTCTGGCAGACCGGCTCGGGCACGCAAAGCAATATGAACATGAACGAAGTGCTGGCCAACCGCGGCTCGGAGCTGCTGGGCGGCGCGCGCGGCGAAGGGCGACTGCTGCACCCGAACGACGACGTCAACATGGGCCAATCGTCGAACGACATCTTCCCGACCGCCATGCACGTGGCCGCCGCCTGGGCCCTGGCCAAGAATGTGCTGCCGGCGCTGGCCCAGCTGCGCGGCACCCTGCTGCGCAAATCGCGCGATTTCGAGCCGATCGTCAAGATCGGCCGCACCCACCTGCAGGACGCAACGCCGCTGACCCTGGGCCAGGAATTCTCCGGCTACGTGGCCCAGCTCGACTATGCCGAGCAATTGCTGAAGTCCACCCTGCCGGGCCTCTTGCTGCTGGCCGCCGGCGGCACCGCGGTGGGCACCGGCCTGAACGCCCACCCCGAATTCGCCCCGCGTATTGCGGCCGAGCTCGGCTCGCGCACCGGCCTGTCGTTCAAGACCGCGCCGAACAAGTTCATGGCCCTGGCCGCCCACGACGCCATGGTCGGCGCCCACGGCGCTTTCAAGACCCTGGCCACGGCCCTCATGAAGATCGCCAACGACGTGCGCTGGATGGCGTCCGGCCCCCGCTCCGGCCTGGGGGAGATCACCATTCCCGAGAACGAACCGGGCAGCTCGATCATGCCCGGCAAGGTCAATCCGACCCAGTGCGAAGCGCTCACCATGCTGTGCTGCCAGGTATTCGGCAACGACGTCGCCATCACGGTCGGCGGCTCGCAGGGCAATTTCGAGCTCAATGTGTTCAAGCCCATGATCGTGCATAACTTCTTGCAGAGCGCACGCCTGCTGGCCGACGGCATGCGTTCGTTCGACGAGCATTGCGCCCGGGGCATCGAGCCGAACCGCGCCCGCATCGGCGAGCTGATGGAAAAATCGCTGATGCTGGTGACTGCGCTGGCGCCGCACATCGGGTATGATCGCGCCGCGCAGATCGCCAAGAAGGCATCGACGGACGGCCTGACCTTGCGCCAGGCCGCCCTGCAGAGCGGTTTCGTCGACGAACGGCAGTTCGACCAGTGGATCGTGCCGATCGACATGACGCATCCGGATCCGGTGTAAGCCGGACGACGCTGCGGTGTCGATCGAACGACGGCGTTCCACGTCCACATTAGGCGACCTCATCAATCGTACGCCGCCTTCACCAACCCGAGGATAGAATGCAAAAAATAGTTTTCGATTTGACATCAGAATTCGTCGAGGTCAACCAGCTGCTGAAGCTGGTGGGCCTGGTCGATAGCGGCGGCGCCGGCAAGAACATGGTCGCCAGCGGTGTGGTGTCGGTCGATGGTCGGCAGGAACTCCGCAAAACGGCGAAAATCCGCAGTGGCCAGACCGTCTCGGTCGGTGACCTGCGTATTACCGTGCAGTAAGCTGTTGACGCCCGCGCGCCGGGCTTATAGTGCGAAGAAATAGGGCACCAGAACGGCTGTCTTATGTTTGCGCACTAACAAACAGAGCGGAGCTTCCTTGTTTATATTTTAAGACGTCACTCATACGGCTTAGAGGTGAAGGCGATGGAAAACTCTGAACACACTGCACAAACGCAGGAGCAATTGATTGGCGACCTGCGCCTCGTGATCGAAAACGCGGAAGAACTGCTCAAGAATACCGATCATTATTCCAGCGCCCTGTACCAGAATGCGCGCGCCAAGCTGTCGCTCGCCCTCGAAGCGGCGAATGAAGAACTGTCACGCTTCGAGGATGCCCAACTCGAGCGCATGATGGCCGCTACCCGCGCCGCCAATGACCGCTACCAGGACCGGTCGGGCGAGGAGCGCATCCTGCGCGCATTCCACTAAACGACGACAGCAAAAACCCGGCATGCAAGCCGGGTTTCAAAAGGCAAGACACAATCCCATGTGATCTTCGACCTGGCTTTTGCGCTCAAGTTCGTGCCTTCTGCATCGATCAGCGCCGATCGCTCAGGCGCTGGATTCACGCCTTTGTGTTCAAGCTTTGGTATTGATCGTATTGCCCAGGTGTGGTGGCAGGTTTTGCGGCTGTGGCAGCGCGTCGAGCAGCTGGGCGGCCGATGCCGCCTGGATGTCCATGGATTTCTTGAGCATGGAAACGCCGACTTCCTGACGGATACCGGTTTCGGCCATGCTGGTTGCAAGCTTTGCAATGTTCGTGACGTCCATACACCTCTCCAGAAAAAGACACGTCAGTCTTTAACGGCCGCTTCGCCCCGAACTTGAGGCTGCGACTTTAACCATCCGCAAACCCATTCCACCACCTGCCCCAGGTCGTTCAAGTCGAGCCAGGCGAGTCCGGCGTGCGCATCGACGGGCCGCGCCGCGTCCGAGATCACGCCCAGGATCGTGACATCGTCCTGGAACAGCGGCGGCTTGCCCAGACCCGGGCGGTGCACCTCCAGCTTGGGCAGGGATGTCCATTTATAGCCTTCGACCAGGGTCAGGTCGGCCGGCGACAGCCGCGCCAGCAACTCGTCCAGCCCCGGCTCCGGCTCGGCGCGCAGTTCGCGCATGATGGCAATGCGGTAAGGCGACGCGATCATCACCTCGGCCGCCCCGGCCAGGCGCAGGCGCGCGCTGTCCTTGCGCGGCGGTTCGAGTTCGATGTCGTGGTGGCTGTGCTTGACGATGTTGACCCGCAAGCCGTCCTGCGCCAGGCGCGCGACCAGCCCTTCCAGCAAGGTGGTCTTGCCGCTGCCCGACCAGCCCACCACGCCCAGGACCGGGCCGGCCCCCTGCCGTTGCGCCGTTGGCGGCGCTTCAGTACGCGACACGGTAGCGGGTCCCCCTGTAGTTCATCACCGCCGCCTTCGGCATCAGGCGCTCGAGCACCAGTCCGGGCGCCACTTCCTCGCCTTCGCGGCGCAGCATCTTATCGACCAGCAACAAGCTCTCGCCCGGTGTCGGCGAATAGATGTAGCCGCCGAAGCTCAGTTGCGGGATCTCGCGCCTGACCGCCTCGGGCAATTGCTGCAGGGTACGCAGGTTGTCGTCGCCGGCCGGCACGGCCGCCGCCACGGGCGCCGGTGTTGGCGCCGGTGTCGACGCCGGCTCCGGCGCCGGTTCTGACGCCTTGCGCGCCGGCGCGGCCCGCGTTGAAGAAGCCGGCGCTTCGGCCACGCCCCTTGTCTGCGCCGGCTTCGCGGCCACCGGCGCGGCTGCGCGCGGCGCCGGCGCTGGAGCGGCGGTCGGCGCAGGAGCAGGATCAGGAGCGGATGCAGGTGCGGGCGCAGACACCGGCGCCGGCACGGCCACCGGCGCCGCCGCCAGCCGCACCGGCTGCTCGCCCCCGTGGCGTACCCACAGCAACGCGGCGGCCGCCACCAGCACGCCCAGGCCGAGGCCGATCACGAGATGGCGCCGGTTCCCGCCCTGGGCGCGATCCGGCGCCGCATACATCGGCGGCGGCGCATGGATGGTCGGGGCATTGCCCAGCTGGCGTTCGGCCTGGGCCTTCTTGAGTGCTTCGAGGATGTACGACATATCAGTTTCCCGTCGCCGGACCGGCCACCAGGCGCGGCTCGGCCACGCCCGACAGCTGGTTCAGACGCATATAGGTGCGCGGCCCGGCCACGCCGTCCGCCTTCAGGTCCTGGGCCGCCTGGAAGGCGCGCAGCCATTCCTGGGTGCGCGCCGCCAGCGGCTGGTCGAGCGGCGGCGCGGTGGTCTTGTTCAGGCCCGCCAGGCGCTGGGCGATCCAGTCGACGTCGGGGCCACGGTCGCCCTGTCCCACGACGTCGCGAAACGCGCCCGGCATGCGCCAGAACGTCGTGAACTCGCCGCCGAAGCGCGAGACGAAGGCGGGAATGGCGACCCGCGCGCGGCGCCCATCCGCGGCGAGCAGCACGCTGTCTTCGTCCATCCCGACCAGCACCGCATACCCGGTGCGCGGACCATCGTGCAGGGTGACCACGGCCGGGCGGTCCAGCAGGCGCAGTTCGTACAGGCCGCCGCGGCCCTGGTGACAGCGCAGGTTGGCGCGCTGCGCCGCCTCGCAGATCGCCTTCGGGCTGGCGCCGGCAATGCCGGCGAACGACGGCCCCCACAGGGCCGCCAGCGCGCGCAGCGCATCGGTCTCGTTCTTGCCGACCGCGAAATCGGCGCCGGCCACGGGCGCCCCCTCCATCGACGGCGGCGCCGGCCTGGCCGCCACCTGCTGCACGGCCGCCGCCCCCGCTTGCGCGGCGGCCGGCTGCGCCTGGTGCGGCAGCATCTGCCAGGCCGCGGCGCTGATCGCCACGCCGGCCAGCGCCCCGCCCGCCAGCAGCGGCCAGCGCAGCGGCTTGCGTGGGGCCGGCTCGCCGGCAAACACTTCCTCGGCCGACCTGAGCAGGATGGCGCGCGTGACTTGCGGGCTGTTCTCGACATAGGCGCCGAGCAGCGCGCGGTCGCACAGCAGGTTGATCCGGCGCGGCACGCCATGCGTCAGGCGGTGTACCTGCGGCGTCAGGCCCGGCGGGAACGGCATCCCGACCGCCCCCGACACCGCCAGCCGGTGCGCGATATAGGCCCCGGTTTCCTGCTCGGACAGCGGCCCCAGGTGATAGCGCGCGATCACGCGCTGCGCCAGCTGCTCCAGCTCCGGCCGCGCCAGCATGGTGCGCAGCTCGGGCTGGCCGATCAGGATGATCTGCAGCAGCTTGCGCTCGCTGGTCTCGAGATTGGTCAACAGGCGCAACTGTTCGAGCACCTCGCTCGACAGGTTCTGGGCCTCGTCGATCACGAGCACATTGTTCAGCCCCTGGGCATGCGATTCGAGCAGGTAGCGGTTGATCGCATCGACGTACGATTTGACGCCGCTCACCCCGGACGGCAGCGCGATGCGCAGCTCGTCGCAAATCGTCTGCAACAGCTCTTCGGCGTTCAGGCGCGGATTGAAGATATAGGCCAGCCGGCAATCCTCGGGAATCTGCTCGATGAAGCAGCGGCACACGGTGGTCTTGCCGGCGCCGATCTCGCCGGTCAGCAGGACGAAGCCGCCGCCGCTGCCGACGCCGTACAGCAGGTGGGCCAGCGCCTCGCGGTGCCGTTCGCTCATGAACAGGTAGCGCGGATCGGGCGCGATCGAGAACGGGGCGTGCTTCAGCTGGAAATAATGGTTGTACATGCGTTGGAACGGACGATGTGGCGTGCGCGGCTAGCGGCCCGGAGGCTGCGGCTTGAACTTCGCGCAGTATATTTTGCTTTTGTCATTGGCGTAGGCGATCGTGCTGCCCGGGTTGGACTTGCGCAAAGGGTGGCGCGAGGCGTCCACCGGCTTGAAGGCGACGCCGACGGCGGCGCGCACCGATTTCTCGAGCTCCTCGGGCGTGCTGTCGAGGACGGCGGCCACGAACACCAGGTTGCTGGTGTCGTCGCTGACCATCACCTCGCTCACCTGGGCGCCCCACAGCGACGCCTCGGTTCGGAACCACCAGGCGCCGCCCTCGCGCTTGTAGGCCGGGCCGAAGGCCTGGGTCAGGTAGGCGTGGAAATAGGCATTGTCCAGCTGGCTACGGCACAGCAGCGCGCTGCCGATCACGGGACCGAAGGTCGACGGCGCCGCCATGGCGCCGGAGCAAGCGAGCCCGGCCAGCAGCGGCAAGGCGCGCAGCAGCGGCCGGACGGCGCCCGACGATCTTGCTGCCCGCGCTGAAGGCGGGCCAGGGTCACGTTTCACGACAAGCTTCTCCTTCGACGATCTCGACATTATGACATTCCATGCCGGACATGGGACCGGGGATTGGCGCAAACGCCGCGCGGTTCGTCGCGTACGGGCGCAGCCGGTCGCCCCAAACCACCGCTTCGTCGGATTCATCGTGCAGCGCGCACGGGCCCGGCATATCGTTCAGTCTCCCGTCGACTCCGAACCAGGAACACCATGCACATCGTCCTGAAAACCGCCCTGACCGCCTTCGCCGCCGGCGCCACCCTCCTCGCGATCGGCGACAGCCAGGCCGGCACGCCCGACAGGCGCATCACCGAGCAGCGCAGCGTCGGCGCCTTCAGCGCCATCGAACTGTCCGGCCCCTACGACGTCACGATCGACGCCCAGGGTCGCTCCGGCCTGCGCCTGTCGGGCGAGCGGGAGCAGCTCGACGGGGTCGAGGTCTTCGTGCGCGGCGACACCCTGGTCGTGCGCCCGCTGGAACGCCGCTCGTTCCAGTTCGGCTTCAGCCAGCGGCGCCAGGCCGTCACGATCGACATCGGCACGCCGCAGCTCGAGCGGCTTGCCATGTCGGGCAGCGGCGACGTCACGCTGGCCCAGGTCAACGGCGAGCGCGTCGCGCTGCAGGTCGACGGCCCTGGCGACCTGCAGGTCTCGGGCGCGGTGCGCGAGCTCGCACTGCGGGTGAGCGGCAGCGGCGACACCGACCTGCAGCGCCTGCGCGCCGGCAAGGTGGAACTGGCCATGAGCGGTCCCGGCGACGTCTGGCTCGCCAACGTCGACCACGACTTGCAGGCCAGCCTGACGGGCTCGGGCGACCTGGACGCCGACGGCCTGCGCCTGGCGCGCCTGGATGCGCGCGTGACCGGCCCCGGCGGATTGCGGCTGCGCGGCAGCAGTCTCGAGGTGCGCGCCGAGCTCACCGGCTCGGGCGACTTCGACGCCTGCGACCTGGCCGCCGGCCGCGTCAGCATCCAGCAGCGTGGGCCGGGCGACGCCTGCGTCGGCGGCGCCATTACCCACCTCGACGCCGCGGTGAGCGGTTCCGGCGATTTCACGGCGCGCGGCTTGCGCGCGCAAGCCGCCGCCCTGCGCCTGGACGGTCCGGGCGACGTCACCCTCGGCGGCACAGTGGCCGATCTGAAGGCCGAACTGACGGGCTCGGGCGACCTCGACGGCAGCGCGCTGGCGGCGGGCAAGGCCGCCATCAAGAGCCGCGGCCCCGGCGACGTCGCACTGGCCCGGGTATCCGACGTGCTGGAAGCCGAGCTGCGCGACTCGGGCGGCCTGAAGGCCGAGATCGACGGCAAGCGCCTGGTGCTGACGTCGAGCGGCCCGGGCGGCGCCGACATCGGCGGACGGGTCGACCTGGTGCGGGTGCGACTGAACGGCTCGGGCGCGCTGGACGGCACCCGTCTGACGGCCGGGCGCGCCGACATCGCCGTCCACGGGCCCGGCGCCGCCAGGGTCCATGTGCTGCGCGACGCAAACCACCACGGCGACAGGGACGCTGCCGCGAAGGACGCGCCGGCCCGGTTGCTGGTGGTGCAGCGCAGCGGCAGCACGACCACGGCCGAGTGAGCTTGACGCGGCGCGCGCCTCGCACCGATCGAGGCCGGCCGCATCGCCGAAAGCAATACCAGTTGAGATACCAATCCCGCCAACCGTCCCTGTTGAGGCCGGGATTATAAGCGCAGACTATCGCGCGATAGTGGTCCGCATCGACGCATACCAGTTAAATACCTGTTGACATCCAGATAGGGCCTGCATATAGTGCCCTGACCCTATTTCTCCCACCTACCATGATCGACTATCTCATCGGCGTCGACGGCGGCGGCACCAATACCCGCGTACGCCTGGCCGGGCGCGACGGCGCCGAGCTGGCGACCGGCCGCAGCGGCGCTTCCGGCCTGGTCCACGGCATCGACAATGCCTGGCGCGCGGTCGAGGACGCCACCGCCAGGGCCTTTGCCGCGCTCGGCATCGACGCGATTCCCCGCCAGTCATGCGCCATCGGCCTGGGCCTGGCGGGCGTGCACAACAAGAAATGGGCGGCCGCTTTCCGCGCCGCCAATCCGGGCTACGCCGCACTCAGGCTCGACACCGACGGCTTCACGACCCTGATAGGCGCCCATGGAGGCCGCCCGGGCGCCATCGTCGCGATCGGCACCGGCAGCGTGGGCGAAACCCTGCGGGCGGACGGCACGCGGGTCGAGGTCGGCGGCTGGGGCTTTCCGTCTGGTGACGAGGCCAGCGGCGGCTGGATGGGCCTGCGCGCGATTGCCCACGTCCAGCAGGTGCTCGACGGCCGGGCCGAGGGCGGCGCGCTGGCGCGCGACATCATCAAAGCCTGCGGCGGCGGGCGCGACGCGATCCAGGTCTGGCTCGGCAAGGCCAGCCAGACCGATTACGCGAGCCTGGCGCGCTTCGTGGTGGAGCATGGCGAGCACGACCCGGTCGCCGGCGCGATCCTCGAGCAGGCCGGCCGCGAAGTGGCCACGATGGCGCAGGCGCTCGACCCGTCCGGCACCCTGCCGCTGGCGCTGTGCGGCGGCCTGGGCGACGTCCTGCGCCCGTACCTGCCGGCCGCGACGCTGGCGCGCTGCAGGGCGCCCCATGGCGATTCGGCCCTGGGCGCGCTGCGCATGATCGAACTGCACCTGAAGGACACCCCGGCATGACTGGCTCAATCAACGGCAACATCCTCACGCCCGACGGCTGGGTACGCGGCACGCTGCGCTACGGCGAGCGCATCGACGCCATCGACGGCAGCCCGGGCGACCCGAACGCCAACGGCGACGACTACATTTTGCCCGGCTTCATCGACGTGCACGTGCACGGCGGCGCCGGACGCGACATGATGGAAGGCGGCGACGCCCCGCACGTGATCGCCGCCCTGCACGCCAGGCACGGCACCACCAGCCTGCTGGCCACCACCATGACCGCGCCGGTCGAGGACATCGACCGCGCCCTCGCCGCCATCGGCCGCGCCTGCGCCGCGCGCGGCAAGGGAGAAGCGCGCATCCTGGGCGTGCACCTGGAAGGCCCGTACATCAATGCGGGCAAGCTGGGCGCCCAGCCGCCGTTCGCGCGCGAAGCCAGCCTCGCTGAAGTGAAACGCTTCGACGCCCAGGCGCCGATGAAGCTCATCACGGTGGCGCCCGAGATCGACGGCCACATGGAGCTGGTGCGCCTGCTGACCGAGGCCGGCATCCGGGTCCAGGTCGGCCACACCAACGGCAACTACGAGGTCGGCGTGGCCGCGCTCGAACACGGCGCGGCGGGCTTTACCCACCTGTTCAACGCCATGCCTGGCCTGCACCACCGCGATCCCGGCATGGTCGGCGCGGCGCTGGCGCATGCCGAATACGCCGAGATCATCCCCGACCTGCTGCACGTGCATCCGGGCGCGATCAGGACCGCGCTGCGCTGCATTCCCAAGCTGTTCTGCGTGACCGATTCGACCGCCGCCGCCGGCATGCCCGATGGCGAATACATGCTGGGCCGCCAGGTGGTCCATAAATGCATGGGCGGCGTGCGCCTGGGCGACGGCACCCTGGCCGGCAGCACGCTCACCATGGACCAGGCGCTGCGCAACCTGGTGAGCATCGGCCTGCCCCTCGCCGAGGCCAGCCTGCGCGTGTCCACCAACGCCGCCGACTACCTCGGCGAAACCCAGCGCGGCCGCCTGGCGCCGGGCTGCCATGCCGACTTCGTGGTCCTCGACCGCGACCTGAACATCAAAGCCGTCCATATCGAAGGAGAAGTCCTGTGAGCACCGCTACCGCTTCCGCAGTCACCCAGCCCGCCCCGTCGCTCATGCTGCAGGAGGCCTTGTCGGCCGCCGATTGCATCGCCCACCAGCTGACCCAGGACGTGGAGCGCTACGCGGAGCTGGGGGCGACGCTGCGCGCGGCGCCGCTGCACAGCGCGGTGACCGTGGCGCGCGGCAGCTCGGACCACGCGTCGAACTACCTGGCCTACCTGATCATGGCGCGCATGGGCCGCCTGGTGACGTCGCTGCCGATGTCGCTCATCACCCTGTACAAGTCGCCGATCGTCGCACGCGACACGCTGGCGGTGGCGATCTCGCAGTCGGGCCAGAGCCCCGACGTGGTCGAGCCGATCCGTTATTTTCGCGCTGGCGGCGCCACCACCGTGGCCCTGGTCAACGACCCCGCGTCGCCGCTCGGCGACGCCGCCGAATGGACCATGCCGCTGCATGCCGGCCCCGAGAAAAGCGTGGCCGCGACCAAGAGCTTCATCGCCAGCCTGGTGGCCGGCGCGCGCCTGGTCGCCAACTGGCAGGACAGCAAGGAGCTCAAGGACGGCGTCAACGCCCTGCCCGACGCGCTGCGCGCCGCCGCCGAGGTGGACTGGTCGGCCGCGATCGAGGTGCTGGCGCCGGCCCGCAACATCATGGTGGTAGGCCGCGGCATCAGCTTCCCGCTGGCGCTCGAATCCTCGCTCAAGTTCAAGGAAACCTCGGCGCTGCAGGCCGAGGCGTTCTCGGGCGCCGAGATCAAGCACGGCCCGATGGCCCTGATCGAGGAAGGCTATCCGCTGCTGGTCTACGCCACGCGCGGCCCGACCCAGGCCGGCCTGGTGGCCCTGGCCGACGAGATGCGCGCGCGGGGCGCGCGCGTGCTGCTGGCCGCGCCGGCCGACGTCGCCAGCCGCGACCTGCTGCTTCCCACCGCGGCCATCCCCGACCTCGACCCGATCACCGCGGTGCAAGCCTTTTATACGATGGCGGCCAAGCTGTCGGCCGCGCGCGGCATGAACCCGGACCAGCCGCGCCACCTGAGCAAGGTCACCAGGACCAACTGACCACAAGATCCATGACCAGTACCATGAGCGATTACCTCGACCTCGCCGGCCAATTGATGATGGTGCGCCTGTTCGGCACCGAACTCGATGCCGACACCGACGCCTTCCTGCGCACGCACAAGATCGGAGGCGTGTGCCTGTTCCGCCAGAACATGGTGGACGCCGACCAGCTGACCCGCTTCACCGGCGCCCTGGCGGGCGCCATCGGCCCACGGGCCCTGGTCGCGCTCGACCAGGAAGGCGGCGCCGTGGTGCGCTCGACCTGGGTGCCGGCGCCGCCGAGCGCCATGGCCCTGGGCGCCGCGAACGATCCGCAGCTGGCGCGCGAGGTCGGCGCCGCGGTGGCGCGCGCGGTACGCGCGCTGGGCTTCAACTGGAACTTCGCGCCGGTACTGGACCTGAACAACAACCCGCACAACCCCGTCATCGCCGAGCGCTCGTTCGGCGCCGATCCATTGCTTGCAACTCGCCTTGCCCTGGCCTGGATGGAAGGCAGCGAGAGCGAAGGCGTGGCCTGCTGCGTCAAGCACTTCCCCGGCCACGGCGACACCCACGTCGATTCGCACCGCGACCTGCCGCGCGTGGACAAGCCGCGCGAGGAGCTGGAACGCTTCGAGTTCGCGCCGTTCCGTATCGCCGCCAGGGCGGCAACGCCGGCGCCGGCGGTGATGACGGCGCACATCGTCTATCCCGCCCTGGACCCGGTCAATCCGGCCACGATGTCGCGCGCCATCCTCACCGGCGTGCTGCGCGAGGAATTCGGCTACGACGGCGTGATCATCACCGACGGCATGGACATGCATGCGATCGCGCACCGCTACGGCGCCGGCCAGGCCGCCGTCAACGCGCTGGCGGCGGGCGCCGACATGGTGATGGCGATCGGCACCCGCGACACGCAAATCGAGACCGTGCACGCGATCGCCGGGGCGATCCGCGACGGCGTGCTGCCGCTGCCGGACGTCGAGGCGAAACTGGCGCGCCTCGGAAAGCTGGCCGACGCGCATCCCGCGCGCGCCGTCGCCTACGCCCGCGAACAGGATGACCGCGCGCTGATGGCGCGCGCCTGGCGCGCCGGCCTGACCGCGCTCGGCCAGCCGCAACGGCCCGCGCGCGGCAGCCGCGTGCGCCTGGTCGCACGCGCCGACGTGGTCAGCGACGGCATCGCGGAAGCCGGGGTGCCGGCGGAGCGCATCGCCCAAGCGCTGGGCATCCTGTATGACGTTGACCTCGTCACCTTCGCCGACAGCGAAAGCTTCGACTGGTCGGTTCTACCGCAGGACGGGCGCTTCACGATCCTGGCCTCGACTTCGCGCCGCCGCTATGGCCCGAACGCGCGCGCCGGTTGGCGTCCCGACCTGCACCTGGCCCTGTGGAATCCCTACCAGGCGCTGGACTTCCCGGCCCCGGCCCTGATGAGCTATGGTTTCGCCGCGCCCGCCCTGGAGGCGGCGGTGGCCTGGCTGGCCGGCGAGATCGATGCGCCGGGCACGTGCCCGGTGCCAGGGTTCGAACGGCAATGACACGAAGGTGACCGCGGCGAGGTAACGCGATGTAACGACGCTGGGCGTACGGGCGAGCTCTGCGGCACAATTGGCAGGCCAGAAAATTGCCGATATATGGGACAATGCACGTTTGTCCAAGATTGGCATTTTTGCTATATTGCGGAAAAAATGTCGCGCAAGCGCGTTTCGTCGAAATTTTGTCTAGATAGAAGGATACCCAATGTCCCAACTCCGTCTTGCCCGCCTCTGCCTGATGCTGGCCGCCGTCGGCCTCTCGGCCCCGGCCCTCACCACCGCCGTCCATGCGCAAGAGAAGCCCGCCGCCGAAGCGCCGAAGGACACCGTCCGCCCAGAGCTGTTCAAGCTGCTCGACCCGGCCGCGATCAAGCCGCTGATGGACGCCAAGAATTACGCCGAAGTGCAGAGCCGCGTACAGCAGGCCGAAGCCTTCCCGAACCGCACCCCGTACGAAGACTACGTCGTCAACCGCATGAAGCTGTCGCTGGGCTCGGCGACCAACAACAACGCGATCGCCATGCCGGCACTGGAAGCCGTGATCAATTCCGGCCGCCTGCAAGGCCAGGAACAGGCCGATTTCATCCTGGCCCTGGGCAATATGCACTACAACGCCAAGGACTATCCGAAGGCGATCGAGTGGTTCAAGCGCTACCAGAAAGAAAGCGCAACCCCTGAAAAAGTCACGCCTTCCCTGATCCGCGCCCACTACCTGGGCGGCGACTTCGCCAGCGCCAAGGCGGCCCTGCTGCCGGCGATCGAAGCGACCGAAAAAGCCGGCCAGAAGCCGAGCGAGGAAGACCTGCGCCTGCTGGCCTCGTCGGCCAACAAGGTCAAGGATGACGCCGGCTACCTGACCGCGCTCGAAAAACTGGTCGCCCACTACCCGAACGACGACTTCTGGACCGACGTCCTGAACCGCGGCGTGGCGCGCAAGCCCGGCTTCGATGCGCAGACCAACATGATCAACGTGTACCGCCTGGAAGCGGCCACCGTCAAGAAGATGGCGCCGGAAGAATACGTCGACCTGGCCGAACTGTCGCTGCGCGACGGCTTCCCGACCGAAGCCAAGAAAGCCATGGATGCCGGCTACGCCGCCGGCGTGCTGGGCCAGGGTTCGAACGCCAAGGCCCACGCCGCCCTGCGCGACAAGGCGACCAAGGGCGCGGCCGACGATGCCAAGAACATCGCCGCCGGCGAAGCCTCGGCCACCAAGGCCAAGACCGGCGCTGGCCTCGTCAACCTGGGCTGGGCCTACGCCACCATGGACCAGGGCGACAAGGGTGTCGGCTTCATCCAGCAAGGCATCGCTAAGGGCGGCCTGAAGAACCCCGAAGAAGCCAAGCTGCGCCTGGGCATGGCGCAGGCGCTGGCCGGCAAGAAAGCCGAAGCCATCCAGACCTTCGAAACCGTCAAGGGCGGCGGCGGCGCGGGCGACCTGGCGAAGTACTGGATCGTTCACCTGAAACAGTCGTAATCGCCGCGCTGCGCGACGACCCCGCGAAGGCGGGCCGGGCTCGATGCCCGGCCCGCTTTTTTCATGGCGCTGTACTCGCTAGCTGTGGATGAGCACTGAACTGCTGAGCTGACCCGCGGTCCAATCCCGGTCGTCATCGATCGGGAGCGTACGATGAAAGCGCCGCAGTTTGCGCAGCTGTTCGCCCAGCTGCCAAAGCTGAACCAGCCGCAGCGTCAGAAGGTGCTCGCTGCCCTGCATCCCGCAGCCGGGCTGGACCGGGTGACCGCCCTCATCGGCGCGATCCGGTCAACCGGGCGGCGCTGTCCAGACTGCGCCTGCGAGCGCTGCCACCGGCATGGCCAGGCCAACGGCCTGCAACGCTACCGCTGCTGCGCGTGCGGCCGCACCTTCAACGACCTCACTGGCACGCCGCTGGCGCGGCTCAGGCTCAAGGGAAAGTGGGTCGACTATCTGGAAGCGGTGCTCGACTCCCGCTCGGTTCGCTCTGCGGCCAAGCGTGTTGGCGTGCACCGCAACACGGCCTTTCGCTGGCGTCATCGCTTTCTTGAGCGGGCCAAGGACGATCGCCCGGCACGGCTCGGCGGCATCGTCGAGGCCGACGAGATGTTCCTGCTCGAATCGCAAAAGGGTTCACGCAAGCTCGATCGCCAGCCGCGCAAGCGCGGCGGCAGGGCCGCCCTGCGCGGGATCTCGCATTACCTTGACTGCATCCTGGTGGCGCGCGACCGCAGCGGCCAGACCATCGACGCCGTTACCGGACGCGGCGCCCTGAAAGCGGCGCAGCTGGTCAGGCACCTGCTGCCGAAACTCGATCGCCAGGCGCTGCTGGTGACGGACGCCAACGCCGCCTATGCCGCCTTCGCCCGTGCCCATGGCGTTGCGCATCAAGCGGTCAATGTCAGTGCCGGCGAACGGGTCCGCAAGGGTGCCGAGGGCGCCATCCATGTTCAACATGTCAACGCCTATCACCGGCGCTTCAAGGAATGGCTGGCGCGCTTCCATGGCGTGGCGTCGCGCCGGCTACCCAACTACCTGGGCTGGCATTGGGCGCTCGATGGCGGACGGGTACCATCTGTCAAGCAATTGCTGCGCATCGCATTCGGGGTCATCAACAGCTGATGGGTACAGCGCCTTTTTCATGGGCGGTTCACGCCGGCGCCGGATGACCCGGATTTCGCCCGCCCAACGTGCGGCCCCGAACATTGACGTCGCGCCTGCCGGTCCGATAATTATCTTATTTACATCGGAGACGGCATGACGACGGTACGCAAGGGCCAGGCGCCCGCCAAGCTGGGACGCGACGAATTCCACCTGCGCTTTCGCAGGGCGTTCCAGGACCCCGGCTACGAAGCGCTCGACCGCGAGCTGGCGGCGATCGAGGACGTGGCCTGGGATGCGTACCACGAAGGCCGCAAGGCCCCGCACACGGTCAAGGCCGGCCCCGGATTCCTCGATCCCGGCTACGATCTGTCGGTCGAATGGAAGGAGGCGCGCGACCGGCTGATCGGCGCCGAGCAGCGCCAGAAGGACCCCGCGTCGCGCAACCGCATTCTCCTCATCAACGCCTCGGCCCGCAACGACGGCACCTGTCCCGGCGAAATCTCGAAGAGCTGGCGCATGACGCAGATGGCGAAAGAGGTCTTGATGGAACAGGGTTTCGAGGCCGACGTGCTCGACCTCTCCCTGCTCAATTCGGACTACGACCGCCACATCCACCCCTGCAAGGGCTGCGTGTCGACCGCGATGCCGCTGTGCCACTGGCCGTGCAGCTGCTACCCGAACCACGCCGAGCGCCAGGTGGGCGACTGGATGAACGAGATCTACGAGCGCTGGGTGCTGGCCCATGGCGTCATCATCATCACCCCGGTCTACTGGTACCAGACCCCTGCGGTGCTGAAACTGATGATCGACCGCCTGGTGTGCGCCGACGGCGGCAATCCCGACCCGACCTCGACCCACGGCAAGCACGCCGAGGAAGCCAAGCAGATCGAGCGTGACGGCTGGGATTATCCGAAACACCTGGCCGGCCGCGCCTTTGGCCTGCTGGTGCACGGCGACGTGGCCGGCATCGAGGGCACGCGGCGCTCGCTGTCGGACTGGCTCGAGTGGATGGGCTTGATCAACTCGGGCAGCTTCGGCCAGCTCGACCGCTACATCGGCTATTACGAATCGTATGCCGACAGCCACGAGACGTTCGACCGCGACGCCGCGGTGCAGGAAGAGACGCGCAACGTGGCGCGCGCGGTGGCCACCGCCGTGCGCGAGGTGCGCGCGGGGCGGGTCGCCGTGGTCAGCCAGCCCTTGAAGGATCCACGCCCGAAGTGATCCGGCGACTGACCGGGCGGACGTGCTGCGGTATCATTGCCTGTCCGTCCACCCTGCCAGCCGCATGAATCCCCTCGTCCAACTGATGCACGACGCCGCCAAGGCCGGCCTCGCCGCCGGCGCCGGCAAGCTGCCGCTCTACCAGCAATTGCAGCGCGCGCTGCGCCAGGCGATCGACCACGGCATCTACGGCCCCTCGAGCGCCCTGCCCGCCGAGCGCCAGCTGGCGCTGGAACTGGGCATCTCGCGCATCACGGTGCGCAAGGCGATCGACAGCCTGGTCGAGGACGGCCTGCTGGTGCGGCGCGCCGGCTCCGGCAATTTTCTCAACACGCGCATCGAAAAGAATTTCGCCAAGCTCAGTTCGTTCTCCGAAGACATGCGCGCCCGTGGACGGGTGCCGAGAAGCAGCTGGCTCAAGCGTTCGGAAGGCCTGGTCACGCCCGAGGAAGCGCTGCGCCTGCGGCTTTCTCCGGGCACGCCGGTGTACCGCTTCCACCGCCTGCGCTACGCCGACGATGCGCCGATGTGCCTGGAGTACGCGACCATCGCCGCCTTTGCCCTGCCTTCGCTCGACGCGGTGGGCGACTCGATGTACGAGGCGCTCGAGGCGGCCGGCAACCGTCCGGTGCGCGCGCTGCAGCGCCTGTCGGCCCTGCTGCTGGGTGCCGAGCAGGCGCGCCTGCTCGATGCGCGCGAGGGCGACGCCGGCCTGTGCGTGGAACGCCTGGGGTTCCTGCGCGACGGGCGTGCGGTGGAGTTCTGCCGTTCTTATTTCCGTGGCGATACGTATGATTTCGTGGCCGAGCTCAACGCGAGCCCGAGCCCGACGTCGATGTGAACGATGTGGGGTGTTCGACGGAGGTCGACAATCCTTCATCGAACGGCGCAAGGCTGTCCTTGCGCCGTTCGATCGGCAGGCAGCGCCGCCGTCTGCGGCTCAGGCCCGCTTTGCCTTGCGGCGGCGCACGGCGCCCATCAGGCCGAAGCCGGCGAGCATGGTCGCCAGGGTGGCCGGTTCCGGGATTTCGGCAAATGGCGTGTAGTCATACGTGACCTGCACCGCGCCGGAAGCGAGCGTGTCGAATCCGGTGATCACGTTGCCAGGCCCTTGCGCGAACGAGGTGCCCAGCGCGCTCAGGCCAAGCTCGATGAAACCGTTACCCGAGAACAGGGCGATATCGCTGGCGCTACTGCTCAGGAACGATGCGGCACTGCTCGCCTCGATCGTACCGGTGTGGATACCGGAGGTGCCGCCGTAGTCGACAACACGGTCGTAGCGCGCGAGGCGGTAAACCTGGTTGAATACCGGGTTCGCCACACCCAGCGTGCTGCCGTCCGGGCGGGTCAGCGTCATGGTCGAACTCAGGGTCAGGGTGACGTTCGCCGCACTGCTGCCGCGATTTTCGGCGAAACCGGCGCCGCTGACCAGGCCGTTCAGGTCGAACGTGATCGCATTGAGGGCGCCAAGCTTCGTGTTGAACTTGCTGAAACGCAGTGCCTCGGACCAGTCCGTTTCGGTCATTCCGATACTGTTGCTGAAGCTGATCACGGCGGCCTGGGCGCCCGCGACGGGAAGCAGGACAGCGGCAAGGGCCAGGGCGGCGAAAGTCTTTTTCAAATTAGTCTCACTGGTGGGGTTAGACGCTGCGTACATACAGCATCGGCCATCAGACAAGCATAATTCGTGCCGAAATTAAATACTTGATTGCAATCAACAACTTACCGCGTTCAAGCATTGCTGACGGGCGCCCTGTGTAAAAACCTCCGACACGCCATCACCGGCCAGGGGCCAGCGCACCGGATCAGACCGCGGTGAATCCGCCGTCGACCACCATCTCATGACCATTGACGTACGACGCCATGTCCGAGCACAGCCACAGGGCGGCCTGCGCCACCTCGCCCGCCTCGGCGAAGCGCCCCATCGGATGCGCCGCCTTGAGCTTTTTCTCGATGCCCGGATCGCGCTCGAACGCGCGCGCGAGCATCGGCGTCTTGACCGCAGCCGGGCACAGCACGTTGACGCGGATTCCCTCGCGCGCATATTCGGCGGCGGCGCTCTTGGTCAGGCCGACCACCGCGTGCTTGCTGGCGCCATAGATCGCATGGTTCGGGCTGCCGACCAGGCCGGCGACGCCGGCCATGTTGACGATCGCGCCGTGTCCCTGCTTGAGCATCTGGCGCAGCTGGTATTTCATGCACAGCCAGACGCCCTTGACGTTGACGTTCATGATGCGGTCGAACTGCTCGTCGTCGGCCTCGGCCAGCGGCTGGCGTTCTTCCTCTACCGCGGCATTGTTGATCGCGAAGTCGAGGCGGCCGTAGTAATTGATGGTCTTGTCGACCAGGGCTTCTACATCGCCGGCACGGGTGACGTTGCTTTGCACGAACAGCGCCTTGCCGCCGTTTTCGACGATCATCGCCGCGGTGGCGTGTCCACCGTCGATCGCGACGTCGGCCACCACCACACAGGCGCCGGCGCGGCCGAACGCCAGGGCAATGGCGCGACCGATTCCACTGGCGGCCCCGGTGACCAAAACGACCTTGCCGGTGAACGATAAACCGCTCGCCGGCTGCTGCTTGTTGATGGCCTTCATGATGCTCCCTGGATGAAACTTTTGCTTCCGAAAAGAAACATTTTAACGCATGGCTTCGTGTATTGTCACAATCCAAAGAGTTTTTGTTGGGAAACTGTTGTACTTACGGCATAGTGACTATCGGTTTCGCCTTGCCGCCCGCCTTGGCGTGGTCGCCCGCCATGAATACCGCTAGTTTACCCGGATCGATCGCCTTGCGAAACGCCGCATTCAACTGGGGCAGCGTCACCGCCTGCATCTTGCGTTCGAGCTCGGCCGATGCCTCGAAGGTCTTGCCGCGATACAGGAACGAGGTCCAGCCAGACGCCAGCGCGCCGTCGTTCGAACGCGCCTGCAGGCGCTGCTGCATCAGCCCCGACTTGGCGCCGGCCAGTTCTTCGGCAGTGAAGCCCTTCTCGAGCGCGCGCGCCAGCTCGGCGCGCACCGCCGCATCGAGCCTGGCCAGGTTCTGCGGCGCCGCGATCGCATTGATCGTGAAGCTGCCCGCGCGGTCCAGGGTGCCCGGCGACACGTCCGAGCCGCCGCCATACGACAGGCCATCCTGCTGGCGGATGCGGTCCATCAGGCGCGACTTGAGACCGCCGTCGCCGAAGATGTAGTTGGCGAGCAGCAAGGCGGGATAGTCCGCATCGTCGACGTTCAGATCCAGGTTCAATCGCGCGATGTAAAAGCCGTTTTCCTTGTCCGGGGTATCCAGCGTGCGCGCCACCGGGGCCACGTCGGCATGCGCGACCAGCACCGGCGCGTGCGGCTGCGGTGCGCGCCAGGCGCCGAACAGGGTATTGACCAGCGGCGTGATTTCCTTCGGATCGAAGTCGCCCACGATGGCCATCTCGGCCGGATTGGCGCCGTAGAACCCCGCGTGGAAGGCCTTGACGTCCTCCAGACGCGCCGCCCTGGCTTCTTCGAGCTGTTCTTCCAGGCTCGGCGAATAACGGATGTCGCCGCGCGGATAGCGGTTGAAGTGCTGGGCCATGGCGCGCACGGCCGCGCTTTGCGGCTCGTTGCGCCCTGCTTCGATGCCGACGATCAGTTGCTGGCGCAATTGCTCGAATTCGGATTCAGGGAATGCCGGCTCCTTGAGCACGTGGGCCACCAGCTTGAGCGCCTCGGGCAGGTGTTCGCGCGTGGTCTGGAAATGGGCGGGGCCGCCGGCGATCTTGAGCTTGTCGAAGGCGTCGGCCAGTTCGGCGCGCGTGTAGCGGGTGGTGCCGCGCATCAGCATCAGGTTCGTGAGGGCCTGGGTCGTGCCTTTGCCGAACAGGCTTTTCTCGTCGCCGAAGTGCTGGCGCAGGTCGACCGTCACGGTCTCGCCGCGGTTCTTTTTCGGCAGCAGGGCCAGCTTGACGCCGCCGGCGGTCGTCAAGGTGGTGCGCTTCATGATGTTCTGCTGGCTCGGATCGAAATTCTCCGCCACCAGGTTCGAGGCGGCCGGCTTGAAGTCCTTCAGCGCTTCGAGCACCGTGGGCGTCGGCGGCAGTTCGGCGCGCTTCGACGCTTCTTCGGGGATGAAGGTGCCGACCGTGCGGTTGGTGCGCAGGTAATAACGTCCGGCGCTGGCGGCAACCTGTTCGGCCGACATCTTTTGCACGCGCTCGCGGCCCACGAAATACATGCGCCAGTCGCCCAGGGCGATCGGTTCGGACAGGGCCACGCCCACCGCCTGCGGATTGTTCAGGCTGCGCTCGATCGTGTTCAGCCACGCGCGGCGCACCCGTTCCAGTTCCTCGGCGGTGGGCGGCTTGGCGGCCAGTTCCTCGACCGCCTGGATCAGCGCCTCGCGCACCGGCTCGATCGGCTCGCCCAGCTTGACGACGGCGCCGAAGAATTGCAGGCCCGGCGCGTAGCCGGTCTGGCCGAAGCTGAACACCTGGCTCGCCTTACCGGTCTCGACCAGCAGCTTGTGCAGGCGGCCGTTCGGCGCGTCGCCCATGATCTCCGAAGCGAAGCCGAGTGCCTCGGCCTCGGGATGCAGGTCGGACGGGATCTTGTAGCCGACCGCCACGAACTGCATGTCGCCCTGGCGCCGCACGGCGAAGCTGCGCTCGCCGTCCTGGGTCGGCTCCACCGTCCAGAACGCCGGCAAGCTGCGCGTCGGTTTCGGGATCGCACCGAACAGGCGGTTGATCCTGGCCAGGGTGGCGCGCTCGTCGAACTGGCCGGCCACCAGCAGCACCGCATTGTCGGGCTGGTAATAGGTGCGATAGAAATTCTGCAGGTTCTCGATGCGCACGTTCTCGATGTCGCTGCGGTTGCCGATGGTCGAGCGGCCATAGCTGTGCCAGTCGTAGGCGACGCTCTGCATGCGCTTGAACAGCACGTTGCCGGGCTCGTTCTCGCCGGCTTCGTACTCGTTGCGCACCACGGTCATCTCGGACGCGAGATCCTTGCTTGATACGAAGGAATTGACCATGCGGTCGGCTTCCATCTGCAAGGCCCAGTCCAGGTTTTCCTTTGACGCCTGGAACACCTCGTAGTAATTGGTGCGGTCGAGCGAGGTGGTGCCGTTGAACTGCATGCCGCGCTCGGAGAACTGCCTGGTGATGTCGCGGTTGTTCTTCGCGCCCTTGAACAGCAGGTGCTCGAGCAGGTGGGCCATGCCGGTCTCGCCGTAGTTCTCGTGGCGCGAGCCCACCAGGTAGGTAACGTTCACGGTCACGGTCGGGCGCGAGGCGTCCGGGAACAGCAGCACCTTGAGGCCGTTGGCCAGGCGGTATTCGGTGATGCCTTCGACCGAGGGGCCGAGCGTGACGCCCTTGGGCAGGGGCGCGCCGGACGCGGGCTTGGCGGCGGGCGCTGTGGCGGGTAGCGTGGCAGGCGTGGCGGCGGATGCCGGTACGAACATGAGCAGGGCCAGGCAGCCCGCTGCTACATGCGCGGCCATCCCGCGCAGCTGAAATCTCGAATCCATGGTATCCCGTCTACTCGGCGGGACGCCAGCCGTCCCGCCTGCCCCAGGATGGTAGCAGAGGGACGCCTTTTCTGTGGCCTGGCACCTTCCCAGTTGACAGGGCTTGCCGACAGGCAGCTATTGGCGTACGCGGCGCTCGTGCGATTGCTGCCAGGAGCCGATGCGCGACAGCTCGCTCATTTCCTCGGCCAGGAATTCGAGCAGGTCGTCGGCGCTGACGATGCCGCTCAGGTTGCCCTGGGCGTCCACCACCGGCACCCGGCGGATGCCGCGCAGGCGCATGTGCTCGATGGTTTCGTAGACGTCGTCGGCCTCGCCGGCGGTGAGCAGGTCGTCGCTCATGATGTCGCCGGCCAGCAGGCTGGCCGGATCGAGGCCGGGAGCGATCACGGCCAGCACGATGTCGCGGTCGGTCAGGATGCCGACCGGGACGTTTCCGCCGCCGTCGGTATCGATCACGACCAGGTCGCCGACGTGGTGGCGCCGCATGAGCATGGCGACGCCCTGGACGGTCTCGTCGCGCGTGCAGGAAATGGTGTCGGTGGTACAGATTTCGCCGATGCGCATGATGCCCCTCCTCGTTGTCGCTTGAGGATAGTGGCCGGAAACAAAACTGGCGCTTTGATTTCGATCAAAGCGCCAGTGTCGGCAAGCTTGCGGCAAGGCTCAGGCGCCGCCCGGCTTCTTTTCGCCCGGCAGGGGCACGAAACAGGCGTCGACCACCTGCATATCGTTGTCCTTGGCGAAACTGACGACGAAGTGGTAGGCCAGCGGCTCGATCTTTTGCAGGGTGCGGTTGACCACGACGGCCTTGGTGCCGTTGACCACGGTCGGGTAGACGTAGGGGGAAAACTTCAGGTGGGCGTTGGGACCGCCGGCGCCGGGGCAATAGCAGGACATGACGCCGCACAGCCGCTCGGCCCAGTCGCTGGGCCGGAACGTCTTGCCGTTGTTCGTGATGCCCAAGATAAAAAACTCGCCAGTGAGTTCTGCGTCCTTGGGTGGCGCTTGGTCGGTCATAGTCCTACGGGCTCAGACAGGAAATACTGCGTGGGTGAGAGCAAATTCAGCTCAGTGCAATACGGCTTTGCCAGGGTCCTGAATTGGACGTTCGTTGAACGAATCTTCAATTCAGGACACCAGGTTCAGGCAGTATTATATCTTATAGAAGACTTGAGGACGAGGCCATGCGCGCCACACTGCCCGCATGGCCGGCCGCCTCAGCGCAGCCAGGCCACGCTCGACGTCAAGAGCAGCAGGATCATCCACAAGATCAGGGCGCGCCACACCAGTCCGACCGTGCTCTGCAGGGCGCGGACGTTCGGCTCCTCGCCCGGCATGACGTCCACGTCGCTTTCGCTCAAGTCCACCGTGGCGGCGTCCGCCGGCAGCCATTGTGGCGCATTTTCGACCGGTGTGCCGAGGCGCACGCCCATCGCCCCGCCGCCGGCCGAGAGGATGATGCCGCGCGCCTCGTCGGCCCAGCGGTTGGCGAAGTTGCGCCAGGCATAGATGGCGTCCTCGAAATTGCCGACCACGGCAAAGGCCACCGCCGTCAGCCGCACCGGCACCCAGTCGATCCAGTAGAACGCCCTGGCGGCGAACTGGCCGAAGGCTTCGTTGCGCATGTGGTCGGGTTCGTTCCAGGCGCGCGACAGGTATTCGGACACGCGGTACATCACGGCGCCCGCCGGCCCCAGCGGCATCAGGAACCAGAAGAACACGCCGAACACGTTGCGATGGGTCGTGATCAAGGCCTTCTCGACCGCGATGCGGGTGATTTCGGTGGCGTCCATCCCGACGGTGTCCAGCCGCGTCCATTCGGCCAGGAGGGCGCGTGCCCGCGGCTCATCCCCGGAGCTCAGCGCGAACTGGATCGAGGTGAAGTAATGGCTGTAGTGACGGAAACCGAGGGTCAGGTAGACGATCAGGACATTCCACGCAAAGGCCAGGAACACCAGGTTGTAGTGCATGAAGAACCAGTAGACGAGCCAGGTCGGCAGCATCAGCGCGGTCATCATCAGGAACCAGCCCATGCGCCCATTCTTTTGCTCACCGGCGTTGAACCAGGTCTCGATACGCACGGCGAGCGACTTGACGCCGCGATACACCTGGTTATCGGCGCGCAGCGGTTTTAGTTGCTCGATGAGCAGTGCGCACAGGATGGAAAAGAATGTCATTCAGGAACCCTTTTTTGTTATGGCAAACCAACTGCCCCGTTACGATAACGGAGAAGCCTGCCAGAATCAAATCGGGACCGGTCCTCGGGCTTTACGCGCGCAGGAAATGAAAGAGGTTGCGCAGCATGGCGGCCGTGGCGCCCCAGATGAAGTATTGCTCATACGGCATCGTGTAGAAGGCGCGCCTCCCCGCTCCTTGCGGCAGTTCGAATACCCGGCGCTGGTGGTTCAGGCCATCCATCAGGAAGCCGAGCGGCACTTCGAACGCTTCGGCCACCTCACCCGGATCGGGCTGCAGTTCGAATGGCGGCTGGACCAGGGCCACCACCGGCGTCACGCGATAGGCGCTGACGGTGGTGTAATCGGGCAGCACACCGATGATCTCGATATGACGGCGGTGCAGGCCGACCTCTTCCTCGGTTTCGCGCAGCGCCGTCTCGATCGGCGACGAATCGAGTTCTTCGGCCCGGCCACCGGGAAAACTGATCTGGCCGGCATGGCTGGACAAATGGTCGGTCCGTAGCGTCAGCAGCACGGTCACCCCCTCGGGGCGCGCCACCAGCGGCACCAGCACGGATGCACGGCGCAGCGTGGCGCCCGTCATGCCGCGGCCCTCGTCCGACACTTCCTCTTCCCATGGCAGCGTTTGCGCAAAGCGTGCGCGCAACGCGGCCGGGATCAGGCGCTCGGGCGCCACCGGCGCTTCACCGGCCAGGCCAGTAACCGGCAACTGGGTCGGGTCGAAAACGAATTTGGGCAAACTGAATCCTTTGCAATATTCCGCCGGAATAGAAAAAGGCATCCTCGCGGATGCCTTTTTCTGAGCAAGAATGCTATTACTCAGCAGCAGCGACGGTCTTGACGCGACGCTGTGGCAGTTTTTCTTTGATACGCGCCGATTTGCCCGAACGCTCACGCAGGTAGTACAGCTTCGCACGACGGACGTCACCACGACGCTTCACTTCGATCGAAGCGATCAGCGGCGAGTACAGCTGGAACGTACGCTCGACGCCTTCACCGGACGAGATCTTGCGAACGATGAAGTTCGAGTTCAGGCCACGGTTACGACGCGAAATCACGACGCCTTCGTATGCCTGAGCGCGCTTGCGGCTGCCTTCGACGACGTTGACGTTGACGATAACGGTGTCGCCAGGTGCGAAATCAGGGATCTCACGGCCGAGGCGCGCGATTTCTTCTTGCTCGAGTTGTTGAATCAGATTCATTTTTATGACTCCAAAAACCATCTTGCTGGCACTACCTTCGCCCAGTAGAGGATGGGGTTGAACGACGGACAACGCGTCCGCCGTTGCATATGCCATGTTGCCGGCACATATTCTTACACTGCAGGATTTTCCAACCCTGCCAGGAACTGTTCGTCTTTCTTGCTCAGCTGGCCGGCGGCGCGCGCCTTGTCCAGCAGATCGGGCCGCTTCGACGCGGTCGCTTCCAGCATGCGCTGGCGGCGCCACTTGACGATCTCGGCGTGGTTGCCGCCCATCAGGACCGGCGGCACCGGCATATCTTCATACACTTCCGGCCGCGTGTAATGCGGCGAATCGAGCAGGCCGTTGACGAAGCTGTCTTCGACCGCCGAGGCATCGTCGCCCAGCACGCCGGGAATCAGGCGCACCACCGCATCCATCAAGGCCATGGCCGGTAATTCACCGCCCGACAGCACGAAGTCGCCGAGAGAGATTTCCTCATCGACACAGCGGTCCAGCAGGCGCTGGTCTACCGCTTCATAGCGGCCGCACAGGATCACCAGGCCGGGCTCGTCCTTGAGCGCCATCGCGCGCTCGTGGGTCAGTGGCTTGCCTTGCGGCGACATGAACACCACGCGCGGACTTGGCAGGCCGAGCTCGATTTGTCTTTGCTTTGCTGCATTGATGGTCGCTTCGAGCGGCTTGGCCATCATCACCATGCCGGGGCCGCCGCCATACGGGCGATCGTCCACGGTGCGGTGGCGGTCCTGCGTGAAATCGCGTGGATTCCAGATCTGCAGGCCCCAGCGTCGCTGCTCGAAAGCGCGCCGGGTGACTCCCGACTGCGTCAATGCGGCGAACATTTCAGGGAACAAGCTGACGACGTCAAACTGCATCGCGCTTTGCTCCTCTACCGGATGGGCTCAAAAATCGAGGCCCCAGTCCAGGGTAATCAGTTGTTGCTCGAGGCTGACGGTCTTGACGAACTGGTCCACGAACGGCACGAGGCGCTCTTGCGCCTTGCCTTCGGCAGCTGGATCAGCGACCGGAGTGATGCGCAAGATCGATTGCGCGCCGTTGTGCATCATGTCGGTCACCTTGCCCAGGGCTTCACCCTGCAGGTTGACCACATCCAGGCCGATCAGGTCGGACCAGTAATACTCGCCCTCTTCGAGCGCTGGAAACTCGCTGCGCGCGACCTGCACCGTGGCGCCCTTGAGCGCCTCGGCCGCATCGCGGTCACGCATGTCGACCAGGGTGGCGACAACATCGCCACCGTGCAGCTTTGCACTCCGTACCGTGACGGCGTGCAGGGTCGGCTTGTCGAGCCACCAGGTTTTCACGCTCAGCAGCGCATCGGCCTCGGGCGAATGCGGGGAGACACGGATGCCGCCCACAATGCCATACGCACCGGAAACATAACCGACCGGAGTCAGGTCATCGGGGATGTGCACCCCGCTCGCCACTGCTGAATCGTTCACTACGAACCTGCTTGCTTATCTGATTAAGCAGCTGGCTTTTGCTGGGCGACCAGGCGAGCGACGGTTGGCGACAGTTGTGCGCCAACGCCTTGCCAGTGAGCCAGACGGTCAGCAGCGATACGCAGGCCGACTTCGGCGCCCGAAGCCATCGGGTTGTAGAAACCGATGCGCTCGATGAAACGACCATCGCGACGGTTACGCGAGTCGGTTGCAACGATGTTGAAGAACGGACGCTTTTTAGCGCCACCACGAGCCAAACGAATAACGACCATAATATTTCCGAAAAAGTTGTTCTGGACGGAGAAAGTCGACGATTATAGCGCGCGACACCGAACAGCAGCAAGCGTTAATGACAACAGGGCCGACTTCACCTTCTGTCGTCCCAGCACAATCAACCATTATCGCCGATTTTTCACCACACCGCCACCGGCCATCCGCCCAAATCCGCAGCTTGTCGCGTGAAACGTGCCATTCGTGCAAATCTCGACCATACTCTTGCTGTCTCGAACTAATGAACAAGATGACATGGCCGCTACGCACAAGAACAAGACCGTCGCCACCCTGCTCGCCCTGCTGCTGGGCGGCTTCGGGGCGCACCGCTTTTACCTGAAGGGCGGCGCCGACCGGCTCGGGTTGCTGCACCTGTGCGCGCTGCCGATCACCGGCATCCTGTACGGCGCGGTCAAGCCACATCCCTTCTACGTGATCCTGCCGCTGCTGGTGTCGTTCATCGCCGGCTTCATCGAGGCGCTGGCGATCGGCCTCACGCCCGACGAGAAATGGGATGCGAAACACAACGCCGGCAGCGGCCGCCAGTCGCGCTCGAACTGGACCTTGCCGCTGCTGCTGGTGATCACGATGATGACCGGCGCCATCGTGCTGATCGGCACGATGGCGCGGCTGTTCGACCTGCTGTTGACCGGCGGGGCCTACGGCTGAGTTAGAACTGCTCGACCTCGAGCGCCAGCACGCCGGCGGCGCCCCCGACGATCGCATGAGACAGGCCAGGCGCCTGCGACAGGATGTGGTCGGCGAAGAAGCGCGCGGTGGCGATCTTGGCGCGATAGAAGGCGGCGTCGCCCTCGCCCGCATCGAGCTTGCCTTGCGCCACCAGCGCCGCGCGCGCCATCTGCCAGCCGCCCAGCACGATGCCGGCCAGCTTCAGGTAAGTCACGCTGCCGGCGAACACCGCGCGCACGTCCGATTTGACGTTGGCGACCACGTAATCGACCGCCTGCTCCAGCGCGGTCGCGCCTTCGCGCAGGCTGCGCGCGATCGCGGCAAAGTCTTCTCCCTGCGCCTCGCCCAGCCGGGCCTCGACCGCGCGGATCTGCGCGACCAGCGACCTGGCCACCGCGCCGCCATCGCGCACCGTCTTGCGGCCCACCAGGTCGTTGGCCTGGATCGCCGTCGTGCCCTCGTAAATGGTGAGGATCTTGGCGTCGCGGTAATGCTGGGCCGCGCCGGTCTCTTCGATGAAGCCCATGCCGCCGTGCACCTGCACGCCGTCGCGCGCGACGTTCTCGCTCATCTCGGTCGACCAGCCCTTGATGACCGGGACCAGGTATTCGTAGACGGCGAGATTGGCCTGGCGCGTCGCCGCATCGGGATGATGGTGGGCCAGGTCCGAGATGCCGGCGCCGACATAGGCCAGCGCGCGCGCCGCTTCGACCTGGGCGCGCATCGACATCAGCATGCGGCGCACGTCCGGGTGGTGGATGATGGCCACCGGGCCGTTTGATCCGGCCACGTCGCGCGACTGGATGCGGTCCTTCGCGAACGCCACCGCCTGCTGGTAGGCGTGCTCGGCAAGGCCGATGCCCTGCATGCCGACGCCGAAGCGGGCCGCGTTCATCATGATGAACATGTATTCGAGGCCGCGGTTTTCTTCGCCCACCAGGGTGCCGATCGCGCCGCCGCCGTCGCCGAACTGCAGCACGGCGGTCGGGCTGGCCTTGATGCCCAGCTTGTGCTCGATCGAGACGCAGTGCACGTCGTTGCGCGCGCCCAGCGAACCATTGTCGTTGATCAGGAATTTCGGCACGATGAACAGCGAGATGCCTTTCACGCCCGGCGGCGCGTCGGGCGTGCGCGCCAGCACCAGATGGACGATGTTCTCGGCCATGTCGTGCTCGCCATAGGTGATGAAGATCTTGGTGCCGAAGAGTTTATAGGTGCCGTCGCCCTGCGGCTCGGCGCGGGTGCGCACGGCGGCCAGGTCGGAGCCGGCCTGCGGCTCGGTCAGGTTCATGGTGCCGGTCCAGCGGCCCGAGATCAGCGGCTCCAGGAAGCGCGCCTTCTGCGCATCGGAGCCGGCGGTGAGCAGCGCCTCGATCGCCCCGTCCGACAGCAGCGCGACCAGCGCGAACGCCAGGTTGGCGCCATGCAGCATTTCCATGCACGGCGTGGCCACCAGCTTGGGCAGCCCCTGGCCGCCGAATTCCTGGGGATGCTGCACGCCCTGCCAGCCGGCGTCGGCGTAGGCGCGGAAGGCTTCCTTGAAGCCCCTGGTCGTGGTGACCTCGCCATCCTTCCAATAGCTCGGCTCCTTGTCGCCGGCATGGTTCAGCGGGGCGATCACTTCACCGCAGAATTTCGCGTTTTCTTCCAGCACCGCTTCCACGGTGTCCGGGGTCGCGTCCTCGCAACCGGGCAGCGCATTGACCTCGGCGAGGTTGGCCAGTTCATTGAGGACGAACTGCATGTCTTTCAGCGGGGCTTTATAGCTCACCTTTGTCTCCTAGAATATTTCGTTTGCCAATAAAAAACGCCGTTCCCACGGCAGGAAGAGAACCCGCGTCTTCAATCGTCAGCTGCACACATCGAACCGTCGTTCCCGCGCAGGCGGGAACCTGAGTTCGTCGAGCAGCCACGAACGCTTGCCATTCAGGCAGCGCATGAAAACTTGGGTTCCCGCCTGCGCGGGAACGACGTTCCAAGGTAGGTTGGTGGAGCAGGCGCTGCAAGTGTGCACGCTCTGCCCCAGTCAGAATTAGCCCAGTTCCTTGACCAGTTCCGGCACGACCTCGAACAGGTCGCCCACCAGGCCGTAGTCGGCGACCGAAAAGATCGGCGCTTCCGGATCCTTGTTGATGGCGACGATGGTCTTCGAGTCCTTCATGCCGGCCAGGTGCTGGATCGCGCCCGAGATGCCCACGGCGATGTACAGGGTCGGGGCGACGATCTTGCCGGTCTGGCCCACCTGCCAGTCGTTCGGCACGAAGCCGGCATCGACCGCGGCGCGTGAGGCGCCCATGGCGGCGCCCAGCTTGTCGGCCAGCGGTTCCAGGATCTTGAAGTTGTCGGCCGAGCCGATGCCGCGGCCACCCGAAACGATCACCTTGGCGGCGGTCAGCTCGGGACGGTCCGACTTGGCCAGCTCGCGGCCGACAAAACTCGAGGTGCCCGCGTCCGCGACGGCCGTCACGTTCTCGATCGCGGCCGAGCCGCCGCCGGCCGCCGCGTCGAAGGCGGTGCCGCGCACGGTGATGACCTTGACCTTGTCGCTCGACTGCACGGTGGCGATGGCGTTGCCGGCGTAGATCGGACGCTCGAAGGTGTCGGGCGAATCGACCTTGGTGATCTCGGAGATCTGCGCCACGTCGAGCCTGGCGGCCACGCGCGGCAGGATGTTCTTGCCGTAGGCGGTGGCCGGGGCCAGGATGTGCGAATACTCGCCAGCCACGGCCAGGATCTGCTCGGCCACGTTCTCGGCCAGGCCGTCGGCGAAGTGCGGTGCGTCGGCGACCAGCACTTTCGAGACGCCGGCGATCTGCGCGGCGGCTTCGGCGGCGGCGCCGCAGTTGCTGCCGGCGACCAGGATGTGAACGTCACCACCGCACTGGGCGGCTGCGGTCACGGTGTGGTGGGTAGCGCCCTTGAGGGAGCCGTTGTCGTGTTCAGCAATGACTAATGCGACCATGTTGATTCCTATGTATTAAGTAACGACAGACGACTCAGATGACTTTGGCTTCAGTGCGCAACTTCTGCACCAGGGTAGCGACGTCCGGCACCTTGACGCCGGCCGAGCGCTTGGCCGGCTCGACGACCTTCAGGGTCTTCAGGCGCGGTGCGACGTCCACGCCCAGGTCTTCCGGCTTGATGGTTTCGAGCGGCTTCTTCTTGGCCTTCATGATGTTCGGCAGCGTCACGTAGCGCGGCTCGTTCAGGCGCAGGTCGGTGGTGATGATCGCCGGCAGGGTCAGCGCCACGGTTTCCAGGCCGCCATCGACTTCGCGGGTCACGGTGACCTTGCCGTCTTCCAGCACGACTTTCGAGGCGAAGGTGGCTTGCGGCCAGCCCAGCAGCGCGGCCAGCATCTGGCCGGTCTGGTTCGAGTCGTCGTCGATCGCCTGCTTGCCCAGGATGATCAGTTGCGGCTGCTCCTTGTCGGCCAGCGCCTTGACGATCTTGGCCACGGCCAGCGGCTCGGTGTCGCCGGCGGTTTCCACCAGGATGCCACGGTCGGCGCCGATCGCCATGCCGGTACGCAGGGTTTCCTGGCACTGGGCCACACCCACGGAGACCGCCACCACTTCGGTCACTTTGCCGCCCTCTTTCAGGCGCGTTGCCTCTTCCAGTGCGATCTCGTCGAACGGGTTCATCGACATCTTGACGTTGGCGACATCGACGCCGCTATTGTCGGACTTGACGCGAACCTTGACGTTGTAGTCGACCACGCGTTTGACGGGTACCAGGACTTTCATGGGGTGCCTTTAAAAATGGGATGGATCGAAATAAGTGGCCTAGATTATATGAGAAATCGACGCTACGGGCCAAATTAAAGCACGATCGTGCGATTTTTAGTTAGAGGAAAACACCTAATCGGTCCATTCCGGCTATTACAGAGGGAGCAGACGGGGCTGAACGCCCCGTCTCAGGGTGTGCGCGCAGCTGCAGCATCGGCAGCCGCCCGTCACATTATTTGCGGCGCATCAGGAAGGTGAACTCGCCATTCTCATGGGTATGAGCCAGCAAGGCATTGCCGGTTTGCTTGGCAAATGCCTGGAAGTCGCGCACGGAGCCGGTGTCGGTGGCAACGATGCGCAGCACCTGGCCGGTTTCCATCTCGGCGAGCGCCTTCTTGGCTTTGAGGATGGGCAGCGGGCAGTTCAGTCCGCGTGCATCCAGGTCTCTCTGGAATTCCATGGTGTCGGTGTCGGTTTCAAAAGTGATATCGCTCATCGCATTACCTGCTTTGATTAAGTGGTCCAACTTCAGTCGCATACTACTCCAATTCGGGCAGTATGACGCACCGCACCAAAATAGTCACACATTGTTGCAAGATTGCAACCACAATGTGAAATGCTTGACCAAATTACATTGAGTGTGTACTGGATGCTCACGAATCGGCACTGCAGCGGTGCATCACGCCCCTCAGATGCGGTCCGAATTGGGGCGAACAATAGTCCAAATGACCATGAAAACAAAGTGTTACGACTTGGTTTACGACTCTGCGTGGCCCATTGTCGCAAACGTAAAAACGTCGTCCCCGCGCAGGCGGGGACCCAAGTTTCATGCGCTGTGTCTACGTAAATCGTAGTGGCTGCGCAAAGGACTTGGGTCCCCGCCTGCGCGGGGACGACGTGTTGAAGCTGACTTCTAAAGGTGGTGCTTGCTGGAGATCAGGCGCGCTCGCCCACCCAGCCCGCCACGCCGGCCAGCGCAGCCGGCAGGCCCGATGGATCGGTGCCGCCCGCTTGCGCCATATCAGGACGGCCGCCGCCCTTGCCGCCCACCTGCTGGGCGACGAAGTTCACCAGTTCGCCGGCCTTGACTTTACCGGTGGCGTCCTTGGTCACGCCCGCGATCAGGCTGACCTTGCCGTCCGCCACGCTGGCCAGCACGATGGCGGCCGTCTGCAGCTTGTCCTTGAGCTTGTCCATGGCTTCGCGCAGGGTGGCGACATCGGCGCCTTCCATCGTTGCCGCCAGCACCTTGATGCCGTTGACGTCGACCGCCTTGCTCATCAACTCGTCGCCCTGGCCGGCCGCCAGCTTCGACTTCAGCGCGGCGACTTCCTTTTCCAGGGTCTTGACCTGATCCTGGACCTGGGCGATGCGGACCGTCAGCTCGTCCGGGCTGGTCTTGAGCGCGCCGGCCGCTTCGATCAACTTGCGGTTGATCGACTGCACCAGGGCCAGGGCGCCCTCACCCGTCACCGCTTCCACGCGGCGGATGCCGGCGGCGACGCCGCCTTCCGACACGATCTTGAACAGGCCGATGTCGCCGGTGCGGGTCACGTGGACGCCGCCGCACAGTTCTTTCGACGAACCGATGTCCAGCACGCGCACGCTGTCGCCGTACTTCTCGCCGAACAGCGCCATCGCGCCATGCTTGACGGCGTCGTCGAACGACATGTTCTGCGCCTGGGTCGGATGATTCTCCAGGATCTCGCGGTTGACGATGGCCTCGACCTTGGCGATCTCGTCGGCGGTCAAGGCTTGCGGGTGGCTGAAGTCGAAGCGGGTCTTGTCCGGATCGACCAGCGAGCCCTTCTGCTGAACGTGGCTGCCCAGCACTTCGCGCAAGGCCTTGTGCATCAGGTGGGTGGCCGAGTGGTTGCGGATGGTGCGCGCGCGCTTGACGGTATCGACCGAGGCGTCGACGGTGTCGCCGACCTTCAGCGCGCCTTCGCGCAGCACGCCGTGGTGGCCGAACACATCGGCCTGGATCTTGAGCGTGTCCTCGACCTCGAAGCGCACGCCGGCGCCGCCCACCGAGCCGCCGATGACGCCCTGGTCGCCGACCTGGCCGCCCGATTCGGCATAGAACGGGGTGGTGTCCAGCACCACGATGCCGGCCTGGCCGGCCTTGAGCTCGTCCACCTTCACGCCGTCGGCGTACAGCGCCAGCACGTGGGTGTTGTGGGCCAGCGATTCGTAGCCGACGAATTTGGTCTTCTCGCCCGCGTACTCGACGTTGGCGGCCATCTTGAACTTGCCGGCGGCGCGCGCCGTCTTCTTCTGCTGCTCCATGGCGGCGGTGAAGCCGGCCTCGTCGAGCGTCACGTTGCGTTCACGGCAGATGTCGGCGGTCAGGTCGAGCGGGAAGCCGTAGGTGTCGTACAGGGTGAACGCGGTGGCGCCGTCGAGGTTCTTCGGATCCCTGGCCAGCTGGGCTTCCAGGATCTTCATGCCGTTTTCCAGGGTCTCGCCGAAACGCTCTTCCTCGGCCTTGAGCACCTGGGCCACACGGTCTTTCGCATCGCGCAGTTCCGGATAGGCTTCACCCATCTCGAGGTCGAGGTCGGCGACCAGCTTGTGGAAGAACGGCTTCGTCTGGCCCAGCTTGTGGCCGTGGCGCAGTGCGCGGCGGATGATGCGGCGCAGGACGTAGCCGTGGCCTTCGCTGCTCGGGATGATGCCGTCGACAATCATGAACGAGGCCGAGCGGATGTGGTCGGCGATGACCTTGAGCGAGTTGTTGCCCAGGTCATCGATGCCGGTCTCGCGCGCCGCGGCGCGGATCAGGTTCTGGAACAGATCGATCTCGTAGTTGCTGTGCACGTGCTGCAGCACGGCGGCCAGGCGCTCCATGCCCATGCCGGTGTCGATCGACGGCTTCGGCAGCGGGGCCATGTTGCCTGCCTCGTCGCGGTTGAACTGCATGAACACCAGGTTCCAGATCTCGATGAAGCGGTCGCCGTCTTCCTCTGGCGAGCCCGGAGGGCCGCCCCAGATGTCGGCGCCATGGTCATAGAAGATCTCGGTGCACGGGCCGCAAGGGCCGGTGTCGGCCATCTGCCAGAAGTTGTCCGAGGCATAGCGCGCGCCCTTGTTGTCGCCGATACGGATGATGCGCTCTTTCGGCACGCCGATCTCGTTGGCCCAGATGTCGTAGGCTTCGTCGTCCTCGAAATAGACGGTGACGGTCAGCTTCTCGGCCGGCAGGCCATAGACCTTCGTCAGCAGTTCCCAGGCATACTGGATCGCCTCGCGCTTGAAATAGTCGCCGAAGCTGAAGTTGCCCAGCATTTCAAAGAAGGTGTGGTGACGTGCGGTGTAGCCGACGTTTTCCAGGTCGTTGTGCTTGCCGCCGGCGCGCACGCAGCGCTGGACCGAGGTCGCGCGCGAATACGGGCGCGAATCCAGGCCCAGGAACACATCCTTGAACTGCACCATCCCGCTATTGGTCAACAGCATGGTCGGGTCATTGCCCGGCACCAGCGAGCTGGAACGCACGATGGAATGGCCTTTGGATTCAAAGAACTTCAGGAACTTTTCGCGAATGTCTGAGGATTTCATGTCTGTTGGAGGGCGGAATGAGGCAGCGTGCCGTATAAAGGAACGATTATAGCTTAGCCGCCGCCGTCAATATCGGTCATGCCGATATTGGCACCTGCCAGCAACAGCGGATTCAGCGCAGCAGCTGCGATACCGCGTGCGCCCTGGGCCCGACCGGCGCCAGCATCGTCTTGGCCGCCTCCTGCAGGATGCGCGCACGCGCCTCGCCAAGCGGATCGGTATCGCGCCGGCGTGCAGCTGCCAGCACCGACTGGCCGACCAGGCCAAGCCAGTGGTTGACGGCCGCCTGCGTGCCTTCGGTGTGCGCAGACAAAGGGATAATGGTGGTCGAGGGTGCCATGCTTGCCGCTTCAAAGAGATCGTCTGTACTTAACGTCTCTCCGGCGCCGGTTCTTGAGGCGATTTAGCAAATATATTGCTGAAATGAAAGTTCTTCAGGCGAAATCCGGGCCGATCAGGTCGATACGGTCGGTGCAGAAGGCGTCCACGCCCCACTCCAGCAAGGTGCGCGCGCGGCCGGGATCGTTGACGGTATAGCAGAACAGGCCGAAGCCGCAGTCTTTCACCGTGCGCGCCATCTCCGGCTCCAGGTGCTGGTGATTGGTGTGGATGGCCACCGCGTCCAGCGCCCGCGCACGGGCTTCCCAATCCGGCCCCAGCGCGCTCATCAGGCAGGCGCGCGGCAGGTGCGGGGCCGCCCGGCGCGCACTGGCCAGCGCCACGTCGCTGAACGAAGACAGCAGCGGAGCCCGGGCCATGTCTCCGGCCGCGAGTTCGGCGGCAAACAGCTCGGCGGCAAGCGCGGCCACGACCGCGCCGGTTTCCGCTTCGAATCCGGACGCCGGCTTGATCTCGATGTTCATCCACACGCCCTGCTCCTTGCACAGGCGCGCGAACTCGGAAAACAGCGGCACCGGCTCACCGGCGAACGCCGGGGCGAACCAGGCGCCGGCATCCATCGCCGCCAGCTCGCCGGCATCGTGCTCGAACACGCTGCCGCTGCCCTTGACCGTGCGGCCCAGGGCGGGATCGTGCGTTACCACCGGCACGCCGTCGCGCGCCAGCATGACGTCGAACTCGATCGCACGAAAGCCGGCCTGCATCCCGCAGCGTAGTCCGGCATACGTATTCTCGGGCGCCAGCGTGCCGCCGCCGCGGTGGGCAAGGACACGGGGGTAAGGCCACATGCGCGCCTCCTTTCGATGCTCAGGCCGGCACGCCGAAACGCCAGGCGAGCCAGGCGAAGGCGCCCAGGTTCAGCGCCACCGTCAGCTGGAACTTGCGCTGGAACGATTGCTTGCTGGTCTTGTGCCGCAGCCATTGCTGTGCAAGCAAGGCGCCGGGCCAGCCACCGACCAGGCCCAGGATCAGCAAGGTGCTTTCCGGCGTGCGCCAGGACTGCGCGCGCGCCGCCGACTTGTCGATCGCGTAGGCGACGAAGCAGGTCAGGCTGGTCATGAGGTAGGCGGCGCCGACCAGCTGCGACATCTCCCAGACCAGGCTGGCGAACAGGTAGACAAGGAGGAAGAGGACGAGCGGCAGGTAGGGCATGCCGACAGCTTACCGCTCCCGGATCGCAAATGTCCACTGGGCAAATGCGGATCGATCGTCGGTGGATACTACCCCTGGGTTCGTCATCGAACAGAACCGGCAAAATCAAACGCCTACGCTGGGCGATCACAGGTATCACATCGCGTAGGAGATGACATGGCTTTTGATTTAGGAAACTTATTGCAGCAATACATTGGCGGCGCCGGCGCCGGCGCCAACAACGGCAAGGCGGCCGACGACTTCGACCAGGTGGCGCAGAACGCGCCCCGCGCCAGCATCGCCCAGGGCATCGCCAGCGCCCTGCGCTCGGACCAGACCCCGCCCTTCCCCCAGATGGTCAGCCAGTTGTTTGGCCAGAGCAATCCCGACCAGCGCGCCGGCATGCTCGACAAGCTGATCGGCGGCACCGGCGGCGGCCTGCTGTCCTCGGTGGCCGGCGGTGCGCTCGGCAAGATCTTCGGCGGCAACACGACCCGCGTGACCCCGGAACAGGCAGCCCAGGTCTCGCCTGAGCAAGTGCAAGAACTGGCTGAAAAAGCGCAACAACAGAACCCCGGCATTGTCGATCGCATGAGCGACTTCTACGCCGAACATCCGACCTTGATCAAGGCCGCCGGCGGCGCCGCGCTGGCGGTCGCGCTTGGCTACATGGCAAACAATATCCGTCAACAATCACCAGCAAAGGAGGGTCCCGTGGGTATCCTAAGCAATATTTTCCACAAAATTTTCCCAGGTAAGAAAGATGCGGCGCCCGCTGCCGCAACGACTTCCGCATCGACTGCCGCTCCAGCCGCCGCGCCGGCAGCCCCAGGCGCCGCGCCGCAGCCGCAAGCCGCTCCTGCGCCAGGCGCACCGGCTGCCGCTCCGGCCGCCCCGGCGCCGGCCGCCGCGCCGATGCAGCAAGTCGACGTCGAGCAGGTCTTGAACGACATGCAGAAGTCGTCCGGCCAGCAGCTGAACTGGCGCACCTCGATCGTCGACCTGCTCAAGTTGCTCGGCCTGGACAGCAGCCTGCAGTCGCGCAAGGAGCTGGCTGCCGAGCTGAACTACACCGGCGACACGGGCGACTCGGCCAAGATGAACGTCTGGCTGCACCGCCAGGTGATGAACAAGCTGGCCGCCAACGGCGGCAAGGTGCCGGCCGACCTGCGCGACTGACCTGCCACGAAGCGCTGGCCGGTTAATCCGCCAGCGTCGTATTGGCCGCCGTCCCGCAAGCGAAGCAGAAGCGCGCGAACGCATTCTTGCGGGCCGAGCAAGCGCCGCAGCGATTGAACAGGCCGATGCCGCAGTGCGGGCAGAAGTCGGTCTTGCCATCCTTGAGGTCGACGGCGCGCTCGCAGCCCGGGCAGACGCCCTTCGCCAGGCGCGCCTGGACCACGTCGTAGCGCATGCCCTCACGCCGCTGGGCGTCGGGCAGCGCCTCGGCCTCTTTCTGGCGCGCCAGGTAACCCTGCAGCCAGGCGATGGCGTAGCGGCCCACGACCACGGTGAGGAGGATGCCGACGACGTAGCGCACGTAGCCGCCATAGCTCGGCAGGTAGGGCACCAGTTCGAAGAAGAAGGTGAACAGGGCGAACAGGATAAAGCCCCAGGCGAACGGCCAGTCTCGTGTCTTGCGCTTGTGCCTGAACAGCCAGCCGGCCGCCAGCAGCAGCGGCAACGTCAATGCCAGGCGATACAGGAACACGCGCAGCTCGCGCGCCTCGACTTCGTCGGCGAAGGCCTGCTGCGCCGGTTCTTGCAGGGCGTCCCAGCGCAGCTTGGCGCGCTCATGGGCCTGGGTGGCGTCCAGCATCGTCTGCTGCTCGCCTTCCACCGCCGCCAGGGCGGCGCGTTCAGCGCGCTCCAGGGCCTCCAGGCCCTGGGTACGCTTGATCAGTTCGGGGTCTTGCTCGGGTCGCGCGGTCGCCTGCCGGGTCGCGAGCCAGTCGTCGAAGGTCGAGCGCGCCGAGCGCGTATTCGACTGCGCCACCGCGTGCTGGTGGCTGGCCTGCTCGAGGCGTGTGCGCGCGCCCTCGATGCGCTCGCGCTGCGCGGCCATCTCGGCGCGCAGCTTGCCAACCTGGGCCGGATTCATGAACTGCTCGACCGTCAGCGGCTCTTCGACGTCGCGCAGCTGCTGCACGACCAGGCCGCCCAGGCCGATCAGGAAGCCGGCGAAGACGAAGGCGACGAGCCACAAGGCCCGCTGCATCCATTGTTCGGTCAGGCGCAAGCCCTTGCTCATGGAGCGCTCCTCGGCGATGCACAAGCCCGCAGCTTGCCATCGACGACGGCGCCGTGCTACCGCTAGTTGTCAGAGGCCCGGGTTGCGCTACCGCCGGTAGCGGGCGGCGATACCCGGGTCAGAAGTAGGACAATCCCAGCGCCTTTTTCACTTCGTCGGTGGTCGCGGCCGCCACTTCGCGCGCCTTGAGGGTGCCTTCCTGCAGCATCTTCATCACCTGGGCCGGATCCTTGGCGAACTCCTCGCGGCGGGCGCGGATCGGCGCCAGCAGGTCTTGCAGGATGCCTTCCAGGCGCTTCTTGACGATGCTGTCGCCCAGGCCGCCGCGCTGGTAGTGCGCCTTCATCTCGGCCAGGCCTTCCTTGTCGGTGTCGAACGCGTCCAGGTAGGTGAAGGCGACGTTGCCCTCGATATGGCCGGGATCCGACACCTTCAGGTGCAGCGGGTCGGTGTACACGTTCTTGACCGCGGCGCGGATCTCGTCGGCGCTCGCGCCCAGATTGATGGTATTGCCGAGCGACTTGCTCATCTTGGCCTTGCCGTCGATGCCCGGCAGGCGGCCGACTTCCGGCACGAAGGCCTTGGCCTCGACCAGGATGTCGCGGCCGACGATGCGGTTGAAGCGGCGCACGATCTCGTTGCACTGCTCGATCATCGGGATCTGGTCTTCGCCCACCGGCACCACGCCGGCCTTGAAGGCGGTGATGTCGGCAGCCTGGCTGGCCGGGTAGGTCAGGAAGCCGGCCGGAATGTCGCGCTCGAAGCCGCGCAGGACGATTTCCGCCTTCACGGTCGGGTTGCGCTCGAGGCGCGCGACGGTCACCAGGTTCAGGTAGTAAAAGGTCAGCTCGGTCAGTTCCGGGATCTGCGACTGGATGAAGATCGTGGTCTTGACCGGGTCGATCCCTACGGCAAGGTAATCGAGCGCCACTTCCAGCACGTTCCGGTGTACCTTACTCAAGTCATCCATGTTGTCGGTCAGCGCCTGCGAATCGGCCAGCATGACGAATTGGCGGTACTGGTGCTGGTAGGTCACGCGATCGCGCAGGCTGCCCACGAAGTGGCCGAGGTGCAGCGGACCGGTCGGACGGTCGCCGGTCAGGATAATCTGGCTCGCCGGAGCAGGAGCGGAAGTTTGTTGCAGGGTCATCGAGATTCCTTGGTAGATGCCTCGATCGTCCTGCGTCAATGAATGAACGCCACCCGAATCGAGGCGGCGTTAGCTGAAATGCACATCATTTCCGGGGCCGCGCGCTAGGAGCGGCGCCACCAGGCAAGAATGAGATGTGCTTTCGGAAAGATCATGGACCGCATGGTTGCAGGTTGACGCGCCGCTGTCAACCGCTACCGGTACCGTGACTCGGCAGGCAGGCTCTCCCCACGCAGTTGAAATGTCGGTAGCGCCGCATTGCCGCTATTTTGTTGCAATAAAATTAAGGAATTAGAACAATCATGAACAAGAGCACGAACAGCCCAGCACACCCCCTCGAACTCTGGGGCGGCCTCGAATGCACGGTCAACCGCGTGCAAGACACCTATTTCAGCCAGCTGGACCGCAACGGCCACAGCGATCGCGCCTGCGACATCGAGCGCTTCTCCGCGCTCGGCATCCGCGCCATCCGCTACCCCATCCTGTGGGAACGCACCGCTCCCGACGGCATCGACGGGGCCGACTGGCGCTGGCCGGACGAGCGCCTGGCCGCCCTGCAAGATGCCGGCATCACCCCGATCGCCGGGCTGATCCACCATGGCAGCGGCCCGCGCCACACGAGCCTGGTCGACCCGGGTTTCGCGCAAGGGTTGGCCGACTACGCCGGCGCCGTCGCCGCGCGCTACCCCTGGCTCGAGTTCTACACCCCGGTCAACGAGATCTGCACCACGGCGCGCTTCGCCGGCCTGTACGGCATCTGGTATCCGCACGGCCGCGACGACCGCACCTTCATCCAGGCCCTGCTCAACCAGTGCCGCGCCACCGTGCTGTCGATGCGCGCCATCCGCGCCGTCAACCCGCACGCGAAACTGGTGCAGACCGACGACCTCGGCAAGACCTACGGCACGCCGGAGCTCAGCCATGTGGCCGAGTTCTACAACGAGCGCCGCTGGCTGGGCTGGGACCTGCTGTGCGGCATGGTCGGACCCGAACACCCGCTGTGGAACTACCTGCTCAAGAGCGGCGCCAGCGCCGACGATATCCTGTGGTTCCGCGACAATCCCTGCCCGCCCGACATCATCGGCGTCAATTACTACGTGACCAGCGAGCGCTGGCTGGATCACCGCCCCGAACGCTTTCCCGCCCAGCACCGCGGCATGGCCGACGGCATCCCCTGCGCCGACATCGAAGCCTCGCGCGTGCTGGCCACGCCGACGCCGGGCATCGCCCCGCTGCTGGCCGAAATCTGGGAACGCTACGGGATCCCGCTGGCCATCACCGAAGCCCACATCGACGCCAACCGCGAAGACCAGATGCGCTGGCTGCTCGAGATCTGGGAAGCGGCCCAGCAGTCGCGCGACAACGGCGTCGATGTGCGCTCCGTCACGGTGTGGGCGCTGCTCGGCTCCTTCGACTGGAACAGCCTGGTGACGCTCGACCGCGGCTACTACGAGCCGGGCCCGCTCGACGTGCGCTCGCCGCTGCCGCGGCCGACCGCGCTGGCCGGGATGATGCGCGAGCTGGCGGACGGCGCGCCGCTGTCGCACCCGGTGCTGCGCGCCCAGGGCTGGTGGCGCCGCCCGGGCCGCTTCTTGTGCCAGCAGCCGGTGGCCACGCCGGCCGCGCTCACCTCGATCGCAGCCGACGGCCACCGCCTGGTGGGCACCGATGCCGCGCCGATCCTGATCCTGGGCGCCACCGGCACCCTGGGCCGGGCGTTCGCCCGCATCTGCGACAAGCGCAACCTGGCCTACCGCCTGCTGTCGCGCCAGGACATGGACATCGCCGACGCCGACTCGGTCGAGCGTGCGCTGGCGCAGCACAAGCCGTGGGCCGTGGTCAATACCTGCGGCTATGTGCGGGTGGACGACGCCGAGCACGAGATGGAGCGCTGCCAGCGCGAGAACACGCACGGCGCCGCCATCCTGGCCGCGGCCTGCGCGCGCCACGGCATCCACCTGACCACCTTCTCGAGCGACCTGGTGTTCGACGGCCGCAACGAGCGTCCCTATGTCGAATCCGACATGCCCAATCCGCTCAATGTCTATGGCCGCACCAAGCTCGATGCCGAACGCGCGGTGCTCGAGAACCATCCGGGCGCACTGGTGGTGCGCACCAGCGCCTTCTTCGGCCCCTGGGACGGCTACAACTTCGTGACCCTGGCGCTCGATGCGCTCGAGCGCGGCGACGCCTTCGTGGCCGCCAGCGACCTGACGGTCTCGCCGACCTACGTCCCCGACCTGGTGCACGCCTGCCTGGACCTGGCGGTGGACCGCGAGGCCGGCATCTGGCACCTGGCCAACCAGGGCGAGCTGACCTGGGCCGCGCTGGCGCGGCGCGCGGCCGAGCTGGCCGGTGTCGATGCGGCGACGCTGGAAGCCAAGCCGGCCGCCGAGTTCGGCTTCACGGCGGCGCGGCCGGCGTATTCCTCGCTGCACAGCGAGCGCGGCGCATTGCTGCCGGCGCTGGACGACGCGCTGCGCCGCTTCGTCGAGCTGCGCAATGCCGACAAGGCCGAACGCTGCGCGCTGCAGCAGGAAGCCGAAGGACGGCGACAGGTGCCCGGGGGCGACAGCCAGGCCGAGGCCGATCCGGTCGCGGCAGTACAGTCTGGAACCTGATGCGGATACAAGATGCGGCGCTGCTGGCGCCACATCTTGACTCACCGGCCGCTCGAGCGAGCATCGCCGGTTTGATACTCCGTAAGTTGCCTGTCCTCCAGCTTGCTAAATTGGCTGCTCCTCCCGCCGGAGCTTGCAATGGCAACCACGAACGTGAAATCCACATCGGGCAGCAGTCCAAACATCGCATTACGAATGAGTCCACAAGCATTGAATGCGATGCGCAATACCGACATGGCTAATCGATGCAGAGAGTCAGCGCCATTTCGAGCGCTCTCGTCGGTGTTCGCCATCGCCATTGCGGCAAGTCTACCTGCGCAGGCGGTGCAGCCAGGCCATGAAGTCATCGGGCAGTGGAAATTTACATCTGTGCTCGATGGTGTAAAGATCACCTCGATTGACGAGCATCAGGCCAAGCAATTACTCGGACGGGTAATGACCATCCAAAACGAGGGAACCAAGTTTGGGAGTGAAAGCTGCGGCCCCCCAAGCCTTGAGAGCAAACGTGTCGAACCAAATGCATACGTACGCCAGGAAGCGCAAATCAACGCCGCCAGATTACGCCTACCCAATCCGGTTACCGTTGTCGATATCGGTTGCACGCAGGTGTTCATCAAAAGGGCCGATGAGGCAGTGATCTTCTGGGACGGCTTTTTTTTCGCTGCAAAGAAGATAAAGTCATCGAGGAACGTTCATCGCTGATTGCTCAACCCGAACATAGGCGTATCCTGACAAACAAAGCTGCGGCACGCCGGTTCCGGCAGCCCAACGCGCATTGATTTATCGGTTTCTTGAATTCTGTCCGGAAAGCTGGAAGAAGCGCATGCCGGTGCAGGGGCGGGCAACACAGGCCAGGCTTGCCAGGCGTGACCGGCGCAACTCACATCGACCGGGATAGGCTCATCGTAAAGCTCTCCACCGTCATTGCCTTGTGGTGCAGGCGGCGTCGCCTGTCAGTCCTGTCTCGGGCGATGGTTGCCGCCTATCGCGCACGGCTATAATCGGCGCTTCCCGACCGCATAACGACAACGAGACATGACACATACACCTCCGTCTCTCTCCCCGCTGCCGAAAGCCCTCGGCCACCTCCGCGTGCTCGACCTGTCGCGCGTGCTGGCGGGACCATGGTGTTCGCAGAACCTGGCCGACCTCGGCGCCGACGTGATCAAGATCGAACGCCCCGGCGCCGGCGACGACACCCGCGCCTGGGGCCCGCCGTACGCCAGGGATGCGCAAGGCAACGACACGCAGGAGGCGGCCTATTACCTGTCGGCCAACCGCGGCAAGCGCTCGCTCACGGTCGATATCGCCAGCAGCGAGGGCCAGGCCCTGCTGCGCGAGCTGGTGCTGCATTGCGACGTGGTGCTCGAAAACTTCAAGGTGGGCCACCTGAAGCGCTATGGCCTCGACTATGCATCGCTCAGGCAGATCAAGCCCGACCTGGTGTACTGCTCGATCACCGGCTTCGGCCAGGACGGCCCCTATGCTCACCGCGCCGGCTACGACTTCCTGATCCAGGGCATGGGCGGCCTGATGTCGGTCACCGGCGAGCGCGACGACCTGCCCGGCGGGGGGCCGCAAAAGGCCGGCGTCGCGCTGACCGACCTGATGACCGGCATGTACGCCACGGTGGCCGTGCTGGCCGCCCTCACCCATCGCGACCGCACGGGCGAGGGCCAGCACATCGACATGGCGCTGCTCGACACGCAGGTGGCGATGCTGGCCAATGTCGGCAGCAATTACCTCAACAGCGGCAAGCCGCCCAGGCGCTGGGGCAACGCCCACGCCAACATCGTGCCCTACCAGACCTTCGCCTGCCTGGATGGCCACATCATCGTCGCCACCGGCAACGACGGCCAGTACCGGAAGTTCGTCGAGGCTGGCGGCCGGCCGGAGCTGGGAGACGATCCGCGCTTCGCCACCAACCCGCTGCGCGTCGAGAACCGCGACCTCCTGGTGCCGCTGCTGGCCGAGATGGTCAAGCTCAAAAAGCGCGACGAATGGATCGCCCTGCTCGAAGAAATGGGTGTACCCTGCGGACCGATCAACGACGTCGGCGAGGTGTTCGCCAACGAGCAGGTGGTGGCGCGCGCGATGGCGATCGACCTGCCGCATCCCAGCGCGGGCCAGGTGAAGCTGGTGCGCAATCCGATCCGGATGTCGGCCCTGCCCGCGACGAGCGCAATCGCCCCGCCCCTGCTGGGCCAGCACACGGCCGAAGTCTTGCGCGAGGTGCTGGGCAGGAGCGAGGAAGAGATCGCCGCCTTGCGCGAGCGCGGCATCGTCTGAATCAATGCAGCTGGTGCTTCAGGTTCGACAGCTCGTCGTGCACGCGCACGATGACGGATTGCACTTGTGGTGACGGACGGGTCGAGGTGCAGACGCGCTTGGCCTCGTCGCCCATGGCTTCCAGATCGTCGATGGCCTGGATCATGCTCGACTGGTCGTTCGACTGCATGACGCTTTGCACGCGCCCGGCTTCCTCGGCGATCTTGTGGATGCAGTCGCGGATTTCGCTGGGAACGCTCTGGTCGCTCTGGCAGACCTGTTCGGCCTGGTTCACCACTTGCTGGACGTTCTTGAAGCGTTGCTGGATTTCGGCGGTTTGCAGCATGATGCCCTCCTGAAAAAGATGTGAAAAAAACCACTGGAGCCTTTCAGCTTAGGATGCATTCGTGGTTTATCAAGCATCGATTTCATCTGTTCCACGGGACAATGGCGGTGCGTTCCGGCCGGCATTCAAGCCGTCTCATTCCAGCGCCGCGCACAGGGTCCCGGCCATGTCCCGACTGCTACCGCCGTCGTCGCCCGGCCGGCCGCGGCAGATAACCGCGTCAGCGCGGGTCAAGGGCTAGAGGTGACCGGCACACAGGGCGTCGGTGCATCCTCGCCCAGCACAAACTGCATGACCTCGGCCGCGCCGCATGTACGGTCGGCCCAGAGCACGAAATGCCCGCCGTGCTCGTCGGTAAATAGCTGAACCGGCCCGGCCTTGCGCAGCGCCTCGATATGGCGCACGGCGGCGCCATACGGCGTCTTCGCATCGCGGCGGCCGTGGATCACCAGCGTCGGCGGCAGGCGCTCGGGCAGGCGCGCAAACCAGGCGTCGCGTGCATAAAAAGGAATCGGAGCGCCGACCAGGTGGCCCGGGATGCCGCTCGAAAACAACAGGCCGGCTTCTTCCTGCTTTACTGCCTCCATGGTGCGTCCTGGCTGCAGATTGTTCTCAGACCCGCTGATGAGGATCACGAGAGGCATCGACGGCGGCAGTTGCGGAAAAGTCCCGAGGCTCGCGGCCTTGCGCCGCACCTCGGCCAGCGCCGCCTTCAACTGCGCGTCCTGGCCGGCGTCGAGCTCCTTGACGATGTCCGGGATGCGGCTCGCGGCATCCGGAAAATCGAGCAGGCCGCCCAGGAAACGCTTCAGGTCCTTTCCTGGCACATTGGCCAGGAGCGTCGACTCGCTCCCGGCGCGCGCCAGCACCCGCCGGTAGAGCGGCTCGAGCGGCTCGCCGATGCGGCGGCCGCATCGCCCCTGGTCGCAGTCGGCCAGCAATGCGCGTCCGACTGCATCGGTCACCAGCGAGCGGCGGCTCAGGTCGGCCGTGGGGTCGTCCTGCAGCGGCACCAGCGAATCGAGCACCAGGCCATCGACCGCGGCGCCCAGCGCCACCGTGCGCAGCACCAGTTGGGTGCCGTACGAAACGCCATACAGATAGGTCTTGCCGTGACGCGGCGTGCGCTCCAGCAGCAATTTGAGGTCGTGGGCGGCATTCGTCAGCGAGAACTGTCGCGTGTAGGCGGGATGCCGGTTCAGGTACCCGAAGCAGGCGCCCCACTCGGCGCCCTCCAGTGCGGCGCCGCCGGGCGAGCCCGGCGCTTCCTCGGCCGGGCACATCCGGGTCGAGAAACCGGTGCCGCGATGGTCCGGCATCACCAGATCGAAGCCGGGGAAGGCGCGGCGCAAGGTCGGCAGCATGCCGTAGAACGAGGCGCCGGATTCGCCGGGGCCGCCGGCGACCAACCAGACCTGACCGCGCGATGCGCCCTGCGCCGGGAACTTGCGCACGAATAACGAGACCGGCGGCGAGACCGACGCCGCGGGGCCGCCAGCCAGTCCGGACGGATCGCCCGGCATTTGCTCGAGCGCGCACAGGCTGCCGCCCAGGGCCGGATCGCTCGCGGCATCGTCGCAAGTCTTGAAAACTGCCGCCTGCGCCAGGCTCGCGCCCAGACATAGCGCGACGCCAGCGATCGTCCGACTCAGGGTCTTCATCTCTGTTCCTGCAATGAAAGAAAGCCAGCCTATGACGGTTGCAGCCAATTGTCCATTAGATATTTACGTTGCATAAATGCACATTTGGACATCATGAAAATATTTTTTCACAAGCTGCATCCATTCCTGCATCTGGCGCGTAGTACCAGCGCCAACATTGCAGCCGTCCAGGCCGCGATGCGCCCCCAACGAATTCAAACAAGCAATTCTTACTGAGGACACATCATGACCCAACCGCACTTCACCAAGCTCGTTCTCGTTTCGTCGATCGCCTTCGCCCTGGCCGCCTGCGGCAGCAGCAGCGACGATCACGCCAAGCCGCCGATCACCACCCCACCGCCGCCCGCCGCCACCGTCGGCGACGTGGTCGCCCTGACCGCCAGCAACCGCCTGGTGTCGTTCGATCGCGCCACGCCGGGCACCATCCGCAGCAACGTGCTCGTGACCGGCCTGCAGAGCGGCGAAAACCTGGTCGGCATCGACGTGCGCCCGGCCGACGGCCTGCTGTATGGCGTCGGCTCGACCGGCCGCCTGTACACGCTGGACGCCGCCACCGGCGCCGCCACCAGCAAGTCGCGCCTCGCCGCCGACGCCGCCGATACCAGCGCGCCGTTCACCGCACTGGCCGGCGCGAGTTTTGGCGTCGATTTCAACCCGATGGCCGACCGCCTGCGCATCGTCAGCGATAGCGGCCAGAGCCTGCGCATCAATGTCGATACCGGCGCCACGACCACCGACGGCAGCATCAACGGCGGCGCGGCCAATACCGCGATCTCGGCCTCGGCCTATACCAACTCGTTCGCCGGCACCGGATCGACCACGCTATACGGCATCGACAGCGCCAATGCGACCTTGTACGTCCAGAACCCGCCGAACGACGGCGCCCTGGCCATGCCGGTCCCGCTGGGCGTCGCCATCGGCGCCGCGAACGGCTTCGACATCGATGCGCGCACGAATATGGGATACATGGTCGCCACCGTTGGCGGCGCGCGCAACCTGTATGGCGTGAACCTGGCAGCCACCAGCGCCCCGGCCAACCTGATCGGCGCGCTCGGCGTGACCGAAGACATCCGCGGGATCGCGCTGCGCGGCGCCGCGGCGCCGGTGGTCCTGGGCCTGGCGGACGACAATCGCCTGCTGGGCTTCAAGGTCGGTTCGCCCGGCACCATCGACACCAGCGTCGCCATCAGCGGCCTGGCGGGAGGCGAAACCCTGGCCGGCATCGACGTGCGGCCGAAGGACGGCATGCTGTACGGCCTGACGAGCGCTGCGCGCCTGGTCACCATCGACCCGGCCACCGGCGCCGCCACCGTCAAGGCGACGCTCGCCGCCGACGCCGCCGACACGACCGCGCCGTACACCGCCATGCAGGGCGCCGCGTTCGCGGTCGACTTCAACCCGGCCGCCGACCGCCTGCGCGTGATCAGCGACAGCGGCCAGAGCCTGCGTATCAATGTCGACACCGGCGCCACCACCACCGACGGCAACATCAACCGCGCCGGCGTGGCGCCACGCGTCGTGGCCGCCGCCTACACCAACAGCATCCCGAACGCGGCCTCGACCCAGCTGTTCGACGTCGACGGCGCGAGTTCGGTGCTGGCGCTGCAGAATCCGCCGAACGACGGCACGCTGGTCGACGTCGGCCCCCTGGGCGTGACGGTGGCGGGCGCTGGCGCGATGGACATCGGCGGCGGCGCGAACGGCCTGGTGCTGGCGGCGCTGCGCACCACGGCCGGTGGCCCGAGCACGCTGTACCGGGTCAATCTGACGAGCGGCGCGGCCACCCCGGTCAATGGCGCGGCGACGCCGGCGACGTCGGTGATCGGCAGCGGCGGGCCAGGCGTGCGCGATATCGCGATCTGGCTGCGCTGATGGAAGCCGGGTGGCGGCCGCATGGTCTTGTCCTGGCCGCCACCCGCCCTTCTTCTTTTATATCCTGACCGCGCGCCCGATGTAGAGTATGGGCCCGGTCGGACGGCCGATCGGTGATCCGGCGGCCGGTTCCAGCGTGATTTCGAACAGCTGGTTCGGCACCACCTTCGGCAGGTTGGCGAGCTTGACCTCGACCGCCTCGCCCGGCTTGACCAGGCCCAGCGACACCGGACCTGACCAGTCGTCGGCCTTGGTCCACAGCTGCAGCGCGCGGTCGGCCGGGACCGCGGTCGTGACCAGCGGTCGCAGGCGCAGCGTGTCGTCGGCCACCAGCTCCAGCACCCAGCCCGGCCCCGCGTTCTGCGGCGCGGCCAGCACCACCATATAGCGCGGCTGCGCCACCTCGAACTGGCGCACGCCGACCACGGCCGCCATGATCGCGGCGGCCGCGAAGCCGCCGGCGGCCAGGGCGCGCCACAGGCCCAGGCGCTCCCACCACCCCGCGCGAACGGGCGCGGGTGCGGCGACCGGCGCCAGGCTGCGCTCGATGCGCGGCCACAGGGCGGGAGGTGGCGCCACCGGCTCGACCAGCGCGCTCAAGGGCAGCAGCCGCTCTTCCCAATAGGCGACGGCGGCGCGCAGCGTGGCGTCCTGCGGCAGCATGGCATCGACTTCGCGGCGCCGTTCGCGCGACAGCGTGCCCAGCACGTATTCGCCGGCCAGCTCGTAGGGGTCGCGGACCGGATTCATACCATGCACTCCCGCAGCGCGCTCAGGCCGCGCTTGATCCAGGCCTTCACGGTCCCCAGCGGCGACTTGAGGCGTTCGGCGATCTCGCTGTGCGAGAAGCCATCGACATACGCATGCAGGATGCTGTTGCGCTTGGCGACATCGAGCCGGTTTAGGCAGTCGTGCAGGCGGCCCATGTCCTGGCGCAGCTCGAAGGCTTCCTGGATGCCGGGATCGAAGGCTTCGCCGCCGAGGGCGTCGAGCGCCGCTTCGTCGACGTGCACCTCGCGCGCGCCGTCGCGCACCGCATCGAGCGCCGCGTGGCGCACCACGGTGTACATCCAGCCGCGCCCCGAGCCGCGCGTGGCGTCGAAGCCGGCGGCGCGGGTCCAGATGCTCACGAAAGCGTCGTGCAGCACGTCCTCGGCCGCCTGGCGCTCGCGCACGATGCGCAGGGCCACGCCCAGCAGGCGCGGACTTTCGCGGTCATACAGGCGACGCAAGGCCTGCCGGTCGCCGCGTGCGCAGGCGGCGAGGTGCGCTTCATAGTCGAAGTGGTCGGGTGCAGTCGTCACGACGGGCCGTTCGCGGGTTGATGGTCCGGGCCCCATGGGCCCTCGCTGAACGGCAATTATAGTTGGACAGGTGACGCAGGCTTGCACATTTGCACGGTCGTGACCAGTCGCCGCCCCGCCGTCGCCAGCGCCGGGGCCGTCAAGCGACCGGGAAAAAACGCCCTGCAGCGGGGCCGGAATGGTGAATGAACCATCTTTGTATTGCGCTGGAGCATGAACGGCACAGCGCCGATCATGTTACACTACCGGTTTTGCGGCATCATTCAATCGCTCGTGCCAGGCAGCATCCGCGATTGGCGTACACGAAGATTGCCCTTGGTAATTCACGACCCTGTCCCCATATCGTGTGCATGCGGACGACCTTGCGCCCATGGCGCAGCCTATGACGCGGCATGCTTGCGGATGACAGGCGCCGCACCGAACGAAGTATCCGCAAACGCAGTACCTGCCAGTCACCGAACATCAAGCCTGCCACGCGCGGGCCTTGTCATTCCCGGCGAAGCGTCCGCGCTGCGCCGCCACGTTCATCCTGACATCGCCTGCTTGCAGGCCGCCTTACCCGCCAGCCCCGGCGCCTCGCGCCAGGCCGGCCCAATATTCGCATTTCCAACCTACAGGAGCCCATCATGGCAAAAGAAGAACTGATCGAACTGAATGGCGTCGTCTCTGAAGTGCTGCCGGATTCGCGCTATCGCGTCGATTGCGACAACGGCCACAAGCTGATCGCCTACACTTCCGGCAAGATGCGCAAGAACCACATCCGCATCATCGCCGGCGACCAGGTCAGCCTGGAACTGTCGCCCTACGACCTGAGCAAGGGCCGCATCACCTTCCGTCATCTCGGCAAGACCGCTGGCGCCGGGCGCCCCCCGGTGAATCGCGCGGCGCGCCGCTGATCGTCGCCAGCGCAGCGCCAGCCGACGCCACGCCTAGCGTGGCGTCGTCACATGGGCGCGCATTTTTCGGCCCAGGCTGGCGAATCGCCTGCCAGGCGGGGTATCATCCGGGACATGCCGATGCCAGGAGCGCCTGCGTACTCGACAGTCGATGATTCGAAGGCATGGTGAGGTGCAAGTGCGGCAACGACGCAATGATGAAGCCACCGCGAACGCCGTGGCGCGCGGCCTGAACATCCTGGCAGTGCGCGATGGCACCCAGGCGCGGCGTTACATGGAACACAAGAGCGTTCCCGCGGCCGTGATCGAGCGCGTGTTACAGCGGCCCGAGCTGTGCCGGCGGATCACGCCGGAACAGGCGGTGTCCGAAGCGATCCTGCCGCTGCCGCGCAACAACCGCTTTCCGAACTGAGCCGCGCCGCCGAGGCGCCCGCCGAGCTGCCCACCGAGTTGCCCACATCATGGCGCAGGGTGGACGGGTACCGGCGCCAGCGTGCGCAGGCGCAGCGCGATCAAGAGGCCGATGCCCAGGATCGCGCCCAATAGCGCCACCACCCCGGGCCAGGCCCAGTGCTCGTACACATAGCCGGTGAACCACCCCACCACGCTCGAGCCGAGATAATAGAAGAACAGGTAGATGCCCGAGGCCAGCGCCTGCGGCGGCTGCGCGCGCCGGCCGACCCAGCTGCTGGTCACCGAATGGGCGGCGAAGAAGCCGAAGGTGGCCACGCCCACGCCCAGCACCACGGCGACGACCGAATCGACCAGGGTCACCAGCAAGCCAGCGATCATCACCCCCATCAGCAGCCACAGCACGTTGCGCCGGCCCAGGCGGTCGCCCAGCTTGCCGGCCCACATCGAACTGAAGATGCCCAGCAGGTAGAGCAGCGACAGCAGCCCGACCGCGCTCTGGCGCAACCCGAACGGCGGCGCCAGGAGGCGGTAGCCGATGTAGTTGTACAGGCTGACGAACGTCCCCATCAGCAGGAAAGGCAGCGCGAACAGCCACGGCAGGCCCGGGTCGCGCAGATGGATGCGCAGGCCCTCGACGAAGCCGGGCCCGCGCGCCGGCCGCGCGCCGCCATGGCGCGACGGTGGCAGGCTGCGCGAGAATTCCCAGGCGGCGTACAGTCCGGCCGCGCCGAGCAGCCCGACCGCTACGCGCCAGGAGGCGACATCGCTGATGAAGGCCGAGATCACCCGCCCGCTCATGCCGCCGAAGGCGCTGCCGCTGATGTACATGCCCATCGACAGGCCGAGCGAGGTCGGCTCGATCTCGTCGCTCAGGTAGGCCATGGCCACGGCCGGCAAGCCGCCCAGCATCAGGCCCATCAGGCCGCGCACGGCGACCAGTTGCGGGTAGCTGGTGGCGAAGGCGCAGGCCAGGGTCAGCACCGCACCGCTGATCATCGAGGCCACCATCACCGTCTTGCGGCCGAAGCGCTCGGCCACGCTGGAAGAACCCAGCAGCGCCAGCGCCAGGGTGGCGGTGGACACCGACAGCACCAGGCTGCTCTCGGCCGGCGACAGCCGGAAGTCGCGGCCCAGCAGCGGCATCAGCGGCTGCACGCAGTACAGCAAGGCGAAGATGGAAAAGCCCCCGAACGCCATCGCGCGGTTGATGCGCCGGAAAGCGGGGCTGCCGGCGGCGATGCGTGCGCCGGGCTTGTTCATGCCGGGCTACTCATGCTCAAGGGTATTCCGGATCCACTTCGGAGCCGGCGTAGTTCTCCAGCTCGGTCATCAGCTGGCCGATGGTCGCGCTCGTCCCGAGCTGCTCCAGCACCGTGCAATGCTTGCGGTAGATGTCGATGCGCTCGGCCACGATGGCCTGGTGGGCCGCCGGGATGCGCGCCAGGAACTCGGCCCAGCCCTGTTCGAAGTCCGGCCGATGCTTGCGCACCGCCTTCACGAAGCGCTCGAACTCGCTCTGGCCGGTGCGCGCCGTGATGCGCGCGCCGCCCTCGACCGCGAAGATGATGGCCAGCGCGATCACGCCCTCCGAGTTCAGGTCCGGGTCCTTGACCGGGCCCTCGTAGTGGTTCTTGCGCAGCCACTCGGCGGCCTTGACGGTCGCCTGGACCTGCTGGCGCTGCCGGACCTGGCCCAGGAAGCGCTCGTAGCCCGACCACGATTCGCCGGGATCGGCGGTGCAGATGTCGACGAACAACTCCTTCAGGCGCCGCTGGGCGTAGACCGGATCGTTGTCGTACTCGCTCACCAGGCTGTCCTCGGGCAGCGCGGCCAGCTCGCGGATCATGCGGAACCCCGCCTGGAAGGCGTGTTCGGCGCCCTCGGCCACCAGGATGTCGAGCGCGTCCAGGTCGCCCTCGTCCTCGCTCTGGATCAGGTGTTCGAGACCCAGCGACACACAGCCGATGCTCAACAGGAGCGCACGCTGAATTCCTTCGGCGGTACGGTCGTTGGTGAATTTCTCGGCCACCATGGCGGTGATCCCGGACAGCTCGTCGGCCAGGATTGCCGCCTCGTCGGGCGTGGCTTCGCCCGGCAGCAGCCTGATCGCGCGGATCAGGCGCGGCGGTTGTTCGATGACGATGGCTGGCAACATGTGGCTGGCGGCTCCCGTCACGAGAAGATGTCCGTGCCCATGCTGCGGCGCGGGCTGCGGCGCGCCATGCTGCGCACCGACGGCACCTGCTTGCGCAGGCGCAGCAGCAGGTCGCGGGTCGAGCGCTGCATGAACTCGGACTCTTCGTCCGGATCGTCGGGCAGAGAGATCTCGGCCATCTCGGCGCTGTGGCGGAATTCGGGGAACAGTTCGAGCAGCGAACGCTCCCAGCCGTCCTCGGTGGCCTTGGCCAGGTCGACCGCCAGCGGCACGATGTCGCTGTCGGCGCTGGTCTGGCCGCTGACGTAGCGGCCTTTCGACAGGATCTCGCCCGCCACTTCCAGGATTTCCTTCGGCGCCAGCGACCACAGGATGGCGAACACGGTCGCGCCATGGTCGGTGGCGGACGCCGCCTCGAGCAGCTCGTTGCGGCGCTCCTCGTCGTCCTGGGCATAGACCACGCCATGCACGTGGTTGAACAGGTTCTCGGCGATGCGCTCGGGATCGTCCTCGATCAGGTTGTCGGGCCAGGTGGCGGCGATGAAGGCCAGGCTGTCGGCCCAGGCCTTGGGCGGCACCAGCATGGTCGCCAGCGAGGTCTTGGCGCCATCGAAGCCCGACAGGTGCAGCGCGGTCACTTGCGGCGGCAGTTCGGTCAGGACCTGGGCCACGGCATAGTCGCCGTGCTCGTCGGCGGCCCTGGAGAACACCTCTTCGGCGTGGTCCAGCGAGCCGGCCAGCACCAGTTCGCCGACCTGGCTGACCAGGGCCGGCAGGTTGGTCTTGTCGGTGTCATCGCTCATCGCGCTCTCCTTCGTCGAACAGCTGGGTGAAGTCGTCGGTGGCGGGGCTGTCTTCCTCGTCGTCGTCGTCGCCGTCGTCGTCGCGGCCGAGCTGCTCGAGCGACTGGTCTTCGTCGTCCCAGCGGTTCTGGTTCTTGAACAGGAAGGCGGTGATGATGGCCTGGCGCGCCAGTTCCGGATAGCTGGCGGTCATGCCTTCATACATGGCGCGGCCGTCCTCGCCGCTGCACTCGGCCATCGCGAACACGCGCGCAGGATCGCCGTCGGCATAGTCGGCCGCTTCGCGCAACAGGCCCTTCGGGTCCAGGAAGCGGATCTTGTCGACCAGCGCGAACGCCATCATGTTGACGTCGTCGATGCCGCCGCCGTCGGCGTATTCGGCCACCAGCGCATTGACCATCATGTCGTAGTTCTTGCGGTTGGGCGGGTCGCCCAGGGTGCCCTCGATCTGGCCTTCCAGCTCACGCGACTGGAAGGAGAATTCGGGATGTACGTTCTTCATGTTCTATCCTGTTGATGGGGCGCGGCGAAGGCCGCGTCCGGTGCGTTGCCGCCGGGTGAAGCGCAGGGCCGGGTCAGTGCGCCGGCAGGTTCACGCCGTTGAGCGCGAACAGCGAGCGCCACAGCTCGAACGCCTCGGCCTCGGCGTCCAGCACGATGCGGTGGTTCACGCTCTGGTTGTATTCCTCGCGCTTGGCGCGGTCCGAGAGGATCTCGTAGGCCTTGGTAACGGCCTTGAAACGCGCTTCCGCGCCCGGCGCCTGGTTACGGTCCGGGTGGTAGCGCATGGCCAGCGAACGGTAGACTTTCTTGATCTCGTCGTCGCTGGCATTCGGCGCGACACCGAGGATCGCATATAAATTTTCCAACAGTAACTCTCCCGGCAACTATCTTAAAGACGCGCAAATAGAGATTATCCTATAGAAAAGGCCCGACGTGGCGCGATAGCCGATGTCCGCCTTGCGACGCGGGCAACCTCAGCCGCGTCCGGGTACGGTAAAATGCCCCCCAACTTACCCTTCCAGAACTATTTCATGAGCAACGACAAGAATACCCCGGCGCCGGTCAATGCACCGTCGTCGAACTTCGTCCGTGCGATCGTCGAATCGGACCTGGCCGCAGGCACCCATCGGCGCGATGGTTTGCCCTCCGTGATCACCCGCTTCCCGCCGGAGCCGAACGGCTACCTGCACATCGGCCACGCGAAATCGATCTGCCTGAACTTCGGCCTGGCGCGCGACTACGCGGGCCTCTGCCACCTGCGCTTCGACGACACCAATCCGGAGAAGGAAGACCAGGAATACGTCGACACCATCATGGACAGCGTCAAGTGGCTCGGCTTCTCGTGGGAGCGCGAGGGCCAGGAACACCTGTACTACGCCAGCGACTACTTCGAGCAGCTGTACAAGATGGCCGAGTACCTGATCGAGAAAGGCTACGCCTACGTCGACAGCCAGAGCGCCGAAGACATGGCAAGGAACCGCGGCAATTTCGGTACCCCGGGCACCAATTCGCCGTTCCGCGACCGCCCGCCGGCCGAATCGCTGCAGCTGTTCCGCGACATGCGTGCCGGCAAGTACAAGGATGGCGAACACATCCTGCGCGCCAAGATGAGCGAGGATGCGATGTCGTCCCCGGTCATGACCAACCGCGACCCGGCCCTGTACCGCATCCGCCATGCGCACCACCACCGCACGGGCGACGCCTGGTGCATCTACCCGATGTACGACTACACGCACCCGATCTCGGATGCGATCGAGAACATCACGCACTCGCTGTGCACCCTGGAATTCCAGGACCACCGCCCGTTCTACGACTGGCTGGTCGGAACCCTGGCCGAAGGCGGTTTCTTCAAGAAGCCGGTGCCGCGCCAGTACGAATTCGCGCGCCTGAACCTGACCTATGTCGTCACCTCCAAGCGCAAGCTGCGCGCGCTGGTCGACGACGGCACCGTGACCGGCTGGGACGACCCGCGCATGCCGACCATCGTCGGCCTGCGCCGCCGCGGCTACACGCCGGAATCGATCCAGCTGTTCTGCGAGCGCATCGGCGTGTCGAAGGCCGACGGCTGGATCGACATGAGCATCCTGGAAGGCGCGCTGCGCGACGACCTGGACCCGAAGGCGCCGCGCGCCATCGCCGTGCTGCGTCCATTGAAGCTGATCGTCGACAACTTCCCGGAAGGCGAGTCGGTGGAATGCTCGTCGCCGGTCCACCCGCACCACCCGGAAATGGGCAAGCGCACCTTCCCGTTCACGCGCGAGCTGTGGATCGAGCAGGAAGACTTCATGGAAAACCCGACCAAGGGTTACTTCCGCTTCACCCCGCCCAGCGGCGACCAGCCGGGCAGCCGCGTGCGCCTGAAATACGGCTACGTCGTCGAGTGCACCGGCTACGACAAGGATGCAGACGGTAACGTGACCGCGGTGCACGTGAAGTACTTCGAGGATTCGAAGTCGGGCACGCCGGGCGCCGACAACTACAAGGTCAAGGGCAATATCACCTGGGTCAGCGCGGCGAGCGCCCTGGCCGCAGAGGTGCGCTTGTACGACCGCCTGTTCCTCGACCCACAGCCGGACGCCGGCGGCAAGGACTTCAAGTCGGCGCTCAATCCGAACGCCCTGGAAACCGTGACCGCCTACCTCGAGCCGGGCATGCAGGACGCCGTGGCCGACCAGCGCTTCCAGTTCGAGCGTCATGGCTATTTCGTGGCGGACCGCGTGGATTCGCAGCCGGGCAAGCCGGTGTTCAATCGCGTGACTACCTTGAAGGATAGCTGGGGCAAGTAAGAACCTATCCCGGTAGGTGGGAGGAAGTTCATGCCGATGCATGGCGAGCGTGAGCAAGGCGCGAGGAGGCCGCATGGCGAGCCATGCAACGACGAGCAACGCAGCGCACGCTTGTCAGGCGCGGCAGGAACGACTCTCACCTACCGGGATAGGTTCTAAGTTCCAGTGTCCTGACGAAGATCCCGTCCCGGCATCGCCGCGGCGGGATTTTTTTTTGCGTCCCGATCAATTCCGGCACGGCTGTTTCGACCTGCATCATCCGTGCACGGGAGGTCCGCATGACCGTCCTCATGCTGCGCCCCGCAGCGTCCCCGATGATGGATGGCGCCGGGTGTCCGACATGCGCCGCGCGCGATGCCGACGCCTTCATCACCAGAGCCCATCTCTTCCAGCGGAGGCATCATGCACGTACGCAACCACACCGGCGCAGGTCGCTGCGCTGCCCCCCGGACCCTGTCTTATCTGCTGTGCTCGCTGGTATTCGCCGGCACGGCCTCGGCGCAACAGCCGCCAGGCCCGGAAGCGGCCAAAAAGCCGCATCACCCAGCCGCCGGCAAGACCGTCTACCGTGTGATCAACCTCGCCGCCGGCGAAGCCATTTCGGCCTCGATCAATGCCAGCGGCCAGGTCGCCTACTCGCTCACGCCCGATATCTTCAGCGCCCCCATCAATGCCTATTTCTACAATGGCAGCAGCTCGCAGAATGTCGGCAGCCTCGACGGGCCGGGCGACTTCGCCCGCGCTACCGGGCTCACCAATTCGGGCAGGGTCGTCGGCGTTTCGACCAACCCGGCCGGCGACACCCGCACGTTCATCTGGAGCAGTTCGGGCGGCATCACCGACATCGGCACCCTGCCCGGCGCCGACGAAGCCCTCGAACCGGTCATCAACAACAAAGGCGTGATTACGGCGATCGCCCACAATACCGCCACCGGCTTCAACCGCGGCTTCCGCTGGAGCGCACTGGGCGGCATCACCGACCTCGGCGTGCTGGCGCCGGGAGCCGCCGAATCGTCCTACCCGCGGGCGATCAACGACGCCGGCATCATCGTCGGCGACTCCTGGGCGTTCGGGAACGACTACCATGCCTTCCTCTGGACCTTCGGCACCGGCATGATCGACATCCACACCAACGCCAGCAACGATTCGACCCCGGTCGGGATCAGCGCCTTCGGCCAGGTGGCCGGCAACTACCACGTCGACGGCGAAGACTGGCGCGGCTACGTCTGGACCTTCGGCACCGGCATGGTGGACATCGCCCCGCCCGCCGTGCGCACCGAGGTCTTCGGCATGACTTCCGGCGGGCGCATCACCGGCCAGATCGGCGACCCGATCATCGGGTCGCGCGCCATGACCTGGACCCAGACCGGCGGCCTGGTCGACCTGGGCACGCTCGGCGGCACCATCTCGTCCGGGCGCGGCGCCAACAACAAGGGGCAAGTGGTCGGCAGCGCCCAGACCGGCGCCGGGCCGGTCCATGCCTATGTCTGGACCGCCAAGGAAGGCATGGTCGACCTGAACACGCGCCTGAAACACGCGCCACCGGGCATCGTGCTGGAAGTCGCCCTGGGCATCTCCGACAACGGCTCCATCGTCGCCGTGGGCAACACCGGCCTGGTGCTGCTCAAGCCAGTGAGCAAGTCGCCCTGCGGCTGTCCGCATAGCGTCGGCCCGATCGTGGCGAGCGACATGGTGGCGGTGGGCGCGCCGTTGACGGCATCGGTCGGCGTCGCCGACGAACGTTCGTCCGCGCGCTATGGCATCAACTGGCACTGGGGCGACGGCAATGCCACGCGCACGGCGAGCATGCCGGCCGCGAACGGCGCCGGCGCCAGCGCCACCCACAGCTATACCCGTCCCGGCATCTACACGATCACGGCGAAGGTCGTCGACGGCGCCGGCGCCAGCGTTGACGTCAGCCGCCAGGTCGTCGCCTACCAGCCCGGCAAGGGGATGGCGGCCGGCGCCGGCGCCTTCATCTCGCCGCTGGCGGCGAGCAAGGCGCCTCGGCGCCACACGGGCAAGGCGCGCTTCAGCTTCATCGCGCCGGCGCTCGACGCCCAGCCGCCAAGCGCGGCCGCCTTCCAGCAAGTGACGCCGGGCGCGCTGCATTTCGATGCCGGCGACCTGGACTTCGTGAGCAAGGACCTCAGGCGGATCGCGGCACAAGGCGCCCAGGGCCGGTTCGAAGGCAGCGGCGCACTCAATGGCAAGGGCGGCTACCGGTTCACGCTGGCCACCACCGCATCGAACGCCGCCGGCGGCCAACCGGGCCGTATCAGCCTCAAGATCTGGCGTCTCGACCCGGCGACGGGCAAGGAAATCGTCGCCTACGATAACAGCCGGGCCGGCAATGGACAGGTGCGCGCGGCCCCGGCCGGCACGACCGGTCGCGATACTGTTTCCGGGAATGGCGCCGGCGATGGCGGCAGCGTCCTGGCCGAGGGCAGCATTGCCCTGTATTAAGCAGCTCTCCCGGTAGGCGGGAGGCGGGCCGGGAGCGCCTGGCAAGCGTGCGCTGTGTTGCTCGTGGTGGCATGGCGCGCCATGCGGCCTCCCCGCGCCGTGCTCACGCCCGCCATGCATCGCTTACGCGCATGTCGCCTACTCGCATGTCGACATGCACTTGCTCCCACCTGCCGCCTGACCTGCCTACCCCTCGCCTGCCTACCCCTCGCCTGCCTACCCTTGACGCGCTTGCGCCTGACCGGCGCCACTGACTGCGCCGCGGCGGGCGCCACGAGCGGCGCCACGGCCGCAGCCTCGCACCTGGCTACCTGGGTTCGGCCAAGCCGAGCGACCATTTCACGGTAAATCTGAAAGGCAAGACGGCCAGCAACGCCAGCAATCATGGCCTGAGCTTCAACTGATTACCGCTGTCTATTTGCCAGCCCGAAGGCGCTGCGGCCCATGGCCGCGGCGCTTTTTTCCGGGAAACTGCGATCTCCTGCAACCTGCGACCCACGTCCGCGGCCTGCATCGCCAGACGTCGTGTTTTTGCAAAAACCTAGTAAACCTGATAGCTACTGTGTCACCAGACATTGCTTAGCGTATTGATCGTAGGTGTTGACGCCAGGCGCGGATGCCCGTCACCCCGCATTTTCGAGACCACCGCATGCCTTCAGATCGATCTCCCGGGATGTTCGCGCCGGTAACCCTTGTGAGGGGGTTGCTGCTGTCGCTGGCGTTCGGCGCCGCCGCCCACTTTGCCACGTCCGAGGCGATCGAGAGCGATGCCCACGCGCGTTTTCGCAGCATGGCGCGCGCCTCTCAATACACGATCGACGCCCGCATCAAGAGTTATGGCGATGTATTGCGCGGCGCTGCGGGACTGTTCCGTGCAGCTCCCGACACCACTGCCGACCAGTTTCGCCAGTACGTGGAGCATCTGGACATCAAGCGCAACTTCCCGGGTATCGAAGTCATCAATTACGCGCGCACCGTCCACGCGCCAGCCCTGCCGGCGCTGAACGAAGAGCTGCGCGCACGCCTGGCGCGGCGCGGCGTGCACTACGAGCCGCTGACGGCCCAGCCCGACCGCAATACCTATACGGTGCTGGTCTATATCGAACCCCTGCTGCCGCTCTCGCTCACCAAGCTGGGCATGGACCTGGAAGCACGCGGCACGATCCGGCGCGTGCTGGCCAGCGCGCGCGATTCCGGTTTGCCGAGCGCCTCGGGCACCCGCATCGAACTATTTTCGGGTCCCAACCAGAACGGTTTGGCCCTGCGCCTGCCGGTATACCGCAGCGGCATGCCGATCGACACGGTGGAGGGGCGGCGCCTGGCCTATATCGGTTCGGTCGGCATCGGTTTCGGCGTGGCGCGCCTGGTGGGCGGGGTACTCGACGAATTTCCGATCCGGGGCGCGCGCCTGATCCTGACCGAGCTGACCACGGTGACGCCCGAGCCCGGAGAGACGCCGCCACGCGCCCTGCTGTACGACAGCCTGGCCAGCACCGCGCACCCCAACCCGGCGCCACCGTTGGACGACGACAGCGTGTTCGCGACCAGCCTGCCGATCGAATTCAACCAACGCATCTGGCGCGCCGACTTCAGCATCCCGAAATCGGTGCTGTACACGCGCTTCGATCTGTACTACCCGTGGCTGGCCGCGTTCGCCGCGGGCATCAGCACCGCCCTGCTCTACGCACTGTTCCAGACCCTGGCCTCGTCGCGCCGCAACGCCCTGCGCATGGCCGAGGAAATGACGCGCGAGCTGCGCGCGAGCCAGGCCAAGCTGCAGGCCAGCCACGAAAAGCTGCGCCTGCTGGCGGCGCACGCCGAGCAGATCAAAGGAAGGCGAGCGCAAGCGCATCGCGCGCGAGATCCACGACGACCTGGCGCAAAACCTGCTGGCGCTGAAGATCGAGGCCGAGCTGCTGGCCAACCGAACCCGCAGCGGCCACCGGCGCCTGCACGCACGCGCCGAAGCTACCGTGCGCCAGATCGACGTCACCATCCGCAGCGTGCGCCAGATCATCAACGACCTGCGTCCCAACGTGCTGGACCTGGGCCTGTCGGCGGCGGTCGACTGGCAGGTGGCCGATTTCGCGCGCCGCACCGGCATCGAGTGCGAGCTGGTCGACGACGACGGCGAGCACCGCATCGACGACCACAGCGCCACCGCCTTCTTCCGCATCCTGCAGGAATCCCTCAACAACGTGGCGCGCCATGCGCGCGCGACCAGAGTCAGGATCGCCTTGCAGCAGCAGGCAGACATGCTGACCATGACGATCCGCGACAACGGCGTCGGCATGCAGCCGGGAAGCCGCAACCGCCACGGCTCGTTCGGCCTGGTCGGGATCGAGGAGCGGGTCGGCATCCTCGGCGGCTCGTTCTCGATCAGCAGCGGCCTGGACGCCGGCACCACAGTGGTGGTGTCGATTCCGGTCACGCCCATGTTCGGCGACGACGATGCGATGCATGGGCGGCCGCTGTCAACGGTGGCGGTGGCTGCATAACGCGGCACGCTGTCATTACGCCGCATTGCAACAAATCCCCTGATTACGCCGCAGTTTGATCAAGCTCAACGTTTGTAATGAGTATCCGCATGAAAATTTTTATCGATGTCATGCGTCAATACAACGTGACAGAAGCAATTTCGGCCAGAGGGCCATGATGCGATCTGGTAAGACCAGCTTCCATCGTACGCCCCCCATGCCGGGCAAGAATCATGCAGCGCCATGACAAATTAACGAGGTGATAACGATGTCGACCAATACCGAATTCTCAGTGTTCGAGGCTCTTGACCTGACACCCATCAAAATGAAGCTGATGCATGCGGAATCGGGAGAAGGCTGGTCCGAACGCCGTGCCAACGCGGTCGAGGCCGAATACCGGCGCTTCTTGTTCCTGATGAAAAAGTACCCGGAGGACGGCGCCTCGCCCACAGTCGACGTCGACACGTTCTGGCACTACCACATTCTCGACACGATGAAGTACGCTCGCGACTGTGAAGCGACGTTTGGCTTCTTCCTCCATCATTACCCTTACGTCGGCATGGGCGCCGGCGCAGATGAAGACGAACGCGAACGCGCCGGCGAGCGCATGCGTGAAATCTACGAAGCCGAATTCGGCGTGGTCATCAAGGGCGATGCCGCCTGGTGCGCAGCGCCGGGCAAGCAGGTAGCCCAAGCCGGCGACAGCGCCTGGTGCGCAGCTCCGGGCAAGCAGGTAGCCCAAGCCGGCGACAGCGCATGGTGCGCAGCTCCGGGCAAGCAGGCCGCCCAAGCCGGCGACAGCGCATGGTGCGCAGCGCCGGGCAAGCAGGCCGCCCGGGTCGGCGACAGCGCATGGTGCGCAGCGCCAGGCAAGCAGGCCGCCCAAGCCGGCGACAGCGCCTGGTGCGCAGCGCCGGGCAAGCAGGCCGCCCAAGCTGGCGTCAGCACCTGGTGCGCAGCGCCGGGCAAGCAGGCCGCCCAAGCTGGCGACAGCGCCTGGTGCGCAGCGCCGGGCAAGCAGGCCGCCCGGGCCGGCGACAGCGCATGGTGCGCAGCGCCAGGCAAGGCCGCGCACGCCGCCTGAGTTCAATCAACTCAGCCCAACGGCGTCATGAGGTCCGGCGCAGCCGCGCCAGCGTCGTGGCGACGTCGGGATGGCGCAGACGCACCCGCAGTTCGCGACTCAGGCGCGTGTCGTCCAGTTGCCGCGATTCGGACATGAAGGACAGCAGCATCGGCGACACCGCGCCTTGCAGTTCGGTGCGCGCCAGGCGTGGCGGGCGGTTCATGCCGAAGGCGTCGGCTACCGCATCGAAATAATCGGCCATCTTCATGCGCGTGCGGTCCACCGCGTGCACCACGCGCCCGGGCCGTCCGCGCTGCAGGCTGGCCAGCACGATGCGCGCCAGGTCGTCGGCGTGCACGTGGCTGGTGTAGACGTCGTCTTCACGGCGCAGCGCCGGCGTGCCCTGCTCCAGCCGGCGCAGCGGCAGGCGGTCGTCGGCATAGATGCCCGGCACCCGCAGGATCGACAGCGACGCGCCGGTGGCCACGGCCCAGGCGCGCAGGATGCGTTCGGCGTCCACGCGGCGCCGCGCGCGCGCGTTGCGCGGCGCTACCGGGCGGTGTTCATGAACCAGCGCGCCGCCGCAATCGCCGTACACGCCGCTCGTGCTCACATATACCATGCGCTCCACCTTGCCCAGCGCCGCCGCCAGGTGGCGCGTGCGCCGATCGTGCTCGCCATCCGGCTGCGGCGGCGCCAGGTGCAGCACCCACGGCGCCAGCCGCCGCAGGCGCTTCAGGGTCGCGGGACGGTCCAGGTCCGCCACCACCGGCACCGCGCCCAGCGCGCGCAGCTCGGCGCGGCGCTCGGGCTGGCTGGTCAGGGCGAACACCCGGTATTTCGCGGCCAGCAGCGGCAGCAGGCGCGTGCCGACGTCGCCGCAGCCGACGATGAGCAGGCGGGGACGGGCGAAGGAGGAACGATCTGGCATGATTCGGGGGCGATGGAGGCGGACCGCGGCACTGTAGCATAGCGGCAGCGCCGGGCCGGGGTCGCCCGCGCCCGGCAAAACCGGGGCCGGTGTAGAATAGCGCCCAGTTGCGACAAAACCGCCATTGGATCAACCACTTGCGCCTTACCTGGCGCGCCGACCTCCGAATCGCATGACCTTCCAGATCACCGTCCAGCCCAGCGGCAGCCAGTTCACCTGCGAAGCCGATGAAACCGTCCTTTCCGCGGCCATTCGCGCCGGCATCGGCCTGCCCTACGGCTGCAAGAATGGCGCCTGCGGCTCGTGCAAGGGCAAGGTGCTCGATGGCGCGGTGGAACACAAGCCGCACCAGCAGCGCGCGCTGTCCGACATCGAGAAGACCGCCGGCATGTCGCTGTTCTGCTGCGCCGTGCCGAGCGGCGACCTGGTGATCGAGGCGCGCGAAGTGGGCGGCAGCTCGGACTATCCGCTGCGCAAGATGCCGACCCGGATCGCCGCCATCCGCCGCGCCGCGCCCGACGTCGCGATCGTCAACCTGCAACTGCCGGCCAACGAGCTGCTGGCCTACCGCGCCGGCCAGTACATCGAATTCCTGCTCAAGGACGGCAAGCGCCGCGCCTACTCGATCGCCAACGCGCCGTCGTTCGAAGGCCCGCTCGAGCTGCACATCCGGCACCTGCCCGGCGGCCTGTTCACCGACCACGTGTTCAGCGCCATGAAGGAACGCGACATCCTGCGCTTCGAGGGCCCGCTCGGCACCTTCTTCCTGCGCGAAGACTCCGACAAGCCGATCGTGCTGCTGGCCTCGGGCACCGGCTTCGCCCCGGTCAAGGCCCTGGTCGAGCACCTGATGCACCTGAAGTCCACCCGCCCCGTGCGCCTGTACTGGGGCGGCCGCCGTCCGCGAGACCTGTACATGGACGAGCTGTGCCGCGCCTGGGAAACCACGCTGCCCGACTTCACCTACGTGCCGGTGATCTCGGACGCGCTGCCCGAGGATGGCTGGACGGGCCGCACCGGCTTCGTGCACTCGGCCGTGATGCAGGACATCATCGACTTGTCGGGGCACCAGGTCTACGCCTGCGGCGCCCCGGTCATGGTCGATTCGGCGCGCCGCGACTACACGGCCTTGTGCGGCCTGCCCGAAGACGAGTTCTTTGCCGATTCGTTCACGACCGAAGCGGACCTCGCCGCCGGTTAGCCGTAGGGTTGGCGGCTCTGCCGCCGACGCGTTGATCGGTAGCGGCAAGATCATCGCGCCCGACAATCGGCGCCGCCAACCATCACCGCGTCGGCGGAAATCCGCCGACCCTACACATGTCTCTGATCTCCCCCTCCGGCCGCCTCGGCGTCCTGCGCAACCGCAATCTTGCCTTCTATCTCTCGGCGCGCTTTCTCGCCACCTTCGCCGTCCAGATGCAGAGCGTGGCGATCGGCTGGCAGGTGTACCAGATCACCGGCAGCCTGTTCGACCTCGGCCTGATCGGCCTGGCGCAGTTCGCGCCGTTCCTGCTGTTCATCCTGTGGGCCGGCCACGTGGCCGACCGTTACAACCGGCGCCTGATCGTCATGGCCTGCATGGCGGTGCAACTGCTGTGCAGCGCGCTCCTGATCGCCTTCACCGCCAGCGGCAGCACGGTCGTATGGCCGGTCTTTGCGATCCTGGTGGTGTTCGGCAGCGCGCGCGCCTTCATGATGCCGGCCTCGCAGGCGGTGCTCAAGAACCTGGTGCCCGACCGCGAATTCGGCCAGGCGGTGGCGCTCGGATCGTCGACCATGCACGTGGCGATGATCCTGGGGCCGATCGTCGGCGGCCTGCTGTACGTGTTCGGCGCGCAGGTCGTGCACATGACGTCCGCCAGCCTGCTGGCGCTGGCGGTGCTCCTGATGTCGAACACACGCAGCATCCAGCAGATCATCAACCGGGCGCCGGTCAGCTGGCACACCCTGCTCGAGGGCCTGCGCTTCGTGCGCTCGCGCCCGATCGTGCTGGGCGCGATCTCGCTCGACCTGTTCGCGGTGCTGTTCGGCGGCGCCACCGCCCTGTTGCCGGCCTACGCCCACGACATCCTGGCCACCGGGCCCACCGGCCTCGGTTTCCTGCGCACCGCGCCCGGCGTCGGCGCCGCCCTGTGCTCGATCACGCTCGCGATGTTCCCGATCACGCGCCGGGTCGGGGCCTGGATGTTCGGCGGGGTCGCGCTGTACGGCGTTTGCGTGATCCTGCTCGGCCTGACCGACAGTTTCCCGGTCGCCCTGGCCGCCCTGTTCCTGCTCGGCGCAGGCGACATGGTCAGCGTCTACATCCGCCACCTGCTGGTGCAGTACGAGACCCCGGACGAGATCCGCGGCCGGGTCAGCGCCGTGAATTCGGTGTTCATCGGCGCCTCGAACGAGCTGGGGGAATTCGAGTCCGGCGTCACCGCCGGCTGGCTGGGCCTGACCCGCGCCATCCTGCTGGGCGGCGTGGCCACGTTGGTGGTCACCGGGCTGTGGGCGGTGCTGTTCCCGGTGCTGTCGAGGATGGACCGCTTCCCGCACCACGACAAGGAGCGCGGGTAAGCACGTCAGGCTGCCTGCGGCGACGGTGCGCGCCGGTTCCACCGCGTGGTTCAGCGGAAAGGCGATCGAGCGCGTGATCACCCGCGCGACCGCGACCGTGGCCAGCAGGGCGACGCCGCCTATGCCGAACAGCGCAGTGCGCGCCTGCTTAGGCGGTCCGTCCGCGCTCCTGGTCATCGTTGCGCCGGCTCTGCAGGGCGATGACCTTGTCGATCGACGCGGTCCGGCCGCACATCGCCGGCACGAACTCGGCGCGAATTCTAGGAAGAATTTCCCTACAAAACGACAGATAATTTCGATATGAAAATTCAGTAATAGTGATACCAGACTGGCATTGCCATCACGTCAATCCAGATGGACGCGGTAAAAATCCCGGCGGGTGTAAGATGAAGCCGTAACGACTACAGGAGCCATCCATGCAGATCAACGTAAATACCGACAACACCATCACCAAGCATCAAGGCCTGGACGAGCACGTCCAGGAGGTCGTGCGCTCCTCCATCGGCCGTTTCGGCGACCAGGTCAACCGCGTTGACGTTCACCTGAGCAATGAGAACAAGGAGAAGAAAGCGGACGGCGGCAATTCGTGCATGCTCGAAGCACGCCTGGCGGGCGTCGCGCCGATCGTCATCCATGAGCACGCCACCGACCTGCACCAGGCCATCAACAACGCCGGCGGCAAGCTGGCGCGCGCCCTCGACAGCGCGATCGGTCGCCTGCAGGACAAGCAGCGCGCCGCCGCGATCACGCACCCCGAAGATCCCACCGCCGACAAGCACTTGACGGACATGTGATCGTGACCGCATGAAAAGCAGGCCCGTCAGGGCCTGCCTTCAGCCCGCCCCTGCTCCCCTCCGGCATCGCCTCCAAGCGTCGCTTTCCAGCACCACCGTCAAGCACCGCCTTCCAGCATCGTCCTCACTTCGCGCAGATAACCCAAGCCCGCCAGCGCGCGGCTGCCGTACCACGACATCATCTCGCCATCGACCAGCAGCACCGGAATCCCGACCTGCTTTTCCAGCGCGTCCGCGTGCGCCTCGGTGAAGTGGTAGGGCTCGGTCGGCAGCAGCACGGCGTCGAGCCCGTCCACCAGCGCTTCGGACCAGTCGAAACGGGGATAGCGCGCCGCTCCCAGCGCGGGCACGCGCCAACCCAGTTCGGCCAGCATGGCGGCGATATACGTGTCCTGCGACACGCTCATCCACGGGTCTTGCCAGATGCAGTACAAGACCGTGCGCGCGGGGCCGGCCGGCAAGGCGCGTAGCCGCGCCAGTTCTTCGTCGAAAGCCGCGCACCATGCCTCGGCTTGTTCGCGGGCGCCAAAGATGCCACCCATCAACCGCGCCAGCGCCAGGTTGTCCTGCGGGACCAGCGGATGCGTGACCACCACATGCGGCACGAACTGCGCCAGCGCGTCGACGGTCGGCTTTTCGTTCTCGTCGATATTGACCACCACATGGGTCGGCGCCAGCTTGCGGATCTTCTCCAGGTTGACGTCCTTGGTGCCGCCCACCTTGGGGATGTCCGCCACCACTGCCTTCGGGTGGACGCAAAAGCCGGTGCGGCCGACCAGCCGCGAAGCCAGGCCGAGATCGCACAGCAGCTCGGTGATCGACGGCACCAGCGACACGATGCGCGCGCCGGGCGCCGGCCGGTGTACGTGCCCGAGCGCATCCGTGAGCCCGTCCTTGAGCGCGTCCGTGCGCGAGGCCGTAAGCGCGTCGTGGCGCGAATTGTCAGAATATGTCATCGCCGTGTCACCATTGTTGTTTAAGTCGCGTCGAATACGCATTCCAGGTCCGATAGGCTATCATTTCGCCCCTGTAAGGATTCAACCTGACGCGATTCGCTCGAGGCACCCACTTGGAACACATCGGCACCTTCGGTGCTTCCCGCACGACGCTGTGCGACCTGCACCTGTTTCGCGACGAGACCGACCCGGCCGTCGCCGCGATGGTGGCCGGCTGCGCCGTGGTGCGCGTGGCGCGTGGCCGTCGCATCGACGATGGCGTCCAGGCGCGCCTGTACATCGTCCTGTCCGGCGTGCTCGAGATCGCGCCCGACGCCCATGCCGGCGACGAGGGCAACACCAGCCGCATCGTCCCGGGCGAGAGCGTCGGCGAACAGGCGGTGCTGGACGACGCGCCGAACCTGGCGGCGATGACGGCGCTCGAAGACACCACACTCCTGGTGATCGAGTCCGACATGGTGTGGCGGCTGATCGACCGTTCGGGCGTGCTGGCGCGTAACCTGCTGCGCCTGCTGTCCTTCCGCATCCGCGCCACCAACGCCCTGCTGCGCCGGCGCCAGAAGCTGGGCGAATTCTACCGCCAGCTCTCGCTCAACGACCCGCTCACGGGCCTGTACAACCGCGCCTGGCTGGGCGAGATGCTGCCCAAGCTGGCCGCGCGCGCAACCGCCGACGGCAGCGCGCTGTCGCTGGTGATGATCGACCTCGATCACTTCAAGCGCTTCAACGACACCCATGGCCACATCGCCGGCGACGCCGCGCTGGCCGCGGCGGCGCACGTGATCCGCGGCGCGCTGCGCCCGTCCGACTTCGCGGTGCGCTATGGCGGCGAAGAGATGCTGGCCGTGCTGCCCGACACCACGCCGGAACGGGCCGCCGGCGTTGCCGAACGCCTGTGCCGGCGCCTGCGCCTGGCCGTCGTGTTCCCCGACATGCGCCTGCCGCTGCCGCACCTGACCGGCTCCTTCGGCGTGGCCAGCCTGGCGCCCGACGGCGACGAGCGCAGCCTGTTGGCGGCGGCCGACGCCGCCCTGTACCGCGCCAAACAGGCCGGGCGCGACCGCGTCTGCGCCTGAGACAATGCGGGGCAAAGCTTGCCGCCGGCCGTGACTGATCCGCGCGGATGTGCCACCATGCCGGTTGACGCCGTGACGGCAACCACCATAACAACACATGAGCACGCATACCTTCCTCTGGCACGACTATGAAACCTTCGGCGCGATCCCGCGCCGCGACCGCCCGGCCCAGTTCGCCGCGATCCGCACCGATGCCAACCTCAACGAGATCGGCGAGCCGATCATGCTGTACTGCCAGCCGGCCAACGACTTCCTGCCCGACCCGCATTCCTGCCTGATCACCGGCATCACTCCGCAGCACTGCCTCGAACGCGGCGTGCCCGAACACGAATTCGCGCGCCACATCGAAGCCGCCTTCAGCGAGCCGGGCACGATCGGCGTCGGCTACAACACGATCCGCTTCGACGACGAGGTGACCCGCTTCCTGTTCTGGCGCAACCTGATCGATCCGTATGCGCGCGAATGGCAGCACAACTGCGGCCGCTGGGACCTGCTCGACGTGGTGCGCATGGTGTACGCGCTGCGCCCGGAAGGCATCCAATGGCCGACCCGCGAAGACGGCAAGCCGAGCTTCAGGCTGGAACACCTGAGCGCCGCCAACGGCCTGGCCCACGAGGCGGCGCACGATGCGCTGTCCGACGTGCGCGCCACCATCGCACTGGCGCGCCTGATCCGCGACAGGCAGCCGCGCCTGTTCGACTTCTGCCTCGAGCTGCGCCGCAAGGACCGGGTCGCGGCCGAGATCGGCCTGCACCTCGACCCTGGCCAGCGCCAGCCTTTCCTGCACGTGTCCGGCATGTTCCCGGTCGAATACGGCTGCCTGGGCCTGGTCTATCCACTGGCCCAGCATCCGACCAACAAGAACGAGGTGCTGGTCTGGGACTGCCGCCACGATCCGTCCGAACTGTTCGCGCTCGACGTCGACACCATCCGCACCCGCATGTTCACGCGCGCCAGCGACTTGCCCGAAGGCGTGACCCGGCTGCCGATCAAGAGCGTGCACCTGAACAAATCGCCGATGCTGGTCGGGAACCTCAAGACCCTGCGCCCTGACCTGGCCACGCGCTGGGACATCGACCTGGAGCGCGGCCGCGCGCACGCCGCGCTGGCGGCCGGCGCGCCGGACATGCGGGCAATCTGGGCCCAGGTGCTGGCCAAACCCGGTGCGGGCGAGGCGGTGGACGTCGACGAAGACCTGTACGGCGGCTTCGTCAGCCGCGACGACCGCCGCCAGCTGGAGTCGCTGCGCATGCAAACGCCCGAGGCGCTGGCGCGGCGCGTCAGCTTCGAGGACGAGCGTCTCAACGAACTATTGTTCCGCTACCGCGCGCGCAACTTCCCCCATACGCTCTCGGAAGACGAGATGCAGCTGTGGGAAGCGCACCGGGCGGCGCGCCTGTTCGAGGGTGCGCACGGGGCGCGCACGGTGGACCAGCTTTTTACAGAGATCGATGCGCTGTCGGAGACGGCGGACGAGCGCGCCGAGGAGATTCTGGGGGCGCTGTACGACTATGCGGAGTCGATTGCGCCGAGTCGGTATTGAGCTTGGGGGTGCTCCCAGGACTTGGGTTCCCGCCTGCGCGGGAACGACGTGCCAAGGGACCTGGCCGAAGTTGGCGCCTACGCCTGGCGCAACCTCCGACAACGTCGTTCCCGCGAAGGCGGGAACCTAAGTGCGCACAGCCTCCCAGCCATCATCCATGCCGATGCGCGTTGATCGCATCGCGCGTCTCGCGCGCCACGCGCCGCCCGGCGGCGGCGAAGTCCTCGCCCTCCTGCTGCGGCGCATACAGGATCGCGCGCGACGAGTTGATCATCATGCCCGCGCCGCTTGCCGTGCGGCCGGCCTTGACGGTCGCCTCGACGTCGCCGCCCTGGGCGCCCACGCCCGGGATCAGGAGCGGCATGTCGCCCACCAGCTTGCGCACCTGCGCGATCTCTTCCGGGAAGGTCGCCCCCACCACCAGCGCGCACTGGCCGTTGCGGTTCCATTTGTCGGCCACCAGTTGGGCCACGTGCTGGTACAGCGGACGACCGCCCACGTCCAGGAACTGCAGGTCGGAACCGCCCGCGTTCGAGGTGCGGCACAGCACGATCACGCCGCGGTCCGGCCATTCCATATACGGTTCGACCGAATCGAAGCCCATGTAGGGGTTGACCGTCACCGCGTCGGCGCCATAGCGCTCGAAGGCTTCGCGCGCGTACTGGTGGGCGGTGGCGCCGATGTCGCCGCGCTTGGCGTCCAGCACCAGCGGGATGTGCGGGTAGGTGGCGCGCAGGTAGGCGCAGATTTCTTCCAGCTGGTCTTCCGCGCCCAGGGCGGCGAAGTAGGCGATCTGCGGCTTGAACGCGCACGCCAGGTCGGCGGTCGCGTCGATGATGGCCTTGCAGAACTGGACGATGGCGTCCGGCTGGCCGTGCAGACTCGCAGGCAGGCGCGCCAGGTCCGGGTCGAGGCCGACGCACAGCAGCGAATCGTTGCGGGCCCATGCGGCGGAAAGTTTGTTGATGAAATTCACCTCTAGCCCCTTGTATCTTTGTAAATGCAAACCCATTATTGTACCCGCCGGCCGTCCCTCGCCGGTAGTCGGCGCCGGCCCGGACGCCCCAACGCGCTTGTTTCAGGTATATTTTGATCATTCGACAACTTGTAAACACAAACCACATCATGACCAATTCCTTCTTCTTCCGTTGCGCGCGTCTCCTTGGCGGCGCCGTCCTGGCCGGCGCCCTGCTGTCCGGCTGCGGCTACAACGAATTCCAGACCAAGGACGAGGCCACCAAGGCGGCGTGGAGCGAAGTGGTGAACCAGTACCAGCGCCGCGCCGACCTGATTCCGAACCTGGTCAACACCGTCAAGGGTTATGCCTCGCATGAAAGCGCGACGCTCGAAGCAGTGACCCGCGCCCGCGCCCAGGCCACCAGCTTCCAGATCACGCCCGAGGTGCTGAACGACCCCCAGGCCTTCCAGAAATTCCAGCAGGTGCAGGGCGAGCTGTCGGGCGCCCTGTCGCGCCTGATGATGGTCTCGGAAAAATACCCCGACCTGAAGGCCGATGCGAGCTTCCGCGACCTGCAGTCGCAGCTGGAAGGCACGGAAAACCGCATCACCGTGGCGCGCCAGCGCTACATCGCCTCGGTCCAGGATTACAACGTGACCGTGCGTCAGTTCCCCAAGAACTTGACGGCGATGGTGTTCGGCTATGAAACCAAGCCGTCGTTCACCGTCGAGAACGAAAAGGCGATTTCGACCGCCCCGACGGTCGACTTCGGCAAGTAAGCCGGCATGACCGCACTGTCGCGTTTCTTCTTTATCCTGCTGCTCACGCTGGTGACCGGGTTTGCCACGACGTCGCCGGCCCTCGCGCAGCTGCAGCCGGTGCCAAAGCTGGCCGCACGCGTCACCGACCAGGCCGGCATGCTGGACGCTGCCCAGCGCCAGCGCCTGGAAGCGGTGCTGGCCGACTACGAGGCCAGGACCGGCAGCCAGATCGCCGTGCTGCTGGTGAAGTCGACCGAGCCCGAGGCGATCGAGCAGTACAGCATCCGCGTCACCGATGCCTGGCAGCTGGGCCGCAAGGGCGTCGACGACGGCGTGCTGCTGCTGGTGGCGCGCGACAATCCATCGTCGCTGCGCCGCCTGCGCATCGAGGCCGGGCGCGGTGTGCAGGGCGTGCTGACCGACGCCCAGTCCAAGCGCATCCTGCAGGACGTGATCGCGCCGCACTTCCGGCAAGAACACTATTACGAAGGCCTGGTCGCCGGCGTCGGCGCCATCGCCACCCTGCTCAACCAGGAAGCCTTCCCGGCCCCGCCGCAGCAGCAGCAAACGCAGCGCCAGGCGGAGAGCGACGGCGGTTTCCCCTTGTGGGCGATCTTCCTGATCATCATCGGCGCCTCCATGCTGCGCTCGGTGTTCCGGCCGCGCCGCGGCCGCACGACCGCCACCCGGCGCGGGCAGTCGCACTGGGGCAGCGCCACTACCGGCTTCGTCCTCGGCAACGTGATCGGCAATATGAGCCGCGGCGGTGGCGGCGGCTTCGGCGGCGGCGGTGGATTTGGCGGCGGCTTTTCGGGCGGCGGCGGCAGCTTCGACGGCGGCGGCGCCTCGGGAGACTGGTAATGGGATCGATGACACACAAGATGCGCCGCGCCTGGCGCCACTGGAAGAGCAGCGCGAGCGAGGCGAAACAGGCTTTCCCGGACGCGACGCTGGACGCGATCGCCGAGGCGATCGACCGCGGTGAACGGGCCCACCGCGGCGAGGTGCGCCTGATCGTCGAAAAATCGCTGCCGTTCGAGGCGGCCTGGGAAGGCGTGACCAACCGCCAGCGCGCGATCGCTCTGTTCGCCGACTACGGCGTGTGGGACACCGAAGACAATTGCGGCGTGTTGATCTACGTGAACCTGGCCGAGCACAAGGTCGACATCGTGGCCGACCGCGGCATCGACCGCAGGATCGACGCCGCCACCTGGCAGGCCGTGTGCCGCACCATGACCGAGGGTTTCAGGCAGGGGCGGTTCCATGACGCCACCCTGGCCGCGGTCGATCAGGTCAATGCGCTGCTGCGCCAGCACTTTCCGGCCAGCGGCGAGCGGCCCAACGAGCTGCCCGACCGGCCGGTCATGCTGTAGGGGCGCCAGGCCGGGCGAGCGTCGCCCGGCCATTCCTGCGCCAGCGCATCGACCTTCGCGATTTCCGCCTTCGCGCGCCGCGCCGAAAACTCACACGCGCAGCGCCGATCATGCGGGCCGGGTAGCCGCGACGAGTGGTTAGAATGGCGGACTTCCTTGCCCCTCTCTGAAAGCCCCGCCATGAAACTGAACCAGAAGATCGCCATCGTCACCGGCGCCAGCCAGGGCATCGGCCTGGCCTGCGCCCAGCGCCTGGCGCGCGAAGGCGCGCGCGTGATGCTCGTCGACCTCAAGCCCGACGTCGAGCAGGCCGCCGCCAGCCTGGGCGCAGCCGCCCGCTTCTTTCGCGCCGACGTCGGCATCAAACAGGAGGTCGATGCGATGATCCAGGCCACGCTCGACGCTTTCGGGCGCGTCGACATCCTGGTCAACAACGCGGGCGTGACCCACGCGGCCGATTTCCTCGACCTGGAAGAAGACGATTTCGACCGCGTGCTGCGGGTCAACCTGAAATCGATGTTCCTGTGCAGCCAGGCGGCGGCGCGCGACATGGTCAAACGCGGCCAGGGCGGCTGCATCATCAATATGTCGAGCGTCAACGCCGAGCTGACCATCCCGAACCAGGTGCCCTATGTGGTGTCGAAAGGCGGCGTCAACCAGCTGACCCGGGTGGCGTCGATCGCCCTGGCCCAGTATGGCATCCGCGTCAACGCGATCGGCCCCGGCACCATCCTGACCGAACTGGCCAGGCAGGCCGTGCTGGGCAGTCCCGAGGCGCGCCACACCATCCTGTCGCGCACGCCGCTGGGCCGCTGCGGCGAGCCGGAAGAAGTCGCCTCGATCGCCGCCTTCCTGGCCAGCGACGACGCCTCGTACATAACCGGCCAGACGCTGTACGCCGACGGCGGCCGCATGGCGCTGAACTACACGGTGCCGGTACGCGACTGAAAACACGGCTGATCAACAAGATATTACTTTAATGTATGTCTGGTATCTGAACTCGCAATTGGACACCCACAGGCCAGCCCCCGATAATTACACCTGTCTCCACTATTCTCCTCCAAGAAAATAGTTTTAAGCCCGCACAAGAGCGGGCTTTTTTTTTGCCCGGACGGACAAAAAAGACCGTCGCTACGTAGTTTTACGTATAACGTAGCCTGATGACTCGGGGACGCGCAGCAGTAATTTAATACCGCCAGAACTTTGCGCTGGGTCACAATCGTGTCACTAACACTGCCTATACTAAGAATCACCTGTCATACACGCAACCGATATGCCTGATGACAGCAGGTGTGCGGCGCCCAGGGTGCTACACACCAACCGATTTCGCATCTCTTGGCCCGATCTTGGGTTGTGCCCGCCACCAGCGGGCACTTTTTTGAGCGCAGCGCAGGCTGGCGCTGGCACAGACCGGTCTCATTCTCTGCCCCGGCGCAACTCGCGGTAAAAAAATTGTCATAGCGCTTGAAGGCGTCGCTGATTTGGCTATCATAAAGTTCGCGCTTCCGATTCGGCCACCGGTCGGAAGACCACGTACAACGAAACGTCCAAAGGAACCTGTCCTATGAACTTACGTGTACCAGCCAGCGCCGCGCCCGACAGTTGCCGCCGTCGCCATGAAAACGGCAACCTCGTCCTGAGCGAACTCAATCCGTGCACTGTCGTCGATGCGCTCGACAACGGCAGCACGCCACTCAACCTGCTCACCTTCGGCAGCGTCCGCGAAGTCTGCCCCAAGTGCCAGCAGACCCACCTGAAGCTGGTCCTGCGCCAGACCAGCGTGCGCGTCGCCCACCTGTTCTGCGCCGATTGCGAAAGCTGTTTCGACGCCCATTACGCCGACGGCGCGCCGGCCCTGACGATCTGAACCAGCATTGGCGTGTGGGCAATTGGCTGCGTGACGTGGTATGGTTGACGCCATACGCATCTGCCTCACGCATCCACCTTCCACGTTCGTCAATGCCCGCCCTGTCGTCCCTGCTCCAGCCCCCAACCAACGTCCGCCGCGCCCTGCATGGCGTCGCCCTGCTCGGGCTGCTGGCCATCCTGGTGGCCGGCTCGATTCCCGGTGCCCGCGCCGAGGTCGGCGCTTATGCATCCGGTGTGGTGTTGCACGGCATGACCTATGCTTTCCTGTCCGCCTTGTGGTTCCTGGGCGCCACCGGCACGCCGTTGCAGCGCGCCCTGAAGGCGATGCTGGCCATCGCGCTCATGGGTGCGGTCGACGAATGGGTGCAGAGTTTCTTCCCGTATCGCTCGGGCGACGTGCGCGACTGGCTGGTCGACGTCACGGCGGCCACCCTCGCCTCCACCGTGCTGGCGGTGCTGGCCACCCGCGCGCGGCGGCCGGCGCCGGCGGCGCGTCGGCGCTGACCATCATCCACGGTTCGGGTTCCGCAAAGAACCCTCCAGCTTGATCCAACCGACCTGCAAAGGAAGTCAGCTGGAACGCTGGCGCACTTCCCGCCTCTTATCCTCGTGGCGCGCGGCATCGTCACATCCCCCCACTAAACATCCAAACGAGGAGTTGATCATGAAGAAAACACACCAGAGCGTGGCCATCGCGGGCCTGCTGGCGGTCGCGCTCGCCATTTCCGGGTGCACCTCCATGCGTGACGAATCGTCGTCGAGTGGCGCCAGCGGCAGCACCGGAACCAGCGACTACGGCGAGGGCTCCAGCGGCAGCTCCGGCGCCTCGGGCACCAGCGGCACGAGCACCGAGACCATCCACGACGGCGCCGGCGTCTCGGGCAGTTCGGATACGTCGGGCAGCTCGGGCGCCTCCGGCACCAGCGGTTCCGGCACCTCCAGCATGCACGACGACCGCGGCGGCAGCGCCTCGACCGCGGGCGCCGCCGCGGCCAGCGCGGCGCCCAACAGCACCGTGCTGGCGATCGAGATCATGCCGGCGTCGAGCGGCATCACCGAGGGCGATGCGTCGATGGGCACCACCGGCGCGGCCGGCGCCACCGGCAGCCAGTCCTATCGCGTCACGGTGCGCATGGACGACGGCAGCACGCAGGTGATCACCCACGGCACCACGCCCGATTTCCGCAGCGGCGACCGCGTCAACGTGACGGGTGGCAGCATCCAGCGCTAGGCGGGCCGCCGCCGGGTGGACGGCCGTCCACCCGTCACGGAGAGATTGCCGGGCTTCGAGCCTATCCCGGTAGGTGGGGGGAAGCTCATGCCGATGCATGGCGGGCGTGAGCAAGGCGCGAGGAGGCCGCATGGCGAGCCATGCAACGACGAGCAACGCAGCGCACGCTTGCCAGGCGCGGCAGGGGCGACTCCCATCTACCGGGATAGGCTCCTAGGGCTTGCCCGGGTCCTTGCCGTCCTCCACCTCGCGCTGAAACATCGGGATGTTGCGCGTCGCATTACTGATGACTTCCAGCGGAAGCTTGGGCGTACGGTCGGCATTCAGCAAGCCATTGGCTTCCTGGAAGGTGTCGGCGAACTGGGTATAGCAGAAGCCGCTGAACATGAAGGTCTCGTTGACCACCTGTAACAGGCGCCGGTATTGCTTGAGGTAACTCTCGGCCGTGTGCGCCCGGCTGTAGCCCCAGGTGGTCTCGTCCGGGTTCGGGGTCTGTTTCGGATCGTAGGCGATACCGCCGAACTCCGTCAGCACGATCGGCTGGCCGCGGTGCGGGAAACCATCCAGGGTCAGGATGCGCCCGCCGGGACGCCGCTGGTCGAACAGGGTGCGCACCGGATCGGTGACGGCGTAGCGCGCCTGGATCTTTTCCGGGTCGCTGTCGTAGTCGTGGATCCCGAGGATGTCGGTGGCCGAGGCTTCCCAGCCGTCGTTGCCGATCACCGGACGGGTCGAATCGAGCGTGCGCGTCAGGTGGTACAGCGCCTCCACCGCATTGCGATGCGCCTGGGTCAGCGTCAGGTTGGGCACGCCCCACGACTCATTGAAGGCCACCCACACGATGATGCAGGGATGGCTGTAGTCGCGTTCGATCGCCTCGGTCCATTCCTTGACCATGCGCGTGATTGCACGCGGGCTGAAGCGGTAGGCCGACGGCATCTCTTCCCACACCAGCAGGCCCAGCTTGTCGGCCCAGTACAGAAAACGCGGGTCCTCGATTTTCTGGTGCTTGCGCACGCCATTAAAGCCCATCAATTTGGCCAGCTCGACGTCGCGCTTCAGGTGCTGGTCCGACGGCGCCGTCATGAACGATTCCGGCCAGTACCCCTGATCCAGCACCAGGCGCAGCTGGTAGGGGCGGCCATTGAGCATGAAGCGGTCGCGGTTGATCGATACCGAACGCAGCGCCGTGTACGAACGGATGCGGTCGAGCACCACGTCGCCGCAGCGCAGGGTCACTTCGGCGTCGAGCAGCGTCGGCCGTTCCGGACTCCACAGGATCTCGTTGCGCGAATCGTCGATACCGGGGTCGGACAGCGCGATCTTGCGGTTGGCTTCGCCGGCCAGCAGCTTGTAGTAATCGTCCGCCAGCAGCTGGTCGCCGTGCCAGATCTTGACCTCGACAAACAGCTCCTGCTGGATGTCGCCGGTCGCGAACACTTCGCAGCCGATCTCGTAGGTCTCGAACACCGGCGTCCAGCGCAGCTTCTGGATATAGGTCGGCGCCACCTGCTCGACCCAGACGGTCTGCCAGATGCCGGTCGTGCGCGGATACCAGATCGAGTGGGCTTCGAGCAGCCAGTCCTGCTTGCCGCGCGGCTTGGCCAGGTCGGCCGGATCGTCTTCGACCCACACCGTCACCGTCTGCTTGCCGTCGGCCTGCATGGCGCAGGTGATGTCGGCCGCGAACGGCGTGTGGCCGCCCTCGTGCTCGGCCACCAGCTGGCCGTTGACCCACACCTTGGCGCTGTAGTCGACCGCGCCGAAGTGCAGTATCGTGCGCCCGTCGTTGGGGTTCAGGTGGAAATCGCGCTGATACCAGACCACACGGTGGAAACCCGTGTCCTGGATGCCGCTCATCTCGGTCTCGGGGGCGAACGGCACGGTGATCACGTGCGTCCACTCCTTGACGTCGGACGGCATGAAATACCTGCCCTCGTCGTCGAAGCAGAACCGCCACTTGCCGTTCAGGTTCAGCCACTGGTCGCGCACCAGCTGTGGACGGGGATATTCAAACTGGTTCATCGTGGTCCTTTCTGTGAGTCGGCGCCGGCACCGGCACCAGGATCCGGCCTTGGCGTCCATCTTGGTCATACGCCGCCAGCGCGCTGGCGGCCGCCTGCCGGGCCTGGCCCTTGCGGCACAGGGCCACGCAGGCGCCGCCGAAACCGGCGCCGGTCAGGCGCGCGCCCAGCACGCCGGGAGCGGCGCGCAAGGCCTCGCACAGGGCGTCGAGTTCCGGGATCGAGACCTCGTAGTCGTCGCGCAGGCTGAAGTGCGATGCATTCATCAATTCGCCGAAGCGCTCGGCGCTCACGCCTTGCGCCGCTTCGAGCACGCGCAGGTTTTCATGCACCACATGGCGCGCCCGTTCGCGCAGCGGCGACGGCAGGCGCTCCACGGAGGCGGGGTCGGTGACGTCGCGCAGCGCCTGCACGCCGAGCTTCTTCGCGCCCTCCTCGCACTCGGCGCGGCGCTCGTTGTACTTGCTGGCCGCGAGCTTGCGCGCCACACCCGAGTCGACCACGATCAACTCGGTGCCTGGCGGCAGCGGCACCAGGCTATGTTCCAGCGTGCGGGCGTCGATGAACAGCATATTGCGCTCGTCAGCCAGGCTGGACGCCATCTGGTCCATGATGCCGCAGTTCACGTGCGCGTACTCGATCTCGGCGCGCTGGGCGATGCGGGCCAGCTTGACGTCGTCCAGCGCATCGAGCCCGATATCCAGCAGCGCGCGCATGGCGCGCAGGGTCGCCACCTCGAGCGCGGCCGAGGACGACAGGCCCGAGCCGACCGGCAGGTCGGTCTCGACATACACGCGCAGCGGCGGCACCTCGATTCCTTCCGCCTGCACCAGCCGGATGCAGCCCTCGATATAGCTGCCGAAACCCTGCGGCGCGCTGCCGTCCCGGGCGAAGGTCACGGTCGCATCGAGGTTCGGCGAATAGAAGTGGAAATGGTCGTCGCCGCTGCGGCTCATCGCCACCGTGGTGCGCTGGGGCGTCGCCACCGGCAGCATGAAGCCGTCGTTGTAGTCGGTGTGCTCGCCCAGCAGGTTGACGCGGCCGGGAGCCGAGGCGTTCACTTCGGGCGCGCCGCCAAAGAAAGTATCGGGGTTCAAGGTCATGCTTGCGCCTCCAGCCAGAGCGGCCGCTTGCGGCCATGGACGTCCAGCGCCGGCCAGCCGGGATCGAACGTCAGGTTCTCGAGTCCCTGCGGGCCGAGCAGGAAAGTGTCTTCGATCTTCATGCCGCCGAAGCTGGGATTGAAGGCGAATGCCATGCCTTCTTCGAGCTGGGTCGCGGTGCTGGCGGTGGCCACGATCTCGCGCGCCAGGTAGCCGGTGATGCCGCCCTGGTGATGTTCGCGGATCGCGTCTTCGACGTCGGCGTGGCGGTAGGCCTGGGCCAGCGCATGGTACACGCTCGACAGCGATTTGCCGGGCGCCACCGCGGCGAGCCCCGTGGCCTCGACGTCCATCAGCGCGCGTTGCGCTTCCGGCGCCGAGCCCGCGCCGCCGAAGCTCACGAAGCGGGTCAGGTTCGCATACAGGCCATGCCGGCGCGCGCAGAACACCAGCATGGCGCGCTCGCCCAGCGGCTCGTGCGACGGCGTCGCATGGCGGTACAGGGGCAGGCGGCGCGCGCCGGCCGCCAGCACCAGGGCCGGATGGATGCCGCGCCGCCACAGCGCTTCGGCGCCGGCGCCGGCCAGCTGCTGCTCGGTCCAGTCGGGACGCGCACGGTGCAGCACTTCCGTCATCGCTTCGGCCGCCTCGCGGCCCAGCAGGCGGTAGCGCGCGTGTTCGGCGTCGCCCAGCACCAGTTTTCGTTGCCGCAGCGCCAGCGGCAAGGGTCGTTCCTCGCCGATGAGACGGTCGGACAGCACGGGGCGGCCCTGGGCCGCATTGACGACGAAGCGCTCGCGCAGCTCCGGCTCGGCCCATGGTTCGATGTGAAAGGTGAAACCGGCCGGGACTTCTTCGGCGCGCAGGCGCTCGCCCTCGATCTCGTCGGTCAGCACGCAAGCGTCGTCCTGCGTGACGAGCACCTCGGCGACGCCGATGTCGGTCGTCAGCAGCACCGCGCTCGATCCGCCGGCCGTGACCCAGGCGAACCAGTCGGTGCCGCGCAGGCGCACCGCGCCGGCCCCTTCCTGCGCCAGCGTCGCGCGCAGCAGCGCCAGTTTGTCGGCCACCTCCGTGGCCCGCATATCCAGTCCCGTCATGCGGCGTCCTCCAGGCTGATGTCGACCTGCTGCAACTCATAGGCCGTGGTTTCTGGCAGCACGTCCATCGCGAACATGCCGGCCGCCAGCTCGGTGCCGGCCAGGTATTTCAGTCGGTCGCGGGTGCGGTAAGGCGGATAGAACTGGGCGTGCAGCTGTGTCTCCGGGTGCTCGGCGCCGTCGGTCGGAGCCTGGTACCAAGCCATCAGGTAAGGGAAAGGCCGGTTCCACAGCGTCTCGTACTTGAGCAGCACGGTCTTGAGCGCGCGCGCCAGTCCTTCGCGTTGCGGCGGCGTGAGCGCGGCGAAATCCTTGCATGGCGCGGTCGGCATCACCCACACCTCGTAGGGATAGCGCGCGCAGGCCGGCACGAAGGCGATCGCGTACTCGTCCTGGTACAGCACGCGCCGGCCGTCGGCGGCCTCGTCGCGCGCCATGTCGCACAGCAGGCTGGCGCCGTGCTGCAGATAGTATTCGCGCTCCTGCGCCAGCATGCGCGCCGGCACCGCCGGCACGAAGGGATAGGCATAGATCTGGCCATGCGGATGGTGCAGGGTCACGCCGACCTCGGCGCCGCGGTTCTCGAACGGCAGCACGTAATGGATCGCCGGCTCGTGGCCAATGCGCGTGGTGCGGTCGCCCCAGACCTTCAGCAGCAGCTCGATGCGCGACAGCGGCAGGCGGGCCAGCGCCGCATGCGGATCCTGCGTGAACACCACCACCTCGCAATGGCCGTTGGCGGGCGCGGTCGGCACCGTCACCAATGGCGGATCGTGCGACTCCAGCGCCAGCGAGGGAAAGCGGTTGTCGAACACGGCGATCTCATAGTCGCCGGCCGGCATTTCGGTCGGATGTTCCTGGTCCACGGTCGGCGCCAGCGGGTTGTATTGCGGTGGCGGCTGGTAGGTGCGGTTCTGGCGGAAAGCGGCATAGGTCACCCATTCGCCGCGCAGCGGATGCCAGCGCAGATGCGGATTGGCGTGCTGCGGCTCCGGGAACGGGCTGGGCGCAACGATGCCGTCCGGGATCGGCACATTGCTGTACAGGGTGAGGTTACGTCCGTCCGGTTTCTTGAGTTCTCTACTATGCATGGCAACGGTTCAGGTTCGGTCAAGCGTTCGGTCAAGCATTGGGTCACCCCGGGCGCAAGCGTTCACGCCGGATGCCAATGCATCGGCGTGCTCGCGGCACGAGAAGGCGATCCTAACATGCTGATTTCGCCACACTTTCGAAGCCGTACAAACTCAGTTTCCGGGAAACAATACGGCGCTGTCCCAGGGGTGAGACAGCCAACGGCTAAGACGCGGATTCATAAGGGACAGCGCATGAGCTGGCGCGCTCATCGCAGAGTCTTGTAGGCGCATACCTACACCAAAATTGGAAGTAATTACACCAGATGCCAAGAAAAACGCTGACATACCCTGCCAGGGCGAACTCAGCGTATTTTGCTGTCAGGCATATTCCTCTTGGCGCAGAGGCAGTGTGAAGTAGAAGGTCGACCCGACGCCGACGGTGCTGTCGACCCAGAGGCGACCACCTTCCTGTTCGACGATGCCCTTGACGATCGACAGGCCCAGGCCCGCCCCCTTTTCCGAATCGACGCGGCCTTGGGTGAAGCGATTGAAAATGCGGGGCAACAGCGCCGGTGCGATGCCGATGCCGGTGTCGGCGACCGAGATGACCACCTCGCCGTCGCCGTGGCGGGCGGAGACGGCGATGCGCCCTCCCGCCGGCGTGAACTTGAGCGAATTGCTGATCAGGTTACCCAGCACCTGCTCCACGCGCGCCCGCTTGCAGGCGATCATGAGTTTGCCGGGTTCGACCGCCGCGGCGACGCCGACCTCGGCCTTCCTCGCCAGCGGCAGCACCAGGTCGATCGCTTCGCGGATCAGCGCGTTCACGTTTTCCACCTGCAGGCCAGGGGCCATCGCGGCGTGCCCTTTCTTGGCGAAATCCAGGACCGATGTCACCAGGCGCTCGATCGAGTCGGTCGCGCGCAAGCCACGCGCGACCAGTTGCCCCAGCATGGCCGGCGAAAGCGCCTGGTCCATCTGCATGATCTGCAAGGTCATCTTCAGCACGCTCAGCGGGTTGCGGATGTCGTGCGACACCATGTGGACCATGCTTTCCTTTTCGATGCTGGCGCGTTCGGCCAGCTCCCTGGCCGCCTGTTCCTGCCGGAAGGCGCGCCGCAGGCCGTAGGCGAGCACGCTGACCCGGAAGTCCGACACCGCCTCGACCTCGGCGCGTTTCCAGGGCGTGGCCACGCCATCGACCACCTGCTTCCACGCATCGAAGGAAAGACGCGGATGCAGCCGGACGACGCCGTCCTCGACCTGCACGCGCTTGTCCGGCGCGCCGGCCCACACCACGGTCGTGACGACTTCGGGACGGAACCAGAATATGTAGTTCTGGTCGGCCTTCAGGATCGACATCGCCAGCAGGCCGCTGGCGATGTCCTTGTATTGCCGTGCCGGTGCGAAGAGATTGCCCAGCTGATTGGTCGCGTAGATCTGCTCATTGGCATGCTCGGTCGACACCCATTCGACGAGCAGTTCGAGCTGCACGACATCCGGTGTCTGCCCGATCGTGGTCCAGCTGCCGTCGTAATAGATCGCGGCGCTGCTGCCGCCGGCCAGGTCCAGCATGTCCTGGCTGCGCTTGACCAGCCCCAGGACGAGATCGTCCTCTTCCTCAGTACGCGCGATCAGCTTCGCATGGATGCGTTTCAGCTCGCCCCGGTAGCGCTGGTCTTCCATCGACTCTTTCAGCACCAGTTGCGACGACACGATCTGCGCGATCATCTTGGCGCCCAGGCGGCGGTCGGAGCCCAGGTTGTTGGGGGTGGGATGGTGGCAGGCGATCAGGCCCCACAGCTTGCCGCCATCGATCAGCGGCAGCGTGAGCGTGGCGCCGACACCCATATTGCGCAGGTACTCGAGGTGCAACGGGGACACGCTGCGCAGCGCCGCCAGGCCGAGATCGAGGGCGTCGCCCGTGGCCGGATCGCGGCCGGGGTAGATGGGCACCGGCGCATAGCCGACATCCGGAATCATGCGCAGCCAGTTTTCGAGGAAGATCCGCCTTGCCTGCGCCGGAATGTCCGAGGCCGGAAAATACTGGTTCAGATACGATTGCGCCTGTTCGGACCTGGCTTCGGCCACGACGTCACCGTGCCAGTCCTCCGTGAAGCGGTAGATCATCACGCGATCGAAGCCGGTGATCATTCGCACCTGGTCGGCGGTGCGCCGGCACAGGTCGAGCAGACTGCTCGCCGCGAACACCACGTGGACGGCGCTGCGGATCGAACGTTGCAGCGAAGGCGACAGCGTCTCCAGCGGCGCCAGCGCCTCGATCTCGAGAATCAGCACGCCATGCCGCAGGTGGGCAGTCAGTTCCCATTCCCGCTCGCGTTGCGTGGCGAGGTCGAGAATCGCAATATCGAGCGGGGCCGCTTCGACCAGATCGTCGGCGCTGATGTATGCCAGCAGCGCGGCCAGCCCGGGCGCCGACAGATGCTCCGCCAGCGAACGGTTGACCAGCGCAGGGGCGTCGATGCCGAAGACCCCGGCGCAGTTGACGCTGGCGTTGGTGACCTTCAGCGTGGGAACGTCGATGCTGACCAGGACGCCGAACGGCTGAATCGCACCCGGGATGTGGATCGGTTCGTTCTCGCACTGGGCCAGGGTGGCTTGCGAAATCATCTGGCTCATGTGTATCAACTATTCGAGATGTTGCGGAACCCCGCTTCCACTCGATACTCAAGCCACACGGTCGGATACGAGAAGTCGAAAGTCAGGCACGATGCCGCATTCTATCGCGCCATCGAACCGAATTTTTACGCCACAGAAATTTTAGACGATGGGCAATTTTTCCAAGCCGCAAGGGCAAGTCTTTGCCATTGACATCACCGCGTTGTGCTGTTTACCTGGCCAGGTCGACCAGCGCCGCCGTGTACATCTGCAGGTTGAGCAGCAGCTGCCTGGTGGTGATGAACTCGTGTTCCGAGTGCCCGGTGTACTTCTGGCCCGGCATCGACGGGCCGAAGCTGACCGCGTTCGGGAACAGGCGCGAATTGGTGCCGCCGCCGATCGCCACCGGCCCGGCATCCTTCATGCCGGTGAAATAGGAAAAGGTTGACAGCAGGGTCGGCACCTGCGGCGCATGCTCGAGAACCCACGGCTCGCGCACGCCGACCTTGATGTTCGCCAGCGGCAGCCGGCGCGCCTGCCAGTCGGCCAGGGCGGCGTTGATCTCGGAGGTGAGCTGCTCGTTCGTCTTGCCGCGCGGCCGGCGCACATTGATCGCGACCTCGATGCCCTCGTCCAGCTGGCGGATCACGGTCGGCTTGAAGGTCATCGGCCCCATGAAGCCGTCGCGGTAGGCGATCTTGCCGAACTTCTCGCCGTAATAACCGGTGCCCACCAGGTCGTTCAGGTAGTTCACCACGCCGCCGGCCACCGTGTTCGGCCAGCCGCGCACCGCGAGCGCGTCGGCCAGCATGCTGACCGCGTTCACGCCTTCCTGCGGCTTGGACGAGTGGGCCGACACGCCTTTCGCGACCACCTTCAGGTTCGCGCCCTGGCGCTCGAAGGTGTAGCGCATGTCGTCCTGGGCGGCGGCGCGCGCGCGGATCTGCCGCTCGACCTCCGGCGTGGCGTTGGCCACCAGCGCCTCGGCGTCTTCGGGAATCTGGGTATTGAAGGAGCCGCCCATGAAGTCGGCAATGTGGGCTTCGCCAAGCGCAGGAACCGCGGCGCCGGCCTTCGGGATCGTCACGGCCACGGTGCCGCCGCCCTTCTCCGCCGTCACCACCGGATATTCGGCGTCGAGCGTGATGCTCATTTGCGGCGGCACGTGGGTCTTGAGGAATTCGGTCAAGGGTCCCCAGTCCGATTCCTCGCCCATGTACACGTACAGCTCGATGCGCTTGCTCAAGGGGATCTGGCGGTCGCGGATCGTCTTCATCGCATACAGCGCGGTGGCGATCGGTCCCTTGTCGTCCTCGGCGCCGCGCGCGATCAGCTTGCCCGGCTCGCTGGTGCGGTCGAGCACGAAGGGCGACTTCTTCCATTTGGCCGGGTCGACCGGCTGCACGTCGCCATGGGTCACGATGCCGAGGCGCTCGCTGCCCTCGCCGAGACCGATGATGACGGTCCAGCCATGGTCCTGGACATCGAGCCCGAGGCGCTCGGCCTCTTCTTTCAAGGCGGCCTTGAACGCGATGTGGACCGGGTTCTGGTCGGACGGGTAGCGCGCATCGGCCACCGTATTGAAGCTCACCAGCCTGGCCAGGGTGTCGACCACGTCGTTGCGGTAGGTCTGGACCGCATACTTGGCAGCGCTGACGGCAATGTCGCTCGGCGTCGTCGCCGACGCGGAGGATGCGACAGGCGCGGAGGACGCGGGAGGCGCCGCGAGTGCGGCGGCAGTGGCGGTGGCGGTGGCGGTGGCGGTGGCGGTGGTCCACGCCAGCACCAGGCTGACGATCAAGGCTTTCTTGTACATACGGCGCAGGGTCTCCGGGAATACGGCGCAGGATTGCAAAGGCGCGAGGAGTCTAGCACAGGCATGTGCGCGCCCGATCCCGGTTTTGCGCGTATCGTTACACGCTCCGCACCAAGAGAAAACGCACCATGACCGACAAGACCATCCGCCGCCTGCACCCCGCCCTGCGCGACGACATCGGCGACCTGCTGACGCAGCGTCCCGTGCCCTCGGACCGGCTCGATCAGATCGATCCTTTCCTGTTCCTGAACCACCACGGCCCGCAGGTCTACGGCCCGCACAACCGCGGCCTGCCGTTCGGGCCGCATCCGCACCGCGGCTTCGAGACGGTCACGTTCATCGTCGACGGCATGCTCGCGCACCGCGACAGCGCCGGCCATGAGAGCGTGATCCACGCCGGCGGCGTCCAGTGGATGACGGCCGGCAGCGGCATCGTGCACGCCGAGGTGTCGCCGCGCGACTTCATGGAACACGGCGGCCCGCTCGAGATCCTGCAGCTGTGGGTGAACCTTCCGTCGCGCCTGAAGATGAGCGCGCCCGCCTATACCGGCCTGCAGCGCGACCAGATCCCCGCCCTGTCGCTCGACGGCGGCAAGGTGACGCTGCACCTGGTCGCCGGCCAGTGGGACGGCAGCACCGGTCCGGTGCAGTCGCTGACCGGCGTGTTCATGAGCACGGTCGCGATGCAGGCCGGAGGACGATTGAGGGTAGCCGGTCTGCAGGGACGCAACGTGCTGCTGTACGTGGTGCGTGGACGCATCGGCGTGGGCGAGCACGGCGATCCCGTCGACGCTTGCCAGCTCGTGGAACTCGATGACGACGGCGACGCCCTGCACATCCGGGCCGAAGCCGATTCGCTGCTGCTGTTCGGCCATGCCGAACCGATCCGCGAACCGGTGGTGGCGCACGGCCCCTTCGTCATGACCACCCGCGAAGAGATCGTGCAGGCGATCGCCGATTACCAGGCCGGGCGCTTCGGTTCAACGCCCGCTTGAGGCCACCCGGCGGTCGGGGCCGGTCTCGAGCACCACGGCGTAGGGGAACGGGCCGCCTTCGAAGTTCAGTCTCAGGTCGCCGCCCACCGCTTCGAAGCGGTCGCCGCCGGTGTGGACGATCTCGACCGGCCCGGCGCCGAGGTCCGCATACAGCTTGCGGCGGCGTTCGCTCACATGCAGGGTGCGGCCATCGTCGAGCCGGTAGACGCCCTGCATGCGCTTGCTCATCAATGGATCGAGCCAGGCCTTCTTCTCCTGGACTGCCTGGGTGCCAGCGGCGGCGCCTTCGGCAGCGGCCGGCGCGGCGGCGAGCGCGGCGGCGAACGCGGGAATCGCCGCCAGGGCTGCCGCGGCCAACAGGGCGATATGCCGGATGCGCATGGTGCTCCTCCTGTCAGGTTGGGTGCGCACGCGGATCAGCGCTGGGTCGCGGCCAGCGCGCGGTTGCCGGCTTCGCGTACGTAGACGGTGTGCGCCGCGCGCTCGCCCTCGAAGCGCATGTTCAGGTCCTTGCCCACCGCGACGAAGCGCTTCTTGCCGACGTGGATGAGTTCGACCGGACCCTCGCCCAGGTCGGCGTACAGCGTGCGCTTGCCGCCCTCGACCTTGCCGCTGACCTGCAGGACGCGGCCGTCCTCAAGCGCATATTCGCCCTGCACGCGGTCGTAGGCGAACGGCGGCATGCGCACTTGTTGATAGGAGCTGCGCACTTCCACCACTTCCTTGCCGGCGCCCTGCGGGGCGGCAAGGCTGGACAGCGACAGGGAAGCGGTGGCGGCGGTGATGGCGAACATGGCGATGTGCTTGATGCGCATGATGTCTTTCCTTTCAGGTGGAATGCGAGAGAAGGGCCTGCGCGGCAAGCGCTCGATCGCTCATGAAGAGGCCGCGTGGTCCACGTGTTTCGTCGTCGCCAGGGCTGCTGTTCGTCTGGCGATGGGACCAGTCTAGCCAGACTTCGCGCACGCTCAAGCGGCAGTGGGACGAAGCGCCGAAACGCGCGACGAAATGCTCAAAACGCGAAGTGAACGGGAGGTGCATATGCCCCCCGGATCGGGCACGTCTGCACCCCGTCTGCACCCCGTCTGCATGCCTGTTTTCGGGCCGCTGTCGATGCCATTTTCGCGGCCGTTTTCAAGGCCGATGGCGTGGCCCGGCGCAGCCGCCGGGCCGGCGAACACGGCGGCCGACATGGCGGCGAACACGGCAAAATTTCCGGTGCAGACAAGGGGGACGTTCAGCCTGAATTCGATGCAGGAAACGCGCGTCGATCCGAGCCGGTCATCGCCCCCGACCGGATGCCGGCTTCGGCGACGAGCGTGTCAAGCGTGTGTCTGGATTGCGTGCAGATGCCGTACATTAGGGCCATCGACAACCAACCAGACCCAACCCATGCAAGCGATTCCTCTTGTCGCGACCACGCGCGGCTATCCCGACTCCGGCAATGTGATCGAGAACGTCCACTGGGGTTCGGTCGCCGTGGTCGACACCCGCGGCCGGCTGTTGTGGTCGGCGGGCGACCCGGACTATCCGACCTTCACCCGTTCCGCGCTCAAACCCTTCCAGGCCCTGCCCTTCATCCTGTCCGACGGCCCGGCGCGCTTTGGTCTCACGCAGGACGAAGTGGCGCTGCTGTGCGCCAGCCATTCGGGCGAGGACATCCACCTCGCGGGCGTGCGCGCGATCCTGGACAAGATCGGCCTCGAACCCGGCCACCTCGAATGCGGCTGCGCGCAGCCGCTGCACTACGAGTTCACGGGAACGCAGCCGCCGCAGGATGCGCAGTGGACGCCGCTGCACCACAACTGTTCCGGCAAGCACAGCGGCTTTTTGGCCTGGTGCCGCCTGTACGACGTGCCGAGCGCCGGCTACGTCGAGCGCGGCCACCCGCTGCAGCAGGCGATCCGCGCCGCGTTGGCCGACACCGCCGGCGTGCCTGTTGACGCCATGCCGACCGTGATCGATGGCTGCTCGGCGCCGAACTATGCGCTGCCGCTGTCACGCCTGGCGCACCTGTATGCGCGCCTGGCGCATGGAAACAACGATCCGCAGCTGGGCGGCGCAATGGGCATCCTGGGCGAGGCCATGACGGCGCGGCCCGACATGGTCTCGGGCCAGGAGCGTACCGACCTGCACTGGATGACGGCCGGCGGCGGCGACTGGGTGGCCAAGATCGGCGCTGACGCGGTGCAGGCGATCGGCGTGCGCTCGGCCGGGATCGGTATCGCGATCAAGATTGCGGACGGCAACAGCCGCGCGCTGCATCCGGCCGTGTACGCCGTGCTCGACCAGCTTGGCCTGCTCGACGCGAAGCGCAAGGCCGCGCTCGAGCGCTACCGCCAGCCCGCCATCAAGAATGCGCGCGGCATGGTCGCGGGCGACATTCGTCCCCTGTTCACGCTGGAGGCGGCGGGGATGCGGGGCATATAGGCCTGCATTCGCCGGGCAAGGCGCGATGCGTACTTACAACAGCTGGCATACCGGAGATATCATTTCAGACTTAAACAGGTGATACTTTCCCTACGGAATCTTCCGTTTCTACGGGTTATTGACATTGTGTTTAAAAATCTTCGCATCGGCCCGCGCCTGACGCTCGCGTTCGCCACGATTCTCGTTCTCTCCCTGGCCGGCACCGCATTTGCGGTGTACACCACGCACAGCAGTGCCGAAGCCACCCGCCAGATGATGCAAAAGCCCTTGACCAAGGAACGCCTGGTAGCGGACTGGTATCTCCTGGTGCATTCGGCGATCGTCCGCACCTCGCTGATCGCGCGCAGCGCCGACAGCACCTTGTCGGACGTGTTCGCCAAGCAGATCAAGGACAGCGTGGCCGAAAGCACCGGCATCCTCAAGAAGGTCGAGGCGCTGCTCGACTCGCCGGAAGAAAAGCAGGCGCTGGGCGAGATCGTCGCGCTGCGCAAGACCTACCAGAATGCCAAGGAACTGGTGATGAACGCGCGGACCACGGGCGACGCCGATGGCGCCGAGCGCGCGTATGGAGAAGTTTTCTCGCCTGCAGCCGCTGCCTACGGCACCAAGTTGCAGGGCCTGCTCCACATGCAGCGCCAGGCGATCGACCAGACCGCGGTCGAGATCGCGGCCGCCAACGAGCGCAGCACGCGCCTGGTCGTCCTGCTGGCCGTGCTGGCAACGGCGCTGGGCTCGGTCGCCGCGATCATGATCACGCGCAGCATCACCAGGCCCCTGGGTTCGGCCCTCGAGGTCGCGCAAACCGTGGCCGCGGGCAACCTCGGCAATACCTTCGCCACCTACTCGAAAGACGAAGTGGGCGACCTGATGCGGGCGCTGGAAACCATGAACGGCGCCCTGCACCGGGTCGTGGCCGAGGTCCAGCATGGCACCACCGCCATCTCCACCGCGTCGAGCGAGATCGCGGCCGGCAACCTCGACCTGTCGAGCCGCACCGAGCAGCAGGCCAGCTCGCTCGAAGAGACGGCGGCCTCGATGGAAGAACTGACGGCGACCGTGCGCCAGAACGCCGACAATGCGGTGCAGGCCAATGGCCTGGCGCAGGCGGCGTCCGAGGTGGCGGTACGCGGCGGCGCCATTGTCGGCCAGGTGGTCGACACGATGGGTTCCATCGACGCCTCGGCGCGCAAGATCGTCGACATCATCGGCGTGATCGACGGCATTGCCTTCCAGACCAATATCCTGGCCCTGAATGCGGCGGTCGAAGCGGCGCGCGCCGGCGAACAGGGCCGCGGCTTCGCCGTGGTGGCGAGCGAGGTGCGCAACCTGGCGCAGCGCTCGGCCAGCGCGGCCAAGGAAATCAAGGGCCTGATCGGCGACTCGATGACCCAGGTGAATGCCGGCACCACCCTGGTGCAGCAGGCTGGCACCACCATGCACGACGTGGTGACCAGCGTGGCGCGCGTGACCGACATGATGTCCGAAATCACGTCGGCCACCCAGGAACAGCGCGCCGGCATCCATCAGGTGAACGAGGCGATCACGCAGATGGACCAGGTGACGCAGCAGAACGCGGCGCTGGTGGAACAGGCCGCCGCGGCGGCAGCCAGCATGCAGGAACAGGCGACGCGCCTGGCCACCGTGGCGGCCGGCTTCAGCCTGGGCAATGGCGACGCGCCTGCCCAGTCGCGCCTGGCGCTGCGCAAGACGCCGGCGCTGGCGATGTAGGCGATGTAGGCGATGTAGGCGATGTAGGCGATGTAGGCGGCCTGGGCAATCAGGCCGCCAGCCGACGCAGCATGGCGGCGATTGCATCGAGCACCGCGGCGTCCTCCCAGTAGCTCTCGTGCGACAGCGGATTCCAGCTGCGCGCCAGCAGGCTCGCCACGCCGCCGCTGGCATTGATCGCGCGGTCCTCCACCAGCATGCGGTAGCCCTGCGACAACGGCTGCAGCGGCCAGCCGAGCACGTCGTCCGGATCGTAGAAATTGATCCACTTGAACAGCGAGGTGGGCGGCGCGATCGGGATGATGTCCATCTCCTTGTGCGCGGCAACGAAGATCGGGATATTGCAGCCGGTGGTGACCAGGCCGGCGCAGGTACCGCCGCCCAGGAACAGGCGCTCGCTCGCGGTCAATGACCGGCCCAGCACGCCGGACGCCCAGGCGTCGATATTGCGCCAGATGCCGGCGCCGACCGGACGGCCGGCGGCCGCCTTCTGGGCGTCGTACAGATAGCTCGACAGCACCTGCCCGCCCAGCGACTGGGCGACGAACACCACCGGCATCGCGGGACGCGCCGCATGGGCCGACAGCAAGGCGGCCGCGATCTCTCCCTGGGCCAGCTCATAGACCGAACCGGGGATTTCCTTGCGGTTTTCCAGTCCGGCGGCGTCGCCCAGGCCGTACAGCACGAATTTGCGCAGGGCGTCGTAGCGCCGCTTGCCGGCGGCGGCGGTGCGCTCCCAGACCTGGCGCTGGTTGTCGTGCAGAATGCCCTGATAATAGACCGAGCGCATCGTCACGTGGCCCGCCAGGCCGCCCAGGCGGGCGCGCAGCCGCGCCACCAGGCCGTCCGCATACGCGGGCAGCGTTTCCCCCATGCCATGCACGGCAATCAATGCGACTTGAGTCATGGCCCTTCTCCTATTGGATCTGGCGCAATGTGCGTCGATGTCACTAGCGTATCAAACTTCGCGTACATTGATGCGACACAAAACGCTGGCAGAATGTCGAGCTTGTCGACCTTTGCCTCCCAATTCCATGGATATTCTTTTCGACCGTTATGCGGAGGCGATCCGCGCGCTGGATCTGTCCGGCATCGCCGCACCGGCCGACATCCCGGAGAATTTCCTGTTGGCAAATGATGGGCGTTACCGCAGCTATTACGTGCCGTTCGAGTCGGTGAACCGCGCCGCGCGCGTGGCGGTGGTCGGCATCTCGCCCGGCTTCGTGCAGTGGAAGAATGCGATGCGCGAGGCGCAGCGCCGGATGGCCGCGGGCGCTTCCACCGACGACGTGCTGGTGGCGGCGCGCCGGGCCGGCGCCTTCAGCGGCGCGATCCGGCCCAACTTCGTGGCCCTGCTCGATGCGATCGGGGTGCAACGTTGGCTCGGCATCGCCAGCTGCGCCACCCTGTTCGGCCCTGACGCCGGGGTGGTCCAGATCGGCGCCATCCTGCGCCACCCGGTGTTCGTGGACGGCAAGAACTACAGCGGCACGCCCGCCATGCCGCGCCACGCCTTTCTACGCGAACAAACGCTGCGCTACTTCGCGCATGAAGCGGCCATGCTGCCCGACGCCCTGTTCATCCCAATGGGAGCCAGCGTCGGCGCTAGCCTGGACTGGCTGGCGGCGCAAGGCGTGCTGCGCGCCGAGCGCATCCTGCACGGCCTGCCCCACCCTTCCGGCGCGAATGCCGAGCGGGTCGCCTACTTCCTGGGGCGCAAGGACCGTGGCGCGCTCTCGGGCAAGACCAACGGCGCCCAGCTCGACGCGGCGCGCCAGGCCTTGCAGGCGCAGATGGCAGGCTTGATGGAGGCTCAGCGGATCTCGAGTTCGAAGGTGTCGACGCCGTCGACGCCGCCGCGCACGCGGTCGCCCGGCCTGAGCGCCGCCACGCCCGACGGCGTGCCCGAATAAATCAGGTCGCCCGGCGCCAGGGTCACGAAGCGCGACAGGTAGGCGATCACGTCGGCGATCGGCCAGATCAGTTCATCGAGGTTGCCTTCCTGGCGCAGGGCGCCGTTCACTTCCAGCCAGATACGGCCTTTGGCGGGATGGCCCACCTCGCTCACCGGATGCAGCGCGCTGCATGGCGCCGACGCGTCGAAGCCCTTGGCCATGTCCCAGGGACGGCCGGTGTCCTTGGCCGCGGCCTGCAGGTCGCGCCGGGTCAGGTCCAGGCCCACGCCATAGCCCCACACCAGGTCGAGCGCGTCGGCCGGGTCGACGTCGGCGCCGCCCGCGCCCAGCGCCACCACCAGTTCGATCTCATGATGCAGGTCGCCGGTCGACGGCGGATACGGCACCGCGCCGCTGGCCGGCACCACCGCGTCGGCCGGCTTGGTGAAGAAGAACGGCGGTTCGCGGTTCGGGTCGCTCCCCATCTCGCGCGCATGCGAGGCGTAGTTGCGGCCGACGCAGAACACGCGGCGCACCGGGAAACGGCTGCTCGAACCGCTGACGGCCACGGAAGGCGTGGCGGGTGCGGCGAAGACGAATTCGGACATGCTCATCCTTTCATTGACGGAGGCGCAATCATACCGTTCCTCCAGACTTGCGCAAAGCTGGTCGAAATTGCCTAAACCTGCTCGCTGCTGGATTCCTGCTTCACCGGGGCCGGTTTCACGCCGTGCTCGCGCACGGCGCCAGCGCCTGCCCCTCCACAGGCTGTCGCGGTAGAACTTACCGCCATCGTTTCGAGGTTAACGGCCGCATTGACATCGCGGTCGTGGACCGTTCCGCAGCCCGGGCAGGTCCACTGCCTGGCGCCCAGGTCGAGCTTCTCCAGCATGTGGCCGCAGATCGAGCACGTCTTGCTGCTCGGGTACCAGCGGCCGGCCACCACCACCCGGCCACCGCGCCATGCCGCCTTGTAGTCCAACTGGCGCCGCAGTTCACGGAAACCCATGTCGGCGATCGCGCGCGCCAGGCGCCGGTTGCCCAGCATGCCCTTGACGTTCAGGTCCTCGATGCCGATGGTGTGGAAGCGCCGCGCGATGCTGCTGGTGAGCTGGTGCAAGGCGTTGCTGCGCAGGTGGCCGATCCTCGCGTGCAGCCGGGTCAGCTTCAGTTTCGCCTTGGCCCGGTTGCGCGAGCCCTTGACCTTGCGCGAGAGGGAGCGCGACAGCCGGCGCAGCCGCCCGAGCAGGGATCGGAGCGCCTTCGGCCCGGTCCACACTTCGCCGTTCGACAGGGTCGCCAGCGCCGCTACCCCGAGGTCGACCCCGACCGCGCCTTGGTTGTCGGCGGGCGGCAGGTGCGTTTCCTCTGCGGTATCGACCGTGATGCTGGCGTACCAGTGCCCGGCAGTGCGCGAGACGGTGGCCGAGACGATGCGGCCGGCAAAGCGCAGGCTTTCGCGCATGCGAACAGGGCCCAGCTTCGGGATCTGGATGTATTTGCCGTCGATGCGGAACTGGTCGTTGGTCAAGGTAAAACGGTCGTGCCGTCCCTTCTTGCGGAACTTCGGGTAGCGCGCGCGGCGCGCGAAGAAATTCTTGAAGGCCTCGCCGAGCTGGATGATCGCCATCTGCGGCGCATTCTTGGTCACCTCGAGCATCCAGGGGAACTGTTCGCGCTTGATGGCGTTGAGCTGGCGCCGCAGCGCCAGCTGCGACGGCGCCGGCAGGGCGGGGTTGGCCTTGCGCGCCTCGTATTGTCTCTGCCACTCGGCCAGGGCCCAGTTGTAGGCGAAGCGGGCGACGCCGGCCGCGCGCGCCAGGTACGTGGCCTGGGCGTTGTTGGGGGCGAGCCGGATGCGGTGCGCGATCAGCACTGCGCCTCCTGCACGGCGCGGCGCACCCCGTCGATCAGCTTCTTGTTTCGGTGGCTTCGGCTGCCGTACAGCCGTGCAGAAAAGACGGTGATGATCTCCAGCACGTCGCTGGCCAGGTCTTCCTCAAAGCTGCTGTCCTCGCCCTGGTTGATGATGACGACCTCGACCTGTTTTGCCTCGCAGACGGCGAATACCAGCTCGGCGCCGAAGCGCAGGAGGCGATCCTTGTGGGTCAGCACCAGGCGTCCGGCCGTGCCTGCGAGGATCGCCTCGAGCAGCCGAGCCAGGCCTTTCTTATGGTAGTTCATGCCCGAGCCAAGGTCGGCGACCGTGTCGAAGGACCAGCCCTGGCTTGCGCAGTACAGTTCCAGCACCCGCTTTTGCCGTTCCAGGTCGGCGCGCTGGTCGTGGCTGGAGACGCGCGCATAGGCGATCGTCCGGCGCGGCGCCGGCGCGCCATGGGCGAACCGGGGGCATAGGGCCGCCAGGTCGTAGCGGCGCTGGCCACCCTCGGTGCGCACTGGCACGAGGCGTCCACTCGCTTCCCAGCGCCGCAGCGTGCTGGCCGAGACACCAAGCGCCTTGGCGGCGACTCTGATCGAAACAAGCTTGCTCATATTGCATAAGACCGCGCAACAATGAGCAAGTTCGAGCTGACTGTAAAAAGCCCCCGCCCCGGACGGCCGTGGTCCGGCGGTCGATTCAGGCCGGCGCCATCGTCTCTTCGGATTCGGACGCCGAAGCCGGCCTGGGCGCCACGGGGCCGGACGCCGCTTCCGCCACCGCCGCGAGCGCCGCGCTGGACTCGAGGACGCGCACCAGCGCCGTCATGTCGACCGGCTTGACCAGGTGATGGGCGAAGCCCGCCTGCAGCGCCCGTTCGCGGTCCTTGGCCTGGCCGTAGCCGGTCACCGCGACCGGCACCGTGGCCGCCGTCTCGGGCAGGGACCGCAGCTCTTGCGCCAGTTGGTAGCCGTCGACGTCGGGCAGGCCGATATCGATCAGCATCACGTCGGGCCGCTCGGCGCGCGCGCGGCGCAGGGCCGACTGGGCGTCGTACTCGACCGAGGTGGCGTGGCCCTGCACCTGCAGCAGGTTGGCCAGGCTGTCCGCGGCGTCGCTGTTGTCGTCCACGATCAGCACCCGCAGTTTGCGCTGCAGGACGGCGCGCGCGGCCTCGGGGTCGCCCGGCTGCACGTCACTGCCGTCGCACGCGAGCGTCACGCAGGGCAAGGTGAGCGTGAAGGTGCTGCCGAAGCCGACGCCGTCGCTGTGCGCCGCCACCTCGCCCTCGTGCAGGTCGACCAGGCGCTTGACCAGCGTCAGGCCCAGCCCGAGGCCGCCCTGCGAGCGCGCCAGCGTGCGCGCGCCTTGCGTAAACAGGTCGAACACGCTCGGCACCAGGTCGGGCGGCATGCCGGACCCGTTGTCGCGCACGCGCAAGACCATGCGGCCATCGACCACCTCGAGCCTGAGCGCCAGCTGGCCGCCTTTCTGCGTGTACTTGGCGGCGTTGTTGACGATATTGGCCACGCTCTGCACCAGGCGCGTCTGGTCGCCGCGCACCCAGACCGGGGCCTCCGGCAGTTCCACCCGCACCTGGTGCGCTTTTTCCAGCACCAGCGGGCGGGTCTGGTCGAGCGCCCCGGTCACGACCTCGCGAAAATCGACCGTCGCCAGCTTGAGCTTGACCAGGCCGCGCGTCACGCGCGAGACGTCCAGCAGGTCGTCGATCAGGCGGCTCATGTGCTTGACCTGGCGGCTGATGATGGAACTGGTCTGGCAGATGCGCGGCTCGGTGGCGAACTGCATGCTCAGCAGGCTGGCCGAGCTGCTGATCGGCGCCAGGGGATTTCTCAGCTCGTGCGCCAGCATGGCCAGGAATTCGTCCTTGGCGTGGCTGAGGCGCTCGGCCTGCACGCGCGCCGCGCGCTCGCTCTGCAGCAGCGCGTCGCGCTCGAGCGCCGACTTCTGGGCGATTTCGTACAACTGGGCGTTGTCCATTGCCACCGCGGCCTGGGCCGCGATGCCGGACACGATGCGTTCGGTGCGCTCGCTGAACACGCCGGCGTCGGGATGGCCGAAGAACAGGCCGCCCAGCACCCGGCCCGAGTGCGAGACCACCGGCACCGCCAGGAAGCTGCGCACCGCGAGGTGGCCCGGCTGCATGCCGCAGGCCGCCAGGGAGGCATAGCGCGGGTCGCTGCCGATGTCGTTGCTGCGCAGCGCGCCGTGGCCCTGCATCACCAGGCGGACAATCTCGGCCGACAGCGGCGGCCCGATCCGCTCGAACCCGTCGCACGCGGCGCCCGACCGCGCGTACAAGCGCAAGGGTTCGCGCTCGCCGTCGGCATGGTGGAAGAAGGCGCCGTAGCGCGCACCGCTCAGCTCCGTGCCGGCGTCGGTGACCGCCTGCGACAGCGTGGCCAGGTCGAGCGTCGAGGCCAGCACCTGGCCGGTGCGGTTGACGGCCTCCAGCACCCGGGACTCGTCGCGCAGGGTTTCCTCGAGGCGCGAGCGGCGCACCACTTCGCGCGTGTGGCGCGCCACGTCCTCGGCCATCGCGGTTTCTTGCTCGGTCCAGTGGCGCGCGGACGGTTCGTGCAGGTAGAACACGGCCGACAGGCGGCCTTCTTCGATGATCGGCACGATCACCGCGGCGCGCGCGCCGATGCCGGCATAGGCCGCGGCGCATGGCGCCGAGTGGGCGTCGGCCGCGACGTCGTCGATGCGCACGGTGCGGCCCTGGCGCAGCATGGCGGCGATCCCGGGTCCGAAGTCGTCCAGCGCATGCGACATGCCGGCCAGGCTGGCCATGCGGCCGTCGGTCCAGTCGCGGTCGACGTTCACGGTACGGCCCGCTTGATCGATCTCGCCATAGCCGACGCGCGCCACGCCCAGGGTCTGCCCGGTCATGGCGCTGGTGGCCTTGATGATGTGGGCGGCGTCATCCAGGCCGTCGAGGGTCTCGCCCAGCTTCTGGTGAAACGCGTGGCGGTGCTCGGACAGCACGTCGGACGTGGTCTCGGTGAACACGCAATAGACGCCGGCCACCTGCCCCGCATGGCGCACCGGCGACAGCGAGATGGAAAAGAAACGCCGCTCGCGCTTGCCGTTGCGCTCGAATTCCATCAGGGCGTGCTGGAGCTGGGTCGCTTCGCCGGCCAGCACGCGTGCGAAATAGGGCCGCATGCGCTCCCACAATTCGGGCCGGACGCTGGCGTATGGCGCGCCGCACGCGGCCGGGTGCTTGTCACCGAGCAAGTCGGAATAGGCGTCGTTATAGAACAGGCGCAGGTCGTGGCCGATGGCCAGGAACATCGGAAAGCGCGATGCCAGGATCAGGTCGAAGATGGCGCGCAGGCCCTCGGGCCAGGCGTGTGGCTCGGACTGCGCCGGCTCTCCCAGCGCCAAGCCGCCGACGGCCGCCGGCGGGAAACTGCTCAGATTGCTCATCAGGATTGCCCAGTATGGTTCTCGCAAAGCTGGCTGGGCTTGATACACTGGAACGTTTCCCGAAGCGTTCTTATTGCCCGGCCGCCAACATTTTTCTTATCGTGGGCGATTATAGCGAGCAAACGAAACAGGCTGCGCCCGTTACACATCCGTGACTTTTGGTGGTTGTGTCGATGACACAATTGAATCGAGCCCGGCGGTTGCGGCCGCCCACGGCAACGCTCAGCGGTGAAGAAAGCGCGCTTCGGGCAAGCCGCGCACGTCCAGGGGCAGCTGGAACACCGCCCCCGACAGCGGCGCCGCAGCCCGGTCGATCGCCGTCATGCCCGCGTGGGCGCTGGTGACGAACAGCGTCGACAGGCCGGGCCCGCCGAACGCCGGGCAGCTCGGCTGCGGCGCGGCCAGCGGGACTACCCGATCCAGCTTGCCGCTTGGGGCGAAGCGCAGCACCTGCCCCGCGCCCCAGCGCGCGCTCCACAGGAAACCCTCGGCGTCGACCGTGGCGCCATCCGGCTCGCCCGGCGCGGCATCGGCCGCGACGAAGGTGTGCACGCGCCCGACCCGGGCGCTGCAGGGATCGTAGTCGGCGTACAGGATGGCCTTCTCTTGCGAGTCGGCGAAATACATGCGCCGGCCGTCGGGGCTGAAGCAGATGCTGTTGGCGATCGCCGCCTTCGGCAGCGGCAGCGACTCCAGCGACAGGTCGAGGTTCAGGCGATAAAAGCCGCCCACCGCGCGCTTCGGATTCTCGTCCTGGTTGAACATGCCGAACACGAAGCGTCCCTGGCGGTCGCAGCGTCCGTCGTTCAGGCGCGTCGAGGGATCATCCGCTTCGACGTCGACGATGCGCGTGACCTTGCCGGTCGAGAACGTGAAAAAGGCCAGGCCGGAGGCAAGCCCCAGCAGCAGGCGATCGTCGCTGCCGGTGAGCGCGAAGCTGCACAGGCGCTCGGGCATCTTCCAGCTGGCGGTGCGGCCGGTCGAAGGCGAATGCGACCACAGGGTGGCGGCCGGGATGTCGGTCCACAGCAGCCGGCCGGTGCGCTCGCACCACAGCGCGCATTCGCCGAGCTCGTGCCCGGCGCCCTGCAGCACCTCCATCATGCGCCCGGCTCCACCAGGAAGCGAAAGCGCGACTCGGTCTGGTACACCTGGCCCGGACGCAGGATCACGTCCGGAAATTGCGGCTGGTTCGGCGAATCGGGGAAATGCTGCGGCTCCAGGCACAAGCCGCTGCGGTGCGGGTACGTCCTGCCCTTGCCCGCAAGCGAACCGTCGAGGAAGTTTCCGCTGTAGAACTGTACGCCCGGCTCCTCGGTCCACAATTCCAGCACCCGCCCGGAACCCGGCTCGTACACGCGCGCGGCGCGGCGCAACGCCTTGCCCTGCGGCTTGTCGAGCACGAAGGTGTGATCATAGCCGCCGCCATGGCCCAGCTGCTCGTCCGGCCAGCCGATGCGCTCGCCGATCGGGCGCGGCGTGCGGAAATCGAACGGCGTGCCGCTCACCGGCGTCAGCTCGCCGGTCGGGATCGATTCGGCATCGATGGCCACGAAGGCGTCGGCCTCGATGTTCAGGACGTGGCCGAGGATGTCGCCGTCGCCGGCCAGGTTGAAGTAGCTGTGCTGGGTCAGGTTGACCGGCGTCGCCTTGTCGGTGACGGCGTGGAACGACACCACCAGCTCGTTGGTGTCGAGGAGCGTGTAGGTGACGGTCGCATCGAGGTTGCCCGGATAGCCCATCTCGCCATCGACGCTGCGATACCGCAGGCGCAGGCTGGCGCCAATCACCGCTGCCTCCCATTTGACGCGGTCGAAGCCATCCGGCCCGCCATGCAGGTGGTTGTTGCCGTTATTGACCGGGAGCTGCACTTCTTGTCCGTCGAGCGTGAAGCGTCCATGCCGGATGCGGTTGCCGTAGCGGCCGATCAGCGCCCCAAAATAGGGGCTGTCCGTGCGGTAGTGCTCAAGCGAACCGAAGCCCAGCACCACGTCGGCGAAGTTGCCGTCGCGGTCGGGCGCATGGAGCTCGGTGATGACGCCACCAAAGTCGATGATCTTCGCCACCATGCCCCCGGCATTGGTCAGCGTGAACTGGGTGATGGCCCTGCCGTCGGGCAGTCGGCCGAATGGCGCTTGCGTGATACCGGTTTGCACGTCGTATCGGTCCTCTGGAATGTCGTCCATATCAATAAGCGAATCGTGGCCGGGGCCATCGACGCCGTGATCGTAGCATGGCGCCGAGGCCGGCCGCGCCGACTTGGACCACACGCTGAAGCGATCAGGTCGGCATCCGCGCCGGCCTGGTCGTGGCGCCCCGTCGCACATCGAAAGCGGCCTGCCCCCATGGCTCCGACACCATCGACGTATCGAGGCGACTGTCAAGTCTGTTGCGCCGGGCCACGCCGGCGGGTGCGGAGACGATGCACTACCGCGGTGCAAAAAGCGCATATGCATAGTGCAAGGGCCACAGGCAGACGAGGCCTATCTGGTACCCGGCAACAGCGTGCGCGGGCATCCATGCGCGCCGCGCCGGCCGCCGCCGCTACACCAGCGGCAGTGGGGATTCGCACCGTTATTGCGCACCGCAGCAGATGTCAATGGCGAAAATGTGGCGTTATTGCAACGCAATAAATTGATTATCAGCAATTTTTTTAGGCCCTCCGATGTCCCCCGGGTTACTTCGCACGGAGCCCGCCAATACAGGGTTCTCCTATGAAAACGGCGGCGTGCGAGGTCGATTCGCGCTTGTCAATTGGGGGTTTCGCCCTCGTTTCGATTGGTTGGGGACCGATGACAAATGTCCGTCTGGCATGTCATCATGAATATGCTATTTCACAAACAAACACTGGAGAGACATCCATGAAGCACAAAATCCTTGCCATCGCCCTCGTGTCGGCACTCCCGCTGGCGGCTCAAGCACAAACCAGCGTCACCATGTACGGCATGATCGACGCCTCGATCGGCGTCGAAAACAACGATGCGCCAGGCGAAAGCAGCCGCACCGTCGTGCAGTCGGGCACCCAGTCGGCAAGCCGTCTCGGCTTCCGTGGCACCGAAGACCTGGGCAATGGTCTGAAAGCACTGTTCAACATCGAAGCCGCCATCGCTGCCGACACCGGCGCGACCAACTCGCGTCTGTTCGACCGCCGCGCCGTGGTCGGCCTGCAAGGCGCCTTCGGCACCGTGACCGTCGGCCGCGAATACGGCCCGATCGCCGCCGTCGCTGGCGCATCGGACATCCTGGGCCAGGGTTTCTACGGTTCCAACCTGGCAGCCTTCGGCACCAACCGCCTGACCCGTCGCCTGGACAACTCGGTCAACTACCAGAGCAACGCGCTGAACGGCTTCACTCTGCGCGCAGCCTATGGCGCGGGCGAGCGTAACGAGACCACCACGCAAGACACCGGCGACATCACCGGCGTGGCGCTGGAATACGCGAACGCGGGCTTCTACGTCGGCGCTGGCTACCAGAACCGCGAAGACCTGCCATCGGGCGACAGCAAGGAATACAACTTCGGCCTGGGCTACAAGTTCGGCGACTTCGAACTGCGTGGCGGCTACATGGCAGCCGATCCTGAATTCGCCAACCGCATCGACAACAAGTACGAGCAGATGAACGCCGGTATTTCGTACGGCTTCGGCGCCAGCCGCGTCTACCTGAACTACCAGCAGCAAGAGCAGGAGCTGGGCGATACGGAAGGCAAGGCAGTCACCCTGGCCTACACCTACACCCTGTCGAAGCGCACCAACGTGTACGCGTCGTACGCCAAGCTGCGCAACAACAGCAACGGCGTGTTCTCGCTGACCTCGGCAGCAGGCACCGTCGCCCTGCCAGCAACCGCCTTCGGTTCGGACCCACAGGTCTACAACGTCGGCCTGCGTCACTCGTTCTAAACGACGCCGCCTCGATCCGGGTGTGCGTCACCCGGCACGAAGCACAACAACGGCAAGCCTCGCGGCTTGCCGTTTTTATTTGGCGCTGTCCTCGTTCGCTGTGGATGCGCCCCAGGCGCTGCTGGTCACGGACGCCAGCGCCGCCCATGCCTTCGCGCGTGCCCCTCGGCGTCGCGCACCAGGCCGTCAATGCCGGCGCCGGCGAACGGGTCCGCAAGGCCGTCGGGGGCGCCCTCCATGTCCAGCACGTCAACGGCTGTCACCGACGCTTCAAGGAATGGCTGGCGCTTTCATGACGTGGCGTCGCGCCGGCTACCCAACTACCTCGGCTGGCATCGGGCGCGATGGCGGGCGAGTCGCTTCTGTTGAGCACTTGCTGCGCATCACATTCGGCGTCATCGACAGCCGACGGGTGCAGCGGCTCGATTTGGCCGTCCGGTTCGCGCTGGTCGGACAATCGCTCAGAACGCCGCCGCCCCGGCTGCGGCAGGGCCGGCGACCGCCGGGCGGCGCGACGCCGGCGCCCGCACGGCCGCCCTCGGCGCTGCGGCAGCCGGGGCGGCGGCGATCCGGAATACCGCCACTGCCTGCGCCAGCCGCGCCGCCTGCTCCTGCATCGCATTCGATGCGGCGGCGGTTTCCTCGACCAGGGCCGCGTTCTGCTGCGTGCCTTCGTCCATCTGCGCCACCGCCCCGTTGATCTGTTCGATGCCGTCGGTCTGCTCCCGGCTCGCCGCGCTGATCTCGGCCATGATGTCCGTCACCCGGCGCACGCTGTCGACGATCTCGTCCATCGTGGCGCCGGCCTCGGCCACCAGCCGGCTGCCATTGGCCACCTTGTCGCTCGAGTCGCCGATGAGCCCCTTGATTTCCTTGGCCGCCGCCGCCGAGCGCTGGGCCAGGTTGCGCACCTCGCTCGCCACCACGGCAAAGCCCCGGCCCTGCTCGCCGGCCCTGGCCGCTTCGACCGCGGCGTTCAGCGCCAGGAGATTGGTCTGGAAAGCGATGCCGTCGATGACGCCGATGATGTCGCCGATCTTGCTCGAAGACGCCTGGATCTCGTCCATCGTGCCGACCACCTGATGGATGACGTCGCCGCCGCGCGCGGCCACGCCGGACGCGGATGCGGCCAGCATGCTGGCCTGGCGCGCGTTGTCGGCGTTCTGGCGCACGGTCGAGGTCAGCTCTTCCATCGATGACGCGGTTTCTTCCAGCGCCGACGCCTGCTGTTCGGTACGGCTCGACAAGTCCAGGCTGCCGGCGGCGACCTGCTCGGCGGCGACCGCGATGGTGTCGGTGCCGGCGCGCACGGCGCCGACGGTGCGCGCCAGGCTTTCGTTCATGGTCTTCAGGGCCTGCAGCAGCTGACCCATTTCGTCGCGCGTGGTGACCTCGATGCGGCTGGTGAGGTCGCCCGCGGCCACGGTATTGGCCACTTCCAGCGCGCGCGCCACCGGCCGGGTGATCGACCGCGTGATCCACAGGGCGATGCCCGCAGCCAGCGCCAGCGCGAACAGGCCCAGGCCCCAGGTCTGGCGGATGGTGCTGCCGTAGGTCGCGGCCGCATCCTGCGCCGCCGCCTCGCTGAACTGTTTCTGCAGCGCCAGCTCGGCGCCGATGGCCTCTTTCAGGGCGCCCAGGCGCGGACGCAGCTCGTTGAGCAGATAAGCCCTGGCCTGCGCGTCCTCGCCGGCCTGGATCAGCTTGACCAGCTCGTCGGCGCCGGCCAGATAGCTGGCGCTGGCCGTTTCCATGCGGCGCAGGATGCCGATCGAGGCGGCATGCGCCAGCAGGGTCGGCTCGATCTCGACCAGGGTGGTGGTCATCACCTTGCGCGCGTCCTCGATCGCCCCGACCTGCAGCCGGCGGTCGACCGGATCGTCGTTGAGCATCATATTGCGCACGGCGATGGCGATGATGCTGATCTGGGCATCGATCCGGTTGCTCATCTCGATGGCCGGGATGCGGTGTTCGACGATCTCCCTGGTGCCGTTGTTCAGGCGCAGGATGGAGGCATTGCTCAGGGCGCTGATCAGCACCAGCATCAGGCTGACGGCGCCGAAACCCAGCGCCAGGCGCTTGCCGATACCCAGGTTTGCTAACTTCATGGTCGTACTCCTCATTTCCATTCTATTAATAGATATTTCCAAATGGAAATTAGAGTACGTTCAAGTTCTTGCTATGACGATGTGTGCACGCTAACGAATCGGGGATATCCGCCTGATCGAGCTATTTTCTGGACGATATGCAAGGTTTTTAGTAATGATTCATATCAAAACAGCAAAACGGCAAGCCAGGCTTGCCGTCGCGGCTGTCAATCCTCCGGCCTCAGAACGCTTCCCACTCCCCCGCCGCCTCCGTCGCCTTCGCCGTCGATGTCGCCGCAGCCGGGCGCGCACGTGGCTTGCCTGCGGCCAGTACCGGCCGCGCCGGCGGCGCCACCGGCGCCACCACCGGCCCCGCGCCCGCCGGCGACGCGTCCACCGCGGCGCTCGACGCCGCCAGCATCTGCGCGCCGTCGATCCGGAACACCGACACGGCCTGCGCCAGCAAGGTCGACTGCTCGCGCAGCGCCGCCGCCGCGGCCGCCGCCTCCTCGACCAGGGCCGCGTTCTGCTGCGTGCCCTCGTCCATCTGCGCCACCACCCCGTTGATCTGCTCGATGCCCTCGGTCTGCTCGTGGCTGGCGGAACTGATCTCGCCCATGATGTCGGTCACGCGGCGCACGCTGTCGACGATCTCCGCCATCGTGGCGCCGGCTTCGGCCACCAGGCGGCTGCCGCCGGCCACCTTGTCGCTCGAGTCGCCGATGAGCTGTTTGATCTCCTTGGCGGCCGCTGCCGAGCGCTGGGCCAGGTTGCGCACCTCGCTCGCCACCACGGCAAAGCCCCGGCCCTGCTCGCCGGCCCTGGCCGCTTCGACCGCCGCGTTGAGCGCCAGGATATTGGTCTGGAAGGCGATGCCGTCGATGACGCCGATGATGTCATTGATCTTGCTTGATGAAGCGTTGATCGCGTCCATGGTGCCCACCACCTGCTCGATCACGGCGCCGCCGCGGGCCGCCACGTTCGATGCGGCCGTGGCCAGCACATTGGCCTGGCGCGCATTGTCGGCGTTCTGGCGCACGGTCGACGTCAGCTCTTCCATCGAGGACGCCGCTTCTTCCAGCGCCGATGCCTGCTGCTCGGTGCGGCCCGACAGGTCCTGGCTGCCCACCGCCACCTGGCCGGCGGCCACCGCGATGGTGTCGGTGCCGACGCGCACGGCGCCGACGGTGCGCGCCAGGCTCTCGTTCATGCTCTTCAGGGCCTGCAGCAGCTGGCCGGTCTCGTCGCGCGCGGTGACCTCGATGCGGCTGGTCAGGTCGCCCGCGGCCACGGTATTGGCAATCTGGAGCGCACGGCCCAGGGGCTCGGTGATGGAACGGGTGATCCGCCACGCCACCAGGGCCGCCAGCGCCAGCGCGGCGCCGCCCAGGCCCCACATCAGCATGCTGGTGCTGCGGTAGGTGGCATCGGCATCGCGCGCCGCCTGGGTGGCGATCTCGTTCTGCAGCGCGATCTGTTCGCCGGTCGCCTGCTTGAGCCGCCGCACCAGCGGACGCAAGTCGTCCGCCAGCAGCGCGTGCGCCGCCTCCATGTCGCCGGCGGCGATATGCTTGATCATTGCATCCTGGCCCGCCTTGTATGACACGACTTCCTTGTTCATCTGTTCGAGCAGCTCGACCGCTTTCGGGTTGGTCAGCGCATCCTTCATCTGGGCCAGGATTTCGTCGATTGCCTTGCGCGACGTTATGATGACATCCACCTGGCGCGCATGGTCGGCCGCGTCGCTGCTCAGCATCATATTGCGCACGGCGATCGCGATATCGCTGACCTCCATCTGCATCCTGTTGGTGAGCTCGATGCGCGGCATCCGGCCGTTGACGATCTCGTCGGTGCCGGCATTGATCCGGCCCAGCATTGCATTACTCATCACGATCATCACCACCAGCATGGCACAGATCACGCCATAGCCCAGGGCGAGCCGTTTTCCGATATTCAGGTGTGCAAGTGTCATGTCGGTTCCCTTTCAGGCAGCGCGCGGCAGCTCTGCCACCAGCCCGAGCTCGTCGGACTGCATCAGTTTGTCGATATCGAGCAGGATCAGCATCCGCTCGTCCACGGTGCCCAGGCCAAGCAGGCAGTTGCCGTCCAGCGTGGCCTGCATCTCGGGGGCGGGCCGGATCTGCTCCGGGCTCAGGGTGACCACGTCCGAGACGCTGTCGACCACCATGCCGATCACGTGGTGCTCGATGTTGAGGATGATCACGACGGTGAACGCGTCATACACCGCGGCGCCGATGCCGAACTTCAGGCGCATGTCGACGATCGGAACAATGGCGCCGCGCAGGTTGATGATGCCTTTCAGGTGCGCCGGCGCGCTGGCCAGCCGCGTGGGCGCTTCGTAGCCGCGGATTTCCTGCACCTTCAGGATGCTGATCGCGTACTCTTCCTTTCCGAGGCGGAAAGACAGCACTTCGTTCTCGTTGCTCGTTTCCATATCGTTTCCCGTCCAATGGTTGCTGCGTCAATAAATTTCTCAACGGAAATACGTTACTGACGCCGCTTGCGGCTGTCGATGGACAAGTGTCAATACCCGTGAAATTCGTTCTAATTTAGGTTTAACTATGGCGTGATAGCAACGATTTTGAACAGGCTTTCCAACTCAGTGCCATACCAGTTGGCATAAATTGTGCTTCGGAAATAAAATTTCTCCGCACTGCGATCCGGTGCGCCACCTACCCAACCAGGAGCCATCATGATCATCCGCCGACTCGACCCGCGCGCCATCGCCGAGCGCAAGCCGCAACTGGCCACGCTGCTGCTCGACGCCGTCGCCGATGGCCATTCGCTGGGCTTTCTTAACGGACTCGACCAGGACCAGCTCGACGCCTATTGGCAGGCCGTGGCGGACGAGGTCGGCGCCGGGCGGCGCGTGCTGCTCGCGGCCGAGCGCGACGGCAACCTGGTCGGCAGCGCCCAGCTCGCGCTGTGCCTGAAACCGAACGGCAACAACCGCGCCGAGGTGCAGAAGGTGCTGGTGCATTGCACCGAGCGCCGCCGGGGCATCGGCACCGCCCTGATGCAGGCGCTCGAGATCGAGGCGCTGGCGCTGCGCCGCGGCCTGCTCTACCTCGACACGGCGGCCGGGTCCGAGGCCGAAGCGCTGTACCGCAAGACCGGCTACCAGCGGGTCGGCGAGCTGCCCGAATACGCCTGCACCCCGAACGGCCGCTGGCACGCGACGGTGATCTACTACAAGACACTGTTCAGCCGCAGCCGTCCCTGAGCCGCCGCTACCGCGCGACGATTGCGCGCCATCGTGCGCCGGCCATGAGCGACCGCGCCGGCCAGTGTGCCCGGGGAAGATTGCGCGTAGAATCGCCAGTTCAAAACTTCCGGAAAGCAATGTGATTGGCGCCTCCTCCATCATGACCCGCAGGCCGCTGCGGGCCTACCTGCTCTGGCTCGTCCTGGCGACCCTGCTGCCGGGCGTGGTCGGCGCCTCGCTGTTGTTCATCGATCAATACCGCAAGAGCCGCGCCCAGTACGAGCGCAATACCATGCAGACCGTGCGCGCGCTGGTGCACACGGTCGACAGCAAGCTGCTGCAGGCGCAGGCAATCGCCCAGACCCTGTCGACCCTCGACGCGCTGCAAAGCGCCGATTTCGCGCGCGCGCACCGCCAGGCGCGCAAAGCCCTGCGGCTGGCCGGCCCCGGCATGGGCGCCGTCCTGCGCGACCGCAGCGGGCAGCAGATCTTCAACACCAGCCTTCCCTATGGCGCCGGGCTCCCGGTCGGACGCGCGCAGCAGCTCGAGAGCGTGTTCGCCAGCGGCAAACCCTCGATTTCGAACGCGTTCACCAGCGCGGTAGGTAAGCGCCCCACCGTCAGCGTCAACGTTCCGGTGCTGGTCGACGGCCGCATCGCCTACGTGCTGAGCGTCGGCGTGCAGCCCGACTACTTCGACGACATGCTGTCGCCCAAGGCGGTGGCGGACGGCGCGCGCGCCTCGGTGATCGACGCCGCCGGCACCATCTTCGCGCGCAACCTCAGCCCGGAGCTGTTCGTCGGCAAGCGCGTCACCGATCCCCTGTACCGCGCCATCCTGAGCGCACCCGAAGGCATCGTGCCCTCGGTCTCGCAGGAAGGAACGACCCTGCTGACCTTCTACTCGCGCTCGCGCGCCACCGGCTGGCACGTGGCGATCGGCGTGCCGCGCGCGAACCTGAACGAGGCCATGTTCGAGCCGCTGGCGGCGCTCCTGACCGGCATCACCCTGCTGTTCGCGATCGGCCTGTGGCTGGCGTGGCAGATCGGCGGCCGGCTGGCCAGCGCGGTCCAGGGCCTGACGGCGCCGGCGGTGGCACTGGGCAAGGGCGAGGATCCCCCGCGCTTCGCCCATGCCTACGTCAAGGAGACGGCCGAGGTGGCCGAGGCGATCGGCGCCGCCTCGCGCCTGCTGGGCGAGCGCGCGCAGGCGCTGGCGGTCAAGGAGGCCGAGCTGCGCGACGCGCACCGGATGGCGCGCTTCGGCACCTGGCACCTGACGCTGGCCACCGGCGCGATCGAGACCTCGGAATCGGTGACTTACATCAGCGGGCGCGCGCTGCCGCCATTCGCGCAGCAGCGCGGCACCCTGCTGCCCGAGGACTCATGGGATCGGCTTGACGCCCTGCTGCGCGAGCTGGAGCGCGACGGCGGCAATGGCCGCCTGCAGATGCAGGTGCTGCACGCCGACGGCCACCGCATCTGGATCGACCTGCACTGCGAAGCGGTGCTCGACGCCGACGGCCGCGTGACGGCCTTGCGCGGCACCATCCAGGACGTCACCGACCGCGTCAACGCCGAGGAAGGCTTGCGCGAGGCCGACCGCCGCAAGAACGAATTCCTGGCCATGCTGGCGCACGAACTGAGAAATCCCCTGGCGCCGATCGCCTCGGGCGCCCAGCTGCTGGGCCGGGACGGCCTGGATCCGGCGCGCACGCGCCAGATCAGCGGCATCATCGCGCGCCAGGCGCGCCACATGGCCGGCCTGGTCGACGACCTGCTGGACGTCTCGCGCGTCACGCGCGGCCTGGTGGCGCTGTCGAAGGTCCGCATCGACGTCAACGAGGTGGTGCTCGAGGCGCTGGAACAGGTGGGCGAGCCGCTGCGCCAGAAGCGGCACCACCTGGAGACCGCGCTGCTGCCGGCGCCGGCCTGGGTGATGGGCGACCGCAAGCGCCTGGTGCAGGTGGTCGGCAACCTGCTGCACAACGCGGTCAAGTTCACCGCCGCCGGCGGGCGCATCGCGGTGGCGCTCGAACTCGATGAAACGACACTGCGCATCGTCGTCGCCGACAACGGCATCGGCATGCTGCCGCACGAGCTGGAGCGCGCCTTCGAGATGTTCGTGCAGGGCGAGCGCACGCCGGACCGCACCCAGGGCGGCCTGGGCATCGGGCTGGCGCTGGTGCGCAGCCTGGTCCTGCTGCACGGCGGCAGCGTGGCGGTGCAGAGTGCCGGCCAGGGCCAGGGCAGCACCTTCACGGTGACCCTGCCGCGCTGCGCCGGGCGCAACGCCGGCGCGCCTGGCGCCGGCCCTGGCGCGGCGCGGGTGGAAGCGGCGCGCGCGCTGAGGGTGCTGGTGGTGGACGACAACGTCGACGCGGCCCAGGTGCTGGCGCTGTACGTCGGCGCCGCCGGCCACGAAGTCGCGCTCGAGCACGACCCGTTCGCGGCGCTGGCGCGCGCCGAGGCGTTCGCACCCGACGCCTGCCTGCTCGACATCGGCCTGCCCGGCATGGACGGACTCGAACTGGCGCGCCGCCTGCGCGCGCAGCCGGCCAGCGCCGGCGCGCTGCTGGTGGCGGTCACCGGCTATGGCCAGGCCGAGGATCGCGAAGCCAGCCGCCGCGCCGGTTTCGACCATCACCTGGTCAAGCCGCTCGACATGGCCGAGCTGGAACGGATCCTGGCGGCAGTCGGCGGCGCCGCGGCGGCCTAGCTCAGCGCTTCACATTCAGCGCTTCAATTCAGCGCTTCACGCTGCCGAAGGCTTCGCCCTTGTTCCAGGTCGGCATGGCCGGCGCGTTGGCGACGGCGTAGCCGAGGTTGAGCGTGAACTGGGCCTGCTGCACCATGCCCGACAGGTCCCATTCCGGGACGTATTCGTCGGTGACCTGGTGGTAATGGTTCTTGAAGTCCTTCATCCGGGCGCTCGATGCTTGCTGGTTTTGCTCGAACTCGAAGTGGCCGTCGCCCGAGAACACGGCCGAACCGACGTTGAAGGCCGGGACGCCCGCCTTCGCGAAGGCGAAGTGGTCGGCGCGGAAGAAGGACCCCGACAGGTCGGGAACGGCCGGCGCGATCTTCAGGCCCATCGACTTCGCCACCTGCCGCGAGGTCTCGTACAGCGAGCTGCGCTCGGCGCCGGCCACGCCGATGTCCCTGGTGCGGCCCACGAAGTTCAGGCTGTCCAGGTTCAGGTCGGCGGCGGTCTGCGCCAGCGGCCACACCGGCTTGGCGACGTAGGCGGCGGCGCCCAGCAGGCCCTGCTCTTCGGCCGCCGGCCACAGGAAGATCTGGGTGCGCTTGGCCGGCTTCTTGACGGCTTCGGCCGCCATCGCCAGCAGCGCGGCGGTGCCCGAGGCGTTGTCGATCGCGCCGTTGTAGATGCGGTCGGCCTTGGGGTCGGCGCCCGGTTTCGCTTCTGCCACGCCCAAGTGATCCCAGTGCGAAGAATAAATGACGGCCTGCTCCTTCAGCTTCGGGTCGCTGCCGGGCACGATGCCGACCACGTTGAACTGGTCCACCGGACGGATGGTCGAGCGCAGCGCGACCTTCGCGGCCACCTTCAGGTCGACCGGGCGGAAATCGCGCCGCTCGGCCTGGGCGCGCAGCTGGTCGAGGTCATGGCCGCCGGCGGCGAACAGTTCGCGCGCGGTGTCTTCGTGCAGCCAGCCTTCCATCGGGTTGCCGTTGCCCTTGAGGCCGAAGCGCTCGTTGCCGAAGCCGTTGGCCGGCACGCTCCACGGGTACGAGGCCGACCGCGTGGTATGGATCAACAGCACGCCGGCGGCGCCGCGGCGCGCGGCTTCCTCGTATTTATAGACCCAGCGGCCGTACCAGGTATAGGCCTTGCCGGCGAAGCGGTTCGGTTCTTCGGCGGTGGGCTGGGGATCGTCGACCATCATGACCAGGATCTTGCCCTTGGCGTCCAGACCCTTGTAGTCGTCCCAGTTTTCCTCGGGCGCGGCGGCGCCGTAGCCGACGAAGACCAGCGGCGCGTCGAACGCCACGTTCTCTTTTCCGCTCCTGGTGCCCATCACGATGCCCTTGCCGAGTTCCGGCTCGATGGTCTTGCCGCCGGCGCTGAAGACCGCGCTGCCCTCGAGCAGCTTGCTGCCCTCGATCTCGACCTTCTGGCGATAGCCGCCGCCGGGGATTGGCTTCAGGCCGATCAGGGCGGCCTGGGTCTCGAGGTAGCGCACCGTCAGGTCGCCGCCGCGCTGGCCGGTGCCGCGGCCCTCGAGCAGGTCATCGGCCAGGAACGACATGTGCGCGCGCAGCGCGGTTTCCGATATGGCGGACGGTTGCTGGGCGTGCGCCGCTTGTGACAAGGCGAGGATGGCGGCGCCGGCGGCCAGGGCGAGGGGATGAAGTCGCATCGAAGTTCCGTGACAGTGTGGTGAAAAAAACCATCTTAAACCAACAGGGCCTTATACTGTCGGTCACTCTGCAATGACGCCAGGAGAAAGCATATGCCGGTATCCCGCCGCACGGCGATCGCAGGGTTGGCGATTACACCATTGGCCATCACCCCATTGGCCGTCACGCCGCTGTCCGGCGCGTACGCCGGCCCCGCCACCACCACCATCGATATGGAGCAGCCCAGGATGTACGGTTTGATTGGAAAAATGCGCGCCCAGCCGGGCCAGCGCGACGCACTCATCGCCCTCCTGCTGGACGGCACCGCCGGCATGCCCGGCTGCCTGGCCTACGTGATCGCGAAAGACGCGCAGGATGCCGACGCGATCTGGATCACCGAGACCTGGAAAGACCAGGCCAGCCACAAGGCTTCGCTGTCGCTGCCGTCGGTGCAGGCCGCCATCGCCAAAGGCCGGCCGCTGATCGCCGGCTTCGCCGAACGGTTCGAGACCGAACCGGTTGGCGGCCACGGACTGGCGCGCTGAGCCCTCCACACACTCACTGCCCCAGCCGGAGCCGGTAGCCCACGCCGGGTTCGGTGGGCAGGTGGCGCGGCTGGGCTGGATCGGCGTCGAGCTTGTGGCGCGGCTCGCGGCTGCCTTTTGAAAAGGGCTCAGCGCGCCGGCTGCGCGCGCAGCCAGTCCATGTACTTCGCCACGCCGCTCGCCACATCGGTGAACGGCTCGTCGTAGCCGGCCGCGCGCAGCGCCGCGATGTCGGCCTGGGTGAAGCTCTGGTACTTGCCCTTGAGCTTGTCGGGGAACGGCAGGTATTCGAGCAGGCCCCCGTCGATGATCTGCTGCAGCGACAGCGCCGGCTTGCCTTCATTGGCCAGGGCGTTGACGGTGGCCACCGCGAGGTCGTTGAACGGCTGCGCGCGGCCGGTGCCGAGGTTGAAGATGCCGCGCTTGTCCGGGTGATCGAGGAAGAACAGGTTGACCTTGACCACGTCTTCCACGTAGATGAAATCGCGCATCTGGGCGCCGGCCTGATAGCCTTCGTTGGCGCCGAACAGCCTGACCTTGCCGTCCTTGAGGAACTGGTGATACTGGTGGAACGGCACCGACGCCATCGTACCCTTGTGCCCTTCGAGCGGACCGTAGACGTTGAAGTAGCGCAGGCCGACCACCTGGCTGCCGGCGTCCTGGCCCTTGGCCTGCCAGTAGCGGCGCAGGTACTGGTCGAACAGGAATTTCGAGTAGCCGTAGACGTTGAGCGGACGTTCGAGCGGGCGCTCCTCGCGGAACACGGTGCCGGCGCCGTAGACGGCGGCCGACGAGGCATAGATGAAGGGGATGCCCTGGCGCTGGCAGAATTCGAACAGGGCGACCGTGTAGTCGTAATTGTTCTTCATCATGTAGCGGCCGTCGGTCTCCATCGTGTTGGAGCAGGCGCCCTGGTGCAGCACGGCGGTGAACTTGTTGTCGAATTCGCCCGCCTTCAGGCGCACCAGGAAGTCTTCCTTGTCGGCATAGTCGGCGATCTCGGCGTCGACGATGTTGTGGAACTTCTCGGGACGCGACATATTGTCGACGGCGAAGACGCTGAACGGCTCGCGCTGCGACAGCGCGTGCACGAGGTTCGCGCCGATGAAGCCTGCTGCGCCGGTAACCAGAATCATAATTAAGTCCTCTTCAATATCGTTGTGCCGCCGCTCCTGCCTTGGTTTAGGCGCCGGCAAGCATGGGTTGCAATGGCTGCCACACGTCAGCTGGAAGAATCTGCTTCATGCAGTTCTGGTGCCCCAGCGGGCATTCGCGCTGCTGGCAGGGCGAGCATTCGATGTGCAGCCACAGGATCTGCGCCAGCTGGGACAGCGGCGGCGTGTGGCGCGGGTCGGTGGGGCCATAGATCGCCACCAGCGGCCGCCCCAGGGCGGCGCCGATGTGCATCAGGCCCGAATCGTTGGTGACCACCGCGGCGGCGGCCGAGATCAATGCGATCGCTTCGCTCAGCGACGTCGAGCCGGCCAGGTTGTGCGCCTGCGGCACGATGGCCGTGATCTCGTCGCATACCGCGCGGTCCTTGGGGGAACCGAGCAGCAGGATCTGCGCGTCCGGGCGGTTGGCCAGGATGGTCCGGGCCAGTTCGGCGAAATAAGTCGCCGGCCAGCGCTTGGCCGGGCCGAATTCGGCGCCCGGCGCGAAGGCGACGAAGACGCCGGCCGGCAGCTGGAGGCGCGCGATCGCAGCCTCGGCTTCGCCCGCGGCGACCGTCATGACCGGTTCCGGCAGGCGTTCCGGGCGCGGCAGGTGTCGTACCGGCGCGTCGGCCAGCGCCTGGTAGAACTGGGCCATCGGGCGCGGCGCCTGTTTGTCGTCGTGGTGCATCACGTTGACCAGGCCGTAGCGCATCTCGCCCTTGTAGCCAACCCGTTTCGGGATTCCGGCCAGCCAGGGGATGAGCGCGAATTTCAGGGTATTGGGCAGCACATAGGAGTCGGCATAGCCGCGCGCCTCGAGCATCCTGGCGAAGGCCTTGCGCTCCTTCCACTGCAGCGCACCGTGCTTGAACGGCGACTCGATCACGGTGTCGACTTCCGCCATCGCGCGCCAGACCGGCGCCACCCAGGTCGGGGCCAGCACGTCGATCGGCCTCCCCGGCGCCAGCTCCTTGAGCCGGCGCAGCAGCGGCTGGGCCATCACGGCGTCGCCGATCCAGTTCGGGGAAATCACAAGGGTGCGCAACATGGTGTTCTTCAGGTGGTGTGCCAACCCACGATTATAGCAATCGCGGCCGATTCAGCATTCCTCGAGGCGCCAGCCGCCGTCCAGCGCGCACAAGCGGTGGGTCAGCCCGATGCGCTCCAGGAACACGCGGTCGTGCGACACCACCACCAGTGCGCCCTGGTATCCGCTGAGCATCGCCTCCAGCGCCGCCAGCGACGCCAGGTCGAGGTGGTTGCTCGGCTCATCCAGCAGCAGCAGCGCCGGCGGCGTGTCGGCATACAGCGCGCAGGCCAGGGCCGCCTTCAGGCGCTCGCCGCCGCTCAGCAGGCCGGCCGGCCGGGTGATCGCGCACGCATCCAGGCCCAGCTGGACCAGCCAGGTGCGCAGCATGTCCTGCCCGGCGCTGCGGTTCACGTCCAGCAGTTGGTCGAGCGTCGAACGGCGCGGATCAAGGCTGCCCAGCTGCTGGTCCAGCCAGGCGACGTGCGCCGGCAGGCGACGCTCGCCCGCAAGCGGATCGAGCCGTCCTGCCAGTACCTTGAGCAGGGTCGACTTGCCGCTGCCGTTCGGGCCGACCAGGCCCACCCGCTGGCGCCCCGTCAGGCTCACGCTGATGCGCTCCAGCGGCGCGGCCACCCAGGGCAGCACGACCTGTTCCAGGCGCGCCACGCGGCGCTGGCCCGCGCCGTCGACTGCCGCCGCGTGGATGCGCACGGCGGCGTCGGCGGCGACCCGATCAAAGGCGTCGCGCACGCGCCCGGCCTGCTCCGCACGCGCGGCCTCGTGTTGCTGGCGCAGGCGGCCGGCGCTGCCCTCGCTGCGGTCCTTGCCGCGGCCGAGCAGGATCGCGGCCTGGTTGGCCTGCCTGGCGTCGCGGTTGCCTCGCGCCTGGCGCCGGTCCTGGCGTTCGCGCTGCGCGCGGCGCGCGGCTTCGTCGCGGCGCCATTCCTGGCGCGCATGATCGAGCGCGCCCTGCGCCGCTCCCTGCTCGTGGCGGCGCGCCTCCTCGTAGAACGCGTAGTTGCCGCCGTAACTGCGCAGGCCCTCGCTGGACAGCTCGACGATGCAGTCCATCGCGTCCAGCAGCGCGCGGTCGTGGCTGATCACCAGCAGGCCTTTGGGCCATGCCTGCAGCTGCTGCACCAGCGCCGCGCGGCCCGCTGCATCGAGGTGGTTGCTCGGCTCGTCGAGAATCAGGAAGTCGGGATCGAACAGCGTGGCGCCGATCAGCGCCACCCGCATCGCCTCGCCGCCGCTGAGCGCGGCCACCGGCGTGTCGGGGTCGAGGTGCGGCAGGCCATGCGCCTGGCATGCCTGGCGCAGGCGGGCGGCGATGTCCCAGTGCTCGCCCACGGCATCGAAATCATGCGGGTCCACGCTGCCGGCCTCGATGCGCGCCAGCGCGTGCGTGATCGGCGCGACGCCAGCCAGCCCGGCCACCGAGTCCGCCCCGCCACTGCCGGCCTGCTGCGAGAGAAAGGACACGCGCCCGCTGCGCAGGCAGCGTCCGCTCGTGGGCGCCAGCTCGCCGGCCAGCACGCGCGCCAGCATCGACTTGCCCACGCCATTGCGTCCCACCAGGCCGGTGTGGCGCAGGTCGAACTGATGATGCAGGTCTGAAAACAGGATTCTGCCGTCGGGCAGAGACAGGGAAACGCCGTCGAGCGCCAGAATGGGATGCGTCATATGCAAGACTCCAAGGATGCCTGGACACTTCCGCAGCCATGCCGGGAAGACCGAGAAAAAATGGCATCGATGAGGTATTACACGCGCGCGCTCCTTGGGAAATGACAGCCAATGGTAGCAGGATCGGGGCGGCAGGCCAATTGCCCACCCGTGCACGCCGCCGCATCGGCAAGGCAATAATTTTCACATGCACAGGCTCCGGACAACCCGAACGCCGTATGGCTGGGCCGTGCTCCTGGCGTTCCTGTTCGTTCTGTTCGTGCCTGCGGTATCCCATGCGTTGGCCCAGGCCACCCGGCAACCGGCGGCTCTGCAGCGCCGCGGCTTCGGCAGCGGCTCAGCGCCGGCTCGGGCGCACGCTCGGACGCAGTCAGCGCGCGGCCAGCAGCGCGCCCAGGCGGGCCATGTCGACCGGCTTGACCAGGTGATGGTCGAAACCGGCGGCTTCCGAGCGCCGTCGGTCCTGTTCCTGGCCATACCCCGTGACCGCGACGATCAGGCTGCCCGCGGTGTTCGGCCGCGCGCGCAGCTCGCGCGCCAGGCCGTAGCCGTCCATCCCGGGCAAGCCGATGTCGAGCAGGCAGACGCCGGGCGCCCATTCGCCCGCACGCGCGAGCGCCCCGCGCCAATCATGCTCGATCGCGACCTCGTGCCCGGACGCCTCGAGCAGCATGCCCAGCATCGCGGCCGCATCGGCATTGTCGTCGACGATCAGGATGCGTTGCGGCGCGCCGGCGGACAGGGCCGGCGCCGGCGCCGGCTCGTCAAGACCGGCCTGCGCCGCCGCGCGCGGCGGGCGGATCGTGAAGGTGCTGCCGGCTCCGGGGCCGGCGCTTGCGGCTTCGACCGCGCCGCCATGCAGTTCGACCAGGCTTTTGACCAGGGCCAGGCCCAGCCCGAGCCCGCCCATGGAGCGGTCGGACGTGCGCTCGCCCTGGCTGAACAGATCGAACGCCCTGGCCACGAGTTCGGGCGTCATGCCGATGCCGTCGTCGACGACCTGCACCTTGACCCTGGCGCCTTCCAGGCTGGTGATCAACTCGATGCGCCCGCCATCGTCGCTGTACTTGGCCGCGTTGGCGAGGATGTTGACGAACACCTGCACCAGGCGCTTCCTGTCGCCCACGACCCGCGTCGGCGCGGGCGCCAGCGACAGCACCAGCCGGTGCCGGCGCGCCTCGACCAGCGGCGTCACCTGCTCCACCGCGTCGGCGACGATCTGGCGCACGTCGAGCAAGGTGTCGTCGAGTTCCACCAGGCCGCGGGTGACGCGCGACACGTCGAGCAGGTCGTCGATCAGGTGCGTCATGTGCGCCACCTGGCGCCCGATGATGCGGCTGGTCTCGCGCACGCGGCTCTCGTCCGGCTTCATCATCTGCAGCAGTTGCGCCGCCGCGCCGATCGGCGCCAGCGGATTGCGCAGCTCGTGCGCCAGCATCGCCAGGAATTCGTCCTTGCGGCGGTCCGCATCCTGCAGCCGTTCCACCAGCTTGCGGTCGGCGATGTCGAGCACGACGGCGACGATGCCGGTCGCTTCGCTGGCGGCGCCGGCCCGCACCAGCGACACCGCCTTGCTGGCCCAGGTCATGCGGCCGTCGGCGCGCAGGTAGCGGTTCTCGACCATGAAGGGCGCACCCGTGTCGCGCAGCCGGTGCAGCAAGGCGCGCTCCTCGGCGACGTCGTCGGGGCACAGCAGGTCGGTCATTGCCATGCCGATCAGCCGCGCGCGCGGATAGCCGGCCAGCGCGCAATAGCGGTCGTTGACGCGCACCAGGCGCCCGTCCATGCCGGCTTCGGCAATGCCCGCGGCCTCTTGCTCGAACAGCGTGGCCAGGTGGGCCTGGCTCTCGCGCAGGGCGGCGCGACCGCGCTCGGTCTCGATCTCGGTCTGCAGCGCCTGCTCGCGCGCGGCCGCCTCGCGCCGGACGCGCGCCAGCGCGATCGCCCCGCCCACGCGCGCAACCAGCTCGCGCGCACTGAACGGCTTGACCATGTAGTCGTCGGCGCCGGCATCCAGGCCTTCCACGCGCGCTTCCTCGCCGGCGCGCGCGGACAGCAGAATCACGACCAGGCCGTCGGCGCCCGGCTCGGCGCGCAGCGCCTGCAGCAGGGCGAAGCCATCCATGTCGGGCATCATCACGTCGCTCAGCACCAGTTCGGGCAGCGCTCCGGCGCGCACCGCGGCCAGGGCCGCGACGCCGTTGGTCACCGCCTGCACCTGGTATCCGGCCTGCACCAGGATGCGCGACACGTAGCCGCGCATGTCGGCATTGTCGTCGGCGAGCAGGATGCGCGCGCCCTCGGCGCCGGGCTGCGCCGCGGCGTCGTGCGCGGCGGCGCCGTCGACCCATCCGAGCGCTTCCTCGACGAAGGCGCTGCTGCGCGCCGCGCCGCGCGCGGCGACCGACAGTTTTTCGGAAGGCAGGTGGGCGACCCCGAACGGCAGGCGCACGACGAAGCTGCTGCCCTGCCCTTCGCGGCTGGCCGCGTCGATCGTGCCGCCGTGCAGGCGCACCAGCTCGCGCACCAGCGACAGGCCGATGCCGGTGCCCTCGACCGAGCGCCCGCGCTGGCCGTCGACCCGGTGGAAACGTTCGAAGATCTTCGGCAGTTCGGCCGGCGCGATGCCGACGCCGCTATCGGCCACCTCGAGCTCGGCCTGGCCCCCGGCGGCGCGCACCGTCACCCGGATCGCGCCTTCGAGCGTGAACTTGAACGCGTTCGACAGCAGGTTCAGGACGATCTTTTCCCACATGCCCTGGTCGACGTGCACCGGCGCCGGCAAGGGCGGACAATCGACCACCAGCGCCAGGCCCGCGCGCATGCAGGCCGAACGGAACGAGCTGGCCAGGTCGGCCGAGAGCGCGGCGAGGTCGGTCGGGACGAAGCGGGCGTCGTCGCGGCCGGCCTCGATGCGGCTGAAATCGAGCAGGCCGTTCACCAGGCGCAGCAGGCGCTGGCCGTTGCGCGCGACCAGTGTCAGCTGCTCGCGCAGGTCACGCTCGGCCGTCTCGAGCATGTCGCCGAGCGGCCCGAGCATCAGGGTGAGGGGCGTGCGCAGTTCGTGGCTGGCGTTCGAGAAGAACACGGTCTTGGCGCGGTCGATCTCGGCCAGCTGCTCGGCGCGCCGCTTTTCGGCGGCGTAGGCTTCGATATTCGTCACGGCGGTCGCCAGGTGCCCGGCGACCCGCTCGAACAGCGTGCCGTAGGCGCGGTTCATGCGCCGGCGCGGGCTCAGTGCCACCACCAGGAAGCCGAACGGGGCGTCGCGCCGGGTGCTCGGCACCGGCACCACGAGCGCCTCGTCGACCGGCTCGGGCCATGGCGTGCCCGCCAGCGGCGGGTCGAGCCGCGCCAGGCCGGCCACCGGCGCCGGCGCGCCGTCGCGCAAGGCGGCGGCGAACGGCCAGGGGGCGTCGTCGCCGATCGCGGCCTCCGCGGGCGCGAGTTCCGGCCGCACGATGCCGCCGGCGCCGGCCGCCAGGCGCAACGTGCCGGATGCGGCGTCGAACAGGTACATCAGCGCGAACGGCGCCTCCTCGGGCATGCCCGCCAGGGTATCGAGGGCGGCGCGGCACGCCTCGGCGGCATGGCGCGCCTGGGCCGCGCGCTCGGCGATCTCGCGCAGCAGGCGCTCGCGCCGCTCGGCCAGCACCCGGTCGGTGGTCTCGGTGACGGCGGTGAAGATGCCTTCCACCGTGCCGTCCTCGCCCCGGACCGGCGAGTAGCTGTAGTAAAAATAGCACTCCTCGACGTAGCCGTAGCGGTTCAGCGGCAGCAATTGGTCTTCGGACCACGTCGCCTCGCCGGTATCCATCACGTGGTCGAACATGGGACCGATGATGTCCCAGATCTCGGCCCACACTTCCACGCCCGGCCGGCCGAGGGCCCAGGGATGTTTCTGTCCCGGCACCGGCGCCCAGGCGTCGTTGTAGATCAGGGCGCGCGTTTCGCCCCAATACAGCACCATGGGAAAGCGCGAGCCGAGGCAGATGCTGACCGCCGAGCGCAGCGCCGTCGACCAGGTGTCGATCGGACCGAACGGGGTGGTCGACCAGTCCTTCTCGCGGATCAGCGTGGCCATCTGGCCGGGGAACGTCAGGAAGGGATGGACGGGCGTGCTCGGCATGGGCAGGGAGTGTATGCGGCGAGAACCTGCGGTACACGCCGACGGTCGCGATTGAAGATGCGGCCGCAGTCTACCATGCAAACCTCAGCGCCCGCCGCCCGGCACGGCGGAGAACTCAGGGCATCGCCGCCGGCTTCACTGCCCCGCCGAACCGGCCGCATGGCGGCGGGCACGCGACTGGTCGCCGGCAGGCAGGCGGCCGACGTGGTTGATCCTGGCCAGGCGCAGGAAGGCCAGCGCGCGCAGCACCAGGTAGCCGGAATCGAACTCCCACCACTTCATCGACAGCTTGGCCGAGGCCGGGTTGGCGTGGTGGTTGTTGTGCAGTTCGGCGCCGCCGAAGAGGATCCCGATCGGGAAGAAGTTGCGCGAATCTTCCTTGGTGTCGAAATTGCGGTAGCCGACCACGTGGAAGATGCCGTTGATGAAGCCCGACGCCCAGAACGGCAGGATCGACAGCTGGAACAGCCAGATCATGAAGCCGGTCACGGGGCCGAACACCAGCAGTTCGAGCGCCAGGAACACCAGCGCGCCACGGAAGCGGTGCCTGGTATACAGGTGCTCGTCCATCCAGTCTTCCCTGATGCCGACGCCATAGGCCTTGACCAGGTCGGCGTCGCGCGCCGCCTTGCGGTACAGCAGCGTGCCCTTGCCCAGGATCGTCCACAGGCCATGGATGCGCGGGCTGTGCGGATCTTCCACGGTATCGCACTTGGCATGGTGCTTGCGGTGCACCGCGACCCAGGTCTTGGCGGTGACGCCGTAGGTCGTCAGCCAGATCCACATGCGAAACAGCTGGCACAGGACCGGATGAAAGGTCACGGCGCGGTGGCTGCGCGAGCGGTGCAGATACAGCTCACTGGCGAAGACGGTCATGATGTACGACCCCGCCATGGTCAGCCCGACGCCCATGGGGCTGAGCTGGATGATTCCTTCAAACACGGCATTCCCCCTGTTGGTATATTGATCAGGGAAATGTCGCCCTGATATTGCATAGAGAATAACGTGCGCCGGAGCGGGCCAAATCGATGAAAAGAGCGGTATTTCCCCCTGTGTTTATCGTTCAGCTGGCTTTACGCTGACATGCACCAGGCATGGCTACTCGCCCATGCGGGCATGCACCAGGCGGCACCGCTGGAATTTCGTCATGCCAGCGCCTCGCCGAGCGATGCCGGAATGATACGATCAGGCGATCAGACCGCGCTGGCGCGCTTCGATGACCCATTGCGGGTATTCGTTCATCAGGAGATCGTACAGCGCGCCGTCGGAATGTTCGTCGGGCGAGGCTACCGAAAAAAAGTCGGCATTGTCGATCAGGCGGCCATCGAGTTCGTCCAGCTTTTCCAGGAATGGAAAGTCCGAGTCGGCGAAGTTGGCCAGGGCCTTGGCGCGCGACTTGCGGCCCTTGCCGATGCCCATGAACTGCCAGAAGATCGGCTCGCGGCTGGCCCAGCGCAGCTGGCGCTCGGTCAGCGGCTTGTCCGAGGTCGAGCCATCGGTCACGAACATCACGTACACCGGCACCTCGGCCTTGAGCGGAGCCTTGCGCTCGCCGCCCCCGCCGTCCGGGAAGTAATGCCGGCGCACCGCCTCGAGCGCGGCGCCGTAGCGGGTGTCGCCTTCGAGCGGATGCTTGTCGATGATGCGCTCGATATAGTTCGACCAGTTCGACAGGCCCATCGGCGCGCCGCGGTGCACGTTGCGGCCGAACAGGAAGACGTCGATCTCGCCGTCGTCGTCGAAGCGGCAGCCCAGCGCCAGGATGCGCTCGGCGAACTGCTGCACCAGGCCCTTGCGGTACAAGGCGCTCATCGAACCCGAGATGTCCAGCACCAGGCAGACCTTGGCCCGGTGCTGCGCCAGGCCGGCCTTCTCGAGCGACACCGCCGCCGACTTGACCAGGTTGACCAGCTGCGGCGCCGATTGCGCGACGCGCTTTTCCAGGTCGACAGCGGCGGCGCGCGGCGCGGCGGATGCCGGGGCCGAAACAGGGGCCGCAACAGGGACAGGAGCCGGTGATGCAGGCGGCGGCGTTTCATCGGCCACCGCGCCGCCGACATGCCGCACCAGGGCGTCCAGGCCGCCGTTGAAGCCCTGGCCGACCGCCATGAAGCGCCAGCCGCCGTCCTTGCGATACAGCTCGCCCAGCATGACCGCCCTTTCGCCGGTGAAGTCGCGGCCGGCGAAGTCGAAGCGCGCGATCTCGCCCTGCGCGCTCACCAGGCGCAGGCGCCCCGCCTGCAACTGCGACATCGGCGCGCCGTCGGTGCTGGCCACGATGCTGAGCCGTTCGACCCATGCCGGCAGGCTGGCAAGGCGAAAGGAAAAGCCCCCGGCATCAGGGCCGACGCTGGTTTGCGCCACGGCGCCGCACGGCGTCGCCGGCTGATTGAAGAAGGTCATGTAGCGCTCGTCGGCCAGCTTGCCGCCGGCGTCGAGCGCGAAGCAGGCAAAGTCCAGCGCCAGGCCCTGCGCCGACAGGCCGGCCTGCAGGACGCCGTCGGGCGCCAACTGCGCCAGCGGCAGGCGCTCGCCGCGTTGCAGCTGTTTCATGTCAACCTCCAACCGGGGAAAGTCGTTCGCTCAGGCCTTGTCGAGCGGCTGGGCGTATTCGTCCTCGACCCGGCTCACGATCACGGTGGCGATGCGCCGCTCCAGCACCTGCGCCACCTCGAACCGGAAGCCTTCGATCTCGACCGCGTCGCCCACCTTCGGCAGGGTGCCGAAGCGTTCCAGCATCAGGCCCGCCAGCGAGGTGTAGTCGTCGGTCTCGCCCACCAGGGCGTCCACCTCGAGCACCTGTTCCAGGTAGTGCAGGTCGGCGGTGCCGTCGACGCGCCAGCGGCCCGGCCCGAGCGCCTGCACCACCGGCTGCTCGTCTTCGTCGGGGAATTCGCCGGCAATCGCTTCCAGGATGTCGATCGGCGTCACCAGGCCCTGCAGGGTGCCGTATTCGTCGGCGATGATCACCAGCTGGCCATGCGAGCGCTTGAGGCGGTCCATCACCCTCAGCACGCCGCTGGCGTCGGACATGATGATCGGCGCGCGGATATGGCCCTGGTCGATCGCGCCCGACAGGGTCAGGTCGGCGATCAGGTCCTTGGCGCGCGCCACGCCGATCACTTCGTCGAGCTGGCCGCGGCACACCGGGAAGAAACCGTGCGGCGTGGCCAGCAGCTGGGCGCGGATGGTGTCGGCGTCATTCTCGATATTGATCCACGAGATCTCCGAGCGGTTGGTCATGATCGAGCGCACCGAGCGCTGCGACAGGCTCAACACGCCGCTGACCATGTTGCGCTCCTCGGCCTCGAACGTCGGTTCCTCGGTTGCCTGCGCCTCGGCTTCCGGTTCGTCGTGATGGTCGGCCCCGCGCTTGCTGCCCAAGAGGCGCAGCACGGCGTCGGCGGTGCGGTCGCGCAGCGGGATGTGCGCCTCTTGCTTGATGAAGTTGCGGCGCGCCAGCTGGTTGAGAAACTCGATCACCACCGAGAAGCCGATCGCGGCGTACAGGTAGCCCTTCGGAATGTGGAAGCCCAGGCCTTCGGCGATCAGGCTCAAGCCGATCATCAGCAGGAAGGACAGGCACAGCACGACGACGGTCGGATGGGCGTTGACGAAGCGCGTCAGCGGCTTCGACGCGAACAGCATGACGCCCATCGAAATGATCACGGCGGCCATCATGACGCTGAGTTGTTCGACCATGCCGACCGCGGTGATCACGGCGTCGAGCGAGAACACGGCGTCGAGCACGATGATCTGCGCCACCACGGCGGCGAAGCTCGCGTATGCGCGCTTGCCGCTCTGGACGTGCGATTTGCCTTCGACCCGCTCGTGCAGTTCGATGGTCGCCTTGGCCAGCAGGAAGATACCGCCGATCAGCAGGATCAGGTCGCGCCCCGAGAACGACAGGGTGCCGACGGAGAACAAGGGTGCGGTGAGCGTGACCAGCCACGAAATCATCGTCAGCAGGCCAAGGCGCATGATCATGGCGAGGGACAGGCCGAGGAGCCGTGCCTTGTCGCGCTGGTGCGGGGGAAGTTTGTCCGCCAGGATGGCGATGAAGATCAGGTTGTCGATGCCCAGGACGATTTCGAGCACGACGAGTGTGAGCAAGCCGACCCATATATTCGGGTCAAGTAGCCATTCCATTGGAGTGTTTTGTAGTGAGGGAAGGGGCATTGTACGCGATCGTATCGGCATCGGGGAAGAACCGGCGGCGCAGCCACGGCGCCCGGACGCCGGCCGCCACGGTCGCCGAAACCGGCGTTTGCATCGCGGTTCATTCGCAAGACCGGCAACCTGGCAGACCCTGGATCACGGCGTCCTGTCAGCGGCGTACCGTGTCTGGATGCATGCCAGGGAGGGTGTGCGCGACGCCTGCGCGCACGTCGATCTGGTCGCGTGGATTTCCGATGCGTGCCGATCAGGACCCGGCGCCCTGCTCCATCGTGTCGGCATAAAACGCCTGGCCATTCTTGCCCCGCGTTTTGATGGTGTACATGGCGACATCGGCGCGGCGCAGCAGTTCATCGATCGTTTCACCATCATGGGGAAAGACCGCGATGCCGATCGATGCGGAGATCGTCGCCGCCCTCCCCCCCAGGTCGAACGGCGCATTCAGGCATTCCAGGAATTTGTCGGCGACCACGCGCGCGTCGTCCCGGGTGTGCAGGTCGGGAAGAACGACGGTGAATTCGTCGCCTCCCTGGCGCGCGAGCGTGTCGCCCTTGCGCAGGCAGCCCTTGAGGCGCGCCGTCACTTGCAGCAGCAGTTCATCGCCCTTGTCGTGACCGAACGTGTCGTTGACGAGCTTGAAGCGATCGAGATCGATGAACATGGTCGCCAGCTCGGTCTGGTTGCGCCGGGACTGCAGGATCGCCTGTCCGAGACGGTCCTTGAACAGCAGGCGGTTGGGCAGGTTGGTCAGGACGTCATGGTAGGCCTGATGAAGGATGATGGCCTCCGCCTGCTTGCGCGCCGTGATATCGCGGGCGATGCCATAGGTGCCGATATATCTCGAGCCGCCCGGCTCCACGTGATCGAGATGCATGCCGACCGCGTTGAGCGATACGGTGATCGATGCGTCGACGCTGTCCACCCGGGCCGCGCCGGGCCGGTAAGTCATGCGCAGTTCGACGTCACGCGACGCCCGGTCGCCGGAGCGCCGCTCGTTGAAGGCATAGCGCGCCCTGGCGAAATCCTCCTCGTGCACCAGCACCGAATAATGCTGGCCAATCAGTTCGCGCCGATCGTAGCCCAGCATCTGGCAGGCCCGTTCATTGACGAACGTGAATCGTCCATCCGGTTCGACCATATAGATGAGATCCGGAGACGTATCGACCATGTAGCGGTAGGTGCGCTCGGACATCTCCAGCCGATGCGCCATGTCGCGGTTGGCCTGCCGGAGCCGGCGCAGGGTCAGCACGTGATCGATGCTCTTGAACAAGTCCTGCTGGCTGAATGGCTTGCGCAGAAAGTCGTGGGCGCCGCGCCGCATCGCCCCGATGGCGGCGTCGATCTGGACGTTGCCACTGATGACGACGACGTCGGTTTCGATGCAGTGGTGGTTGATGAAATCCATGACTTGGTGGCCATCCATGTCTTCCAGGCTAAGGTCGAGCAAGACCAGGTCATACCGGGTGCTGGACAGGGATGCCAGTGCGTCGGTGCCGGTGCTTGCCGTATCGATGTCGAAATGACGCTGGCTGAGCAACTCGTGCAGCGACGCGAGCATGCGCGGCTCGTCGTCCACGAGCAGCAGCCTGGTCGACTGGTTGGCGGCAGCGATCGGCACATGCGGCACAGAAAATGAATCATCACCGATCGTGGGTCGCGATTTTCTCGGGAATTTATTCATGTCCGTAGGGGCGCGAGCAGCTCAGATGGTCCGCGGAGCAACGCTAGGGTGAAGAATGTTCAGGCAGATGGGCATATGCTTCCCACATTACCATGTTCAGCGCTGTTCAAATACAAATTGACAACTCACAAAGTCAGTCGTTGACAATTATTTATGGGCAATATGCGGTGATGCTTCGTCGAACAGCGCTTTTTGAAGGCGATCGGCTGCCATTGATTGGTTGTCACTTAGTCGACGTCAACGTACCGGGCGACGTGCACCATGACAATTGCGTCCTTCACTAGCAAGGAGGAGCGCGTGGCAACCGACGTTTATCTGCAGATCGACGGCACCAAGGGCGAGTCTCAGGACTCTGCGCATCGAGGTTGGATCGAAGTCACCTCGGCGCAGTGGGGCGTCGTGCAGCCAAGGGAGCGCTACCGCATCGACAGGGAGTGGCCACACCGCTGAGCGGTGTGAGCACCGTACGCTGGCGTTATCGAAGCTTGCAGACCTGTCCTCTCCCCTGCTCATGTAGACCTGTTCGATGGGAAAACCATTCCGAAGGCCAAGCTGGAGTTCATGCGCGCTGACGGAGACGATCAGCGCGTCAAGTATTACGAGGTCGGACTGGAGAATGTGATGATCGCCAACGTCGAGCAGATGATCCACGCGCTACGACTTCAGTAGACACTACTGAGCTGGACTTTCCCCAGCGGACAGGGATCCGGAAAAGGGTGAGGTGACATTCGGTAACGAACTCGACAACGTTAGCGAGCCTATGCATACAGCTTCAGATGATGATATGACCCTAGCCGGTCCTATCGCTCGCGTCGCTCCGACCTGGTTAAAGCTGGCGCCGTGTCTGAATATCAGACCGCCCCTGAATGTCTGACCTTGATGTTAGACCTGACCCGACTCCTGCCGCTGTGGGTAGAAATAGGGGTAGGCAGAAATAAAAAAGCCCCGATATAGGGGCTTTTCGGTATTCCTGGCGGAGAGAGGGGGATTCGAACCCCCGGTAGGCTATGAACCTACACACGCTTTCCAGGCGTGCGACTTAAACCACTCATCCATCTCTCCTGATGGGTCAACGTGGGAACCCCACGAAGCCGCCTATTATAGCAAGTATTCCCAGCAGTACAAGGACCGCAAGGAGGATACCTTGCTGAACGCGTGGACGGCCGTCCACCCTACGATGGCGCACGTCGCCACTGCAGTCGCCAACCCTCCCGGGGGACCCTTCAAAAAAAATGCCCGCCCCTCTCCCGAGTAGGCGGGCAAGCCTTGCGTCAGCCTTGTGGGCTGGCGCAGGCAGGTTGCTCAGGCATTGTAGCTCAAGCCGATTCCTTCAACTGCTCGAGAATGGCCGGATTCTCGAGCGTCGAGACGTCTTGCGTGATGTTCTCGCCCTTGGCCAGCACGCGCAGCAGGCGGCGCATGATCTTGCCGGAGCGGGTCTTCGGCAGGTTGTCGCCGAAGCGGATCTCCTTCGGCTTGGCGATGGGACCGATCTCCTTGCCCACCCAGGCGCGCAGCTCGTTGGCCAGCTTCTTCGCTTCCTCGCCGGTCGGGCGCGCCTGCTTGAGCACGACGAAGGCGCAGATCGACTCGCCCGTGGTCTCGTCCGGCTTGCCCACCACCGCCGCTTCGGCCACGATCGGGTTGGCCACCAGCGCCGATTCGATCTCCATCGTGCCCATGCGGTGACCCGACACGTTCAGCACGTCGTCGATGCGGCCGGTAATGGTGAAGTTGGTCGTGTCCTTGTTGCGGATCGCGCCGTCGCCGGCCAGGTAGTATTTGCCGCCCAGTTCTTCTGGGAAGTAGCTGGTGCGGAAGCGATCCGGATTGTTCCAGATCGTGCGGATCATCGACGGCCATGGGCGCTTGACGACCAGGATGCCGCCCTGCCCGTCCGGCACGTCGGCGCCGGCCTCGTCCACGATCGCGGCCATGATGCCCGGCAGCGGCAAGGTGCAGGAACCCGGCACCATCGGGGTCGCACCCGGCAGGGGCGTGATCATGTGGCCGCCGGTCTCGGTCTGCCAGAAAGTGTCCACGATCGGGCACCGTTCCTGGCCCACATTGCGGTAGTACCACATCCAGGCTTCCGGGTTGATCGGCTCGCCGACCGAGCCGAGCAGGCGCAGGCTGGACAGGTCGAAGTTCTTCGGATGCACCTTCTCGTCCAGGTCCGACGCCTTGATCAGCGAACGGATTGCGGTCGGCGCCGTGTAGAAGATGCTGACCTTGTGCTTCTCGACGGTCTGCCAGAAGCGGGCGGCGTTCGGGAAGGTCGGCACGCCTTCGAACACCACCTGCGTGCCGCCGACGGCCAGCGGGCCGTAGGCGATATAGGTGTGGCCGGTGATCCAGCCGATGTCGGCGGTGCACCAGTAGACGTCTTCGGGCTTGAGGTCGAAGGTCCACTTCATCGTCAGCGCGGCCCACAGCAGGTAGCCGCCGGTCGAGTGCTGCACGCCTTTCGGGGTGCCGGTCGAGCCGGATGTGTAGAGGATGAACAGCGGATGCTCGGCATCGACCCATTCCGGCGCGCATTCGGCCGACTGGTCCTGCACCAGCTCGTGCAGCCAGATGTCGCGGCCTTCCTTGAAGTTGATGTTGCCGCCGGTGCGCTTGTAGACGATGACGTCCTTGACGGTGTCGCAGCCGCCCAGGCTCAGCGCTTCGTCGACGATCGCCTTGAGCGGCAGCGCCTTGCCACCGCGCTGCTGTTCGTCGGCCGTGATGACGGCCACGGCGCCGGCGTCGATGATGCGCTCCTGCAGCGACTTGGCGGAAAAGCCGCCGAACACCACCGAGTGGGTGGCGCCGATGCGGGCGCAGGCCTGCATCGCAGTGACGCCTTCGATCGACATCGACATGTAGATGACGACGCGGTCGCCCTTCTTGATGCCGCGCGACTTGAGCGCGTTGGCGAATTTGCAGACGCGCTCGTGCAGCTCGCGATAGGTGACGCGGGTAGACGAGCCGTCGTCGGCCTCGAAGATGATGGCGGTCTTGTCGGCGTTGCCGTTTTCGAGGTTGCGGTCGAGGCAGTTGTACGAGGCGTTCAGCTGGCCGTCGGCGAACCATTTGTAGAACGGCGCGTTCGATTCGTCGAGGGTGGAGGTGAAAGGCTTGTGCCAGTCAAGGTGTTCGCGCGCCAGGCGCGCCCAGAAACCTTCGTAGTCGCTGGCTGCTTCGGCGCGCAGCTTTTCGTAGGCGGCCATGCCACTGATGGCGGCCTTGTCGGCAAACGCCTTCGGCGGCTGGAACACGCGGTGTTCCTGCAGGCCCTGGGTTTGCTCTTGGGTGGTCTCGTTCTCGGCCATGCTCGTCTCCATTTTAAATGTAGTAGGTTATGCCAGATACCATAGGGGGGCTCGCTTACTGAGCCCTTACATGGAAACCCCTTGGAGCCTGTCCCGGCAGGCGAGAGTGGCTCCTGGCGGATCGGTATTGACCGCGCTTGTCCGCCTTTTATTCATCCTTATTCTACCGCCAGCCGTTGCAAAGCGTGCAAGTGCCGCCCTTGCCGGCGCGCGCCCCACCGTATCGACAGGCTCCGGTGTAAAATGCTGAGCTGAAATTTTTTTCGCATCCCCCTGGAGTTCCATCCCAATGTCCGCCCTTGAACCAAGCAAGCAAGTCCGCAAGCTGTCCCCACTGAGTAATCTGATCTTCTCCAGCCGCTGGCTGCAGTTGCCGCTTTACCTCGGCCTGATCCTGGCGCAATGCGTTTACGTGTTCCACTTCTGGGTCGAGCTCGTTGACCTGATCGGCGCCGCCATGGGCAACGTCGATTCGCTGAACCATATCATTGACGCCGTCGGCCTGTCCGGCAATCGTCCGCAACGCCTGACCGAAACCGTCATCATGCTGGTCGTGCTCGGCCTGATCGACGTGGTCATGATCTCGAACCTCCTGATCATGGTGATCGTCGGCGGCTACGAGACCTTCGTCTCGCGCATGCACCTCGATGGCCACCCTGACCAGCCGGAATGGCTGTCGCACGTGAACGCGTCGGTCCTGAAGACCAAGCTGGCGATGGCGATCATCGGCATCTCGTCGATCCACCTGCTCAAGACCTTCATCAACGCCGCCAACTACGACGAGAAGACCCTGATGTGGCAGACGCTGATCCACGTCGCCTTCCTGGTGTCGGCGCTGGCGATCTCGTGGACCGACCGCATCACCACCATGACGCACAACGAAAAGCACTGAAGCAGTAACAACAACGATACTCCGACACTCCATCACGAGAGATTTCCCACCATGGCAACCGTCATTACCCAGGAAGACCTGATCGAATCCGTCGCGGCCGCACTGCAGTACATCAGCTACTACCATCCGGCCGACTATATCCAGCACCTGGCACGCGCCTACGAGACCGAGCAGAGCCCGGCCGCGAAGGATGCGATCGCCCAGATCCTGACCAATTCGCGCATGTGCGCCGAAGGCAAGCGTCCGATCTGCCAGGACACCGGCATCGTCAACGTGTTCCTGAAGGTGGGCATGGGCGTGCGCTTCGAAGGCTTCACCGGCTCGGTGACCGACGCCGTCAACGAAGGCGTGCGCCGCGCGTACAACTTCGCCGACAACAAGTTGCGCGCCTCGATCGTGGCCGACCCGCACTTCGAGCGCAAGAACACCAAGGACAACACCCCGGCCGTGGTCCACATGGAACTGGTCGAGGGCGATACGGTCGACGTCAAGCTGGCGGCCAAGGGCGGCGGCTCGGAAAACAAGACCAAGTTCGTCATGCTCAACCCGTCCGACTCGCTGGTCGACTGGGTGCTCAAGACCGTGCCGCTGATGGGCGCCGGCTGGTGCCCGCCGGGCATGCTCGGCATCGGCATCGGCGGCACCGCCGAAAAGGCGATGCTGATGGCCAAGGAGTCGCTGATGGAAGACATCGACATGTTCGAGCTGCGCCAGCGCGGCCCGCAAAACAAGCTCGAAGAGCTGCGCATCGAGCTGTGCGACAAGATCAATGCGCTGGGCATCGGCGCCCAGGGCCTGGGCGGCCTGACCACCGTGCTGGACGTGAAGATCAATATGTACCCGACCCACGCGGCATCGAAGCCGGTGGCGATGATCCCGAACTGCGCCGCCACCCGCCACGCCCACTTCGTGCTGGACGGCTCGGGCCCGGCCTACATCGAACCGCCGGCGCTGTCGACCTGGCCCGATGTAAACTGGACGCCGGACACCGAGAAGTCGAAGCGGGTCGACCTGAATACCCTGACGAAGGAAGAAGTCGCATCGTGGAAGCCGGGCCAGACCCTCTTACTTAACGGCAAGATGCTGACCGGCCGCGACGCCGCGCACAAGCGCATCCAGGACATGCTGGCCAAGGGCGAGAGCCTGCCGGTGGACTTCACCAACCGCGTGATCTATTACGTGGGGCCGGTCGATCCGGTCGGCAGCGAAGTGGTCGGCCCGGCCGGCCCGACGACCGCCACCCGCATGGACAAGTTCACCGACATGATGCTGGAAAAGACCGGCCTGATCTCGATGATCGGCAAGGCCGAGCGCGGCCCGGCGGCGATCGAATCGATCCAGAAGCACAAGTCGGCCTACCTGATGGCGGTCGGCGGCTCGGCCTACCTGGTCTCGAAAGCGATCAAGTCGGCCAGGGTGGTCGGTTTCGAAGACCTGGGCATGGAAGCGATCTACGAGTTCGACGTGACCGACATGCCGGTCACCGTCGCCGTCGACTCCACCGGCACCTCGGTCCACAACACCGGCCCGAAGGAATGGTCGGCCAAGATCGAATCGCTGAAAGGCGTGCCGATCACCGTCGCTTGATTCGCACGCCATCATGACTCTCCCCGACGCTCCGATTGGCATCTTCGACTCGGGCGTCGGCGGCCTTTCGGTGCTGCGCCACATCCAGGCGCAGCTGCCGCACGAACGCCTGCTCTACCTGGCCGACACCGGCTTCGCCCCCTACGGCGACAAACCCGAACACATCGTCGTCGAGCGCGTGCTGGCGATCGGCGACTTCCTGCTCGCGCAAGGCGCGAAAGCGCTGGTGGTGGCCTGCAACACCGCCACCGTGGCCGCCGTACGCGAGCTGCGCGAACGCCATCCCGGCATGCCCATCGTCGGCGTCGAACCGGGCCTGAAGCCCGCGGCAAGCCTTACCCGCAGCGGCAAGGTGGGGGTGCTGGCCACCGAGCGCACGCTGCGCGGCGCCAAGTTCCTGCAGCTGCGCGACCAGATCCACCGCGATTCAGGCGCCGAGTTCCTGCTGCAGCCCTGCGTCGGCCTGGCCGACCAGATCGAGTTCGGCGAACTCGATTCGAGCGCCACCAGCGCGATGCTGAAACGCTTCATCATGCCGCTGCTGGCTGAAGGAGCAGACACGCTGGTGCTGGGCTGCACCCACTACCCGCTGGTGCGCGCCTCGATCGAGCGCGTGTTGAACGACGCCGGCCGCCCGGGCGTGGCCCTGGTCGACACCGGCGACGCCGTAGCGCGCCAGCTTGCACGCCTGCTGGCCGGCGCGAGCCTGCTGCGCGTGCGCGGCGCTTGCGCCCCCCTTCCCGCCAGCCTGACCGGCTACACCAGCGCCAGCGCGACCGCCCTGACGGCGGCGTTTCGCAGCCTGCTGGGCATCGATCCGCCGGTGCACGAGGTGAAACTGCCGCTGCCGAGAGGCTGGCCGCCCGTCCCGGCATCCTGAGTGCGCATTTAAATTTGCCAGTTTCAGAAGAAGCCCTTATAATCTCGTTCTGTCTCGGCAATGCAGAGATAGAAAAGCAAGTCAGTGGTGGCTGTAGCTCAGTTGGTAGAGTCCAGGATTGTGATTCCTGTTGTCGTGGGTTCGAGCCCCATCAGCCACCCCAAGAATTCGTCTAGATTAAAGCGGTTATAAGAGTCTAGATTTTTCGGATAGTGAAATTTCCAATGCAAATCGGAATTTTCCAACAACCGAAACGAAGAAGCCACCCTAGAGGTGGCTTTTTTGCGTGTTGCGCCTGGTCGTACGGGCGTCTATAACTTCGGCTGCTCCTGCACTACCGGCTCGGCGTCCAGCTCACGAAGCAGCGCCTCGCCAGCCGCTTCGACGTCCCCCTCATCCTCCTACCGCTGATCGGCTACGCTTCGGCCAAGCAGATGATGGTCGACTCGGGCGTTTCGCCAGCAGTAATTGACCGCGTGCTGCTGCGCCCGTCCGAGCGTCGGAATATTGTGGAGCCAGCGTCCCAGGATTGACCGTGTGCCGCCCGTCCTGGCCAAACGCCTCATTCACTCGATAGTTGACCTCTACCAATTTGCATTGCGCACACCCCTGAGAACATGGGTGTTCGACAAAGGGGGTCAGATGGGACAACAGAAAGCCAAAGCCCCAATCAGGGGCGCCGCAAGAGCGATCAGCGCATTCGTTTTGGCGTGGGCCGCGCCCACAGCGAGCGCGACGCCGTTACCGCCATCGCCGCCGGTGCCCGCAATGACCGGCGAGCAGTTCGTTCGCGATATGCGCCCCCTGCCCGACAGCGATCTGGCTACGATCCGCCGCGAGCGGGCAATGGGCTACATGGATGGCGTGTTGGACGGAACGGTTGGCGTGCGGTGGTGTCCGGCTGGACACCATGTCGCACATGAGCTTGGCTATGAAGCTGCCGGTCAAATGAGGCGCCTGCCGCCAGAACAACTTAAGGGCAGCGCCGCCGAGCTGGCCCTTGCCGTCGTGAGCAAGCTCTACCCATGCCAAAAATCCGGAGCCAAGTCATGAGACCCAGCTTTCTTCGAGTGCTTCAGCACTTCCCCGCTGACTCCTCGCGCCACGAGCTGTACAGCGAAATAGGCTGGGATGATTTGAGCAACAACCCCGCATACATGAATACGTGTGCGGTCCGCATGAGCTACGGGCTGCTGCGAGCGGGAGTGCCGCTGCCTGGCGCACGGATGAAGGCAAAGAGCGGCGCTCTGGCCGGGAAATATATCGAGCCAGGGCAGGCAAAGCTTTCGGAGATTCTGAAAGTTGTCTGGGGAAAGCCCGAGGTCTACCACGACGAGAACGCAGCCCGCATCGGGATCGGCAACCGCAACGGCGTCGTCGTTCTTCCGCATCGGTGGCGGCCCGGTCGGCCATATTGACCTGATCGCGCAGCGGCCAGGGAGCAGCTTTCAGGCTTGCGCTCGTGCCTGCTACTGGGCGGCGAAGCCGATCTGGTTCTGGCCGTTGAAATGACCGCGGGCCGGCCAGTACCCTACTTCGGCCAGGCCTGCACGGTCTTCGCATGGCGCGACGCGCACTCAGCATACTGGTGCAGCAGGTCGATGGCCCAGGCCTGCCAGGCGTCATAGTCGTCGGCGGTCGGCCGCGCGATCGCCGGGCACGGCGCCGCCAGCGCGCTATCGAGCGGCGGCATGGTTGGCGGCGTCAATTGCGGCGTCGAGGTCCGTGCGGACCACGACAGCCTGAATCTCGGATCGGGTGAGCGGCTCCCGACCAGATCGCTTCACACTGTTCATTCAGACCGGTTGCCGACGCACCGGCTTGACCTCGCCTCGACTCCTCGTCCGTTACGGGCGGGAGGCGTCCATTTCACTCTCTACAAAACCCAGGGCGGTTCAACGAGATCATCGGACGTCTCTGGAACAGCAGAGCATCCGATATCGATGCGTGTCACTGTCAACCTGTTTCGGGACCAGTCACCGTTGCCTGCTCGCGCAACCCAGGTCCGTTAAACTGACACTCCGACCCGACGTTCCGCAACAACCCAACAGTCGCGGCGCTCGACATTGCATCGAGGCAATGCAACAGCTATCATGGCTTGTTACCTGGATCGCCATCCTCACTGTTGACATGGCTGTCCCCTGTTGCATTTCTAAAGAAAAGCGAATCCTATGGCCACCCCTTCCCAGTTTGATAACGACACCTTCTCGCTGGCCCGCCAGCACCTGGCGGACTTCGTCACCGCCACCGCCCGCCGCCTGTCGGCACACGGCGGAAGACTGCTAGAGGTCGGGCCGCAAGAACGCTCGCTGGTCCGGGAAAGCTTCACGAACTTCGCCGTCGACACCTTCGACATCGTCGATACCTACAAGCCCACCCTGGTCGGCGACATTACCAAACACAACGACTTCATCGCCGACAGCACCTACGATTGCGTGGTTTGCATGGAAGTGATCGAACACACGCTGAACCCGTTCGAGGCGGTCAAGGAAATCCGTCGCATCCTGAAGGATGGTGGCCATCTCCTGATCTCGGCGCCCCTGAACTGGCGCATCCACGGGCCGATCCCAGACTGCTGGCGCATCACCGAACATGGCTGGAAGGCCTTGCTGCGCGACTTCGACATCGAGACCATCGACAGCCTCGAGTCGCCCGGACGTGAACTGTTCCCCATCCGTTACAACGTACTCGCCAAGTGCAACAAGGAAAAGCGGGTCGAGGATCACGAACTGGCGTTCCGCTATATCTGAGGCCACGATGAACACGATCGAACGAGTCGAACGCGCACTGGCGCACGTATCGGCGCAGCGGTTCGACCCGCAGGTGTATGCCGAAACCGGTTTCTTCATCCTGCGCCAGGCGATCGACAAGCAGGTCGTCGCGCGCTGGCAGCAGGTGTGGCAGGATTTCCATGCCGGGAAGCTGAGCGAGGGCCGCAACGTCAACCGCGCCAATCCGGTGGCGCTGACCGAGGAACTGCCCGAGGCATTGGCCAGGATGTACCGCGAGCCGGTGTTTATCGACACCGTCAAGCAGATCTTCGGCGAAAACGTGGCACTGTTCAATCACCGCTTCGTGATCAAGGATGCGCACAGCTCGGGCAAGGTGTTCCTGCACCAGGACAGCTGCTACCACCTGGGCAACCTGAACAAGTGCAGCCTGTTCGTCCCGCTGAGCATTGCCAACGAAGACAATGGCGGCATGACCTTCCACGCCGGTTCGCACAAGCTGGGCTATCTCGGCGACGCGGGTGAAATCAACCCCGAGGCGTTCGAGATCCGGTGGCCCAAAGTGACGCCCGAGCTGCATCCGGGCGATTTCATCGTGATGAACAGCTCCCTGTGGCACGAATCGGGGCCGAACAAGAACGGCGTGCACCGCATCATGGCCGACATGATCATGCAGCCGGCTGACGATCCGACCAGCAAGGAGCTGCTGTCCGGCGAATGGAAGACCGACATCTTCTATTCACCCCTCAACTGCGCCCGATATTTCGCGAATTCGCGCGTTCTCAAGATCATCAAGTACGAAACCGAACTGGGCCTGCGCCCGGCGCCGGCCAAGACCGACTAAATAAAGGCGGCGGTTCTGTTACCGCCGCCCACCGGGATCCACCAAAGGCCACCTGCCCGGCATGTGGCTTTTTTCCGTTTTACGAAAGCCAGCCGGGAAAGCGCCCGACCCTGCCGCATCTCGCGTCGACCACGGGAAATGGCGCAAAATGCAACGACCGGCCCGCCGGAAGATGCCTGATGTGCGACAATTGATGAGTTTTCCAAAAGAAACTCCAGTCGCCGTTTTCGCCGCCACACCGCGGCAGCCAGTGGCGACTCCCCGATCCATGCCAAACAAGCGCGTCAATCCCGAAATCTCCCGCCTCACCGCCGAGAAACGCCCTGCCGTACGCAATGCCGTACTGTTCATCCTCGCCCTGTGCCTGTTGCTGCCGGCACTACAGGTGTGGGACGGCTGGCGCGCGCGCAAGGAGCGCCTGGCCGAGGTGGCCGTTGCCACCACCAATATGTCGCACGCGCTGGCGGCCCAGGCCGAAAGCGCGGTGCGGGTGGTCGATACGGTGCTGGCGGGCGTGGTCGAGCGGGCCGAGACCGATGGCATGACGGGCGCGGGGCGCCCACGCCTGCAATTGCATCTCAAGAACATGGCGGCCGAGGTCGACGAATTGGACGGTCTGTTCGTGTTCGGCCCCGACGGCCACTGGCTGATGAGCTCGGAAGACCGCCTTCCGCTGTACACGGTCGACGACCGCGAATACTTCCAGTACCACGTCAAGAATCCCGATCGCTTCGTCCATGTCGGCAAGCCGGTGCGCAGCCGGTCGACCGGCGAATGGATGCTGCCGGTCTCGCGCCGTCTGAACAATCCGGACGGGACCTTCGGCGGCGTCGCGCTCGGCACGATCCGCATCGCGTATTTCTCGAGCCTGTACCAGAGCTTCGACGTCGGCCAGTCCGGCGTGATCATGCTGGCCCTCGACGACGGCACCCTGATCTACCGCCTGCCACACAACGAGAAGCTGGTCGGAACCGACATCAGTAACGGTCCGGTGCACCAGATGTATCGCAGCTCGGGCCCCGCCGGTACCGCCATGCTGCGCTCGAAGATCGACGGCATCGAAAGGCTGTACAGTTACCGCCATCTGGAAACCTATCCGCTGATCGTCGCCACCGCGCAGAGCAAACACGACATCCTGGAAAAATGGCTGAAGTCGGTGCTTGGCCAGGCCGTGTTCACGGCGGTCGCCATTGCATTGCTGCTGTACTTCGGCCGGCGCCTGGTGCGCCAGATCGTGATCCGCGACCACCTCGAGCACGAACTGGTGCAGGCGCGCGAACTGCTGCAGGAACATAACCGCGCGCTGGCGGTCCTGGCCGACCACGACAGCCTGACCGGCATCGCCAACCGGCGCCGCTTCGAGGAAGCCCTGGAGATGGAATTCGTGCGCGCGGCCAGGAGCGGCGCGCCATTGTCGCTGCTGATGTTCGACGTCGATTACTTCAAGCGCTACAACGACACCTATGGCCACGTGGCCGGCGACGCCTGCCTGCGCCAGGTTGCGCAGACCTTGAGGGACTGCCTGGTGCGTCCGGCCGACCTGGCCGCGCGCTATGGCGGCGAGGAATTCGTGGCCCTGCTGCCGGATACCGATCCGGCCGGCGCCAGGATGGTGGCGGAGCGCATCCGCCAGGCGGTGATGGCACTCGCAATCGCGCATGCCGGCAATGGCGCCGGCATCGTGACGATCAGCGTGGGCGTCGACACCAGCGCCCCAGGTGCGCCGGCGGGCAGCGCCACTGCGCTGGTGGAGCGGGCCGACGCCCTGCTCTACCAGGCCAAGCATTCGGGCCGCAACCAGGTGTGCGGCGGCGATCTCGCCGCCTCCTGAGCCGCTGCCCGGGCCGCGCCAGGCTCGCCATCATCAATGGCGGTAAGGATTGTTCGGACGGGCGTCGTGGCGGTTGGGGACGCCATCGCGATCGCGGTCGCGGTAGGCCGCCACCTGGCGCGACTGCTGCCAGCCGCCTCGGTCGAGATGCCAGCCGCTGCGGTCCTGGCGCCATTGCGCGCGCTGGTAGGCATAGCCCGGACGCACACGCTCCCAGTGGCCGGCGACCCACTCATGACGGCGGCCGTTCCAGTCCCAGTAACCCGACACCCATTCAAAGCCGCGGCGCGCGGCCGGCACGGCTTCGCGGCGGGGCGCCGGCGGCGCCTTCTTGATGACGAGTACGTCGGCCCGCGGATGAGCGGCCTGGGCCTGCACTGGTGCGAATGCTGCGCTGCCGATCAGGATGGCGGCGGCGGTGGCAAGAATGGTTTTCATGGTGCTCTCCGTTTCGGTTGGTGTGAAACCACTATAGCGAGACGGGACGCCAAAAAGATGAACTGAAGGAAGTCTTTACAGCGGATACATGCCGCTACAAACTTGTAACAGGGAACAGGGAACAGGGAGAGGCGGGAGGCGAGAAAAGCGGGCGCTGCAAAAACACGGCCGGCGATGGAAGCCGGCCGTGCAAAGGGGGAAGGGATCAGTCGAGCTTGAAGGCGTAGTCGACCTTGGTCCAGGTCTGGGCCGGTGCGCCATCCTTGGTGCCCGGCTTGAACTTGCACGAGGTCAGGCCCTTGACCAGTGCGCGGTCTAGGTTCTTGAAGCCGCTCGACTTGTCGATCTTCGACTCCGCCACGGTGCCGTCCGCGTTGACCAGGAACGAGGCCGAGGTCGTGCCCTGCTCTTCGTTCATCAGCGACGACTTCGGATATTCGATAGTGCACTTCTTCGGATCGAACGACGCCGGGGTTTCGGCGGCGAAGCTGGCGCTGGCGGCAGCAGTGAGGGTCAGTGCAACGAACAGCTTGGCGGACAGGTTTTTCATGGTTTCCCCAGATAAGGTTTTTAAGAGTTGAATGTCGTGATGCTTCGCTACACGCCGCCCGACTGGCCGGCGCAAATTGCTTGGTAATGCGTTCTTAGAATTCTTCCCACTCGTCGTTGCCGACGGTGGCAGCTGCCTTTTTCGGCTTCGGCGCAACTTCTGCCTCTTCCGGATTCACCGCGGCGCTGGCGGCGGCCGGCTTTTTCGGCGCCGGCGGTGCGGGACGCTTCGCGGCCGGACGGACCACCACCGCGGTGGTGGTCGCGACGGGCGCCTGCGCCTCGAATTGGAACTGCTCACTCTCTTCCAGCTTGAAGATGCTGACCACGCGGGCCAGTTCGCCGGCCTGGTCCTGCAGGCTCTGGGCGGCCGCGGCGGCTTCTTCCACCAGCGCGGCGTTTTGCTGGGTCATGCCATCCATCTCGATGATCGAGGTGTTGACCTGGGCGATGCCGGCGCTCTGTTCGGCGCTGGCGTTGGCGATCTCGCTCATGATGTCGGTCACGCGCTTGACGCTCGATACCACTTCGTCCATCGTCACGCCGGCCTGGCCGACCAGCTTGCTGCCGCGCTCGACCTTGGAGACCGAATCGTCGATCAGGGTCTTGATCTCTTTTGCCGCCGCAGCCGAGCGCTGGGCCAGGTTACGCACCTCGGAAGCCACGACCGCGAAGCCGCGGCCCTGTTCGCCGGCGCGGGCCGCTTCGACCGCGGCGTTCAGCGCCAGGATGTTGGTCTGGAAAGCGATACCATCGATCACGCCGATGATGTCGGCGATCTTGCTGGCAGAGCCATTGATTTCACCCATGGTGCCGACCACTTGCGACACCACGTCGCCGCCCTTGCGGGCCACATCCGACGCGGCGGCGGCCAGCGCATTCGCTTCACGGGCGTTGTCGGCGTTCTGCTTGACGGTCGAGGTCAGCTGCTCCATCGCCGAGGCGGTCTTTTCCAGCGAGCTGGCCTGCAGTTCGGTACGCGAGGACAGGTCGATATTGCCGGCGGCGATTTCACGCGAGGCGGTGCCGATGGTTTCGGTGCCGCGGCGCACCTGGCCCACGATGTCCACCAGGCTATTACGCATTTCCTTCATTTCGACCAGCAGGCTACCGCGGTCCGAACTCTTGGTGTCGATCGCGATCGACAGGTCGCCGTTGGCGATGCTGCCGGCGATCCTGGCGGTGTAGCCAGGCTCGCCGCCGAGCTGCTTGAGCAGGCTGCGGGTGATCACGACGGCCGCCGCCACGCCCAGCACCACGGCCAGGGCCAGCAGGACCAGCATGAAGTTACGGGCATTGGCGAACGCCGCTTCGGCCTCGGCCTTGGTCTGGGCGTTCTGTTTTTCTTCCTGGGCGGCCAGCGCGTTCAGGGCGTCGGTCCACTTGCGCTGCACCGGGCGCACTTCGCGCACCATCACGCGGGTAGCGTCCATGGCATTGGCGGCCAGATAGAGTTCGGTGGCGCGGGCGATCGCCGGCATGGCGGCGGCTTCGTGTTCCTTGATCTGGGCCAGCAGCGCTTTTTCCTGGTCGTTGCCGTTCGATGCGAACAGGGCAGTCAGCTTGCGCTGGGTTTCGTTGTACTGGGCAGTCTGCTCCTTGAACTTGGCGATCTCTGGCTCCATGTCGGCCGGGTCGGCCATCAGGGTCAGGACGCGCAGCGACTGCAGGCGATCGTTGACGTTGTTGCGCATCTCGATCACGAGGCCGGTCGACACATTACTCACGCTGACCACGTGATCAAGGCGATGCTGGATCTGCGACATGCGCAGGATACCCACTACGGCAACAGCCACCAGCAGCAGCAGAATCAGTGCGAAACCGAGGGCCAGACGGGTACCGACCTTCATGTTGTTCAAATTCATTCGTGTTTTCCCTGTAACTTATTGATCGAAACTCGCTCGGAGAGGCAAGCGCCCAGCGAAGCGCATCTGAAATCGTTATTTCTCCACGACTTCAGGTATTTCCGACAGGATAAATCAAGATTTCATATGGCTAGTCAGAAAACCTCTTGCTCAACCGAATTGTTTCGGAACAACAACAGGATTGATACAGTGCAACATATGGAACAGGTCTGCATTATGGAACGACTATTTCCACGCAGCAAGCAATTTTGAAACTTCTGTGGTTGTATTGACAATCGGATGTATCGATTTGTCGACAGGAAATGAAAAAGGCGTGCCGAGGCACGCCTTTTCGTTACGCTTGGATAGATTCAGGCCGTGGCCGGCATCCTGGCGGCGGCGTCGAGTAGCAGGCGCGGGTCGCCCAGCGCCAGTTTTTTTGAGTCGGACAGGGTCTGGCGGAATAAACGCGCCCCCGGCAAGCCCTGCATCAGCCCCAGCATGTGGCGCGTGATGCTGTTGAGCTTCAGGCCCAGCGGGCCGTACAGACGCAGCTGCTCCTCGATATACGGAATCATCGCTTCCAGCACCTCGACCCGCGAACGCGGGCGGCCGGCATCGAGGTCGCCATAAAAGCGCCGGTCCCAGTCGGCCATGGTCCAGGGATTGTGATAGGCCTCGCGGCCCAGCATCACGCCGTCGACATGCTCCAGGTGCAGCGCGATCTCGTCGTCGCTCTTGATGCCGCCGTTGATCAGGATCTCGAGGTCAGGGAACTCCCGCTTGAGCTGATAGGCCACCGCATAGCGCAGCGGCGGGATCTCGCGGTTTTCCTTCGGCGAGAGCCCTTTCAGAACGGCATTGCGGGCGTGCACGATGAACGTCTTGCAGCCGGCGGCGGCGATGGTGCCGACGAAATCGCGCACGAAGCCATATTCCTCGTCGTAATCGATACCGATGCGGTGTTTTACCGTCACGTCGATCGACACCGCATCGCGCATCGCCTTCACGCAATCGGCCACCAGCTGCGGCTCGTTCATCAGGCAGGCGCCGAACGCGCCCTTCTGCACCCGTTCGGACGGGCAGCCGCAGTTGAGGTTGATTTCGTCGTAGCCCCATTGCTGGCCCAGCTTCGCGCTCTTGGCCAGGTCGGCCGGATCGCTGCCGCCCAGCTGCAGAGCGACCGGGTGCTCGACGTCGTCGTAGCGCAGGTGGCGCTCGACGTCGCCGTAGACCAGGGCGCCGGTGGTGACCATCTCGGTGTACAGCCAGGTGTGGCGGGTAATCTGGCGGTGGAAGACGCGGCAGTGGCGGTCGGTCCAATCCATCATGGGGGCGACCGACAGGCGGCGCGATGGCAGGACAGGGGCGGCGGCGCCCGGAATGGTCGAGGTGGTGCTCATGCTGGAAGAGTCTGGTCGCCGCCGGTGCGGGCGACGAATACTGTCGGGAACCGGCAATGATAAGCCAAACCTGGCTGCGCCGCATCTGTGACGCGATCTGGACGCGCTTCGGATGCCGTGCGGATGCATGAGAAAGCTGAGCGCTCAGGGGTCAAGCGCTCAGCTGCGGACTACGTCGATGACCTGCTGACGTTCCTGCGCGGCGCGCCCGCGCGCGCGCCGCTCAAGCCGCTTTCATTACGCGGCTGTTGAACTACGCACACTCGGGCAACGGCATCAACGGTTGCGGCTCACCCGCCACACGGTATTGGCCAGGTCGTCCGCGACGATCAGGGCCCCGCGCGGATCGACGGTGACGCCCACCGGACGGCCGCGCGTCTTGCCGTTCTCGTCACGGAAGCCCGTGACGAAGTCGATCGGCTCGCCGGCCGGACGGCCGTTGGCGAACGGCACGAAGATCACCTTGTAGCCTACCGGCGGAATCCGGTTCCAGCTGCCGTGCTCGCCAACGAAGGCGCCGTTGGCAAATTGCTCGCCCATCACCGGCGACGAGAAATGCAGGCCGAGGGCGGCGACGTGCGAGCCGAGGCTGTAGTCCGGCTTGATGGTGGCCTTGACCTTTTCCGGGTCGCCCGGCATGACCCGCGGATCGGCGTTCGGGCCCCAGTAGGCGTACGGCCAGCCATAGAAGCCGCCTTCGCGCACCGAGGTCAGGTAATCCGGCACCAGGTCCGGTCCCAGCTCATCGCGCTCGTTGACCACCGACCACAGCTGCCCGGTGTCCGGATGGATCGCCAGCGCCGTCGGATTGCGCAGGCCCGTCGCATACGGTTTATAGGTGCCGGCAGCGGCGTCGATCTGCCATACCATCGCGCGGTCGACTTCGGCTTCCATGCCGCGCTCGGTGATATTGCTGTTCGAGCCGATGCCGACGTACAGGTAACGTCCGTCGGGGCTGACGGTCATCGCCTTCGTCCAGTGGTGGTTGATCGCGGAAGGCAGCTCGGTGATCGAGGTCGGCGCGCCGCCGGCCGCGGTCTGGCCTTCCTGGTAGTCGAAGCTCACCAGCTCATCCTGGTTGGCCACGTAAATCTTGTTGTTGGCAAACGCCAGGCCATACGGTGCGTTCAGTTTGTCCGCGAACACGGTTTTCAGTTCGTACTGGCCGTCGCCGTCGGCATCGCGCAGCAGGGTCAGGCGATTGCCGCCCTTGACCTGGGTATTGCCCTTGGCCTTGATGTAGCCGGCGATCACGTCTTTCGGCTTGAGCTTGGCCGCATTGCCGCCGCGGCCTTCCGCCACCAGGATGTCCCCGTTCGGCAAGACCAGCGTCTGGCGCGGGATTTGCAGGCCGGTCGCGATGGCCGTGACGCTGAAGCCTTCCGGCACGGTCGGCTTCTGGTCGCCCCATGGCGATGGTTCGGCAATCTTCATGCTCGGCAACATGCCGCGTTGCGGCGCCGGCAGTTTCGGGTCGGTACCGAGCGACAGCGTCTTGGCGCCCTCGCCTTCGGTGCAGCCAGCCAGGAGCAGGCTAACGCCCAGCAATACCAGTGTGCTCGATCGCTTCATGGTGCACCTCCCACGCGTGGTTGGAGACCGGCCCAGGCCGCGAGGCAGGCCAGGACGAAGACGATGGCCGACAGCACCAGGCCGGCCGGCATGACGGCCCAGGCGTCCTTGGCGTGCTGGAAGGCGTTGAACAGCCCCAGCGCCCAGGTGGCCAGGAGCAGCAGGAAGTAGGTCAGGACATGGCCCTTTTTGTGCGGCGCCCGGATCAGGTTGACCAGCGCAAACACCAGAGCGAGTCCGCTGAGCAACTCGGCCCCGGCGATCAGCCAGGACGCAAAATTGCTCCACTGAATCTGGTAAGTATTGTAGTAGGCGAGATCGCTCAGCAATGCGCCCAGGAACAGCGAGACGCTGCCCGCGAGCAGGATGGTATGAAGCGTGCCCGGCGCACTGCGGTATGCCGGGTTTGCTGTAACGACAGTCGACATCGGATTGTCCTTGATAGTTGGTGTTATCCAAATAGTATCGAGTCGACCGATGTCCTGGCGCATGGTTGAACCAGATTCGATTTCTCTCACGCCTGCACGCCGGGGAAGCGGCGCCCTGGCGTGCATGACGGCATCAGATCCGGTCGTTGGCCTTCGTGTCTGCAGTCATGTTCGCTCGACGACGGCGCGGCGAAAAAAACGCTCCCATGCAGCAACAAACAAGGCATGGTGCCGGCATACCGAATTACAATTAGCATTATTTCCCATAGGCAAGCCGATTTGCGTCGGCCCTGTATGCATGAACAATATGATTCCACCCGATGCCGCGGCCAGGATTGCCGAACGCCGTCAAGGCGTGCGCCGCAATCCGCGCGATGCCAACGCCAACGCCCTGCTCGGTCTTGCCTTGCTCAAGGAATTGCAACTCGAGGAGGGCGTCAAGGCATTGCAGCGGGCGCTGGAGCTCAATGCGAAGTTGCGCGGGGTGCACGGAGTGCTGGCCGGCGCCTTGTTCGACCTGCGCCGTTATGAAGAAGCCGTCGCCTGCTACCGCGTCGCCTTGCGCTTCCAGGAAGCGGCAGACCTGCACCAGCATCTGGCCGACGCCTTGCTGCGCCTTGGCCGCGCGGACGAGGCCGAGCCGAGCGCCCGTCGCGCGGCCGAGCTGGCGCCACAGGACATCGCCATCCAGCTGACCCTGGCCGGCGTGATGAACGCCCGCGGCGCCGCTGCCGAAGTCGACGAGATCATGGCGCGGGTGCTGGCGCTGGCCCCGGACGAGCCCGGCGCGCGTTTCGACCTGGCATGCCTGCTTTACCAGGGCAACCGCCTGATCGAGGCGCGCACCTGCCTGGAGGGCGTGCTCGCCGCTCAGCCGCAGCACGTCCGCGCCTTGCACCAGTTGGCGCTGTGCCACAAACAACTCGACAACGGCGACGAAGCGATCCGTACGCTGGAACAAGCCGTCACGCTCGCGCCCGGCGACGACAGCCTGCTCGACGAGCTGCGCGCGGTATTGCAAAAGTTTCGACGCTATCCGGACGCCATCGGGGTGGCGCGCCAATTGCTGGAGCGCAATCCTGAGAGCGGCAATGCCCTCAATACCCTGCTGCATTGCCACTTCACGATCGGAGAATGGGAACATGCCCTGCAAGCGGCGCGGCGGCTGCTCGAGGTGTCGCCTTCGGCGGTGCACCATAGCATCCTGCTGTTCATCCTGAGCCACTGCTGCACCGACGCAGAAGCGCTCACGCGCGAGCACCTCGCCTTCGGCGAACGCTGGGAACCCGGCTTGCAGGCATTGCGCCGGCCGCACACGAACGACCGGGATCCGGCGCGGGTACTGCGGGTCGGACTGGTCTCGGCCGACTTGTACAATCACGCCGTGTCCAACTTCCTGGCGCCGACGTTGTCGGCACTGAAGAACAGCACCCAGCTTCAGATCTACGCCTATTACAATAACGCACGCGAAGACGCCATCACGCACGCGATCAAGAACGATGTCCATGCCTGGCGCGTCATCTGGAACATGGACGATGCGACCGCCGAAGACCTGATCCGCAAGGACGGCATCGATATCCTGATCGACCTGTCGGGCCATTCGGCCATGAACCGCCTGCCCCTGTTCGCGCGCAAACCCGCTCCCGTCCAGGCGACATGGATGGGCTATGCCGGCACCACCGGCCTGGCCTCGATGGACTACATCCTGCAAGACCGGTTCATGGTGCCTGGGACGCGTTACGACAAGCAGTTTACCGAGAAAATCGTCAAGCTGCCCTTGGGCGCACCCTTCCTGCCGTCGTCAGACGCGCCACCGGTGAACCCGCTGCCGGCGCTGAGCAACGGTTACCTCACCTTCGGCAGCTTCCACCGCGCGAGCAAGCTCAGCCCTAGCGTGATCGCACTCTGGGCCTCGCTGCTGCGCGCAGTGCCGACCTCGAAGATGCTGCTCGGCGGCCTGGTGGCCGGCAACGATGAACTGCTGACCGAGTGGTTCGCCCGGGAGGGAATTCCACGCGAGCGCCTGCTGATGCGCCAGCGCAGCGGCATCCGCGCCTATCTGGCCCAGCACCATGAGGTCGACATCTGCCTGAGCCCCTTCCCCTACAGCGGCTCGACCACCATCGGCCATGCGCTGTGGATGGGCGTGCCCACCCTCGGCACGGTCGGCAAGACCAATCCAAGCCAGGCTGCGGCGCCGTACATGACCCACCTGGGGCTGCACACCTTTGTCACCGACAGCCCCGAGACCTATGTCAAGCTGGGCCAGCTGCTGGCCGAGAACCTGTCCGCGCTGGCGACCATCCGCAGCACAATGCGCGAGCGGTTCCTCAATTCCATCCTCGGCTACCCCGGCATCGTTGGCGGTGGCGTCGAACTGGCGCTGCGCCGCATGTGGGAACGCTGGTGCCGTGGGATGGACGCGGCGCCGATCGAGATCACGATGCAGGACCTGGCCGATACCGGGGCGTCCGCCGCAGCCGGGCAGGACGGGATGGCGTGACCGGAGCGGGCATCAAAAAAATTTCTAAAAAGAATTTAATGCCGCAGGGAAATTGGTCGCCTTGTTACTGTGAGAGCGAGTGACGCACTCGAAAACACCGACCGATTGACCGAATTACCTGCTTACCAGGAGCTAAACATGCTGAGCCTTCACACCAACAACGCTGCACTGTCCGCACAGAACTCGATCGCCAGGACCCAGGGCAACCTGTCGACCTCGATGACCCGCCTGTCGACCGGCTACCGCATCAACTCGGCAATGGACGACGCCGCCGGCCTGCAGATCGCTTCGCGCCTGAAAGCGCAGACCTCGGGCATGACCGTCGCAATGCGTAACACCCAGAATTCGACCTCGATGCTGCAGACCGCCGAAGGCGCGCTGGACGAAGTGTCGAACATGCTGGTCCGCATGAAGGATCTGGCAACCCAGGCAGCCGATGCATCGTCGACCGACGACGACAAGGACGCCATGCAGCTGGAATACGATGCACTGGGCCTGGAACTGAGCAATGTTCTGAAGAACACCACCTTCGGCGGCGAGACGCTGCTGGTCGGCGGCACCGTGGAATCGGCGATGACCTTCCAGATCGGCGCTTCGTCGAGCGAGACCATGGAAGTCGACCTCAGCGCCGCGATGAGCACCCTGGACACCGACATCTCGGCCGTGTCGGCGAACTACAGCGCCGCTACCACCGGCACCGAACTGACCACGAACGCCAACAGCACCATCCAGACCCTGGAAGACGCACTGGCGTCGGTCAGCACCGTGCGTTCGAGCCTGGGCGCCGCTGCAAACCGCCTGGAACACGTGTACAACAACTTGGCCAACATCAGCACCAACACCAAGGCCGCGACCGGTCAGATCATGGACGTCGACTTCGCCAGCGAGAGCGCGAACATGACCTCCAACCAGATGCTGCTGCAAGCGTCGACCGCCATGCTGAAGCAGTCGAACAGCATGTCGTCGATGGTCATGTCGCTGCTGCAGTAATGACCGCATAGCCGGACCTCGCCCGGGCCTCACCCCGGGCAAGATTCCAGAAGGCCAGCCGCGCGGTTGGCCTTTTTCTTTTTTGGACCACGACCGCCATGGCCATCCCGCCCCTCCTGCCCGCCGCCCTGCCTCCCCCCATCGTGCCCGCGCTGCAGGTCGGCGCCGTGGCCGCCGCCCTGCCCGCCGCCCTGCTCGGCGGCGATGGACCGCCGCTGCCGTTTTCCCAGCCGCTGCCGGGCGCCGCCGCGGCCAATGGCCAGGCAGCGGCGGCCGAAGCCGGCGCCGAAGGCGCGGCCATGCGTCCCGACCAGGCAGTGCTGGCACGCCAGCTGGCCTATCCGCCGCAGGACGCCGCGCAGCTCGCGCGCAGCTGGCGCGCCCAGGTGCGCAACCACGGCAGCCAGCTGACCAGCCGCGCGCTGGCGGCCAGCGCCGGCCAGTTGTCGCCGGCCATGCTGGCGGCGGCCCAGCAGGGGCAAGTGGCGAGGGCCCCCGAGCACCAGCTGGCCCACCCGGACGCCTGGCGCTTCACGGTGCATGCCGGCGGCCAGGCCGCCCAGCACCTGGGGGTGCTGGCGGAAGACGCCGACAAGCCGCCTGGACGCCGCCGGCGCCCGCGCGCGGCCCTGCGCCTGGAGCTGGAACTGGCCGACGGCACCCCGGTGGTGATCCAGGTCGAACCGCTGCCGCAGGGCGTGGCGATCGAACTGTGCGCGCCGGATGCGCGCGCGCTGACGCGCCTGCGCCGGCTGCAGCCGGAACTCGAAGAAGTATTGGCGCGCGCCGGGGTGAATGTCGTGCGCTGGCAGTTGCGCGGCCATTTGCCGGTCGGGCGCACCCACGCCATGATCGCGAATGCCGAAGCCGCGGCCCAGGCCTTGACCCCGGCCGTGTTCCGGACCGTGGCCGAGCTGGCGCTGTTGCTGCCGGCCGTGCCGGCGCGGGAGCAGGAAGTCTAGAGCCCTGCCAGCCAGTCGCGGCACGACTGGCGGAAATGGACGATCTTTGCCTCGGTCGCCGAGGCGTACGCCAGCGGCGCCGGACTCCAGCTCGATTTCGGCACCAGGCGGCAGACCTGGTGGTCCTCTTCGAACACCTTGCGGTTGATCTCGGCGCTCGAGGCGAACAGCGGCGCCAGCAGCTGCGCCGAGCGCGGATTCGCCGGGTGCGCGCCCAGCAGGCGGCTGCTGAAATGGGTGGTCTCGGCGCCGTGCGCGGCCGGGAAGAAATGCTGCAGCGAATACGAGTAGCCGAAGGTCGACGAGATCATCGTGAACGGGAACAGGTAGATGCTAATGTAGCCGTCGTAGGCGTAGTCGATGGCGAAATGGCGCCTGAACGACTGCAGCTGCCTGGCGACGCGGGCATTGCCCAGCGGCGCGCGCCATACCGAGTTGCGGCCATGGTAGACGTTCTCGCCGGCCTCCAGCCCGAGCGTGCCCAGGGTATCCGGATGGACCATGCCGATATGGTAGGGCTCGAGCGCGTTCTCGACCGCCACCGCCCAGTAGCAGCCGAAATCGTAGGTGTTCAGATCGAGCCGGCCGGCGATATTGAAGCCGATGTTCTCGAGCAGGCCGGCAGCCTCGCCCAGCTGGTCGTACAGCGCCAGCGCCGGCGCGACCGCGGCGAACAGGAAGTCGCCGCACCAGTCGAGCTGCAGCGTGTTCAGGCGCGCCGTGGACAGGTCGCAGCCGGCGAAGGACGCGGCCTGCGGCACGCTGACCCGGCCGCCATGGAAGCTCCAGCCGTGATAGCGGCAGGTGGGCGGCTGGTTGCCGGCGGCGTCGGGATAGATGCGCGCGCCGCGGTGCGGGCACAGGTTGTCGAAGGCGACCAGCTCGCCGCCGTCGTTGAAGACGACCAGCTCGCCCAGCGGCGTGTGCAGGCGCAGGTAGTCGCCCGCCAGCGGCAGCTCGTTGCGGTGGCAGAGCAGGTGCCAGTGCTCGCGGAACAATCGGGCGTCGAAATCCATGTCAGAGCTTCTTTGCGGGCATCACGTACATCACGGCGCGCTCGGGCACGTCGCGCATCACGGTGGCGCCGGCGCCGATGCGCGCCCCGGCGCCGATCGCGACCTTGGGCAGCACGCGCGCGCCGCTGCCGAAGAAACAGCCCTCGCCCACCTGCACGGCGCCGGTCAGGTCAACGTGGCAGCTCAAGGTCGAATACGCGCCCAGCACCACGTCGTGGCCGACGCCGCTGAGCGCATTGACAGCGACTAAGTCGCCGACCCGGGCATGGCTCGACACCACCGCCTGCGGGCAGATCACCACGCCCTCGCCCAGCACGGCGCTGCGCGCCACGGTGGCGCTCGGGTGCACCAGGCGCGCGAACCGGGCGCCGCGCGCCTTGAGCAGGCTTGCCAGCCGCGCCTTGGCCGCCGGATCGCCGATCGCCATCACCAGGCGGTCGCCTTCGCGCGGGACGAAGTCGTCGATCGCGCCGAGATAGTCCAGCGCGTAACCGAAGCCGTCCAGCGCGGCCGGGCTGCTGTCGAGGAAGCCGGTGAAGGCGCGGCCGTCTTCCAGCGCGCCGTCGAGCGACCAGTCGATGAGTTCGCGGGCGAAGGCGCCCGCCCCCACCAGGATCGTGCGCGCTGTCGTGGATGCGTGATTCAGCGACACAGGTAGCCTCCATCGACCACCATGGCGGTGCCGGTGATCCAGCGGCTGCCCGGCCCCAGCAGGAAGGCGGCGGCCTCGGCCACGTCGCCCGGCTCGCCGAAGCCCAGCAGGTGCTGGCCTTCGTAGGCCTGCATCGAGGCCTCGGTGCCGGCGCGCGCCAGGCGCTCATGCATCGGCGTGCGCACCGCGCCGGCGGCGATGGCATTGACCCGGATCCTGCGCGGCGCGAACTCGCAGGCCAGCGAGCGCACCATGCCCTCGATGCCGGCCTTGGCCGCCGAATAGGCGGCCATGCCGGCCTGGCCGGCGGCGCCGGCGACCGAGGACATGAACACCAGCGAGGCGCCGTCGGGCATGGCGCCGCGTGCGGCCAGCGCGCGCGCGATGCCGAGCGCCGCGAACAGCGAGCCCCCCATCACCTCGTCCACCTGCTGCTGGCGCAGCAGGCGCACCGGCCGGATCGCCTCGATGCCGGCGCCGTGGAACACGCCCTGCAAGGGGCCGTGGTCCGCGACCAGCAACTTGACCCAGTCGGCGGCGCCGTCGGCGTCCTGCAGCGCGGCGCTGGCGGCCACGTGGCCGCTGCCTGCCAGGCCGGCGACAGTGGCATCCAGGCGGGCCGCGTCGCGTCCGGCCGCGATCACGCGCGCCCCGCGGCGCGCCAGCAGTTCGGCCGTGGCGCGGCCGATGCCCGACGAAGCGCCGGTCACGAGATAGGTGCCGGCCAGGCCGGTATCAGGAATAGTCGTCATGTGTCGATGGTCTCGCAGACCGCAAGCGGGCCCACGTCCAGTGAGGCGGAAGCCCAGGAATAGCCGACCCCGAAGCCGAACATGGCCAGCCGCCGCGGTCCGCTGCGCAGGGCCTCGGCCAGGTCGGTCGTCATCAGGAGCGGGATCGAGGCCGAGCTGGTATTGCCGTAGCGGTCGATATTGAAGGGCACCTTTTCCGGCGCCAGCTTCGCCTTCTTCGCCAGGTGCTTGAGCATGAACAGATTGGCCTGGTGGAACAGGAAGGCGTCGTGCCCTTCCATCCCGATGCCCGCGTGTTCGAAGGTGCGGGCCACCAGCGGCGGCACCGAGCGCAGCGTGAAATTGAAGATCTCGCCGCCATCCATGTACAGGGCGGCCGGGTCGCGCCCGTCCAGGCGCGCATCGACGCCCGCCACGTGCTCGCGGAATGCGCCCTGGGGCACGATCAGGTTGGCCGCGCCGCGGCCATCGCTGCCGAGGATGAAATGCGCCAGGCTGTCCGGATCGGCCTCGATCGCGGTCACCGTGCCGGCGTCGCCGAACAGCATGGCGGTGGCGCGGTCCTGCGGATCGACGATGCGGCTGACGGTGTCGCCCACCGCCAGCAGCACGCGCCGCGCGGCGCCGCCCGCGACCATGCCCTGGGCCAGCCACAGGCCGTACGGATAGCCGGAGCAGCCGAGGTTGACGTCGAAGGCGATGCAGCCGGGCGGCAGCCCGAGGTCGGCCTGCAGCGCGCAGGCGGTGGCCGGCAGGCGCCAATCAGGGGTCTGCGACACGAAGATCACGGCGTCGACCGAGTCGAGGCTCCAGCCGAGGCCCTCGAGCAGACGGGCGCCGGCGACGCGGCACAGGTCGCGCGTGGTGGCGCCGGGCGCGACGCGGCGGCGCGACTGCACGCCGATCATCTTGACCACCTCGTCGACCGCGGCCTGGCCGAAGCGCTCGGCGAAGCCGGCGTTGCCCACCCGTTCGCGCGGCAGGCAGGACACCAGGCCCGCGATGCGCGCGCCGGCGACCTTCGCTTCACGTCCGGCGTTCATGGTCAGCCTTTCGCGGCCTGGGCGATCAGCGCCTCGATGTCGGCGATCGTGGTGCAGGCGGCCAGCGCGCTGCCGTCGAGCATGACGTTGTAGCAGTCGTCGACCAGGGCGATGGTCGAGACCAGCGCCAGCGAATCCCACTGCGCCTCGGCACTGTTCAATTCGAATTCCGGGTTGATGCGCGCTGGGTCGACCTCGAAGATCTCGGCCATGCCTTCGTAGAATTTGCTCATGTTTTTAGTCCAGTTCCAGGGTTAACAGGCAGCCGGCCCAGGAAAATCCCACGCCGAAGCCGAGTAGCATCAATGTTTTGGGGGTCGCAAGGCAGCCCTGCGCGCGCATCGCGTCGAGCGCCAGCGGAATCGTCGACGACACCGTATTGCCGCAGTCCTCGACGTGGATCGGGAAGCGCTCCGGGTCCACGCCCATCTTCTTGCGCAGCGATTCGAGCATGAAGCGGTTGGCCTGGTGCAGCACGAAGTAGTCGACCGCCTCGCGCGCGACCTGCGCCTTGTCCAGCAGCGCGGTAGCCGCGCGCGGCACTTCGCGCAGCGAGAACGCCATGATATCGGCGCCCGCCATGTACAGGTGCTCGCGCGAACGGACATTGCCCGAGTCGTCGCTGGTTTCGCGCGCCGTGTCCTGGCTGCGCGGGGTGCGAAAGCCCCCGGCCTCGACGATCAGCTTGTCGGCGCCGCGGCCATCGGTGCCGAACACGAAGGGGCCGATCGCGGGCTGTTCCTCCGGCGCGGCCTCGCGCGCCACCACGGCGGTCGCCGCGGCGCCGTCGCCGAACAGCGTGCGCACGCTCTTGTCGAGCGGGTGAATGTATTTCGAATAGGTGTCGGCGGTCAGCACCAGCACGCAGCGCGCCGCGCCGCTCTCGACCAGCCCGCGGGCCAGCGACAGGCAATACACGAATCCCGAGCAGCCCAGGTTGACGTCGAGCGCGCCGCTGCCGGTGGCCAGGCCGAGCCGGTGCTGCAGGATGCAGGCGGTGGTCGGCAGCACATGGTCGGGCGCCTGGGTGCACAGGATCACGAAGTCGACCTGTTCACGCTTGACCTTGCCGCGCGCGAACAGCGCCTCGGCGGCGTGGAAGGCCAGGTCGCCCGCCGTCTCGTTCGGCGCGGCGATGCGGCGGCTGCGGATGCCGGTCTTCTCGAAGATCTTGTCGGCGCCCCAGCCGGGATACAGGCGGCCCAGTTCCTCGTTGTCGAGCACGGTGGCGGGCAGGTGTCCGGCCAGGTCGGCGATGACGGCCAGGGTGGCGTGCTGTTTCATGCGGTCTCCCGTATCAGGTCGATGACGCGGCGCTGGTCGCTGTCGGCCAGCGCCGGGAAGATCGGCAGGCACAGCACCTGCTCGGCGGCGCGCGCCGCGACCGGCAAGCGGTCAGGGGCCGCCGACGGCAGGTCGCGGTACATCGGGAAGCTCGAGATCAAGGGATAGAAGTAGCGCCGCGCGACGATGTCGTGCTCCTTCAGGCGTGCATGCAGGGCGTCGCGGCTGAGCGGATAGTCGGGGCCGACCAGGATCGGAAAGTACGAGAAATTAGTCGCATCGCGCGCGTTGGCGTCGGGCTCGGTCCATGGCTGCACGCAGCGGATGCCGGGCACCCCGGCCAGCGCCTCGGTATAGGCGCGCGCCAGCCGGCCGCGCGCCGCGATCGCGGCATCCACGCCCTTGAGCTGCAGCAGGCCGAAGGCGGCGTTAATCTCGCTCATCTTGCCGTTGATGCCGGGCGCCACCACCGTGGTCTCGTCGACGATGCCGAAGTTCTTGAGGCGGTCGATGCGCTGCTTGGTGCGCGCATCGCCGCACACGATGGCGCCGCCCTCGAAGGTGTTGAACACCTTGGTCGCATGAAAGCTCAGCACCGACAGGTCACCCTGGTTCAGTACGCTCGAGCCCTCGTGGCGCACGCCGAAGGCATGGGCCGCGTCGTAGATCACCTTCAGGTTGTAGTTGTCGGCGATGGCCCCGATGGCGCGCGTGTCGCACGGCTGGCCGTAGCAGTGCACCGGCATGATGGCGGTGGTCTGGGGCGTGATCGCGGCCTCGATCCGGCGCGGGTCGAGGTTGAGCGTGTCGGGGTCGACGTCGACGAACACCGGCTTGATGCCGTTCCACAGCAGCGAGTGCGAAGTCGCCACGAACGAGTACGGGGTGGTAATCACCTCCCCCGTGACGCGCAGCGCCTGCAGCGCGGTGAGCAGCGCCAGGGTGCCATTGGTGAACAGGCAGATGTGCTCGACGCCGAGGTGGCGGCACAGCTCTTCCTCCAGCTGCTGGTGGAAGGGACCGCCGTTGGTCAGCATCTTGTTGTCCCATATCTGCGCGAGATAGGCATGGAACTGCTCCAGCGGCGGCATGTCCGGCTGGGTCACATAGATCGGCTTGCGCTGGCTCATATCCTCCGCCATCTCCTCTCCCCTCTTCCTTTACCCGACCGTTCCCACGATCGACACGTCGCGGTTCTCGGGAATCTCGTTATACGACAGCACGTGCAGGCCCGGCGCGAACAGGCGCGCATAGCGCGCCAGCAGCGGACGCACCTGCGGCAGCACCAGCAGCAGCGGCGGCGTATGCTGCTGCTTCATCTGCTCGCGCGCCACCGGCATATTAATCTGTAATTGCGACAGCAGTTGCGGATCGATCGGGTAATTGTCCAGCACGACCTTGCCGCCGCCGTTCTGGCGCGCCTGGTTCAGGGAACCGAGCAGCATGTTTTCCAGTTCGGCCGACAGGTTAAAGGCCGGCATCTCCTTCTTCTTGCCGAACAGGGTCGAGACGATCTGGCGCCGCAGCGCGCAGCGCACCTCGGCCGCCAGCAGGATCGGATCCTTGGTCGTCTCCGAGCTGTCGAGCAAGGTGGTGGCGATCACCACGATGTCCTTCAGCGACACGCCCTCGGCCAGCAGCACGCGGAACACGCGCAGCAGCTGGGTGTGCGTCAGCGACTTTTCCAGCGCCGCGGCCAGCTTGGGCGACAAGGCGGTGAGGCGTTCCAGGATCGCCGGCACGTCTTCGTGGCGGAACAGCTCGTGCAGGTATTCGCGCACCACCTTCGAGACGTGGGTCGCGATCGCGCTCGGCACTTCGACCACCTGGTAGCCCAGGCCCAGCGCGTGCGCCTTCTGGCCTGGTTCGATCCAGGTGATGGCCATGCCGTAGGCCGGTTCGATGCCGGGGATGCCATCGAGCTCGCCGTACACGCTCGGCGACGGGATCGCCAGCAGGTGCTCGGGCATCACCTCGGCCTCGGCCACCACGGTGCCGGACAGGCTGATCGAATACTGGGTCGGGCGCAGCGCCAGGTCGTCGCGCACCGCGATCGCCGGCAGCAGCATCCCCATCTGTTCCGACAGGCTCTGGCGCACGCCCTTGACGCGCTTGACCAGCGGCTCGCCCTGGGCGCGGTCGACCATGCCGACCAGCTTGTAGCCGACCGCCACCGCCACCTGCTGCACCACCGGCAAGGCCTGCCAGTCGAGGTCGGGCGCGCGCTCGTCGCGCAGCGCGGCCTCGATTTTCGCCACGCCGTCGATGTCGGGCGCCTTGACCCGCGCGCCGACCTTCCAGCCGGCGTAGGCCAGCACGCCCGCGGCCACCGTGAAGAACATCCACGGCATGCCCGGCACGATCGCCAGCAGCAGCATGACGCCGGCCGCCGAATACAGTACGCCCGGCTGGGCCAGCACCTGGTTGCCGACCTGCTGTTCGAGATCGCCCGATTCGCCGATGCGGGTCACCAGGATCGCGGCGGCCGCCGACAGCATCAGGGCCGGGATCTGGGCCACCAGGCCGTCACCGATGGTCAACAGCGCATACACGCGGAAAGCGTCGCCCAGGGCGAGGTCGTACATCAGGGCGCCGATGGCGACGCCGCCCACCAGGTTGATGATCAGGATCAGGATCGAGGCGATCGCATCGCCGCGCACGAACTTCGAGGCGCCATCCATGGCGCCATAGAAGTCGGCTTCGGCCGCGACGTCCTTGCGCCGCGTGGTCGCCTGTTCCTGGTTGATCAGGCCCGCGTTCAGGTCGGCGTCGATCGCCATCTGCTTGCCCGGCAGGGCATCGAGCGTGAAGCGCGCCGAGACTTCCGAAATCCGTTCCGCGCCCTTGGTGACGACGATGAAGTTGACGATCATCAGGATCACGAAAATCACCAGGCCGACCACGAAGTTGCCGCCGATGACCACGTTGCCGAAGGCTTCGATCACCTGGCCGGCGGCATGCGTGCCCTCGTGGCCGTGCAGCAGCACGACGCGCGTGGAAGCGACGCTGAGCGCCAGGCGCATCAACGTGGCGCCCAGGATCACGGTCGGGAACACCGAGAAGTCGAGCGGACGCTTGGCAGTCACCGCGACCAGGATCACGATCAGCGACAGCATGATGTTGAAGGTGAACAGCACGTCGAGCAGGATCGGCGGCAGCGGCAGCATGATCATGGCCAGCAGCGCGATCAGGAATACCGGCGCGGCGAACTTGTGCCGTCGCAGCTCGCCGACGAACGCGTTGAAGGTAGTCGTAAAGTTCATGCTTGTTTCTCGCTCAGATGAGATGGGACTTCCATCTCGTTGGGGAACCGCGGGGGCGCCTGGCGCCGGCCCGTGCGGAACGCATTCAGTTGCAGCACGTAGTTCAGCACCTGCGACACAGCCTGGTACAGCTGGGCCGGGATCTGCTGCTGCACCTGGCTGGTGTTGTAGATGGCGCGCGCCAGCGGCGGCAGGGTCAGGGTCTCGACGTTGTTTTCTCGCGCCACCCGGCGGATGTACAGCGCCATCTCGTCCACGCCCTTGGCCACGACGAACGGCGCCTCGGCGCGCTCGGTGTCGTACTTGAGCGCCACCGCGTAGTGTTCCGGGTTGACGATCACGACGTCGGCGGTCGGCACCGTGCTGCGCACGCTGCGCCGGGCCAGCTGCTGCTGCAACTGGCGGATGCGCTGCTTGACCTCGGGCCGGCCCTCGTTGCTCTTGTGTTCTTCCTTCATATCCTGCTTGCTCATGCGCTGGTTGCGCATGAACAGCCAGTGCTGCACCGGCACGTCGATCAGCGCGAACACCACGAACACCGCGACCATCGCCATCAGGGCGTCGAAGGCCAGGCTGCTGCCGGCGACGACGGCTTCCGTCAGCGGCATGCGCTGCAGCTCGACGTAGGCCTTCATGCCGGCGCGCGAGACCATCCACAGCACCACGCCCAGCATGACGGCCTTGCCGGCCGAGGTGAAAAAGCCCACCCAGTGCTTTTGCGAGAACAGGTTGCCCAGGTTGGTGATGGGGCTGAAGCGGCTGAACTTGGGCTGCAGGTTCTTGCCGCTGGCGATGAGGCCGCCCGGCACCGCGCCGGCCACGATGATCGCCAGCGGAATCGCCAGCAGCGGCAGCACCATCTGCACCAGCAGCATCATGCTGGCGCCGAACACGGTCGACAGCGCGTTTTCCATGTTGCCGGCCGCGCCCATGGGCACGAACACCAGCCGGAACAGGTGGCGCAGGTCTTCCAGGTAGCCGGGCGCCATCAGCGCGAACAGCTTCAGGCTGATCAAAATGCCGACCGCGGTCGCCAGGTCGCGCGAGCGCACCACCTGGCCCTCCTGGCGCGCTTTCTTGAGCTTTTGCGCCGAGGGTTTTTCGGTCTTGTCGCCGCTGCTGTTGTTATCCGCCACGGGCCATCCTCATCTGTTCGGTCAGCATCTCCAGCACCTGGTTGGTCATCGCCACGTAGTGCTCGGGGATGAAGCGCACCAGCTGGATCAACATCAACAGGCCAAAGATCGTCACCAGCGCGAAACCCAGCGAGAACAGGTTCAGGCTGGGCGCGACCCGGTTCAGGAAACCGAAGCCCATCTGCACCACGATGGTCGAGAACACGATCGGCAGCGCCAGCAGCACGGCGGCCGCGAACACCCAGCCGACGTTGAGCGCGACCGCCTCCAGCAGCATGGGTTGGAAGCCGGCGCCGACCGGCCAGGCATGGAAGCTCTGGCCCAGCACCGCCACCAGCACCAGGTGGCCGTCGATGGCGAAGAACACCAGCATCGCCACCAGCGACATCAGGCCCGAGATCACGTCCGACACCTGGCCGTTGATCGGATCGTTCATCTGCGCCATCGAAAACCCGATCTGGCTCGAGGCCAGGAAGCCCAGCATGGTGACGGCCGCCATCGCGAACTGCAGGGCCAGGCCCAGCACGCCGCCGATCACGGCCTGCTCGAACATGGCGACCACGCCGGAGAGCGAAAACGGATCGGGAGCGGCCATGCCGGCGCGCGTGGTCAGGGGCAGCATCAGGAACGACAGCACGATCGCCAGCAGCACGCGCACCGGCATCGGGATGGCGCCGTCGCCCATCACCGGCGCGGTGACCATCATCGCCATGATGCGGCAGAACGGCCACCACAGGGCGCCGATCAGCGGCAACAGGTATCCGTACAGCTCGACGCCCATTCAACCCACCAGGGTCGCCGCGCGCTGGAACACCGAGACGCAGTAATCCATCAGCCGGGTCGTCATCCAGTGGCCGGCAAGGATCACCGCCAGCAGGGTCACCAGGAGGCGCGGCAGGAAACTCAGGGTCTGTTCGTTGATCTGGGTCGCGGCCTGGAACAGCGCCACCACCAGGCCCATGATCAGGCCCGGGATGACCAGCACCATCACCAGCAGCATCACGATCTGCAGGGCCTCGACCACCAGGTCGACGGCGATATCGGGACTCATGTTCGTCGCTCTCTCGTGTAGGAATGGCCGGCTAGTAGCCGTGGATGCTGCCCACCAGCGTGCTCACCGTCAGCGTCCAGCCGTCGACCAGCACGAACAGCAGCAGCTTGAACGGCAGCGAGATCACCAGCGGCGACAGCATCATCATGCCCATCGCCATCAGCACCGAGGCCACCACCAGGTCGATGATCAGGAACGGAATGAACAGCATGGCTCCGATCTGGAACGCGGTCTTCAGTTCGGACAGCACGAAGGCGGCCAGCTTGACCGGGAAGCTGTGCTGCTGCGGCTGCGCATATGCCGGTTCGCCCGCCAGGCGCGCGACCTGCGCCAGCGAGGTCTTGCTGGTCTGGGCCAGCATGAAGCGCGACAGGGGCACTTCGGCGATCCGCAGCGCCTGTTCCAGGCCGATCTTGTCCTGGTCGTAGGGCAGGAACGCCTCTTTCCACACCTGCTCGCCGACCGGACGCATCACCAGGATGGTCAGGATCAGGGCGATGCCGGTGATGATCCGGGTGGGCAGTCCCTGCTGCAGGCCGAGAGCCTGGCGCAGCAGCGACAGCACGATCACGAAGCGGGTGAAGCAGGTCGTCATCATGATCATCACGGGCAGCAGCCCGAGCAGGGTCATGATGACCAGGATCTGCGACTTGACGGTCATGCCGGAGCTGGTCGCATCGGCGCCCGGGATGACGCCGGCCAGCAGGTCCTGGTTCTGGGCCAGCGCCGGGGACGACAACAGCAGGCCGCCCAGCAGCGCGCCGAACAGCAGCGCGCCCATCGGCGCACTGCGGGTGACACCCGTCATGGCGCGAGCATGTCCAGGTTCAGGCCGTCCAGGTCGATCACCTTCAGGCCGTACTGCTCGCCCGCGACCACCACCTCGGCGCGCCCGATCGGGGTGCCGTTGACCTTGATCACCAGCGGCTCGCCGGCCAGCGAATCGAGCGGCAGCACCGACGACGGCTGGATCTCCATCAGTTCCTGCAGCGAGACGCGGACAGAGCCGACCTCGAGGGTCAGGGTCACCGGGATGCGCCGCATCATCTGCGGCAGCCGGCGTCCGGCATCGCGGCCGGCCGTGGGGGCCGCGCCGTCGGCGGCGTCCAGATCATCGATGATCACGTCGCCAGCCAGTTGCTCGTTGAGGTTCATGTCCATTATTCGGCGTCTTCAAATGAGGTTAAACACAGCTTGCCCTTGTGCTCGGCCACCGCGGCCGTGAACAGGCGGGAATCGTCGAGCAGGACGTCGGCGCGGCCGACCGAGACCGGGATCACGTCGCCGACCTTCAGGCCGAACAGTGTGGCGAGGGTCACTTCCTTGCTCACCAGGCGGCCTTCGAGCTTGACCTGGAGGTGCGACGCCAGCGTCTCGCGCGCCATGCGCGGCGCGCCGCGCATGCCGTTGCGGTCGGCCATCAGGCCCTGCAGCACGTGGGCCATCAGGGCGTGGTCGAGACCGATCCACAGGCGGCCTTCCGGCGCCGCCAGGCCGGGGTCGTCGGTGTCGCGCCGGCCGTACTGGGCGCGCAGCACGGCGCGGATCACCCAGCCGGCCTTGCTTGGCGCGCCGGCCGGCACGATCGAGGCGCCGGCCCTGGCCGGCTGCGGCGCGGCCGCAGGCGCGGCGGCGCCGGCCGCGGCCAGCCCGTGCGCCACTTGCTCGTCGAGCAGCCGCGCCACCTGCTGGGCCAGGGTCGCGGCCAGGCGCTCCTCGGTGGCGGTCACACGCTCGAGACCGGGGTCGCGCTGTGGCGCGGCAGTCGCCCCCTGCGGCGCGCCCTGCGTGCGGCGCGCATAGCGGCCTTCGAGCAGGTCCAGCAGCAGGCTGCGTTCGAAAGCGACGGCGGACACGCCATACGGACCGTTCAAGCCCAGCCAGCGCAGCGCGCGGTCATCGGGGGCGCGCTCGAAGGCGAGGCTCTCGAGACGGAAGGCGCCCCAATAGCGGCGTCCTCCCGGAGAAACCATCGCAGCGGCGAGCGCCTCGGCCAGGCGCGCCGCGAAGGCCGGCAACAGATGCACCGGCCGCCCCAGCAGGCAGGGGTCGAGCACCTGGAAATCGCGTGCACGATCTGGTTGATTTATCGACATGTTTGTTGACTAAGTGTTACGTTTCGATAGCAGCTTTTCATTCTCCACGGCAACAATTATACAGGGAAGTCTTCCGCAGAAGCTTTGACATTCTTCTTTGATTTCCAACTTGCCGTACGGTAATATCGTACTGTCGCATCGCAACAACCGGCCCCGCTTCCCGGCTTCTCAGAGGAGAGAATGGGTTCCAGAACACGAAACAAACAGTAAAAACAAACGTTCGTTCGTTGACCGATGTTTAAGAATTAAAAGACTCACCGGGCTGGCAAAAGCCGAAAAATCGCACATTTTTGTCGCTCGCAAACAACAACGCTTTTACATGGGAACCACGATGGCAACTGAACTTGCCGGCTTGATCCGGGCCGACCTGGCACAACTGACCAACGACGCGAACCGCCTGGCGATCGCGCCCGCTAACCCCTTCGACGCCCCCGGCGCCGATGCCGGAAACGCCTTTTCCTTCACCCAGGCGATGAAGCAGGCCATCGCCAACGTCGATGCCCAGGACCAGGCGGCGGGCGCGCGCGTGGCCGCCGTCGAATCCGGCAAGAGCGACGACCTGGTCGGCGCCATGCTGGCCAGCCAGCAAGCCAGCCTGTCGTTCTCGATGCTGATGCAAGTACGCAATAAGGTCATGACGGCCGTCGACGAGCTGATCAAGCTCCCGGTCTAACCATTCAGCGAAACTTCCCGTGATTTCCTCTCTCAAGTCCGCCTTCGGCGGCAAGCTGGCCCTGCCCTCGCTGCCGCCGCTGCTGCGCAACAACCTGCCGCTGATGCTCGGCCTGGCCGTGGCGCTCACCGCCGCCGTCATGATGTACCTGTGGCAGGACCAGTCCAGCTACAAGCCGGTGTTCGGCGCGCGCGAAAAAGTCGTCGCCGCCGACATGATGACCGTGCTCGAAGCCGAGCAGATTCCTTATCGCATCCATCCCGAGAGCGGCCAGGTGATGGTGCCGGCGTCGGCGCTGGGCAAGGTGCGCATGCTGCTGGCCGCCAAGGGCGTGACCGCCCAGCTGCCGGCCGGCCTGGAACTGATGGACCGCAACGATCCGCTGGGCGTGTCGCAGTTCGTGCAGGACGTGCGCTTCCGGCGCGGCCTGGAAGGCGAGCTGGCGCAAAGCATCCTGACCATGGACGCCATCGCTTCGGCCCGGGTTCACCTGGCGATCGCCAAGACCAGCTCCTTCGTGACCGCCAATACCGATGGCAACTCGGCCTCGGTGATGGTCTCGGTGAAGCCCGGCCGCGCGCTGTCGAACGAACAGGTGGCGGCGATCGTCAACCTGGTCTCGGGCAGCGTGCCAGGCCTTCAGCCGCAGCGCGTGTCGCTGGTCGACCAGGCCGGCAACCTGCTGTCCTCGCGGGTCGACCTGGAGGATGGCTTCGAGGGCGCGACGCAGGGCGATGCAGCCTCGAAGCGCTACACCGACGAGGTGCGCGCCAATGTCAACGACCTGCTGGCGCCGATCCTGGGCGTGAACAACTACAAGCTCAGCGTCACCGCCGCGGTCGACAACGACCGCATCCAGGAGACCCAGGAAAAATACGGCGAAGCGCCGAAGGTCACCAGCGAAGCGATGCGCGAGGAGATGGAAAAGAACCGCATGACGGTGGGCGTGCCCGGCACCCTGTCGAACCGCGCGCCGGCGCCGGCCAACCCCGATGCGCTCGACACCGAGGCGCCGGGCGCGAACGACGATGACGGCAGCGCGCGCAAGAACGCCACCACCCGCCAGTACGCCTACGACCGCGCGATCACCCAGATCAAGCGCGAACGCGGCCGCCTCAAGAAGCTGTCGGTGGCGGTGGTGCTGAACAATGCCAGCGCCGCCAATGGTCAGGCCTGGACCGCGGCCGAGCTGGCCAACATCAAGACCATCCTGGCCGGCGGCCTGGGCATCGACGCCGCGCGCGGCGACGTGCTGGCCGTGTCGAGCCTGAGCTTCCCGGCCGCGCCGGTCGCCCAGGAATGGTGGCAGGAGCGCGACAACGTGGTCGACATGACCAGCTACGCCCTGTGGGCGCTGGGCGCGATCCTGGCTTACTTCCTGCTGGCGCGCCCGCTGCTGCGCGCTGTCACCACGCGCCTGGCGCCGCAGCAGCCGCCGCTGGCGCCGGCCACCGCGGCCCTGCCGGGCGCCCCCGGCGCCGCTGCTACGCCTGCCGGCGCGCTGCCGGCCGGCGTGGCCGCCCTCGGCGCGCCGGACGCCGCCACGGCCGCCAGCCCCGGCGCCGTGGTCCCGCTGCTCGAGAACTACGACCTGCCGCCGAGCGGTTCCGCGGTGGACGTCATGGTCGATCACCTGAAGATCCTGGCCGGCAAGGAGCCTGAGCGCGTTGCCGAAGTCGTCAAACAATGGGTACAGAAAAAACATGGCCGACCAGAATAATTACGAGGACGACGACGCCGTCGTCCTGAGCCCGGTCGAACAGGCCGCGATCGTGCTGCTGTCGATCGGCGAGGAGCAGGCTGCGGCCGTGCTGCGCTGCCTGGAACGGGACGAATTGATGGAACTGACCCAGGTCATGTCGCGCATGAGCGGCATCAAGGTCGATGCCGTCAAGTCGGCGCTCCAGTCCTTCTTCGACGACTACCGCCAGCAGAGCGGCCTGCACGGCGCCTCGCGCAGCTACCTCAAGCGCTCGCTCGACCTGGCGCTGGGCAGCGACATCGCCAACAGCGTGCTCAACACGATCTATGGCGATGCGATCCGCCCGAAGATGGCGCGCCTGCAATACGCGTCGCCGCGCTGGCTGGCCGAATTCGTCTCGAGCGAGCACGTGCAGATGCAGGCCGTGTTCCTGGCCTTCCTGCCGCCGGCGCTGGCTTCCCAGATCCTGGAGGCGCTGCCGGTCGAGGGCCGTGAGCTGGTATTGCTGAACATGGCGCGCCTCGACGAGATCGACCGCGACGTGCTGCACGAACTCGAAGAGCTGGTCCACCGCTGCCTGGCCGCGCTGGATACGCAAAGCGCCAGCGTGGAAGGCGTGCGCCAGGTCGCCGACATCCTCAACCGCCTGCAGGACAACCGCGCCGGCATGGTCGAACTGCTGCGCGCCCACGATCCGGAAGTGGTGTCGCAGATCGAGATGTCGATGTACGACTTCTTCATCCTGTCGCGCCAGACCGAACAGGTCATCACCCGCCTGCTCGACGACGTGCCGCTGGAACAGTGGGCGATCGCGCTCAAGGGCGCCGAGGCGCCGCTGCGCGACGCCATCCTGGCCGCGATGCCACGCCGCCAGGCCCAGAGCTTCGAAGACCTGATGCGCCGTTCGGGCCCGGTCCCGATGTCGCGCATCGAGCAGACCCGCCGCGAAATCATGGCCACCGTCAAGCAACTGGCCGACGCCGGCGAAATCGACATCCAGCTGTTTGCCGAGGCGACCGCGGAATGAAGCAGTTCAGGTCCTATCACTTCCCGCCGCTGCACCAGTTCGGCGCCGCGCGCCCGGCTGGCTCCAGCGGCGTGGGCTCGCAGGAAGAATGGCAGGGCGCCCTGGCCGACGGCTACCGCCAGGGCCAGCGCGAGGGCTATGAGGCCGGCCTCGACCAGGGCCGCGCCGAAGGCTATCCGCGCGGCGAGGCCGAAGGCCGCGAGCGCGGGATGGAAGAAGGCCGCGCCGTCGCGCTGGCGCGCTTCGACGAGCTGGCGCGCCCGGTCGAGGCCATGCTCCAGGGCCTGACCCAGCTGAAGGCCGACCTGCGCGCGGCCCAGCGCAACGAAGTCGTCGAACTGGTCGGCAAGATCGCACGCCAGGTGATCCGCGCCGAACTGGCGCTGCAGCCGGTGCAGCTGCTGGCCCTGGTGGAAGAAGCGCTGTCCGTGATGCCGCCTTCGCGCGACGAGGTCGAGGTTTTCCTCAACCCCGAAGAACTGCGCCGGGTGCAGGAACTCGATCCCAAGCGCGCGCGCACCTGGACCCTGCTGCCCGACCCGGCCCTGGAACCCGGCGAGTGCCGCGTGCGCTCGGGCGACAACGAGGTCGACGCTGGCTGCCAGGGCCGCCTGGCGGCGGTGATGGAGCAGGTCCATGAGCAGCTCATGATGGAAGAGCCGACGGCATGATGGCCCTGGCCGACAGTCTGCGCGCGGTCGACATCGGCGCGGTGCCGGTGGCGACGCCGACCGGGCGCCTGGTGGGCGCCCAGGGACTCCTGCTGGAGTCCGTCGGCTGCCGCCTGCACACCGGCCAGCGCTGCCGCATCGAGACCGTCGACGGCGAGTGGCTCGACGCCCAGGTGGTGGGCTTTCGCGACAAGGTTTCGTACCTGATGCCGTTCAAGAAGGCGACCGGCTTGTCCACCGGCGCGCGGGTGCTGCCCACGCCCGACAAGAGCGAACTGATGATCGGCCCTTCCTGGCTTGGCCGCATGGTCAACGGCCTGGGCGAGCCGATCGACGGCCTGGGCCGCCTTGGCGGCGACCAGCCGCTGTCGACCGCCCCGCCGCGCGTCAATCCGCTGAAGAAGGCGCCGGTCGAGGAGCCGCTCGACGTCGGCGTGCGCGCCATCAACGCCATGCTCACCATCGGCAAAGGGCAGCGCGTCGGCCTGATGGCCGGCTCCGGGGTCGGCAAGTCGGTGCTGCTGGGCCTGATCACGCGCCAGACCGTGGCCGACGTGATCGTGGTCGGCCTGATCGGCGAGCGTAACCGCGAGGTGCGCGAATTCGTCGAGCGCTCGCTCGGCCCCGAAGGCCTGAAACGCGCCGTACTGGTGGTGGCGCCGGCCGACGAAAGTCCGCTGATGCGCGTGATGGCGACCGAGATGTGCCACGCGGTCGCCGCCCACTTCCGCGACCGTGGCCTGAACGTATTGCTGCTGTGCGATTCGCTGACCCGCTATGCGATGGCGCTGCGCGAAGTGGCGCTGTCGCTCGGCGAGCCGCCGGCCACGCGCGGCTATCCGCCCTCGGTGTTTTCGAACATGCCACAGCTGGTCGAATCGGCCGGCAATGGCGAACACCCGCAAGGCAGCATGAGCGCCATCTATACGGTGCTGGCCGAGGGCGACGACCAGCAGGATCCGGTGGTGGACTCGGCGCGCGCGATCCTCGACGGTCACATCGTGCTGACCCGCGAACTGGCCGAGCGCGGCCACTATCCGGCGATCGACGTCGCCCAGTCGATCTCGCGCTGCATGGCCCAGGTGGTGTCGCAGGAGCACACGCTGGCCGCGCGCAAGCTGAAAGCCGCGATGGCGCGCCATGCGCGCGTGCGCGACCTGATTCCGCTCGGGGCCTATGTGCCGGGCGCCGATCCGGAAACCGACCGCGCGGTGCAGCTGCAGCCGCGGATCGAAGCCTTCCTGTGCCAGGGCACGCGCGAGGAAGCGCCGATGGATGGCTGCGTCGCCGCCCTGAAGGAGATGATGGCATGAAGCGCGAACAGACGATCCGGAGCCTGGACACCCTGGTGCAGCTGCGCTCGACCCAGGTCGACCGCCTGCAGGCCGATCTGGCCAGCCAGGAAGCGACCCGGGCGCGCTACCAGGTCAACCTGGAGCGCCTGGCGCGGCTGGCCGAAGGCAGCGGCGCGTCCGGCGCCAGGCTGGCGCTCAACCCGGCGCTGGCGCTGAACTGCGGCGCCTACAAGCAGGGCGTGCTGGCGCTGGCCGACAGCCATCGCGTCGACCTGTCGCTGCACGAAGCGAACATGGCGGTGGCGCAGGGCCGCCTGAAGGACGCCTGGGTGCGGCGCGAGCTGCTGGGCAAGGTGCTGGTGCGCGAGCAGGATGCGCTGGCAATCGAACAAGAGCGCGCCACCAGAAAGCGCGAAGACGACGTCGCCACGCAATCGTGGATGGCTGGAAAAACGGGCGGCCTGGCCGCAGCATGAACGACCCATACGAATAAACCAAGGAGCAATTCATGGCAACTGCAATCACGGCACCATCCTACGATCCGATTCCGACCGCGAACGATCTGGCCGACAAGTACATCGCGTCGCGCCAGTCCATCCTGAACGCGCAGAAGGCGGCCGCCAATGCCGCCGAAAAAGGCCTGTCCGACCTGGGTTCGGCGCTGACCTCGTTCCAGACCAGCCTGGCCGCGCTTACCGGCCTGAACAAGACTGTGTATGCGCAGTCGGCAACCTTCGGCGACACCACCATCGGCAGCGCCACCGCCACCGCCACCGCCGCGGCCGGCACCTATTCCTTCTTCGTCAAGCAACTGGCCGCCGCCAGCCAGGTGTCGTATGCCGGCTTGGGCAACGCCACCAATGTCAGCGGCAAGCTGACCATTGAAATGGGCGGCGCCAGCGGGACGTCCTTCGAGGTCGACCTGGGCGCCACACCCCGCGATCTGACCCCACGCGAACTGGCGACCGCGATCAACAGCGCCCAGGGCAACGCCGGCAAGGTGATGGCCTCGGTGGTCAATACCGGCAACGGCACCTCGGAGCTGGTGCTCACGGCCAAGGACACCGGCCTGGCTTCGAAGATCACGGTCGATGCCTCCAACCTGCAAGGCACGCTCACCGCCGGCACGCTCGCCGACAAGTTCGACGCCGCCAACCTGCGCACGGTGGTCGCGGCGTCCGATGCCGAAATCCATGTCGGCGCCGAAGGCGGGACCCCGATTATCCAGGCCAGCAACATCTTCACCGCCATCGATGGCGTCAAGATGACCTTCACCAAGGCCCAGGCCAGCGGCGACGCGGCGGTCAGCTTGACCGTGGCGCCGGACGACAAGGGCACCATCGCCAATGTCCAGGCTTTCGTCGATGCCTTCAACAAGCTCAAGGGTACCCTGACCAAGTTAACCGCCGGCAACGACCCTGCCACCGCGGCCGACGACGGCGCCTTTGCCCGCGACAGCGGCGTGCGCGCGCTGAGCGATCGACTGGCGGCCCTGCTGCGTCCGGGCACCGGCGAATCGCTGGCCACCTACGGCATCATCGCCACCCGCAGCGGCACCCTCGAAGTGAACACCGATCGCCTTCTGGCCCAGCTGGCGCGCAATCCGAACGGCCTGGATGCCGTGATCGGTTCGGCCTCGATCAGCGCCCCGACCGGCATCGCCGGTGAGCTCGACAAGTACGTGAAGACCTGGAGCAACGGCGTCGACGGGCAGATCAAGCTGCGCCGCGACCAGAACGGCATCAAGCAAGCCCGGATGACCGATCGCCAGGCCACGCTCGACATGCAGCACAAGTCGGCCTACGACCGCTACCTGCGCCAGTTCACGCAACTGCAAGCCATGCAGGGCGTCATGAACCATAACGTGTCGCTGTTCGACGCCCTGTTCGGCAACAGCAAAGACTAAACGAAAGCCAGACATCATGTCCTATCAGGAAGCCTACGGCAGCTACCACGCCGTCAACCTGGACGCGCAGACCTCGCGCGCCTCGCCGGTGGAGCTGGTCCTGCTGCTGACCGACGGCCTGCTCGACGAGCTGGCGCGCGCCCGCGCCCATATCGTCGCGCGCCGTTACGAAGCCAAGGCGATCAGCATCGACAAATGCATCGAGATCATCAATGGTCTGTCGAGCTCGCTCGACTTCGACGGCGGCGGCGAGACCGTGGCCAACCTGGCCAATATCTATGAATTCTGCGCCGCCCGCCTGCACGGCGCCGGGATCAAGCTCGACCCCACCATGGTCGATGATGTGATCGGGGTGCTGACCACCATCCGCCAGGGCTGGAAAGGTGTACAGGAACGCAATGGATAGGACCGCCGCCATCGACGGCCTGGCCGGGCGCCTGAACGATGCCGCTACGCGCGCCGACTGGAGCCTGCTGGAGCTGGCCGTGCGCGAGCTGGGGCCGCAGGTGCAAACGCTGGCCGAGCGCGGCGCCTGGAACGAGCGCGAACGCGCCGCCCTGGCCGGCCTGCGCGCGGCCCACGATGGCGCCGCCAGCGCGGCCGCCGCCGCCACCACGCAGCTGCAAGCGCAGCTGGGCGAGATGCGCGACAACAAGGAAGGCTGGATAGCCTATGCCCTCGCGGGCGAACTCGAAGCAGGTAGCACCCAATAATGAATTTCTCCATGAACAGCGCGATGAATGCCATGAACGCCGTCGGCGCCAGCGCCGGCAAGGTCGCCGCGAACGGCGCGCCGCTCGGATCGGCCCCGGCCGCGATGCCCGGCGAGGGCGCGCTGCCGGGCGCGTTGCCTTCCCAGCTGTCGGCCCAGGTGATGCCGTTCCAGCAATGGATCACCGTCGATGGCGCGCCGTCGCTGGCCGACGCGACGCTGCCACCCGCCGCGACGCTGCCGCCCGACGCCGCCACGGCCGACGCCGCCGCGCCTGACGCCTCGCCGCGCGATCCAGCCGCCGCACAGCCGGACGACGCCGACGCCGCCTTGCCGCTCGACGCCGCGCTGGCCGCGATGACGCCGCAGGTTGTCCCGGCCGCATTGCCGGCCATGATGCTGGCCATGCCAGGCGCCAAACCGGGCGCCAGATTCAGCGCCGCCAATGACGGCGCCGCGCCTGCCGCACCTGTCGCTCCAGCCGTTCCAACCGCTCCAACCGCTCCAACTGCTCCAGCCACGCTGGCCGCCCCGGCCGCCGCCGCGACGCCGGAGGCGACTGTCGCGCCGGCGGCTGCGGCGATAGCGGCTGCGCCGGCCGCCGCCGCGATGGCGGCTGCGCCGCTGGCGCCCGATGCCGCGGCGCCGCAGGCCCGCAGCGCGGTCGACGGCCCGGTCCCGCTCCCGCTCCCGGCACTGCAGGCTGCTCCTCCCGCCGCACCACGCGGCGACGCCGCCGTGGCGCAGTCGCTGCCGGCCACCCCTACCCCGGCCACGGCCGCGCCGGCCGCGCCGTCGGCCGCCGCCCGTGACGCCGCGCCGGCCGACGGCGCCGACACCGCGCCCACGGCCACCAGCGCCACCAGCGCCGGCATCGCCGGCGCCGGCGCCCAGCCGGCCGCGGCGCGCGGCGCCGACAGCGTCGTCCTCGCCGGCCCGCCGACCGCCTGGCGCCAGACCCTGCAGGAAGCGCTGGGCGAGCGTCTCCAGCTGCAGCTCGGCCGCGGCGCGCAGCAGGCCACGATCCGCCTCGAGCCGCCGATGCTGGGCCGGATCGACATCTCGGTACGTCACAGCGGCGGCAACCTGGAAGTGTCCATCGCCGCCTCCAACGGCGAAGTGCTGCGCCAGCTGAACACGGTCAGCGACAGCCTGCGCAACGACCTGGCCGGCCGCCAGTACAGCAACGTCTCGGTCAGCGTCAGCGAGATCCCGCGCGCGCAATCGACCGCCCAGGCCGGCAACCAGCCGTCCGGCCAGCCCGGCGCCGATGCCCAGGGCCGCGGCCGCCAGCAGAGCGAGGAAGAACAGCGCCAGCGCGCGCCGGGCCTCGCCCTGAACGACGCCGGCGATGCCGGTTCCTTGTTTTCGATGAATAACCGCGACTAAGAAGACCATGAAAGCAAAACTGATCATCGCCTTTGCCGGGGTCGCCGTGGCCGCCGCCGCCGCCGCGGGCGGCGCCATGTGGTACATGACCCCGGCGCCCGCCGCGGGCGCCATGGCCAAGCCGGCCCCGGAAAAGAAGCCGACCAAGTACGTCACGCTGGACAAGGTGATCGTCATGCTGCGCCGCGCGCCGAACGAGCAGGCCGCGCACTACCTGTCGGTCGACCTGGTGCTGGCCACCACCCCGGCCGAAGAAAAGGAAGCCAAGGACCAGCTGCCGCTGCTGCGCTCGATCGCCGTCTCGGCGCTGTCGGCGCGCACCATGGCAGAAGCATCAAGCATGACGGTGGACCAGTATGCGGCCGAGCTGAACAAGGTTTTCAACGCCAACTATGAAAAGGAAAACCACATCAAGCCGTTTTCCGAAGTCATGGTCGGCAAGCTGATCATCGAGTGATGCACCATTTTGGGTGACCACGTGGCCTATATGACCGATTACCTCGACGTCGCCGCCGGCGGCGCCTGCGCCGAATATGGCGAGGCGCAAGCCGCCGCCATGAGCGCGCAGGACGAAGGCCGCCACCTGCTGGCCTACGCGCCGCTGGTCAAGCGCATCGCGCGCCAGCTCGGCAGCCAGGTGTCGGGCGCGGTCGGGCGCGAGGACATGGAACAGATCGGCCTGATGGGCCTGCTCGAAGCGCTGCGCCGCTACGGCCAGCCCGACACCGGCTTTTCGAGCTATGCGGCGCTGCGCGTGCGCGGCGCCATCCTCGACGAGCTGCGGCGCCAGGACTGGCGCCCGCGCGCCGTGCGCCAGGACAGCCACCGCCAGCGCGACGCCCTGCGCGCGCTGACCCGAAACCTGGGCCGCGAGCCGAACGAAAAGGAGGCGGCGCAGGCCCTGGGCCTTTCCGCCGAGGAGTATCAGCAATATTTGCTCGACGACAGCGCCGAGGAAATGCTGAGCTTTGACGAAGTGCTGCAGGACGCGGTCGCCGAAGCCCACCATACGCCCGGCCCGGAAGAACAGTTCATGGTGCGGCGCAGCCTGGAACAGGTGCTGACCGCCCTCAACGAAAAGGAGCAGCGCGTGATCCAGATGATCTACGAGTTCGAACTGAGCTACAAGGAAATCGCCGCCGTGCTCGACCTGTCCGACGCCCGCGTCTGCCAGCTCAACAAGAGTGCGCTGGCCAAGATGAAGGCCGCGCTCCAGCGCGACTGAACCGAATAACAGAAACGCCAGAAAGGCCCTACGTCATGCAGCAACTACTCGGTATCGCCATCGTGCTCGGCGCCGTCTTCGGCGGTTTCACGATGATGGGAGGCACATTCTCCGCAATCTTCCATCCGATCGAGATCCTGATCATCGGCGGCGCCGCCTTCGGCGCCCTGGTGCTGGGCAATCCGAGGCACGTGCTGGCCGAGATGGGCCACCAGCTCAAGAAGGTCGCGGCGCGCAAGAAGCACGATTCCGAATTCCAGCGCCAGCTGCTGCTCCTGATGTACGAGCTGCTGCAGACCGCCGCCGGCGGCCTGAAGGCCCTGGATGCGCACGTCGAGGCGCCCGCCGAAAGCCCGCTGTTCCAGCGCTATCCGCTGATCCTGGAAGAGCCGAAGCTGCTGGCCTTCATCGTCGACAACTTCCGCCTGATGGCCATGGGCAAAATCAACGCCCACGAGCTGGAAGGCGTGCTGGAGCAGGAACTGGAAGCCATCCATGAAGAGCTGACCCAGCCGTCGAAATCGCTGCAAAAGATCGCCGAGGCGATGCCGGGGTTCGGCATCCTGGCCGCGGTGCTGGGCATCGTGATGGCCATGTTCTCGGTCTCGGGCGGCGCCGATTCGGGCGAGATCGCCGAGAAAGTGGGCGCGGCCATGGTCGGCACCTTCATCGGCATCTTCTTCTGCTACGGCGTGCTGGAACCGCTGGCCAACCTGATGAAGCAGACCGTCAATTCGGATGCCTCGACCATGGAGACCGTCAAGGTGGTGCTGTGCACCCACGTGGCCGGCAAGCCAGCCCTGCTGGCGATCGACGCCGGGCGCCGCCTGATCCAGCTGAACACCAAACCCAGCTTCGCCCAGCTCGAACAGTGGATCAACGCCATGGGCGGCGAAGACGAATCGCAGAACAAGCGGCGCCGCGGCAGCGACCGCATGGCGGGGTAACACGTGTCGAAAACGAACGACAAGCACGAATCGACCATCGTCAAGCGCGGCGGCGGCAAGCACCAGCACGACGAGCACGGCGGCGCCTGGAAAGTGGCGTTCGCCGACTTCTGCCTGGCCCTGATGGCGCTATTCCTGGTGCTGTGGCTGATCGCGGCGCGCGAGCAGCAGAACCTGAAGGCGATCGTCAGCGACGCCACCAATGCCGGCATGCTCGAAGGCCAGGGCCAGAAGCCGGCCATCGCCACCGAGCCGAGCGGCAGCCTGATCGAACGCTTCGAAGTCCCGCGCACCGGCAATGCCGGCACCAGCCAGCCGGGCAGCCCGAGCGCGCCGCGCACCGCCTATGAAACCCCGGCCGACCTGGCCGCCCTGTCGAAGGCCCTGACCGAGCTGTCGGTGAACGCCGGCCTGGGCGCGAACCTGGCCACCGTCGTCACGCCCTACGGCTTGCGCGTGATGCTGCACGACACCGACAAGCAGGGCATGTTCATGCGCGGCAGCGCGCTGCCCACCGGCCGCTTCGCGCGCCTGCTGCAGAAGATGGGGCCGCTGTTCGCCCAGATGCGCAACCAGATGCTGATCGTCGGCCATACCGATTCGAGCCGCTACGCCAGCGCCGACAAGGGCGGCTATTCGAACTGGGCCTTGTCGACCGACCGCGCGCTGTCCGCGCGCGCGCAGCTGCTCGCCGGCGGCATGCAGACCTCCACCATTCTGCAGGTGGTCGGCATGGCCGACCGCGGTCCGCTGCATCCGGAAGACCCGCTGGGCGGCATGAACCGCCGCATCGAACTCCTGATCCTGACCAGCGCCCAGTCGCGCGCGGTGTCGAACATGTTCGGCGCCCCCGGCAGCAACGGCGTGGCGCTGGGCAGCGGCGCCACCGTCACCCTGCCGGACGCGACGGCGCTCGAAGAATTGCGCGGCCAATTGCCGAAAACGCCATGACGATCCAACCGAAATCCCGAGGTAACCGCATGAAAATCACCGGCTCATCCAACGGCGCCGTGGCCAGCGTCGCCAGTAGCGCCCAGACTGTGGCCGCGCCGGTCCAGGTCGCGCAGTTCCAGCCCGATTCATCGGCCGCGCCGGCCGCCGCCTTACAGTCCGAAGTGCTCAAACCCGCGGCCGAAGCGCTGCGCGCCATGCCCGACTTCGACGCCGCCCGCGTGGCCGAGCTGCGCGACGCACTGGCGCGCGGCGAGCTGCCGTTCGATCCGGGCCGCCTGGCCGGACTGATCCAGAAATTCCACGGGGGACGCTGATGACCACACTTACCCGCACCCAGGCCAATGCGCTGCTGCTCGAAGGCGTCCAGCGCGACCTGCACGAAGCAACCGCCATCCACGCCTTGCTGGAACGGCAGTTCGAGGCCGCCGTGCGCCACCGCAGCGTTGAACTGACCGCGCTGGCCGAAGACCTGGCGCCGCTGCTCGAGGCCATGGAGGGCCGCCGCCAGCAGCGCCTGCAGCTGGTGCGCGCCCTGCTCGGCCCGCAAGCCGCGATGGAACAATACGTCGCCAGCCTGGCCCAGCCCGCGCGTGCCACGTTCGAAGCCGCCTGGGCCGGGCTGGAAGCCATCGTGCGCACCTGCAAGGAAGCGACCACCCGCAACGGCCAGCTGCTGGCCGAGCAATATTCCGTCATGCAGCGCGTGCTGCACGGCGAGGACACCCTGTATGCGCCACGCTGATCTGTCCATCGCGCCGACCGCGGCCACGGCGGCGACCGCTTCGACCCGTCCGACCGCGGCCATCGGCGGCGGCGGCGAAGCCAGCTTCGGCCGCCTGTTCAGCGAACTGCAGGGCGAGGTGAACGCCTACATCCAGCACGGCGACCCGGATGGCGGCGCCGCCGGCGGCCTGAGCGCCGAAGGAGCCACGGTGCGCCTGCGCGCGCAAGGCGTGATCATGGGCGAGGAAGAGCGCAGCGACGATGCCGCCGCCGTCAGCGGCGGCGCGGCCGCCGACACGCCCGAGCAGCAGGCATTCCTGGACAGCATCGCCCCCTGGGCGCGCCAGGCCGCCAGACAACTCGGCGTGGCGCCGGAACTGGTGCAGGCCCACGCCGCCCTCGAATCGGGCTGGGGCCAGCGTCCGCTGCGCACCGCCGACGGCGCGAGCAGCCACAACCTGTTCGGAATCAAGGCCGGCGCCAGTTGGGAAGGCGCCGCCGGCGTGTCCACCACCACCGAATACGTGAACGGCGCCGCGCTCAAGACGCGCGAGCGTTTCCGCGCCTATCCGGACGCGGCCAGCGCCTTCCAGGATTATGCGCGCGTATTGACCGATAATCCGCGCTACCGCGCCGCCCTGAACACCGGCAACGACGCGCAGGCCTTCGCCCAGGGACTGGCGCGCGGCGGTTACGCGACCGATCCGGGCTACGCCGCCAAGCTGGCCCGCATCGCGGGCCGCCTGCAAGGAAACAGGGAATGACGGTCTATTCGCCCAGCGGCAGGTCGATCGGCTGCACGGCGCCGGCGCCCAGCACGCGCATGCGCACCACCTGGCCGCTGGCGCTGTTCTTGACCCGCACCACGGCGCCGCGCGCGCCGGCGTCGAGCGCCTCGCCCGCCATGCTGACCTCGATGCCGTCCTGGCGCGCGGTCATGACCACGGCGTCGCCGCGCTTGACCGCGATCGGCGCCACCAGCTGGCTGGCGCGCAGGACCTCGCCCGCGCGCAGGCTGCGCCGGCTCGACCGGCCGACCGCCTCCTCGGGCACGCCGACCGGATCGCGCAGGTTGGTGACGTCGCGCCGCTCGAAGGTGACGTCGGATTCGCCCAATGTCTGGTTGGCGGCCACCGGCGTCGCGGTGACCGCCACCAGCGCCGACATGCGCGCGCGCACCACGAAATCATGGCGCCAGCCTTGTCCGTCCGGGCAGCGCGCCACGAAGCGCATGCGCGCCGGCTGGCGCGTGTCGAGCGCTTCGACGCTCACGGGCCCCTTGCAGGCGGGCGCCGGACGACTGCTGGCGACGTCCAGGTCGAACTCGGGATCGCCCAGGCCGCTGGCCGCGGCGACCTTCTCGAGCTGCTCGCGCGCGACTTGTTCTATTTGCACGGAAAGAGTTTGCGCCGACCACGCTGTGGTGCACAACAGACAGGTTACAATACTTATTGTTGCCGTGCGGAAAGCAATCATTGGACAATACGGGTCAGGCAGAAAGATCCATTCTAACCAAGTTCACTGCAGTTCACCGGAGAATCGCCATGTCGATTAATTTCAAGGAAGCCCTCGGCGTCAGCGCTGACGCGCTCCAACTGCGCGCCGAGCGCACTCGCGTGCTGGCCGCAAACATCGCCAACGAAAGCACGCCCGGCTATACGGCGCGCGACATCGACTTCGCCAGCGTGATGCAGGGCCGGATGGATGCCGACGACGGCCTGCCTACCCTGTCCGAGGATGGCCCGTTGTTTCGTGTGCCCTACCACCCAAGCGCCGACGGCAATACCGTCGAGATCGGCGTAGAGCAGGCAGCGTTCTCGCAGAACGCTTCCGATTTCCAGACCAGCCTGACCTTCATCAACATGAAGCTGCGCGGCCTGAACAAAGCCATTTCCGGCCAATAAGGAGCGCTGAATGGGTTTCAAAGATATTTCCCTGATCGCCGGCTCGGCCATGGCGGCCCAGACCGTGCGCATGAACACGATTGCCAGCAACCTGGCCAACGCGAATGCCGTGGCTACCACCGAGGCCGAAGCCTACCGCGCAAGGAAGCCCGTGTTTTCCGCCGTGCTCGACGGCGAAGGCGTGGCCAAAGTGCAGGTGCTGGACGTGGTGCAGTCGAGCGAGCCGCTGCGCCGTCTGCACGAGCCGGACAATCCGCTGGCCGACGCCGATGGCATGGTGTTTTATGCCAACGTCAATGAAGTGGCCGAGATGGCCGACATGATGGCCGCGTCGCGCGCCTTCGAAACGAACGTCGAAGTCATGGGCCGCATCAAGTCGATGCAGCAGTCCCTGATCCGCATGGGAGAAAGCTGATCATGGTCACGACCAACAATAACTTCGGTTTCAGCAGCAATTACGCCAGCACCGGTACCGGCAACAGCCCGGTCAGCGCGCCGGTGAGCGAGAACAAGGACATGTTCACCAAGCTGCTGGTGGCGCAGATCCGCAACCAGGATCCGCTGGCGCCGTCCGATCCGGCCACCTTCGTGAACCAGCTGTCGCAGCTGTCGCAGACCGAGGCGCTGGAAAAGATGACCCAGACCACCGCCGCCAGCGCCGCCATGCTGCAGAGCCTGCAGGTGCTGGCGATGGGCGGCCAGGTCGGCAGCCAGGTCTCGGTCCAGACCGGCCGCATGGAACTGGGCGATGCGCCGGTCACCGGCAGTGTGCGCCTGGAAGGCGCCAGCACCCTCACCCACGTGGTCCTGACTGACGTTGCCGGCAGGCAGACCCGCATTGAACTGCCGCCGCACGGCATCGGCGGCCAGGCATTCACGCTCGACCCGGCCAAGCTTGGCCTGCCGGCCGGCAAGTACAGCATCGCCGCCGAAGCGTCGGACGGCACCAAGCCGGCGATCGAGATCAACGGCCGCCTGAACAGCGTGCGCCTCGACTCGACCGGCGGCATCCTGATGCAGGTGGCCGGCATTGGCGAAGTCGAGCCAGGCTGGATCACCGGTTTCAACGGCAAGAACACCTCCGCCGACCTGGCGTTGACCAACTAAACAAAGGATTCCCCCATGAGCTTCAATATCGCCCTGTCGGGCATCCAGGCCATCAACGAACAGCTGAACACCCTGTCGAACAATATCGCCAACGCCGGCACCTATGGCTTCAAGAGCAGCCGCGCCAATTTCGCGTCGGTGTACGCGGGCGACATGGCCAACGGCGTGCAGGTGGGCTCGCTGACCCAGAACATCGGCCAGAACGGTAGCCTGCAGACCACCGGCCGCGGCCTCGACGCCGCCATCCTCGGCCGCGGATTCTTCGCCAGCCGCGACGCCCAGGGTGTGGTCTCGTATTCGCGCGTCGGCATCTTCAACACCAATGTCGACGGTTACCTGGTCGACGCCACCGGCAACCGCGTGCAGGGCTATGGCGCCACCGTGAACGGCATCATGGGCACCATGGGCGACATCGCGATCCCGACCGGCCAGATCCCGGCGGTGGCCAGCACCCGAGTCGCCTATACCGGCAATATGTCGGCCGACTGGCAGACGCCGGCCCTGGCGTTCGACATGACCGACGCCAATACCTACAACATGGTCAAGCAATCGGTGGTCTACGACTCGCTCGGCAACCAGCACACCGTGTCGCAATACTTCGTCAAGACCACTCCGACGGACGTGGACGTGTACTACAGCGTCAACGGCGGCGCGACGGGCGCCGCGCATACGCTGACTTTCGACGTCAATGGCCAGATCACCGCCGGCGTCACCGGCCCGGCCATTGCCGTCCCGGCGCCAGGCGCGGCCCCGCTGGCGATCAACATCGACTACACCGCCACCACCAAGTTCGCCGGCGAAGCCACCACCACCACCAACCGCGCGAACGGCTACGCTTCGGGCACCTTCGTCGGCGTGGAACTGGCCGAGGACGGCTCGGTCGTCGCCAAGTACAGCAACGAACAGCAGCAGGTCGTGGGCACCGTGGCGATCGCCACCTTCGCGGACGAAGGCAGCCTGGCCCCGTCCAGCGACACCACCTGGGTCGCCAACGCCAGTTCCGGCGCGCCGCTGTACAGCACCCCGGGCTCCGGCCTGGCCGGCAAGCTGTCCAAGGGCTCGCTCGAAGGCTCGAACGTCGACATCACCTCGGAACTGGTCGGCCTGATGACTTCGCAGCGCAACTACCAGGCCAACTCGAAGGTGATCACCGCCGAGAACCAGATGATGCAGTCGCTGATGCAGGCACTGTAAGCACGGACCATGGACAAGTTCATCTTCACTGCCGTCAGCGGCGCCCAGCGTACCCTGCAAGCACAGCAGGTGCGCGCCAACAACCTGGCCAATGCCGACACCCCGGGCTTTCGCGCGAACATCGAACTGGCATCGAGCCAGGCCCTGGCCGGCTACGGCTACGACGACGTGCACCTGTCGCGCAGCGTGGCCGATGCCGTCTCGACCCGCAACGGCGCGGTGCGCGACACCGGCCGCGCGCTGGACGTCGCCGTCAACGGCAACGGCTACCTGGCGGTCGAATACGACAACGGCGAAGCCTATACCCGCGCCGGCGCGATCGACATCGATGCCAACGGCGCGCTGTCGGTCAATGGCCGCCCGCTGCTGGGCGAAGGCGGAGCGATCGTGCTGCCGCCGCACACCGCGGTCGACATCGCGGTCGACGGCACCATCTCGGTGATGCCCGAAGGCGGCACCATCACCCAGATCATCGACCGCCTGCGGCTGGTAAGCGCCGACGGCGCCCAGCTGGCCAAGAACGAGGCCGGCCTGATCGTCACGCGCGACGGCGCGCCGCTCGCGGCCGACCAGAACGTGACCGTGCGCGGCCGCGCCCTCGAGGGCAGCAACGTCTCGGCAGTGGAAGAGATGGTGGCCGTGATGAGCCTGAACCGCAGCTTCGAACTGCAGATGAAGATGTTCAAGGCCAGCGACAGCATGAACGAGTCGGGCAACCGCCTCATCGGCGCATAGCGCACAGCGCGACGCCACAACCAAACAGGGAGCAACCATGAATCCAGCAATGTGGATCAGCAAGACCGGCGTGCAGGCACAAGACGCCAAGCTGCAAGCCATCGCCAACAACCTGGCCAACGTCAACACCGTCGGCTTCAAGCGCGACCGCGTCGTGTTCGAAGACCTGTTCTACCAGGTCGACGCCCAGCCGGGCGCCCAGAACGCCGACAACACCGTCAACGGCGGCGTCCAGCTCGGCAACGGCGTGCGCGTGGTCGGCACCCAGAAAGCCTTCACCAATGGCAGCCTGCAGACCACCAGCCAGCCGCTGGACGTCGCCATCTCGGGCGCCGGCTTCCTGCAGGTGCTGCGTCCGAACGGCGAACCGGCCTTCACCCGCGCCGGCCAGCTCAAGGTCGACCCGAACGGCACGCTGACCAATGCCCAGGGCCTGGCCATCGTCCCGCAGATCACGATTCCGCAGAACGCCACCCGCGTCACCATCGGCGAAAACGGCGTGGTCTCGGTGAGCTTCGCCAACCAGCCCGATCCGCAGGAAATCGGCCAGATCAACCTGACCGCCTTCATCAACCCCACGGGCCTGCTGGCCCTGGGCGACAACCTGTTCCAGGAAACCGCCGCCAGCGGCGCGCCGAACGAAGGCCGTCCGGGCGACGCCGCCTTCGGCAGCCTGAAACAAGGCATGCTGGAAGGCTCGAACGTGCAGGTGGTCGAAGAGATGGTCGACATGATCGCCGCCCAGCGCACCTACGAAATGAACACCAAGGTGCTGTCGGCGGCCGACAATATGCTGCAATACCTGTCGCAGGCGGCGCGCTGATGAAAGCCCTGGCCGCCGTTCTCGGCATCGTCGTGCTGGCCGGCTGCGCCACGCCGGCGCAGGTCGCCATGCGCGAAGACGACGACGACCACATGCCGCTGCAGCGCATGGCGCGCGGCGGCGTCTCGGGCGGCGTGTTCACCGCCGACACCGTCTCGCTGACCTCGGACAGCCGCGCCTACCGCGTGGGCGACGCCGTCACCGTGATCCTGCAAGAGACGACCCAGGCCAGCAAGCGCGCCGGCACCAGCATCTCGAAGGGCTCGTCGATCGGCATCTCGCCGCTGGCCGCGCTGGGCAAGGTCTACGACAAGGTGGCGGTCGACATCACGGCCGACCGCGATTTCCAGGGCGACGCCACCAGCACCCAGCAGAATGCGCTGTCCGGCTCGCTGACCGTGATCGTGCAGGAAGTGCTGCCCAACGGCCTGTTGCGGGTGGCCGGAGAAAAGAACCTGATGCTGAACCAGGGCGAGGAATTCGTGCGCCTGAAGGGCTTCGTGCGCGCGGCCGACGTCGACGCAGACAACCGTGTGTCCTCGCTGCGCGTGGCCAATGCCCGCATCGCCTACTCGGCGCGCGGCGCGCTGGCCGACGCCAACCAGCCGGGCTGGCTGACGCGGTTCTTCAACAGCTCCCTGATGCCGTTCTGAGGACGATATGAACCTGCGCCAAAAGATTTCCCAGCTCGCTCCCCTGATGGTCGCCGCCGTCCTCGGATGCGCCATCCTGCCCGCCCAGGCCGCGCAAGCCCTGCGCAACCTGGTCAGCGTCGAAGGCGTGCGCGAGAACCCGCTGGTCGGCTATGGCCTGGTGGTCGGCCTGAACGGCTCGGGCGACTCGACCCAGGTCAGGTTCGCCAGCCAGTCGGTCATCAACATGCTCAAGCAGTTCGGCGTGCGCCTGCCGGAAGGCGAGGACGCCAAGAACAAGAACGTGGCGGCCGTCATGGTCTCGGCCACCTTCCCGCCCGGCTACCGCCGCGGCCAGAGCATCGACGTCACCGTTTCCTCGCTGGGCGACGCCAAGAGCCTGCGCGGCGGCACCCTGCTGCTGACCCAGCTGCGCGCGGCCGACAACGAAATCTACGCCCTGGCCCAGGGCAATGTGGTGGTCGGCGGCCTGAACGCCACCGGCCGCAGCGGTTCCTCGGTCACCGTCAACACCCCGACCGCCGGCCGGGTGCCGAACGGCGCCATGATCGAGCGCGAGATCGCGACCGACTTCGCGACCCGCCCGCAGGTGATGCTGCGCCTGCGCCAGCCGCATTTCGAGACCGCCACCAACGTGGTCAACGCGATCAACAAGCGCTACGGCCCGATCGCCACCACCCTGGACGGCACCAGCGTCGAAGTCATCGCCCCCGAGAACCCGACCGCGCGCGTCGCTTTTGTGGCCGCCCTGAGCGCGATGAGCGTGGAAGCCGGCATCGAAGTGCCGAAAGTCGTGTTCAACTCGCGCACCGGCACCGTCGTCATCGCCGACGGCCTGCGCGTGAAGGCGGCCGCCGTGACCCACGGCTCGCTCAAGGTGATCATCTCGGAGAGTTCGCGCGTCAGCCAGCCGGGCCCGTTCGCGCGCGGCCAGACCGCGGTGACGCCGGAATCGAAGCTGTCGGTCGACCAGGGTTCAGGCCAGATGTTCCGCTGGCCGCCCGGCGCGCGCCTGCAGACCATCATCGACACCGTGAACAGCCTGGGCGCCTCGCCCGACGACATCATGGCGATCCTGCAGGCCCTCGACCAGGCCGGCGCGATCGAAGGCGAACTGGTGGTGATCTGATGCGTATCGACGATCTTCGCAACGCCAGCCCGAGCGCGAACGCTGACGCCCCGGTCGCGCCGGCCGCGGACCAGCCCGACCCGGCCTACCTGGCGAAAGCCACCCAGGCCGCGGTCGAGTTCGAACGCTTCTTCGTGAGTCACATGCTGCGCACGATGCGTTCCTCGACCCGCGCGATGGCGGCCGAGGACAGCGTGTTCAATAACCGCGTCAACCAGGACATGCAGGACATGGCCGACGACTTGCTGGCCGGGAATATGGCCGGCCAGCGCGCCTTCGGCATCGCCGACGCCATCCTGCGCCAGCTGGTGCCGGGCGCCACCACCGGCAAGCGCTGAGGCCTGCCCGGCCTGCCGGGCACATCCGATTCATCGACCACTTAATAAACGGCAATAATTGGTCGCCCTATTAGGTTAACGCAGGTTAACCCTGTCTCGAGGACGTATTCGCACCATGACGATCATCAATAATGCCCTCACCGGCGCCCTCGCCGCCCAGCTCGCCCTGTCGGCCAGCAGCCAGAACATCGCCAACCTGCAGACCAAGGGCTATACCCGCCAGTCGGCGCTGTTGACGGCGGTCGGGCCGGACGCCAGCGGCCGCTCGGCCGGCAATGGCGTGCAAGTGACCTCGCTGCTGCGCTTCTCGGACAACTACAAGACCCAGGCGATGTGGCGCGCCAATTCGGAACAGGGCATGTATTCGCAGTCGCAGCCCTACCTGACCCAGCTCGAGAGCGTGATGGGCGACGCCTCGGCCAGCCTGTCGGCCGGCATCGACGACTTCTTCAAGGCGGTCAATGCGGTGGCCGGCGACCCCGGCTCGACCCCGCTGCGCCAGCAGGTCCTGACTGCGGCCGGCCTGATGGGCGAGCGCTTCAACGGCCTGAACAACGTCTTCAACTCGCAACTGACCTCGGTGCGCCAGCAGCGCAGCGCCCTGGTCGACGCGGCCAACGTCGATATCGCCACCATCGCCCGCCTGAACCGGCAGATCATCGAAACCCAGGCCGGCGGCGTGTCGGCCTCGAGCCTGATCGATGCGCGCGACCAGGCGATCGACGACCTGTCGTCCAAGATGGCGCTGGAAGTATCGGACAACGGCGACGGCAGCCGCGACGTCTCGCTCAAGAGCGGACAGGCGCTGGTGATCGGCAGCATGCACGGCAAGCTCAAAGCCGCGCCGACCGCCACGTCGCCGCAAGCGTTCTCGATCACCTTCGCCAGTTCGACCTTCGCGCTCGACGCCAGCAAGATGGGCGGCCAGCTCGGCGGCCTGACCCAGTTCGAGATCAATACCCTGCTCCCGCTGCAGCAAGACGTCGCCGCGCTGGCCGAGGAGATCGCCAACCGCGTCAACACCCAGCTGACGCTGGGCTACAACGCGCCCGGCGCCACGCCGAACGGCGTCCCCCTGTTCGTTTATACCCCGGGCAGCGGTTCGGACATGCTCAAGACGGTCGCCGGCTTCAAGGCCCAGGACCTGGCCTTTTCGAGCGACGGCACGCCGGGCGACACCGGCAACCTGCAGCAGCTGGCCGCGCTCAAGGGCCAGTCGATCCCCCTGCCGGGCATCGGCAGCGTGCTGCTGAGCGACGCCGACAGCCAGATGCTGGGCAAGCTGGCCGTGGACAGCAAGATCAACAGGGCCGCCCTGAAGACCACCGAGACCGTGCGCGTCCAGTCGATCAACGACTGGCAGTCGACCAGCGGCGTCAACGAAGACGAAGAAGCGGTCAAGCTGGTCGAGTTCCAGCGCATGTACCAGGCCAACATGCAGGTGATCTCGATCGCCAACTCGCTGTTCGACGCCACCCTGGCGATGATGGCTTAAGGAGAAACACCATGCGTATCGCGACCGCCCAATACCAATCGACGATGAACCAGTCGCTCCAGAATAACCAGGATCGGCTCAGCTACATCATGCGCCAGCTGGATAGCCAGAAGCGCATCCTGCTGCCCTCGGACGACCCGGTCGACAGCGTGCGCCTGTCGCGCCTGGCGCGCGAGGAATCCAGCGTAACCCAGTACCGCAGCAATATTTCTTCGCTCCAGCTGCGCCTGACCAAGTCCGAAGGCTACCTGAGCAATATGGTCACCGAGATGACGTCGGGGCGGGATCTGATGGTCTGGGCCCTCGACGGCGGCAATACCCCGGACGACCTGCAAGCCATGATCGCGCCGCTGGCATCGCTGCGCGAGAGCCTGCTGTACGGGGCCAACACGGTCGACCATGAAGGCAACCACCTGTTCTCGGGCACGCTGACCAAGACCCCGGCGATCACCTTCGACCCGGCCGCGCCTTCCGGTTCGCGCTATACCTACACCGGCAATACCAACGCCCAGAACGTGGTGGTCGGCACTGGCCTCACGCAGCCCGCCAACCAGAACCTGGCCGGCCTGGAAACATTGCTGAACCAGCTCGACGAAACCATTCGCGTGATGTCGGTGCCGGGCGCATCGCCCAATGATCCGGCCGTGCGCGCGGTGCTGACCGCCAACCTGGGCGGTTTCGACGATACCCAGGCCCTCATCTCGAGCAAGATCGCCGATCTTGGCGGACGCCAGAACATCATCAAGACGCTGGACGACAACCACGCCAACGTCAGCATGTCGAACAAGATCGCGATCACCGAGATCGGCGCGCTCGACGTCGGCATCGCCGCCACTGAGCTCAACGGTTATACCACTGCCCTGCAGGCGACCTACAAGGCCTACGCCAAGATCGGCAACCTGAGCCTGTTCAATGCGATCTGATGGCCATGGAAGCCCTGCTCAGACCAACCAGCACATCGACCGCCAGCGGCGCTGACCTCAAGGGCGGCGTCGTTAGCGGCAATACCGGCGCCCAAAGCACCGCGGCCACCGGGCGCACCCATGCGCTGCAGAGCGCCAGCTCCGCCGAGCGCACCATCGGCCGCGCGGCGCCGACGGCCAGTCCGCTGCGGCGCGGCATCGGCATGCAGCAGAACCAGGGCGAAGTCGCGCGCGCCCAGCAGGCGCTCGACTATCTCGAGCGCATGGCCGGCCAGCTCGAGGCGCTCAAGGGCGACCTGAGCGCACGCCTGTCGGGCCGGGGCGCCGCTTCGCGCGAACTCGAAGCACGCGTGCGCCAACTCGCCGCCACCCTCGAAGCGCGCCGCCAGCAGGCCGGCGACGGCCTCGACGCCCAACTCGACTTCGACGCGGTCAAGGGCGCCCAGCAGCGCTTCCGCATCCAGGGCCTCGACATCGCCTCGCTCAAGGCCGGCGGCGCCCAGACCCTGGGTTTCTCGGTCGGCAGCGCCGGCGGCCCGCAGCTGGCCGCCGCGATCGAACCGGGCATGACGCCGGAAGAGATCGCCCGGCGCCTGGACCGCACCCTGGCCCCGGTCCAGGTGCGCGCCGGCCTCGACCGGGATCGCGAACTGGTGTTCACCACCCGCGAATCGGCGTTCGCCGGCGTCAAGGATGCGATCGCGGTGACCGGCCGCGGCCGGGTCGACACGGTCGCCCTGCCGTCCTCGCTCGCACCGCAAGCCTGGGAGCTGGGCAACCCCGACGCCCTGCGCCAGAGCCTGCGCGAAGTGGTGCAGGCGCTGGCCCGGGTGCGCCGCTCCCAGGACGCGGCCTCGCTGGCGCTGAGCACCGCCGTGGCGCGCACCGCCCAGCCCGAGATCCCGACCGCCGAACTGGCCATGATCGCGCGCGACTTCACCGCCACCGCCGCCAGCCACGACTACGAGTCGCTGCTGGCCATCACCTCGGCCCTGGTCGGCGTGAGCCGCGAGCGGGTGCACGCCCTGCTGGGCCTGCGCTAAAGCCGCGCGGGAGCCCGGAACCTGACCGTTCCGGCCGCCGCTACAATCGATGACTGTTCGCGGCCGCATTTTCACGCGATAAAACACGGTCAGCGACCTCCGGTTGCACGACATCCCCTCTCAGGATGATCGAACCATGCCGACCGCCTCCACCACGGGACGCGCGTCCCAACCCGCCGCCAGCCAATACGCCGACCTCCGCACCAATCTGACGCAGTCGCTGCCGGCCGGCAATCCCGGGCTGCCATCGACGCCCAGGCCGGCCAGGTCGGACGAAAAAAAATCCCGCTGCATGCAGCGGGATTTTTTTGTTCCAGGACGGCGAACCGCCCCGGGAATTGCTTACGCGCCGTCGCGGCTGGCCTTCTTGCGCTCGTGCTCTTTCAGGTAGCGCTTGCGCAGGCGGATCGATTTCGGGGTGATCTCGACCAGTTCGTCGTCCTCGATGAACTCGACGGCGTATTCCAGCGACATCTGGATCGGCGGCACCAGGCGCACCGCTTCGTCGGTGCCCGACGAACGCACGTTGGTCAGCTGCTTGCCCTTGATCGGGTTGACGACCAGGTCGTTGTCGCGCGAGTGGATGCCGATGATCATGCCTTCGTACACCGGGGTGTTGTGCTCGACGAACATACGTCCGCGGTCCTGCAGCTTCCAGATCGCGTAGGCGACGGCGGCGCCGTCGTCCTGCGAGATCAGCACGCCGTTGCGACGGCCGGCCAGGTCGCCCTTGCTGTTGTCGACCGGTGCGTACTCGTGGAACACGTGGCTCATGAGGCCAGTGCCGCGGGTCAGGGTCATGAATTCGCCCTGGAAGCCGATCAGGCCACGCGCCGGGATCAGGTATTCCAGGCGCACGCGGCCCTTGCCGTCCGATTCCATGTTCTGCAGGTCACCACGGCGACGGCCCAGTTCTTCCATCACGCCGCCCTGGTTGACTTCCTCGACGTCGACGGTCAGGTTCTCGTACGGCTCGTGGCGCACGCCATCGACCATCTTGTAGACGACGCGTGGACGCGACACTGCCAGCTCGAAGCCTTCGCGACGCATGTTTTCCAGCAGGATGGTCAGGTGCAGTTCGCCGCGGCCCGACACTTCGAACACCGTGTCGTCGTCGGTCGGCGCCACGCGCAGGGCGACGTTGGCCTTCAGTTCGCGCTCGAGGCGCTCGCGCAGCTGGCGGCTGGTGACGAACTTGCCTTCGCGGCCGGCCAGTGGCGAGTTGTTGACCATGAAGTTCATGGTCAGGGTCGGCTCGTCGACGGTCAGCATCGGCAGCGCTTCTGGGGTGTCCACCGCGCACAGGGTCGAGCCGATGCCGATGTCTTCGATACCGTTGATCAGGCAGATGTCGCCGGCGACGGCTTCGTCGACCAGCACGCGCTCCAGGCCCTTGAAGTTCAGCACCTGGTTGATGCGGCCGCGGATTGGCGTCGAATCAGGGCCGTTCAGGACGATCACGTCCTGGCCGGTCTTGACGGTGCCGCGATTGACTCGGCCGATGCCGATCTTGCCGACGTAGGACGAGTAGTCCAGCGAGGTGATCTGCATTTGCAGCGGGCCTTCAGGATTGTCGTCACGCACCGGCACGTGTTGCAGGATCGCGTCGAACAGCGGCTTCATGTCGCCGCCGCGCACGCTCTCGTCCATGCCGGCATAGCCGTTCAGGCCCGAAGCGTAGACGATCGGGAAGTCCAGCTGCTCGTCGTTCGCGCCCAGCTTGTCGAACAGTTCGAAGGTCTGGTTGATCGCCCAGTCGGCGCGCGCGCCCGGACGGTCGATCTTGTTGACGACGACGATCGGCTTCAAGCCAAGCGCCAGCGCCTTGCGGGTCACGAAACGGGTCTGCGGCATCGGGCCTTCCTGCGCATCGACCAGCAGCAGCACCGAGTCGACCATCGACAGCACACGTTCCACTTCGCCGCCGAAGTCGGCGTGGCCCGGGGTGTCGACGATGTTGATGTGCGTGCCTTCGTACTCGACCGCGCAGTTCTTCGACAGAATGGTAATGCCGCGCTCTTTCTCGAGATCATTCGAGTCCATGACGCGGGTGTCCACGGCCTGGTTTTCACGGAAGGTGCCGGACTGGCGCAGCAGCTGGTCGACGAGCGTGGTCTTGCCGTGGTCAACGTGGGCAATGATTGCGATATTACGAATCGCGCGTTTGGTGTTTGACATGGATTTTAGAGAAGTAGCGTGGTGTACGAAGATGGTCCGATACTGCTGATTTCGGAAACCGACTAGTATAGCATGGGAAGCCGCCCAGTCTGAGTCTCGCCGCCGAAAGGCACGACTTTTCGACGGAATTTCAACAGCCGGTCACGGTGGCAGCGTAGCCGCTGCCCGTGACAGTGGCGTGACATGCGTAGCGGAAAAAAGGATCAGGCCGCCGGCGCCGTCGAGATCAGGCGCTCCGGCGCCAGGATCGCATACTCGCCCAGCTGGCCGGTGCCGAGCAGGCGGCCGGCATGGTAGATGCGCATCCTGCCCTGCTGGTCCGGCACGGCGACGTCTTCCTTGCCGAGCGCCAGGCGCTGGCCCTGCAGGAAGCGGCGCGCCAGCTCGGCGTCCAGCTCGATGGACGGGAAGGTCGACAGCAGCGCATCGACCGGCCGCAGCAGCGAGCGCGGGTCCGGATGCGCCAGCAGCTCGTCCAGCGTGATCATGCCGCTGACGTCGAGCGCGCCGACCTCGATCCGGCGCAGCGCGTTCAGGTGCGCGCCGCAGCCGAGCGCCGCGCCGATGTCCTCGCCCAGCACGCGCACATAGGTGCCCTTGCTGCAGGTGACGCGGATCTTCAGGAACGGCGCCTGGTAGTCGATCAGCGCCAGCGCGTGGATGGTCACCGGCCGCGCCTCGCGCTCGAGCGTGATGCCTTGGCGCGCATATTCATACAAGGCCTTGCCGTCGCGCTTGAGCGCCGAATACATCGGCGGCACTTGCTGGATCGGACCGCGAAAACGCGCCAGCGCCGCCTCGATCTGTTCCACGGTGACCTCCACCGGCAGGGTCTCGATGGCTTCGCCCTCGGTGTCGCCGGTATTCGTCATGACGCCCAGGTGGACCGTGGCTTCATAGGTCTTGTCGGCCTCGAGCAGGTCTTGCGAGAACTTGGTCGCTTCGCCAAAGCACAGCGGCAGCAAGCCGGTGGCGAACGGGTCGAGCGTGCCGGTGTGGCCGGCCTTCTTCGCGTTCAGCACGCGCTTGGCGCGGATCAGGGCGTCGTTCGAGGACAGGCCGACCGGCTTGTCGAGCAGCAGCACGCCATCCAGAGGATCGCGCGGCTTTTTCGCGGGACGACCGTTCACTCTTTCTCCGCCGGGTCGGCTGCCTGCGCGTCGGGATGCGAATCGGGATTCGACTCCGGATCGTCCTTGGCGCGGGTGGCGTTGGCCTGGTCGATCAGGGCCGACATCGCCAGGCCACGCACGGTCGAGGTGTCGTGCAGGAAGTGCAGCGACGGCAGCGTATGGATGTGCAGGCGCTTGCCCAGCATATTGCGCAGGTAGCCGGAGGCCTTGTTCAAGCCCTCCAGCGTCTGGCGCACGTCTTCCGCGCTGTCCTTGAGCAGGGTGAAATAGATCTTGGCGTGGGCGTAGTCAGGGGTCAGCTGGACTTCGCTGATGGTGACCATGCCGACGCGCGGGTCCTTCAGTTCGAAGGCAATGAGTTCCGACAGGTCCTTCTGGATCTGGTCGGCCACGCGCAGGCCGCGCTGTGGAATGCTTTTACTGTGTTTAGCCATGATGGTTCACTACTTTATTCTTTTGTTAGCGTCGTCCCCGCCCTAGCCGGGCGCCTTGGCGGGGACCCAAGTTTCTTAGCTCAGCAGCTGGCCTTGCGGGTAGCGTTCAAGCGAACAAACTTGGGTTCCCGCCTTCGCGGGAACGACGTGTCCGGGCCGGTGGCCGTCCCGTTCCTGTACGGATAAAAAAGGGCCAGGCCCCCCGCGGCATTGCCGCGAAGCGTCCTGGCCCCCATGGTACGCCAACGGCGTGACTTACAGCGTACGCGCCACTTCGGTGACTTCGAACACCTCCAGGACGTCGCCGACCTGGATTTCGTTGTTGCCCTTCAGCGACAGACCGCACTCGAGACCGGCGCGCACTTCCTTCACGTCGTCCTTGAAGCGTTTCAGCGAATCGATCTCGCCGGTCCAGATCACGATGTTGTTGCGCAGCAGGCGGACCGAGGAGGAACGCTTGACCACGCCATCGGTGACCAGGCAGCCCGCGATCGCGCCGACCTTCGACACCAGGATGACCTGGCGAATCTCGACCTGGCCGGTGATGGTCTCGCGCTTCTCCGGCGCCAGCATGCCCGACAGTGCGGTCTTGATCTCGTCGATCGCATCGTAAATGATGCTGTAGTAACGGATGTCGACGCCGTTCGCCTCGGCCAGCTTGCGCGCCTGGGCGTCCGCACGGGCATTGAAGCCGATGATGACCGCTTTCGAGGCGGTCGCCAGGTTGACGTCCGACTCGGTGATGCCGCCGACCGCCGCATGGACGATCTGCACGCGCACTTCCGAGGTCGACAGCTTCTGCAGCGAACCCACCAGCGCTTCCTGCGAACCCTGCACGTCGGTCTTGACGATCAGCGGCAGGTTCTTCACCTCGCCCTCGGCCATCTGCTCGAACATGTTTTCCAGCTTCGCGGCTTGCTGCTTGGCCAGCTTCACGTCACGGAACTTGCCTTGACGGAACAGAGCGATCTCGCGCGCCTTGCGCTCGTCGGCCATGACCATGACTTCCTCGCCGGCGCTCGGCACTTCGGTCAGGCCCTGGATTTCCACGGGAATCGACGGGCCGGCTGCGGCGATCGATTTGCCGTTTTCGTCCAGCATGGCCCTGACGCGGCCGAATGAGGAACCCGCCAGCACGACGTCGCCGCGCTTCAGGGTGCCCGACTGCACCAGGATCGTCGCGACCGGGCCGCGGCCCTTGTCCAGACGGGCTTCGACCACCAGGCCACGGGCCAGCGACTCGGTCGGCGCCTTCAGTTCCAGCACTTCGGCCTGCAGCAGCACGTTCTCGAGCAGGTCGTCGATGCCGGTGCCGACTTTCGCCGACACTTGCACGAATGGCGACTCGCCACCGTATTCTTCCGGCACCACGCCTTCGGCGACCAGTTCCTGAGTCACGCGATCCGGGTTGGCGCCCTGCTTGTCGATCTTGTTGATCGCGACGACCAGCGGCACGCCGGCGGCTTTCGCGTGAGCGATCGCCTCTTTCGTCTGCGGCATCACGCCGTCGTCCGCCGCCACCACCAGGATGACGATGTCGGTCGCTTTCGCGCCGCGGGCACGCATCGCGGTGAACGCTTCGTGGCCCGGGGTATCCAGGAAGGTGATCATGCCGCGCGGGGTATCCACGTGGTAGGCACCGATGTGCTGGGTAATGCCGCCGGCTTCGCCCGACGCCACCTTGGCGCGGCGGATGTAGTCCAGCAGCGAGGTCTTGCCGTGGTCGACGTGACCCATGACGGTAACGACCGGCGCACGCGGGCTCGACTCGAACTCGGTGTGCTCGCCCTGGTCGGCCAGGACCGCTTCCGGATCGTCCTCGGCGGCGGCGAAGGCCTTGTGGCCCATCTCTTCCACCAGGATCATCGCGGTTTCCTGATCCAGCACCTGGTTGATGGTGCACATCTGGCCCAGCTTCATCAGCTGCTTGATGACCTCGGACGCCTTGACCGACATCTTGTGCGCCAGCTCGGCCACGGTGATGGTTTCGGGCACGTACACGTCCTTCACGATCGCTTCGAGCGGCGCCTGGAAGTTCGATTCACGATCGTCGCCATGGCCACGACGGCCGCCACGACCACCGCTGCGCCAGCCGTCACGGCCACCGCCGCCGGCAGGTGCGCCACGGGTCTTGAGGCCCTGGCCGCCACGCTTCTTGGCGTCGTCCGACCAGGTCGACGACACATTGGCCGACTTGATCGACTTCTTGTCGCCCGGCTTCTTGGCGTCGTCCTTCTTGACTTCGCCCGGCTTCTTGTCCGCAGGCTTGTGCAGCGTGCCGGCGGCAGCGGCCGGAGCGGCTGGCTTGGCCACCGGTTCCGGCGCCTTGATCACGCGGCGCGGCTGGCTCATCATGAGCTTGATCTGCGCCACTTCGTCGGCCACGGCCTTGCGTGCGCGCTCGGTGGCGGCAACGCGTTCGGCAGCTTCCTTGGCGGCAGCTTCCTTGGCGGCCTTGGCGTCGTCGGCGGCCTTCTTGGCGGCCTCGTCGGCGCCAGCAGCGGCTTCCTTGCCGGCAGCGACTTCCTTGGCGGCAGCAACAGCGGCCTTTTCGGCAGCGTCGCGCTTGGCCGCCTCGGCGGCTTCGCGCTTGGACTGCTCTTCGGCAGCCGCGGCTTGCGCCTTTTCTTCGGCTTCCAGCTTGGCCAGGCGTTCCTGCTTTTCGCGCAGGTCGGCTTCCTGACGGGCAATCAGCTCGGTCTGGCGGCGCGCATCTTCTTCTCGGCGCGCCTGTTCGGCGGCGTCGATCACCGGTTCTTCCGGGGCCTTGGTGGTGACCAGGTCGTCGCGCTGCACGAAGGTACGCTTCTTGCGGACTTCGACCTGGATGGTGCGCGATTTACCCGACGAATCGGCCTGCTTGATTTCGCTGGTTTCCTTGCGCGTCACCGTGATTTTCTTCTTTTCGCCGGTGTCGGCTGCGCCGTGGGCACGGCGCAGGTGGTTCAGCAGCTTGTCCTTATCATCTTTCGACAAGGGATCTGACGTCGAGCTTTTCTCGACGCCGGCCGAACGCAGCTGGGTCAGCAGCAGGTCTGCAGGCATCTTCAGCTCGGTGGCAAATTGGGCTACGTTGTTACTCGCCATTCAGTCCTCTTTTCTACGTGTCGCGACAGATGATAAAGAAATGTTCAAGCTTTGGCCGTTTCTGCCAGGCTCCAGGCTTTCGCCTGCAGTGCTTTCGCCCGGTCGTCATACTTGCCATCGACCAGCTTCATCTCGTCGTCGGTCACATCATTAAATTCACTCTTGATCAATTCGCGGGCGCGGTCCGACGGCAACGCCAGGATGGCGCCAAATTCGTCATAGGCCAGCGCCGCGAATGCTTCGACCGTCTTGATGCCAGCCAGGCCAAGCTTGCCGGCAACGGTACGGTCCATGCCTTCCAGATTGACCAGAGCTTCTTCCATGCCTTCGAGACCTTCCTCGGAAGCGATCGCTTCGGTCACCAGCGCGTCACGGGCGCGGGTGCGCAGTTCGTTGACGGTGTCCTCATCGAACGATTCAATTTCCAGCATCTCGGAAATTGGCACGTATGCGATCTCTTCCAGGCTCGAGAAGCCTTCTTCAACCAGGATATCGGCCACTTCCTGGTCGACGTCCAGTTTTTCCATGAACAGCGCGCGGATCGCGGCCGATTCTTGTTCCACCTTGTTCGCCGATTCCTCGGCGGTCATGATATTGATCTTCCAGCCGGTCAGCTCGGACGCCAGGCGCACGTTCTGGCCCGAACGGCCGATCGCGATGGCCAGGTTTTCTTCGTCCACGACCACATCCATGGCGTGCTTTTCTTCGTCGACCATGATCGACGAAACGTTCGCAGGAGCCAGGGCGCCGATCACGAACTGGGCCGGATCGTCCGACCACAACACGATGTCCACACGCTCGCCGCCCAGTTCGCCGGTCACGGCCTGCACGCGCGAACCGCGCATGCCGACGCAGGTGCCGATCGGATCGATGCGCTTGTCGGCCGTAAACACGGCAATCTTGGCGCGCACGCCGGCGTCACGGGCCGCCGATTTGATCTGCAGCAGGCCTTGTTCGATCTCTGGCACTTCCAGCTCGAACAGCTTCATGATGAAGTCTGGCGCAGTGCGCGACAGGATCACCTGCGGGCCGCGCATATTGCGGTCCACACGCAGGATGAAGGCGCGCACGCGGTCACCGATGCGCAGGTTTTCTTTCGGGATCATCTGGTCGCGCGGCAGGCGCGCCTCGATCTTGCCCGACTCAACGATCGCATCGCCGCGTTCCATGCGCTTGATGGTGCCGGTGACCAGCGAATCGCCGCGCTCCAGGAAGTCTTGCAGGATCTGCTCGCGCTCGGCATCGCGCACGCGCTGCAGCACCACTTGCTTGGTATCCTGGGCAAAACGACGGCCGAAATCGACCGATTCGATCGGCTCTTCAATGTACTCGTCGACTTCGATGTCAGGAATCTGTTCCTTGGCTTCGAAATGCAGGATTTCCTGGTCAGGCAGTTGCAGGCCCGCTTCGTCCGGCACCACGTGCCAGCGGCGGAAAGTCTCGAATTCACCGGTGTCGCGATCGATTGACACGCGAATGTCGACTTCGCCTTCATAGCGCTTCTTCGTGGCCTGTGCCAGCGCGAACTCGAGCGCACCGAAAACGACTTCCTTGTCGACGTTCTTTTCGCGCGCAAGCGCATCCACCAGCAATAAAATTTCGCGACTCATGCTTTGCGACTCCTAAAATCCACCTGTGGCACCAAACGTGCCTTGTCCAATTCGGCCAGCGTAAATTCCATCAACGCCGGGCCATCTTTACTGTCAAATTCCAAGCCGACCTTGTCGTTCTCGACGCCGCGCAGGATACCGGTGAACGTCTTGCGGTGATCACTGCCGGGTACCGCGACGCGCAGCTTGACCGTGCACTCATGGCCGGCGAAGCGGGCAAAATCGGCGAGGGTCCGTACCGGGCGATCGAGGCCCGGCGACGAAATTTCCAATCGTTCGTAATCGACGTTTTCCACGGTCAACACGTGCGACAACTGGTGGCTCACCTTGGCGCAGTCCTCGACCGTGATCGGGCCCTTTTCGTCCGCATCGGCAGCCGGGAAATCGATGTACACACGCAGGATCCCGCGCTCGCCTCGTTCCACATCGACGAGGTCATAGCCGAGTCCACTGACTGTCGTGGCGATTAAGTCAAACTGCTGCACGGCACTTCTCCAGGGCTTTAAAACGATTTACCAAAAAAAAAATGGGCATCTGCCCATCTTTTTGTACTTACAACCCAACCAGATGAAAGCACTTGCACCAATTTCACGCGCATCATGACTTGCGGATACAGCGTTCGGGGAAGGACTTCGATTAGGCTGCAAATTATACTGCTTTTCCGCTTCTCTCGCAATCGCCATACCATCAATGAGATTTTAAACAACAGTTGGCGAGCTGCTAAGAACCTACGGGATAGTTTCTAAGGGCGAAGAAATATTTTACGCCGATCCACCGGCGCATGCGCGGCCAGCGCACGCTCGCGCAGGCCGGACATGGATGCTACTCAGAACCTGTCCCGGTAGGTTCTCAGCCGCGACGACCGCGGCGCGGCAGGCCGTGCTCGGAGCCGCGCGGCCCCTGGCCACCGCGACGCCCACCGCCGCCGGTGCCGGCGAAGCCGAAGGTCGTCTGCAGCGGGTCCGGCTGGCGCGGACGGCTGCTGGCGGCGCCGCTGTTGGCGCCACCTTTGCCGCCGCCCGCGCTGGCTCCACGGCCCTTGCCGCCAGCCTGGCCGCCGAAGCCGCCCTGGCGCCCGGTGGCTGGCTTGCCGCTCGGCACTGGACCGTTCAGGATGCCCTGCCCCCGGGTGCTGCCGACCCGCGCGACCGGCGGGCCGTAGGGATCGACGTTGCGGTTGGCGTCGGCGCGGTCGATGCGATTGCCATCGCTGCGATCGTTGCCGCGCTCGCCGCTGCGCTCGTTGTTGCGCTCGGCGCCGCGGTTGCCGTCGGCGCGCATGCCGTCCGGTCGCGGGCCCTTGCCCTTGTGGCCGCCCTTGACATGCTTCTCGGGGGCAGCGCCTTTCTTTTCGACGCCGAAGGCCGCCATCAACGCGCGCACATCGTTCTCTTCGAACTCCTCCCAACGGCCACGCTTGAGGCCGCTCGGCAGGGTCATGGCGCCGTAGCGGGTACGGATCAGGCGCGAGACGGTCAGGCCGACCGCCTCGAACATGCGGCGCACCTCGCGGTTGCGGCCTTCGCCGATCACCACGCGGTACCAGCGATTGATGCCTTCGCCGCCGCCGTTCTGGATCTTCGAGAACGCAGCCTTGCCGTCGTCCAGGTCCACGCCGGACAGCAGCTTCTGGCGCATGCCTTCCTCGAGCTCGCCCAGGGTGCGCACCGCGTATTCGCGGTCGATGTTGTAGCGTGGGTGCATCAAGCGGTTGGCCAGATCACCCGAGGTCGTAAACAGCAGCAGGCCCTCGGTATTGAAGTCGAGGCGGCCGACGGCCAGCCACTTGCCGGCCTTCATGGTCGGCAGGCGGTCAAACACCGATGGTCGGCCTTCCGGATCGTCGTGGCTGACGATCTCGCCGGCCGGCTTGTGGTAGACCAGCACGCGCGGCGGCTTGCTGCTCACGCGGCGCTGGATCAGCTTGCCGTTGATGCGGACCGCATCGGTCGGCAGGATGCGCTGGCCGATATGGGCCGGCTCGCCATTGACCGAGACGCGGCCGGCGACGATCAGGTCTTCCATGTCGCGGCGCGAACCCAGGCCGGCCTCGGCCAGCACCTTGTGCAGCTTCGGCGCATCGTCGTCGGCGGTCAGGTCGCGCCGCGCCGCCTTGGCCGGCGCATTGCTGCGCGCGCCGTCGTTGGCGTCGAAGTCGCTCGAGGTGACGAACGAAAACACATTATCGGCCTCGTTGCCCGGCTGTTGCTTGCCGCCCTTGCCCGGCTGCTGCTTGCCGCCGCGGCCGATCTGCTTGGCCGGACGTCCGCCTTCGGTGGGGCGACCGCTTTGCTGGGTCGGACGGCCGCTTTGCTGGCCGCGCTTGCCCTGGCCGCGGCCACGCGCCTCCTGGGCGCCCTCCTGCGCGCCGGCGCCTTCCGGCGCGGCGTCGGCGCCAGTCTCGGGCGCGGCAGCAGCCTGCTCGGCGACAACCGGCGCGGCGGCCTGCTGCAACGCTTCGCGTTCGGCGCGCTTTTCGCGCATCTGGCGCGGGCCGCGCGGCTTGCGCGCTTCCTGGGCCGGGGCGACTTCGACGGCCGCCGGCGCTTCGGCGGCGGCTGCCGGCACGGCCGAAGCGTCGGACGCCTCCTTCGCCACCTTGGCGGCGCGCGGCTTGCGGGCCTTCGGCGCCGGCGCTTCGGCATCTGGCGCCGGTGCGGCCGGCTCGGCGGCAACGGCTGCCTTGCGGGTGCGCTTCGGCTTGGCCGGCGCGTCGGCCGCGACGGCCTCGCCTGTCGTCGTGTCGGCAACGACAGCGGCAGCCGTCTTGCGCGTACGCTTCGGCTTGGCTACTGCCGGCTCGCCTGCATCCACGGGCTTGGTATCGTTTTGTTCAGTTGGGTTCATCGTTCGTGTCTTTATTGTGCTGACCCGCCTTGGCAATCCCGTCGTCAAGCGTGTCGCGGATCGGAACTTCAACGGGTGAAGTCGCTAACTCTATATCGTCGGCAGGTGCGGGGGCATCCACCTTGTCAAAATTGTCATTCAATGCCGCCTCGAGGGCTTCCAGGCTGCGGCTGTCCGGGCCTTCCGCCAGCGGCTGCAGCGGCGGCAACTGGGACAGCGCCGCCAGGCCCAGGTCGTCCAGGAACTGGCGCGTGGTGCCCAGCAGGGCTGGCCGCCCCACCACTTCGCGGTGCCCGACGACGTCGATCCAGCCGCGGTCTTCCAGCATCTTGATGGTCTGCGAATTGACCGCGACGCCGCGGATCTCTTCGATGTCGCCGCGCGTCACCGGTTGGCGGTAGGCAATGATCGCCAGTGTTTCCAGGGTCGCCCGCGAGTACCTGGGCGGCTTTTCGGGCGCCAGGCGGTCGAGATAGGGCTTCATCTCGGGACGGCTCTGGAAACGCCAGCCCGACGCCAGGCTGACGATCTCGATGCCGCGTCCATCCCAGTCCTGGCGCAGTTCTTCCAGCAAGATTTTGATCGTATCGGCGCCGACGCCGGCGCCAATCTGCCGTCCTTGCCCGTCGACCTCGGCGAAAAGTTTCTTCATGCCGTGGATCGACATCGGCTCGCGGGCGCATAGCAAGGCGGTTTCGAGGACTCTCTTGGCCTCGTCAGTATTCATATCGCGATGTCGTCAATCAAACAATTGGGCCAATCGGGGTTGGGACAGCATCGATGCGCGTGGTGCGCATGCCTGCGTGCCATGCGCCGGCTGTCGCCCTGCGCTTTGCGCTGTGCTGCCTGAAACCGGAATCCGTGGGCCCGGCGCGCTGAGCGCCGGAGCTAATACATGGCGGGCAAGGAACCCGCCAGGGCAACCCGCCTGTGCGACGGGCCGCTGGTGTTGATTTTCATTGCGAAACGTGGAACTCGGCGGAACTCTGGCTCTTAGGCACGCCCGCGATCGGGGCGCCGCCTGGGAGCGGCCTGTGCGGCACGCGAGTGGACGACGTCGTTTCTTCCAACTGGCGGCCATTGTAACCGATAAAACCCCGCAGCGGACAAGGGACGGCCCTGCGATGCGCACCTATTTGCGTCAGTCGGACAGTTTTTCGGACAAAATCGCCGATACGCCAAGGAATGCGGGGTACTCGGCAGTGATCACATAGGTCGGCACGTCGGCCAGGTAGCCGGCGAAGCGCCCCTTCTGCTCGAAGCGGCGGCGGAACGACGAACGGTCGAAGCGCTCCCCGAGGCGCGGCACGATGCCGCCGCCGATGTACACGCCGCCCTGGGCGCCGAGGGTGACGGCCAGGTTGCCGGCCACGGTGCCGAGCATGCCGCAGAAGGCTTCCAGCACCTCGTCGCACAGCGCGCATTCGCCTGCGAGCGCGCGGCGCGAGATCTCGGCCGCGCCGAGGCGCTCGCCAGGGCGGCCGGCGCGATCGGCCAGCGCACGATAGATGAGCTCGACGCCGGCGCCGGACAGGAAGCGCTCGAACGAGACGTGCTCGAACTCGCGCCACGCATATTGCAGGATCGCGATTTCCTGCTCGCTGACGGGGGAAAAGCTGACGTGGCCGCCTTCGCTGCGCAGCGCGGTCCAGCTGGCGCCGCACGGCACCAGCCCGGAAACGCCGAGGCCGGTGCCGGCGCCCACCAGACCCAGCACCGCGTCCGGCTGCGGCGCACCACCACCCACCTGGCGCTTCTGCTCGCCCAGGTGCGGCAGCGCACGTGCCAGGGCCGAAAAGTCATTGACCACCAGCAGGATCTCGAAACCGCATTCCTGCCGCAAGGCTTCAGTGGAAAATTCCCAGTGATGATTGGTCATGCGCACATAATCGCCATTCACCGGGTTGGCGATGGCGATCGCGGCGTGGCGGATCGGCGCCGCCCAACAGGCCTTGACCGCCGCGCTGCCCAGGTAGGCGCGCATGGCCTCGCCCAGGGTCGCATAGTCGGCGCAAGGCAGCACCTCGACTGCCGCGAGCCGGCCCGGCCCCAGCTCCAGCACGAAGCGGCAATTGGTGCCGCCGATATCGGCAAGCAGGCGGGCGCCGCCGCGGTGCAGGCGGTCGGTGGAAGGGCTGAGCGGGGAGACAGTCATGGCGGTACGCATGTAAGAGACCCCCAAGCTTACTAAATTTTTTGCCCTGACGACAAGTGTTTTCTGTAGTTTAGGTACATACCCGGCGGCACGATGCACCAATGCACCTTATTACCTGGACGCACGCCGACGTAGTAGAACTACTTGCACCGAACATTGAAAGCATCGCGCCGCCGGACGCGCGGCGCCGATCAGCAGGCGGCCGGATCGAGCGCGGGATCGTCGCCGCGCCGGGCGTTCCAGGCGTCGAGCCCGCCCTTGAGCGGCCGCGCCCGGTGGAAACCGTTGGCCAGGAACTGGCGCGCCACCTGGGCGGCGGTGACGTCGTCCGGGCAGCTGCAGTAGACGACGATGTGGCGGTCGCGGTCGAGCGAGGCCATCAGGTGTTCGGGCTGGCAAGCCTTGAAAATCAGGGCGCCCGGGATCGGGGCTTCCAGCTGTTGCGCGCTCAGGCTGCGCGCATCGACGATCACCGGATCCTGGCCGGCATCGATCAGGGCCAGCACCTCGTCGATGCCGATGCGCTCGATCGCGCTGCGCGAGCGGTGGCGGCGCCGTTCGGCATACTTGAAGGCGATGAACAGGGCCAGCAGGCCGGCCACGATCGTCAGCGCCGTGCTGCCCATGGTCGAGAGCGTATCGAGCACGCCGTCGACGCTGTCGTGGAACCAGACGCCGAGCAGGATGCCGGTGCCGCTCCAGAGCGCCGCGCCGCTCACCGCATACAGCAGGAACGGGCGCAGGTGGACGCCCATGGCGCCCGACAACGGCGCCGCGACGATGTTAAAGCCGGGGATGAACTTGGATACCAGCAGCGACTTGACGCCGAACTTGCGAAAGCGATCCTCGGTCTGGTTGACGCAGGAATCGGGGGACAGCGAAATCTTGCACAGCAGCCGCAGGATGCGCTTGCCGTAGAAGCGGCCGGCGCGGAACCAGAAGGCGTCGCAGATCAGGCAGGCCAGGATGGCCGCCATCCATACCAGCTGCCAGCTCACGTCGGCGGTGACCGAGAGCGCGCCGGCCACGATCAGGACCGGGTAGGCGGGTATGGGCAGGCCGAACTGTTCGACGAGGACGATGCCGAACACGATCAGCACGCCATAGACCTGGAGGAGTTCGGCTAACTGGGGCATCCATGTATATTAGCGCAATTGGGCTGGCGGCACAGGAGCGCCCCCATTCCGTTTGGCGTCAGCGCAACGCGGCCTTGACTCCGGGCGCATGCGGGACGGATGTGGCGCAGACGATCGACGCCGGTTGCGCCCCGCTCTACCCCGCGCCGCGGGGAATCGCCGCCAGCAGCGAGCGCGTGTACGGATGCTGCGGATTGCGGTACAGCACGTCGGCATCCGCCATCTCGACCACGCTGCCGTGGTGCATCACCATCACCTGGTCCGAGATGTACTTGACCACCGACAGGTCGTGCGAGATGAAGATATAGCTCATGCCATATTCGTCCTGCAGGTCTTGCAGAAGGTTCAGCACCTGGGCCTGCACCGAGACGTCGAGCGCCGACACCGATTCGTCGCACACCAGGATCTCGGGCCGCATGGTCAGGCAGCGCGCGATCGCGATGCGCTGGCGCTGGCCGCCCGAGAACTCGTGCGGATAGCGGCCATAGGCGGCGTCCGGCAAGCCCACCCGTCCCAGCAGCTGGCGCGCCAACGCTTCGCGCTCCAGTTCATTGGCGCCGATGCCGTGGATGCGCATCGGTTCCAGCAAAATCTGGCCCACCGTGAAGCGCGGGTTGAGCGAGGCATAGGGATTCTGGAAGATGATCTGGATCCGGCGTTTATACGCCTGGTATTCGCGGTCGGACATGGCCAGCAGGTCGCGCCCCTCGAACAGCGCCGAGCCGCCGCTCGCGCGATGCAGGCGCAGCAGGGTCAAGCCCACCGTGGTCTTGCCCGAGCCCGACTCGCCCACCACGCCCAGGGTCTTGCCGCGGCAGAGGGTGAACGAAACGTCCTTGACCGCCTTGAATTCGCGCTTGCCGAACAGGCCTTCGCGCACCCAGAAACTCTTGGCCAGGTTGTTGACCACCAGCACCGGCTCGTCATCCGGCGCGGTGCCGCGCACGCGCTGCGCCGGCGCCCGCTCGGGCGCCTGATCGGGCTCGAGGCCACGCAGATAGTCGTCGATCACCGGCAGGCGCAGCGGTCGCGCATCGAGCGGCGGCCGGCAATGCAGCAAGGCCCTGGTATACGCGTCGACCGGGGCGCCGAACACCTGGCCGACCGCGCCCTGCTCGCGCACCTCGCCGTGGCGCATCACGATCACGCGGTCGGCGATCTCGCCCACCAGCCCCAGGTCGTGGGTGATGAACAGCACCGCCATGCGGCGCTCGCGCTGCAGGCGCGCGATCAGGTCCATGATCTGCTTCTGGATCGTCACGTCCAGCGCCGTGGTCGGTTCGTCGGCGATCAGGAGGCGTGGCTCGCAGGCGATCGCCATCGCGATCATCACCCGCTGTTGCTGGCCGCCCGACATCTGGTTCGGGTAGGCGTCGATCTTCCGGTCCGGATCGGGAATGCCGACCTCGTGCAGCAGCGCCAGGGTGCGCGCCCGCGCCGCGCGCCTGCTCATGCCCAGGTGCAAGCGCAGGACTTCGCCGATCTGATAGCCGACCGTGAACACCGGATTGAGCGAGGACATCGGCTCCTGGAAGATCATCGCGATCTCCTTGCCGCACAGCGCGCGCCGCTCGCGCGCAGGCAGGCCGAGCAGTTCGCGGCCGGCGAAGCGGATGCTGGAGGCGGGATCGATGACGGTGGTCGCCGCGGGCAAGAGGCCCATCACGGCCAGCGAGCTGACCGACTTGCCGCTGCCGGACTCGCCCACCAGCGCCACCGTGCCGTCGTCCGGGACGTCGAACGAGACGCCCTTCAAAGCCTCGAACGTGTGCCGCTTGTCGGTGCGAAAGGCGATGCGCAGGTCGCGTACCTGCAGCAGGGGCGTGGTTGCTGGGGTCATATCGGGCATCATTTGATCTTGGGATCGAGTGCGTCGCGCAGCGCGTCCGCGAACAGCGAGAAGCTCGTCACCAGCAGCGCCATCGCGCCCGCCGCCGCCGCCAGCTGCCACCACTTGCCGAGGATCAGTTCATTCTGCGCCTCGTTGAGCATGCTGCCCCAGGATACGGTGCCGACCGGCACGCCAAAGCCCAGGAACGACAGGATCACCTCGGCCTTGATGAAGCCCACCACCAGGATCGACATCTGCACCAGCGCCACGTGCGAGACGTTGGGCAGGATGTGGCCGAACATGCGGGCCCAGGGCGAGGCGCCGATGGCATCGGCCGCCATCACGTATTCGCGCGCGCCGTGCTTGATGTATTCGGCGCGCATCAGGCGATAGGGGCCGGTCCAGCCGGTCAGGCCGAGGATCAGCACGATGGTGGCCACGCCTTTTTGCTGGAGCACGGCGGCCACGGTCAGGATCATGAGGATCGCCGGGATCGCCGTGAAGATGCTGTAGAACCAGTTGAACAGGTCGTCGACCCAGCCGCCATAAAAGCCCGAGACAGCGCCGAACAGCGTGCCGAGCGCCACCGCCAGCAGGGCCGCGACCAGCCCCACCACGATCGAGGTCTCGCCGCCCTTGATGGTTTTCTTGACGATGTCGTGCCCCCATTTGTCGGCGCCGAACGGCAACGTCGTGCGCTTTTCCACTGGCGGATGGGTCTGCGCGACCTGCGCCCTGAGTTCGGCCAGCTCCTCCGCCAGCGGATCGAAGGCGTTCGGCGGCGTCGTGCGCGGCAACTGGGCCAGCGCCAGCGCACGCGCCGTGGGGTCGGCGCCGACGAACGTGGGCGGCGCATAGTTGACCGCAACCTCTTCTTCCCAGTCACTCGCCAGCATGCCCGTGGCCGACAACAACACCAGCAGCAGGAAACCGGCGACGACGGCCAGCGCCGCCATCCCGACGCGGTCGGCGCACAGGCGCCGCCAGGCGAGCGCCCACAATCCGGGAGAGCGCATGTGCGCGCTCGTGTTCAGGGTGGCCGTCATCGCTATTTGAGCTGCACGCGGGGATCGACCGCCTGGTACAGCAGGTCGGCCAGCAGGTTGAACACCATGGTCGCGGCGGCCACGTAGACCGTGATCGCCTTGATCACCGGGAAGTCGCTGCGTTCGACGGCCAGGATCACCTCGCGGCCGATGCCGGGAATGCCGAAGAAGCGCTCGAGCAGGAAGGCGCCGATCAGCAGCGCCGGCAGGTTGGCCATCACGTGAGTGATGATCGGGATCGCGGCATTGCGCAGCACGTGGACCCAGACGATGCGGCCCTCTCCCAGGCCTTTGGCGCGCGCGGTGCGCACGTAGTCCTGCCCTGCCTCGTCGAGCACGAAGCTGCGGTACAGGCGCAGCGTCGGCGCGATCGAGACCGCCAGGCCGATGATGATCGGCAGCAGCGCATAGCGCAGCAGGTTCTCGCCCAGGCTATTGCCCCAGCCCTGGACCGGAAACAGGCCCAGCTGATAGGCGAAGACGTACTGGAACACGATGATGTAGACCAGGATCGAGATCGACATCCCCACCGTGCAGGCGACCATCACGGCACGGTCGGTCAGCGAGCCGCGCACGAAGGCGATCGCCAGCGCCAGCGCGACGCCCAGCACGGTCTCGAGCACGGTGAGTGGAATCAGGACCGTGAGCGACGGCCCCAGGCGGCTCTTGATGATGTGCGACACCGGCTCGCCGGTGCTCCAGGCGTTGCCGAAGTCGAAGGTCAGGATCTGCTTGACGAAGATCCATAGCTGCACAGCATAGGGCTGGTCGGTGCCCAGCTGGCGCCGGATGTTCTCGATCGCGCCGGCGTCGGCCATCTTGCCTGCCAAAAGATAGGCCGGGTCGCCGCCGACCCAGTTGAACAAGAAAAACACCAGCAGCACCACGCCGCCCATTGTCGGCACCATCTGCCACAGCCGGCGCAGGACATAAGCAAACATCGCACTCCCGAATTTGCGGATTGGGCGAACGGGCCGCCCCAAGGATTGCCACCAGCCCAAATTCTAGGCGGCAAAAAACGACACGATAGCGCATATCCGCACGCGCCGACAGCCGCGCAATCTTATGCCCCGATAGTTGCAGGTTATTGCCACGTAATGACACAGGTATCAATATTTCATATAAGAACCTTGCCATCCTCCTTCGGCACACACAACGTGCTGACGGCAATATCATGCCCAAAAAATAAAGTTTGAACGAATCAAATTCCACATCCAACTATATTTGTCGCATGAACTATCGCAGTCCGAGTTTTGTGACTTTTGTGTGACTAGCAAAAAAAATTCAGATTGTAAAGACAAGCCATCAAGTAGTTGTATTTTGCTCGGCGCCGACGTTACCAATTGACACTGTCGATTGGTCAATGTTTTTATTGTTAAGTAGCAAAAACATGCCGTGTCCATATCACACGGCGATTCACTGACTTTTACTGGCCGGCGCGACCCGCCGCCAGGTCTTACGGGGAAGACTGACTATGATGGTTGAAACTGTGTTATCTCGATCGGTGCGCCTGATCTGCGCGGGCGGCCTTGCCGTCGCCTGCACGGCGGCCCACGCCCAGGATACGGCGCCTGCCGCCGAATCGCTGCAGCGGGTGGAAGTGACCGGCTCGCGCATCGCGACCGCGAACCTGGAAAGCGTCAGCCCGGTGACCGTGGTGAACGCCAAGGACATCAAGATGGAAGGTGTCCGTTCGGTCGAGAACCTGCTGAACAACCTGCCCCAGGTGTTCGCCGACCAGGGCGGCTCGGTGTCGAACGGCTCGTCCGGCACCGCCACCGTCAACCTGCGCAACTTCGGCGCCGACCGCACCCTGGTGCTGGTCAACGGCCGCCGCCTGCCGGCCGGCAGCCCGCGCAATACCGCGGCCGACCTGAACCAGATTCCGGTGGGCCTGATCAAGCGCGTCGAAGTACTGACCGGCGGCGCCGGCGCCATCTACGGCTCGGACGCCGTGGCCGGCGTGGTCAACTTCATCATGGACGACCGCTTCCAGGGCGTCCAGATCGACGCCAACTACCAGTTCTACAACCACGACCAGAACGGCGGCCCGGTGGCCGACGCCGCCAAGCGCCGCAATTTCGCGCTGCCGGGCGACAAGGGCGCCGACGGCAAGGTCAAGGACATCAGCCTGACCATGGGCGGCAACTTCGCCGACGGCAAGGGCAATGCCGTGGTGTTCTTCGGCTACAAGAAGGAAGACGCGCTGCTGCAATCCGAGCGCGACTTCACGTCTTGCGCGCTGGGCGGCGCCAGCCGTGGCGACGTCTTCAACTGCGGCGGTTCCGGCACCAGCTTCCCCGGCCAGTTCATCACCGCCACCGGCCTGAAAACCGTGGCCGACGCCAACGGCAACGTGCGTAACTACGTGGGCGCCAGCGATGCCTACAACTTCGGTCCGCTGAACTACTTCCGCCGTCCCTCGGAACGCTACACCTTCAGCTCGTTCACCCACTACGACATCAACGACAAGGCCCGCCTGTACGCCGAGGCCAGCTTCCACGACGACAGCACCGTGGCCCAGATCGCGCCATCCGGCCTGTTCGGCCTGGACGCTTCCGGCGCCAATGCGATCCGCTGGGAAAATCCTCTGCTGTCCGACGCCTGGCGCAGCGCACTGGGCATGACCGGCCCCGGCGACACCGCCGACGTCGTCATCCTGCGCCGCAACGTCGAAGGCGGCGGTCGCCGCGACGACCTGCGCCACACCTCGTACCGCGGCGTGATCGGCGTCAAGGGCGATATCGGCAACTGGAGGTACGACGCCTTCGCCCAGGTCGGCAAGGTGCTGTACTCGGAAACCTACTTCAACGACTTCTCGGTCTCGCGCAGCGCGCGCGCGCTGAACGTGGTCCCGGGCGCCAACGGCCAGCCGGTCTGCGCCAGCACCCTCAACGGCGTCGACCCGAACTGCGTCCCGTACAACATCTGGCGCCTGGGCGGCGTGACTCCGGAAGCGCTGTCCTACCTGCAGACCCCGGGCTTCCAGAAGGGCCACACTTCGCAGACCGTGCAGGGCATCAACCTGTCGTCCGACCTGGGCGAATACGGCATCAAGCTCCCCACCAGCAGCGAAGGCGTGGGCATCGCGCTCGGCTGGGAACACCGCACCGAAAAGCTCGAGCTGAACTCGGACGTCGCCTTCGAGTCAGGTGACCTGGCCGGCCAGGGCGGCCCGACCAAGAACGTGAGCGGCCAGTTCAGCGTGCGCGACTACTTCGCCGAAACCCGCATCCCGATCCTGCAGAACGTGCCGTTCGCCGACCAGCTGACCATGACCGGCAGCTACCGCAAATCGGATTACTCGACCGGCCAGGACACCGACTCCTACGGTTTCGGCCTCGAGTGGGCGCCAGTGAAGGAAGCGAAGTTCCGCTTCAGCTACCAGCGCGCGGCGCGCGCCGCCAACGTGGTCGAGCTGTACACCCCGTCCGGCCTGGCGCTGTTCGGCATGGGCGCCGATCCTTGCGCCGGCGCCAATCCGGCCGCGACCCTGGAACAGTGCGCGCGCACCGGCGTGACCGCTGGCCAGTACGGCAACATCCTGAATTCGCCGGCCCAGCAGTACAACCAGATCATCGGTGGCAACACCAACCTGGAACCGGAAGAATCGGATTCGTACACCCTGGGCCTGGTGCTGACCCCGACCCGCAATACCTCGCTGACCATCGATGCCTTCGACATGAAGGTCAACGGCACGATCGGCGGCCTGCCGGCATCGACCACCCTGACCCAGTGCCTGGAAACCGGCGACCCGCAGTTCTGCGGCCTGATCACGCGTGACCGCCTGGGCAGCCTGTGGGCCCTGGAAAGCGCCAACATTGTCGCCACCAACCAGAACCTGGGCATGAGCTCGACCAAGGGCGTCGACCTGGGCGCCAACTGGAACACCAAGCTCGGCGCATGGGGCAGCCTGAACCTGTCGTTGATGGGCACCTACCTGAAGGAGTTCAAGCAGGAAGACTTCCCGGGTTCGGGCGAGTACGACTGCGCCGGCCTGCACGGCACCACCTGCGGCGTGCCGCTGCCGAAATGGCGTCACAAGGTGCGCGCGGTGTGGGGCACCCCATGGCGTGGCGTGGAGCTGGGCGCGACCTGGCGCTACGTCAAGGGCACCGACCTCGACTCGACCAGCGAGCAGCCTCTGCTGAGCGGCACCTTCCAGGCAGCCGACGCACGCCTGGGCGCGCGCAACTACCTGGACCTGACCGCCGGCTGGCAAATCAACCAGATCTTCGCTCTGCGCGCCGGCATGAACAACGCGCTGGACAAGGATCCGCCACTGTCGGGCGTCGTGGCTGAAGTCTTCGGCAACGGCAACACCTACCCGCAGGTGTACGACGCGATGGGCCGTCACGTATTCCTGAACCTGACCGCCAAGTTCTGATCAGCTGAGCTGGAACAAAAAAACGGCGCACCTCGGTGAACTGACCCCCAAAAGTTGGACACAACTTTTGGGGGTTTTTCATGACCAAGTACGATGAGCAGTTCAAGCTCGCAGTCGTGCAAGAATATTTG
>NZ_JBWBRF010000005.1:0-301640 GCF_056279385.1 Massilia sp. UYP34 | reverse complement strand
ATCCAGACTTGGACCGATGCTGGGCTTGAAAAGCTTCACTTCCGCTACCACGACAATACAAGGCATTGAGCTCATGCATCGCATTCGCAAAGGGCTGAATCGCCCCGGCTTTCGTGGAGGCCGGTTAGTGTGAGTCAGGCCGGAATAGCTTGACTGCTCAGTTGCTTGTAATAGTTTGCCTCAGCTTCCGCCGGCGGTATATAGCCGAGCGGTTTGAGAAGGCGGTGATGATTAAACCAGGACACCCATTCGAGCGTGGCCAATTCGACGGCCTCACGCGTCTTCCAGGGAGCGCGGCGGTGGATCAGTTCAGCCTTATAGAGCCCATTGATCGTCTCGGCCAAAGCATTATCGTAACTGTCGCCTTTGCTACCCACAGATGGTTCGATGCCGGCTTCTGCCAAGCGCTCGCTGTACTTTATCGATACGTATTGCGAGCCCCTATCGCTATGGTGGACTAGCTCGTTTCGTTCGGGCTGACGCGCGTACAACGCCTGTTCCAGTGCATCGAGCACGAAATCGGTCTGCATCGAGCTGCTGACCCGCCAGCCGACAATGCGCCGGGCAAAAACATCAATGACGAAGGCAACATAGACAAAGCCCTGCCAGGTCGAGACGTACGTGAAGTCCGATACCCACAGCTGGTTTGGCCGCTGCGCTTTGAACTGGCGGTTGACTCGGTCGAGCGGGCATGGCGCCTTTGCATCGGCTAAGGTCGTGCGCACACCCTTGCCGCGCATGACGCCGCGCAGGCCGGTCTTGCGCATCAGGCGCTCCACGGTGCAGCGGGCCACGTCCGTTCCCTCACGTCGCAGTTGGCGCCAGACCTTGTCGGCCCCGTAGACTTGCAGGTTTGCCTGCCAGACTCGCTCGATGTCGACGCTCAGCACCTCGTCGCGCTGAACGCGTGCACAGCGCAATGCCGGGTTACGCTGCTGCGCCGCGTAGCGCCAGTAACCCGACGACGCGACCTGCATCACCTTGCAGATCGGCTCAACGCCGTAGGCATGACGATACCGGTCGATAAATGCTCTCACGGCTTGAAGTGGCGGCCGAGCTCCGCCTGGGCGAAAAAAGCACTCGCCAGCCGTAGGATCTCGTTTGCCTTGCGCAGCTCGCGCACTTCTCGCTCGAGCGCCTTGACGCGCTCCTCTTCAGCGGTCGTCGGTCCGGGGCGCTGGCCGGTATCGCGCGCCTGCTGGCGTACCCAGCGGCGCAGCGTCTCCGGCGTGCAGCCGATCTTGGCCGCGATCGACGTGATCGCGGCCCACTGCGACTCGTACTGGCTGCCGGCTTCACTAACCATGCGCACGGCGCGCTCAGCGACTTCGGGGGAATACTTCGGTTCCTTTTTCATAGCTCCATTCTCTCAAACAATGGAGCCTCTACAAAACTCGGGGCGGTTCAGAATCGTCTTTATCAATGAGGATGGCGTTGAACATATGTAGCTCCTTATCGGATGGGAAATCGGATTAGCGGGGCAAGACTGCGAGCGCAGTTGTGCACGCTGCACGGCACATGACATCTATCAATTTAGATATTGACATATCCCGATATGTGGCTATGATAGCCATGTCAACCGTTCGGCGTGTTTTGAGTTCGATTCATCGCCAAAATTTTGCCCAGTAACATCGAGATTTCTAAATATTTAGGAGTATTGAAATGAATAGAGAAATACTGTTTGAAAGCACGCAGCTGGGGCCTTATACCCTGAAAAACCGGATCGTGCTCCCGCCGTTGACCCGCTCGCGCAGTTCCCAGCCGGGCAACATTCCGAACGACCTGATGGCCGACTACTACCGTCAGCGGGCCGGGGCGGGCTTCATGGTCACCGAAGGCACGCAGATCGAGCCGCGTGGCCAGGGGTATGCCTGGACGCCCGGTATGCACAGCCCGGAACAGGTTGAAGGCTGGCGCAAGATCACGGCAGCGGTGCATGCCGAAGGCAGCATCATCTTTGCGCAGCTCTGGCATGTGGGGCGGGTTTCGCATAACTCGCTGCAACCCGGCGGTGCGGCACCCGTCGCACCATCGGCAATCGCTGCCGACAACGTCAAGGTGTTCGTCGAAACCGGCCCGGGCCAGGGCGCACTTACGGAGCCGTCGGTGCCGCGTGCGCTGACAACTGCCGAAGTGAAAGAGTTGGTACAGCTCTACGCCCAGGCGGCCCGCAATGCACTCGATGCGGGCTTCGATGGTGTCGAACTCCACTGCGCCAACGGCTACCTCGTCAACCAGTTCATTTCCTCGCACACCAATCGGCGCACCGATGAATACGGTGGCCCCCTGCAAAATCGTCTGCGCTTCCTGCGCGAGGTGGTACAGGCGGTTGCTGATGTGGTCGGCAAGGAACGGCTCGGGGTGCGATTTGCCCCGCTGTTCGCCAGCACCGAAGAAGACCGCGTCTATCTGGGGCTGGTGGAGGAAGATCCCCATGAAACCTATATCGAGGCCATCAAGGTTCTCGAACAGGTCGGGATTGCCTATGTCTCGCTTGCCGAGGCCGATTGGGACAACGCGCCAGAGCTGCCCGAGACCTTCCGAAATGATGTGCGCAGCAACTTCAGCGGCAAGATCCTTTATGCCGGTAAATACAACGTGGAGCGCGGTGTGCGCGTGGTCAAGGCGGGCTGGGGCGATCTGATCGCGTTCGGCCGTCCCTTCATCGCCAACCCGGATCTGCCTGAGCGCATCGCCCATGGCTGGCCGCTCAACGCAGTAGATCCAGCGACGATGTATGGCGGCACTGACAAGGGATACACCGACTACCCCTCTTACCGGCCATAAGGCAGTACTGGCCGCGTTCGCAGCTTCGGACGCGCCAGTGGCGCTGCGCGCGTGCGATGGAAACCTTGAGACCCAGAGGAGCCTGACAATGTATCAGCCAAGTACAACCCCTTATCAGCAGCACCAAGGGTTCGGTCGAACCTTCAAGGCCGGCCACCTGAGCCTGGGGCTGTTTTTCCCCATCGAGGCCTTCCAGGGCGATACGCCGACGATGTCCAACCAGGTCGAGTTGGCCCGTCGTGCCGAAGCGCTGGGCTTCTCCGCGCTCTGGTTCCGGGACGTACCGTTGCGCGACCCCAGCTTCGGCGATGTGGGCCAGGTTTTTGATCCCTGGGTCTATCTGGGCTTCATCGCAGCACATACGTCGACGATTGCACTGGGGACTGCGTCGATAGCGATCCCGCTGCGCAGCCCGCTGCACACGGCCAAGGCGGCTGCGAGCGTGGACCAGTTGAGCGGCGGCCGCTTCCTGATGGGTGTCGCCTCGGGCGACAGACCTGTGGAGTTCCCTGCATTTGATGTTGACCCGGATCAGCGGGGCGATATTTTCCGGGAACATCTGGAAGTAATCCGCAAGGCTCAGCGCACCAGCTTCGAGCCGCTGCAATGGAGTCGCGGTCGATTGGAGAGCGCGGACCTGATTCCGAAGCCGACTACGAACGAGATTCCATTTTTCGTGACGGGCAACAGTCGCCAGTCCATGGAGTGGATCGCGCGGGAGAGTTCCGGGTGGATCACCTATCCACGGGCACCGCAGTTGCAGAAGACGATGGTGGCAAACTGGCGAGAGGTGGTCAAAGCCCACTCTGGGGACACCTACAAACCTTTCCTCCAGTCGCTTTACATCGACCTGGATGTGCGTCCGGACGCACCGCCAGAGCCAATCCATCTGGGCTACCGGCTGGGGCGAAATCATCTGCTGGCGCTATTGGAGTCGCTTGAGTCGATTGGCGTCGATCATGTAATTCTCAATCTCAAGTATGGTCGCCGTCCGGCAGCAGAAGTCATGGATGAACTCGGCTCTTACATCGCGCCCCGGTTTGGTGCGCACGCGCCATGAGGCCGCAAGAGATCAACTCGTTATGGGTAGACTGACGCACGTTCTGTGATGCACTAAACGGTTACAGAGACTAGCGAGCAGCGAACAGGTGGATGGCATTGCTGATGCCTGACATCACTCTGAACTTTGCGGTAGTGGCTCTCACTACATCCGTGCACTGCTATTAGTAATTGAGATATTATAATATCGAGAAAAGTAGTTTTGAGGTTGCCATGAGCATTGATATCCACGAGGCACTGAAGGCTTTGGACAACCCCGCCCGATTGGCGATCTTGGCCAAGCTCAAAGACCCACGCAAACACTATCCAGAGCAAGAGGTCGATCCCGAAAAGGTCGGGGTCTGCGTGAGCATCATCCAGGAGAGTGCGGGACTGTCACAGTCAACAATTTCACAGTACTTGACGGTCTTGCAGCGGGCCAAGCTGGTCACGTCCCAGCGCATCGGACCTTGGACCTATTACAAGCGTCACGAAGGGAACATTGCGGAATTGCTCAAGAACTTGCAGAAGCTGATCTGAGTTCAGTGGCAGTGCCGCTCTCTGTGGGACGGGTCGCGTTGGTGCACTGCACACGGTGCGACTGACGTCCTTCATGTAGGGCAATGCATTGTCAAGGTAGTGCCACCCACCACGACCGCCAATAGACCACCGCTTGCCGTGGTCATGCCCCAGCGTGAGCTCAGCACTGCCAGCCACGCAGGCAGTCGCGCCCATCAATCCTGCCAACAACATAGCGAAGTCGAGGGTTCGCACGGTGATGATCGGGCCAATATTGACGGTGTAAAACGATCGTTTTACACTTGAGCAATGAAATCTCATCACCCCCTTGTTGCCACGGCAGAACAGCTCTTCGATAGATATGGCTTTACTGCCACAGGAATGGATCGGCTGGCACTGGCTGGTATTGTCAAGTTGCCGGAGTCCGCCGTCGCTCCCTAAAATGGGGGATGGCAAACACTCGACTTTACCGCGGCTTCCGCTACCCTCGTGAGATCATCAGCCACGTAGTGTGGCTCTACTTCCGGTTCTCGCTGAGCTTTCGCGACATTGAGGAACTGATGGCCAGCCGAGGCGTCATCGTTACCTATGAGACGATCCGGCAATGGACGCTGCGATTCGGCCAGCAATTTGCCAATGAGCTGCGCCGACGTCAGCCACGACGGGGCGATAAATGGCATCTCGACGAGGTTGTGCTGACGATCAAGGGCAAGCACCATTATCTCTGGCGCGCAGTCGATCAGGAGGGCCATGTCCTGGACGTCCTCGTGCAGAGCAAGCGCAACCGACAGGCGGCCAAACGATTCTTTTGTAAACTTCTCAAGGGCTTGCGCTATGCGCCAAGGGTTCTGATTACCGACAAGCTGAAGAGTTATGCCGCTGCCAAGGTTCAGGTCATGCCAGGCGTAGAGCATCGCCAGCACAAGGGACTGAACAATCAGGCCGAGCTGTCGCACCAACCGACGCGGCAGCGAGAGCGGCAAATGCGTCGTTACAAGTCACCCAGGCATGCGCAGCGATTTCTGTCGACACACGGGCCCATCAACAACGTCTTCCGGTGCCAGCGCAGCCGCCTGTCGGCGCAGCAGTACCGGCACGTCCGTACTCAAGCGTTTTCGCTCTGGAACGAGGTCACTGATATAGCGAAGAACGCGTAATCCGCCAGAGTTTGTTACCCGAACCGAGGCAAATTCGCCCTGGATTCTACAATTCGCCCCGCCAGTTCACCAACTTGACAGTACCCTTCAGCACCACCGGCGTCGCCGGCAGGTTCAGGCCGTAGTCGGTCTGGTCGCCGTTCCAGTTGCGCTCCATGACCCAGCGGCCATCGGCGTCGAAACGGCCCTCCTCCACCCGCGCCAGCAGCGACGGCTTGCCTGCGTTCGGGCCGTCGGCCGCGAACCTGACCCGCGCCTGCTGGCCGACGAGCACGAACTCGTTCTCTCCGACCTGGGCGAAGGCCACACCGCCGCCGGGTTTCTCGGTGCCTGACTGGTACTCGCTCTTGTCCTTCAGGTACTGGCGCTCGCCGAACTGGAATTCGCGAAACGACACGGTCGCCCTCCAGCCCTCCAGCGCCACCGTTTGCGGCGCGCGGTCGTCGCCCTCGGCCACGCCCTGGGTGCGGCCCTCGAAGGCCCAGCGCGCCCACTGGCGCTGCATCGGCGCGAACGCCCCATACACGGCGGCGAAGGGCTCGGTCATGCGGCGGTCGGTGAACTTCGCGCCCAGCGGGTAGTTGCTGTATTCGAAGTAGTCCAGTCCGAACGGCGCCACCCCCAGCGCCCCCATGCCGACGATCTGGTACACGTAGCGCGCATAGGCGGCCGCATTGCCCATCTCCGGCACCATCAGCGCGTTATCTCGCCGCTGGTAGGATTTGAGCACCGCCGTCACCTTGTGCGACTCCGGCATGTAGATGTCGGGCGCCGCCAGGTCGATATGCGGCGCGGCCGCCTTGTAGATGTCGATCACGTCCCAGGTCGGCCCGCCGCTGGCGAAATCGGCCTTCCACGGCGCCGCCGGCTTGCCATCGACCGAAGGCTGGCGCAGCGCGGCGTTGACGAACATCGGCAGGTCGTACACCGCGCGCCCGGCGCTGGCGATCGACTCGATATAGCGGGCGATGGCCCAGGCATGGAAGTACTGGTCGGCATAGTCGCCATACACCTGGCGCCAGCTGCCCCCGGTCACGCCCGCCACCTTCGGCTTCTGGCGCGCCAGCACGGCGGCCGGCACCGGCTGGCGGAAGGCCACCTCGGCGCGCGCACCATGGTCGCGCGCGACGCCATAGGTGCCCACCTCGTTCTGGACCTGCACCATGATCACGGTGCGGTGGCCGCTGTCGATCTTCCTGACGTGCTCCATCATCTTGACGAAGGCGCGGCGATCGAACGCCAGGGTCTGCTCGCCGAACGGCGAATGGCTGTAGACGGTCTTGCCGTCCTTGTCCTTCATGCGCGGGAAGCGCCGGTTGTCGAACTTGACCCATTCCGGCAGGTAGCCTGGGCCCGTGTTCTTCCAGGTGCCGAACCAGACGATGACGAGCCTGATATCGTTTTCACGCGCTTGCGCAACCAGGGTGTCGAGAAAGCTGAAGTCGAACTCCCCTTCCCTGGGTTCCACCTGTTCCCAGGCGACCGGCATCTCGAGGGTATTGGCGCGCGCATCCCTGAGCGCCGCCCACACCTTGGGCAGGGCGCCAGGATAGTTGCTGGAATTGTGGGCCTGGCCCGCCAGCATCAGGAACGGCGCGCCGTCGACCATCAGCGCGTGCCGGCCGTCCCGTGCGACGAGGCGCGGCAGCTCGGGGCTGGCAGCCGCGGCGGCGGCCCCGGCCAGCAGCAGGCAGAGCAGCGCGAGCGTCTGGCGCACGATCGCGTCACCGGGCCACTCGCCCCGGACGACGGCAGCGGCGGCGCGCACGGCCGCAGCCACAGCCAAACCCAGGCCCGGGCGCCGACCCATGCCGGATCGACGGGCGATCGTGGTACGCATCATGTCTCCTGCTGTCTTTTTTATCGGCTTGCTTGCAACCATGCTAATCAAACCAGGCGATGCTTGCAACAAAAATGTTCGCGCTAACAGAAAACGTTATCATACTGGCTTACCGCGGGCTGCCTTTTGTGTCAGCGCCCTTGCGACTGCGCCTGATAGCGCCGGACAACGCCTGCCCACCACCCACCACCTTCAACCAGGAGACCCCACCATGAATATCAGCGGAGAAATGATCATCGGCCACCAAATCCTGCGCGGCGCCGCCGGCGCCGTGCGCGCCTACGATCCCGCCAGCGGACAGGCGCTGGCGCCCGACTTCGGCCTGGCGACGCCCGCCGACCTGGCCCGCGCCTGCGAACTGGCCGACGCCGCCGTCGAGCCCTATCGCGCCCTGCCGCTGGAACTGCGCGCACGCTTCCTCGAGACGATCGCCCAGCGCATCCTCGACCTGGGGCCGGCGCTGATCGAACGCGCGGCGCAGGAAAGCGGCCTGCCCGTGGCCCGCCTCGAGGGCGAACGCGGCCGCACCGTGAACCAGCTGCGCCTGTTCGCCAGGGTGGTCCGCGACGGCCACTTCCTGGAAGCGACGCTGGATTCGGCCCTGCCCGAGCGCACGCCCCCGCGCCCCGACCTGCGCATGCGCAAGATTCCGCTGGGCGCGGTCGCCGTCTTCGGCGCCAGTAACTTCCCGCTCGCGTTCTCGGTGGCCGGTGGCGACACCGCAGCAAGCCTGGCCGCCGGTTGCCCGGTCGTGGTCAAGGCCCACAACGGCCACCTCGGCACCTCGGAGCTGGTGGCCAAGGCCGTGCTGCAGGCCGCGCTCGCATGCGGCATGCCGGAAGGCGTGTTTTCGCTCCTGATCGGCGACGGCAACCAAATCGGGGCCGACCTGGTGAGCCATCCGGCGATCCGCGCGGTCGGCTTCACCGGCTCGCGCGCGGGCGGCCTGGCGCTGGCCCGGATCGCCGCCGGGCGCAAGGAGCCGATTCCCGTCTATGCCGAGATGAGCAGCATCAATCCGGTCTACCTGCTGCCGGGCGCGCTCGCCGCCGGCGGCGCCGGGCTGGCCGGCGCCTTCGTCGATTCGCTGACCCTGGGCGTCGGCCAGTTCTGCACCAACCCGGGCCTGGTGATCGGCCTGGCCGGCGCGCAACTCGACGCCTTCCGCGACGCCGCCGCCGCCGCGCTGCGGGGCAAGCCCGCCGGCACCATGCTCACGGCCGGCATCCATCAGGCCTATGACAGCGGCATCGGCAAACGCGCGGGCGTCGCCGGCGTGCAGCTGGTGGCGCACGGCAGCCAGGGAGGCTCCGGCTGCTCGGCGCGCGCCGCCCTCTACCAGTGCGACGCCGCGACCTTCCTGGCCAACCCGGCGCTGGAGGAAGAGATCTTCGGACCGGTGTCCCTGCTGGTCGCCTGCCGCAATGAGGACGAGATGCTGGCCGTGACCCGCCACCTCGAAGGCCAGCTGACCGCCACCGTGCACGCCGACGACAGCGACGGTGCGCTGGCCGGCGCGCTGCTGCCGCTGCTGGAGCGCAAGGTGGGCCGCATCCTGTTCAACGGGTTCCCGACCGGCGTCGAGGTGGCACATGCGATGGTGCACGGCGGGCCGTTCCCGGCGACGTCGGATGCGCGCAGCACCTCGGTCGGCGCGACCGCGATCGAGCGCTTCCTGCGTCCGGTGTGCTACCAGGACGTGCCGGCCGGCCTGCTGCCCGATGCGCTCAAGGACGGCAATCCGCTCGGCATCGTGCGCCTGGTCGATGGTGAAGTGAAGCTCCCCGCCTGATTAGTAGGGTGGACGGCATCGCCGTCCATCAAACCGACAACATCACCGCCCATCGCCACCCATCGCCGCCATCAGCGTGTGCCGCTGCGCGTGGCCACGTCCAGCCATACGGCGAGCGTCAGGATCAGGCCCTTGACGATCATCTGCCAGTAAGCGTCGACGTCGAGCATCGACATGCCGTTGTCCAGGCTGGCCATCACCAGCGCGCCGACCAGGGCACCGTGCACGGTGCCGGCGCCGCCGCGCATCGACGTGCCGCCGATGAAGCAGGCCGCGATCACGTCCAGCTCGGCCGACACGCCGGCCGACGGCGAGCCGGCCGCCAGGCGCGCGGTGTTGATCAGGCCGGCCAGCGCGCACATCAACCCCATCAAGCCGAAGATCCACAGTTTCACCTTGCGCACGTCGATGCCGGACAGGCGGGTCGCTTCCATATTGCTGCCCACCGCATAGATGCGGCGGCCGAACACGGTCTGGCGCGCGATGTAGCTGAACACGCCCAGCAAGATGAGCAGGATCAGCACCGGCAGCGGAATGCCTTCATAGCTGTTGAACGTGGAGATCAGGCCGGCCAGCACCGCGCCGACCAGCAGCACGCGCAGCACCGAGCGCCACGGCGCGATCACCGGCAGTCCGTGGCGCGCCTGGTTGACCCGCTGGCGCCAGGCCAGCACGCCGGCCAGCGCGAACAGGAGCACGCCCAGCCCGATCCCCCACGCCGGCGGCAGATAGGCCTGCCCGATCTGCTCGAAGCCGGGCGAGACCGGCGCGACGGTGGCGCCGTCGGTCAGGCCCAGCACCGCGCCGCGGTAGGCCAGCATGCCCCCGAGTCCGACGATGAACGACGGGATGCCGGCATAGGCCGTGAGGTACCCGTTGAGGAAGCCGCACAACAGGCCCGCGCCCAGCACCACCGCGATCGACAGCGGCAGCGGCATGCCGTGGGTGACGTCGAGCACCGCCGCCATCCCGCCCAGCAGGCCCAGGAGCGAACCGATCGACAGGTCGATCTCGCCGGCAATGATGACGAACACCATGCCGCAGGCCAGGATGCCGGTGACCGACATCTGGCGCATCAGGTTCGAGACATTGCGCGCCGAGGTGAAGCCGCCCTCGGTCATCCAGTGGAAGAAAGTCCAGATCAGGGCGACCGCCACCAGCAGGGCCAGGATCTTGTATTGGGTGAACAGCCGCTTAAGTGTCGTGGTATCCATGGATGTCGTTTGCCTGTCAGTCCTGGCCCAGGGCGGCGGCCAGCACCGTCTCCTGGCTCAGGCCATCGTTGAGAAAATCGCCGCGCAGCCGGCCTTCCTGCAGCACCAGCACGCGGTCGGACACGCCCAGCACCTCGGCCAGCTCGGACGAGACCATGACGATGGCAATGCCCTGGGCCGCCAGTTCCAGCATCAGGCGGTAGATCTCGAACTTGGCGCCGACGTCGACGCCGCGCGTCGGCTCGTCGAGGATCAGCACCTTCGGCCCGGTCAGCAGCATCCTGGCCAGCACCGCCTTTTGCTGGTTGCCGCCCGAGAGCGCCGTGATCGGCAGCGCCGGGCTGGCGGTCTTGAGCGCCAGCCGCGCGATCTGCTGCCTGACCGCGCTGGCTTCCTCGCCGGCGTCGATGCGGCTCGCGTGCGCAAAGCGGCGCAGCACCGACAGCGTGATGTTCTCGCCCACCGACAGGTCGCGCACGATGCCGTGGCGCTTGCGGTCCTCGGGCACCAGGGCGAAGCCGGCGCTGATCGCCTTCAACGGCTCCGAAGTGTCGACCCGCCGGCCTTCGAGCCAGACCTCGCCCTCGTGGCGGCCCGGATAGGCGCCGAAGAGCGCCGTCACCAGCTCGGTGCGGCCGGCGCCGACGATGCCGGCGATGCCGAGAATCTCGCCGCGCCGCACCGAGAACGAGACGTCGTCCACCTTCTTGCGGCGGGGATTGTCGGGGTCGTAACAGGTGATGTGGCGCGCCTCCATCACGACGTCCCCGATGTCGTGATGGATGAGCGGATACATCCGGCTCATCTCGCGCCCGCACATCTGGGCGATGATGCGGTCCACGCTCATCTGCGGCATCGGCGTGGTGGCGATGTGCTTGCCGTCGCGGATGACGACGATGGTGTCGCAGATGGCCGCGACTTCGTCGAGCTTGTGCGAAATGTAGACGCAGGCCACGCCGCGCGCCTTCAGGTCGCGCACCGTGCCGAGCAGCACGTCGATCTCGGAGGCGCTCAGCGATGCCAAAGGCTCGTCCAGGATCAGCAGGCGCGCATGCTTGTTCAGCGCCTTGCCGATCTCTATCAGCTGCTGGTGGCCGCCGCCGTAATGCTTCACCGGCAGCGCCACGTTCACGTCCGGCAGGCGCAGGCCGCGCAGGATCTCGCCAGCGCGCCGGTTCATGGCCGGATAGTCGAGGCGCCCGCCGGGCAAGGTGATCTCGTTTCCCAAAAAGATGTTCTCGGCCACCGACAGCTCGGGCACCAGCATCAGTTCCTGGTGGATGATGATGATCCCGGCTTCTTCGGTCTCGCGCACCGAGCGCGCCCGCAGCGGCCGGCCGTCCCACAGGATCTCGCCGTCCCAGCTGCCGTGCGGGTAGACCGCCGACAGCACTTTCATCAGGGTCGACTTGCCGGCCCCGTTTTCGCCGCACAGGCCAACGCACTCGCCGGGCCGGATCGCCAGGTCGATGCCGTCCAGCGCCGGCACCCCGTCGAATCGCTTGGCGATTCCCTTCATTTCAAGCAGATAGCCCGACATCGCACCACTTTCCAAGGCGTGAAAAAATCCCCGGACCGCGTTGGCGGGAACCGGGGAAAGGAGAGATCCGGGCTTATTTGCCGTCCAGTTGGCCCTGGGTATAGAACCCGTCCTTTACCAGGAGGTCGACGTTCGACCTGGTCAGCAGGACCGGTTTGAGCAGGACCGTGCTGACCTGCTTGTAGCCGTTGTCGAGTTGGGCGTTGTAGGCCGGTCTTTCGTTGCGCACCAGCTGCACCGCCAGGGTGGCGGCGCTGGCGGCGATGGTCTTGAGCGGCTTGTAGACCGTCATGGCCTGAGTGCCGGCGATCACGCGCCGCACCGCGGCCAGGTCGGCGTCCTGGCCCGACACCGGCACCTTGCCGGCCAGCTTCTGCGCGGCCAGCGCCTGGATCGCGCCGCCGGCGGTGGCGTCGTTGGACGCGACCACGGCGTCGATTTTATTGCCGTTGGCGGTGAGCGCATTCTCGACGATGGACATTGCCTCGGATGGGCTCCAGTCCTTCACCCACTGGCGGCCGACCACCTTGATGTCGCCCTTGTCGATCAGCGGCTGCAGCACCTTCATCTGGCCTTCGCGCAGGATCTTGGCGTTGTTGTCGGTCGGCGCCCCGCCCAGCAGGTAGTAGTTACCCTTGGGCTTGATGGCGACGATCGACTGCGCCTGCAGCTCGCCCACCGCCTTGTTGTCGAACGAGATGTAGGCGTCGATGTCGGCATTGAGGATCAGGCGGTCGTACGACAGCACCTTGATCTTCGCCTTTTTCGCTTCGCGGATGGCGTTGTTCAGGACCGTGGCGTTATAGGGCACGATCACCAGCACGTCGACCCCGCGCGAGATCAGGTTCTCGATCTGGGCGATCTGGCGCTGCTCGCTGGCGTCGGCCGACTGCACGTAGACCCTGGCGCCGAGCTTCTCGGCGGCGCCGATGAAATAATCGCGGTCGCGCGTCCAGCGCTCCAGCCGCAGGTCGTCGATCGAAAAGCCGATCCTGGGATTCTTCGCGTCGGCCATGCCCGGGCCGGACGCGAACAGCAGCGCGCAACCGAGTCCGATGGCCGCGCCCAGCCTGGTGATGCTCGTCTTCGTGCCTGTCTTCATCCTTGTCTTCATCCTTGTCTCCTTTTTCACTATCGGGCGGGATCCTTCCCCGCACCGTATTGACTTTTTCTCAAGAATCGCCAGGATCGCCGTCCCTGGCGAACTCCCTCACGCGCAGGCAGGCACTGGCCGGCCAGGATACGGTCTTCCTCGGCCGGCGTATGCCACGAGGCGTCCTGGCGCGGGGTGCACACGGCGCCCGGCACCACATTGTTGACGCGGATATGGTGCGGCCCAGGTCACGCGCCAGGGCGCGGCCGAGGCCCTCGACCGCGCCGGTATCACGTCCGTGATGCGGGGGCGCTCGTCGCTGGTGGCGGTGTTGAGGAGGATGTCGACGACCAGCGCGCTGCCGATCCCGGAGGCGCCGCCGCTGATCACGACCCGCCTGCCGCGCAGGCCCGGATAGGTCGCATTGGCCGGCAAGGCGCGGCCGGGTTCGCCCGCGCCCGGCGTCGGGTCGGCAGGTGCCGTCATGGTCGTCTCCAGATTATTCTGAATATAGTCGATGCGCAGAACATTCCATGAGTAGGACTGTTAGCGCAATCATCCCAGTCTAATCGGGGCCTTCGACGGTTGTCAACGAATTATTGAAATGGATTTCAGAGACGGCGGATGCCCCGCACGGCGCAGCCGGATATCGCAACCGCGTGCGCCAGCCGCGAGCCGACAGGCGCATGCCGGCGCCGGCGATCAGATCAGATCAGCGCGCCTTGGCCACCGCCGGCAGGCGCGCCGGCGGCCGGATGCGCGGGGCGGCGTCGGACTGGCGCCGCACCAGCTCGAAGTCCATGCGGGCCTGTTCCGGCTCGGCCGGCTGGTCTTCGCGCAGCGCGCGCACGCGCCGCACCAGCGCCTGCACCGCCTCGCGCGCCATGCCGGCGATCGGCTGGCGCACGGTGGTCAGCTCGGGCCAGATCGTGGTGGCCAGGGCGGTGTCGTCGAACCCGGTGACGGTCAGGTCGCCCGGCACGTCCAGGCCCAGGCGGTGCGCGACCGCCACCGTGGCGGCCGCCATATCGTCATTGCTGGCGAAAATCGCCGTCGGCCGGTCCTTCAGCGCCAGCAACTGCTCGGCCGCGTCCAGGCCGGAGCGATAGGTGAACATGCCCTGCACCACCAGCTCGTCGGAGGCGTCGGCGCCCTTCTCGGCGATCGCCGCGCGGTAGCCGTCGAGGCGGCGCGCGCTCGCGGTCTGGTTCGGGTGACCGACGATGAAGCCGATGCGCTGGTGGCCCAGCGCGATCAGGTGCCGGGCCATGTAGCGGGCCGCTTCGTAGTCGTCGATGCTGACCGCGCCGACGCCGGGGGCCGGCGAGCCGCACGCCACGACCACCGCCGGAATCCCGGCCTTGGCCACACAGTCGAGCACGGCCACGCTGTCGCACAGCGGCGGCGGCAGGATCACGCCGTCCAGGCCATTGTTGATCAGGCGCTGGGTATGCTCGATCTCATGGTTGCCGGCCTCGCACTTCTCGACGAACAGCTGGACGTTGTTCAGGCCAGACTGGTTGAGCAGGCCGACCAGGAATTCGCTGAGGTAAGCGGCGCTCGGATTGCTGTACAAGAAACCGACGCGGATCGGCTTGGAGCCGGCCAGGTTGCGCGCTTCCTGGTTCGGGGTGTAGTTCAGCGCCGCGACCGCCTCCGCCACCTTGCGGCGCGTGCTTTCGCGCACCAGGCTCTTGCCGTTCATGACCCGCGAGACGGTCATCGCGGACACGCCGGCGAGCCTGGCCACGTCCACCATGGTGGGCTTGCCCTGCTCCATCGATTCGCGCACGGCCTCGACGCTCGTTTTGTTCATGTCGGTGAATCTCTTTGCAAGTCGTTCATGTTGGCCGATGTTAGCATAGTTAGGGATTTGCCATCGGGCCCCTCGCCGGCCTTGCCGGTGACGGAAAATCCCCGTTCGACACTATGGAAGACCTGCCCATCGATTGCGCTAACATGCGCCTCCGGCGTCATGCTATCCCGCGCCCCGCCGCGCCGCCAGCGCTTCGCGCGCGGCGGCCTGGCCTTCCGCCATATGGCGGGCGATCGACAGCGCTGAAAAATCGAAGTCACGCGCCGCGGTCTCGCACTCCGAGCCCTTGCGCATGATGCGGGTGATGCTGGGCGCGGCATCCTTGTCGCCCATCAGCTGAATATAGGTGGGCCACTGGCGCACCTGGTCGGCCTGGGCCGGCGAGGTGGCGTAGTCCAGGATACCCTCGACGAGCTTGCGAAAATCGCGCACCAGCGACTGCTCGGCGCTATCGCGCCGGATGCGCTCGGCGAACACGATCTCGTCGCGCCGGCCCAGCACCTCCATCAGGTTGGTCGGCAGCGCACCTGTTTCCGGATACAGGTCCACGATGAAGATGCGCTTGCGCGCCGTGCCCGAGTGCTCCAGCAGCAGTTCCAGCGGCGAATTGCTGATGATGCCGCCGTCCCAGTAGTGCTTGCCGTCGATGGTGGTCCAGGGAAAGCCGGGCGGCAGGCTGCCGCTGGCCAGGATATGGTCGGCGCTCAGGTCGTCGACATAGCTGTCGAAGATCTCCAGGCGCGCGGTCTCGACATTGACCGCGCTGACCAGCAGCCGCACCGGGCTCGCTTTCAACGCGCCGAAGTCGACGTAGCGCATCAGTAATTCCTTGACCGGTGTCGGGTCGTAGAGGCTGGTCCAGTCCAAAGGCGACGTGCCCAGGAAAGGCATGCCGGTCCAGCGCGGGCGGAAGAACGCCGGGACGCCGAAGGCGAGCGTTTGCCACGACCCGAGCAGGCGGCGCGCCCGGTCGTCGAGCAGCGTCCCGGCGGCATGCGGCAGGTCGAACGGCCGCTCGGGCGGGGGCTGGAGCGGCGGGTCGGGTCGCAGGCCGGGTTGCAGGTCGGATCCCAGGTCCAGCGGCAGGTCGACCGCCAGGCGGCGCCAGAAATCCTCCAGCGCGGCGGCGGCGCGGCCCGGATTGGCGGCCATGATGACGCCATTGAAGGCCCCGATCGACACGCCGGCGATGACGTCGGGCTGGATGCCCGCGGCTTCCAGCGCATGGGCCACGCCGCATTCGAAGGCGCCCAATGCGCCGCCGCCCTGCAGGATCAGCGCGGTCTGGCTGGGAATGCGGGTGATGCAAAAATCGGGCTCGTCCAGGCGCTTGCAGGCCCAGCCGATATTGGTGCGGTAGCGGATCAGGGATTCGATCGCGCGCGTCTCGACCGCCGGCCGCCCCGTGGAAAACAGGGCGCGCGGCACGTCGTGGTCGAGGTAGAGGCAGGCCCAGGAGCGGGTCTCGGGGCGGCCCAGCCGGGCATGGTGGTGGCCGGCCTCGGGCAGGCCCAGGAACTGGAACCCCTGGCCGAACAGCTCGCACGAGAAATACGGCACCTCGTCGTAGCGCAGGCGCATGCCGAGCATATTGCGCGCCGCCAGCCGCCCCTGCTTGACGGCGTTGTCCCAGTGCTCGATGCGGTGGCGCAGCCGGAACACGGGGTCGACGAAATTGGCGACGTCGCCCGCCGCCCACACCAGCGGATGCGAGGCTTGCAGGTACTGGTCGACGCACACGCCGTCGTCCAGCGCCAGGGCGCTGCCTTCGAGCCAACCCAGATCGGGAGCGACGCCGATGCCGACGCCGACCAGCTCGCACGGCAGCCGGCGCCCGCCTTCGGTCACGACCATCTCGACCCGCCGCTCGCCATGGAAGGCGGCGACCGTATCGGCCAGCACTTCGACGCCCTGGCCCACGTACAATGCGCGCAGGTAGTCGCTGATGCCGTGGTCCTGCAGTTTGTCGAACAACATGCCGTGGCGCGCCAGCACCGTCACCCGCACGCCCTTGCGCGCGAACGCCGCGGCCATCTCGAGGGCGATGAAGCCGGCGCCGACCACCACGGCCCGCGCCGCGCCCTCCATCGCGCCGCGCAGGGTGCGCGCGTCGACGGCCGTGCGCAGGTAGTGGATGCCGGGCAGCGCGGCGCCCGGCACGTCGAGATGCACGGGACGCACCCCGGTGGCGACCAGCAGCCGCTCATAGCGGATGACGCCGGCGTGGTCGGTATGCACCAGCTGGGCGTCGGCGTCGAGGCCGGTGGCGCGCACGCCGGACAGCAGCGTCACCCCATGATCGTGGAAGTAGTCGGGCGGCAGCACCGTCGCCAGCGGCGGCGCGGCGTCGCCCTCCAGGAAGCGGGTCGAGAGCTGCGGCCGGTGATAAGGCGGGTCGCGCTCGTCCGCCACCATGACGATCGCGCCCTGGGCGCCCTCCTGGCGCAGCGTCTCGGCGGCCGTGGCCGCGGCCAGGCCGCCGCCGACCAGCAGGTAGCGCGCATGGCGCGCGTGCTCGCGAACGGACGACTCGGCCGACTCCGGGGTAGCTGGCTGATCCGTCATCGGCCTTCCTTTCGTGAGTGGCGTCGATGCGGGTTGGACCGCGTCCAGGCTGCGGCGTTCGCCCGACGCCAGGGTGAAGATGGTTCCATCCTGACAACCCGCCACGCCGGGCATGACGCGCGGGCCCCATCTCGCTATAATCTCGTCCTTCGCCCCAAAGGAAAACCCATGTCCCTGCTTGCCCACGAGCTCGAATTGCTTTCGCCCGCCAAGACCGCCGAGATCGGCCGCGAAGCGATCCTCCATGGCGCCGACGCCGTGTACATCGGCGGACCGGCCTTCGGGGCGCGCCATAACGCCAGCAATCCGCTGGAAGACATCGCCGCGCTGGTCCGGTTCGCCCACGGCTACCGCGCGCGCATCTTCGTGACCATGAATACGATCATGCACGACAGCGAACTCGATCTGGCGCGCAAGCAGATCTGGCAGCTGTACGAGGCCGGCGTCGATGCGCTGATTATCCAGGACCTGGGCCTGCTCGAACTCGACCTGCCGCCGATCCAGCTGCACGCCAGCACCCAGTGCGACATCCGCGGCGCGGAGAAGGCGAAATTCCTGGGCGACGTCGGGTTCTCGCAGCTGGTGCTGGCGCGCGAACTGACGGTCGAGCAGATCCGCAAGATCCACGCCGCCACCGACACGCCGCTCGAATACTTCGTGCACGGCGCGCTGTGCGTGGCCTATTCGGGCCAGTGCTACATCTCGCACGCCGACACCGGCCGCTCGGCCAACCGCGGCGACTGCTCGCAGGCCTGCCGCCTGCCCTACACCCTGTCCGACGGCCAAGGCCGCGTGGTCGCCTACGACAAGCACCTGCTGTCGATGAAGGACAACGACCAGAGCCGCAACCTGGAAGCGCTGGTCGACGCCGGCATCCGCTCGTTCAAGATCGAGGGCCGCTACAAGGACATGGGCTACGTCAAGAACATCACCGCCCACTACCGGCTGCTGCTGGACGAGCTGCTCGAGCGCCGCCCGGAGTTCGCGCGCGCCGCGAGCGGGCGCACCCGCGTGATGTTCACCCCGGACGTCGACAAGAACTTCCACCGCGGCCACACCGAATACTTCGCCCAGGGCCGCCTGCCGGACATCGGCGCCTTCGATTCGCCCAAATACCTGGGCGTGGAACTGGGCATCGTGGCGCGCCTGAACGGCGACAGCTTCGACATCGTCACCCAGGCGCCGATGGCCAATGGCGACGGCCTGAACTACATGAACAAGCGCGCCACCTGCGGCATCCAGGCCAACCGCGCCGAGAAGCTGGGCGAGGAAGCCGAGGGCCAGCGCTGGCGCGTGTTCCCGAACGAGCCGATGCCGTCCCTGATCGGCCTGAAGGTGGGCACCGTCATCCACCGCAACCGCGACCACCAGTGGGAAGCCACGCTGAGCAAGAAGTCGTCCGAGCGCAAGGTGGCGATCGACCTGATCCTGAGCGAAGCCCCGGGCGGCCTGCGCCTGGACATCGTCGACGAGGACGGCATCGCGTCGCACGTCCAGGCCGCCCTCGAACTGCAACCGGCCCAGCAGGCGGCCCAGGCCGAGGCCGGCCTGCGCGCCAGCCTGGCCAAGCTGGGCAACACGATGTTCGAGGCCGGCCACGTGGCGCTGCAACTGAGCCAGCCGTGGTTCGTGCCGAGCGCCGCCATCAACGCCCTGCGCCGCGACGCCATCGCGGCGCACGAGGCGGCGCGCCTGGCGGCCTGGGAGCGCCCGCAGCGCAAGGCGCCGGTCGAACCGCCGCCGGTCTACCCCGACACCCAACTGAGCTACCTTGCCAACGTCTACAACGACAAGGCGCGCGCCTTCTACCACAAGCACGGCGTGCAGCTGATCGACGCCGCCTATGAAGCGCACGAGGAAGCCGGCGAAGTGTCGCTGATGATCACCAAACACTGCCTGCGCTTCTCATTCAACCTGTGCCCGAAGCAGGCCAAGGGCGTGCAAGGCGTACAGGGGCAGGTCAAGGCCGAGCCGATGACCCTGGTGAGCGGCGACGAGAAGTACACGCTGCGCTTCGATTGCAAGCCGTGCGAGATGCACGTGGTCGGCGCGATGAAGACGAACATCCTCAAATCGCCGCCGCCGTCGAACGTGGCCTACAGCCCGCTGACCTTCCACCGCCAGCGTCCGCGCGACCAGGCGGGATCGAAGGCGTAGGCGCGATCGGCCCGGGCCGCGTGGAGCGCGGCTTGCCTTGACGGCGCCCGCGGGCGCCGTCGGCGTCGGCGACTTGATCGTGCGGCCGACCTCCAGCCCCGACCAATCGGCAGCGGGTCAGGCCGGGATCTTGAGTCCTCTCCTGACTGAGGGGCGGGCCAGGAAACGCTCCAGCGCATCCCTCACATTGCCGAAGTCTTCGGCGCCGACCAAGTCTTCCGCCTCGTAGAAGTTCAGCAAGCCATTAATCCAGGGGAACACCGCGATATCGGCAATGGTGAAGTCGTTGCCCGCGATCCAGGTATGCTGAGCCAGCTGCGCGTCGATCACGCGAAACAGCCGGCGCGATTCGGCGGCGAAGCGGTCGCGCGGCCGCTTGTCCTCGTACTCTGCGCCGCCGAACTTCGCAAAAAAGCCGAGCTGGCCGAACATCGGCCCCACCCCGCCGATCTGGAACATCACCCACTGGATGACGCGGTAGCGCCCCGCCGCATCCGGCGGAATCAGCTTGCCGCTCTTTTCGGCCAGGTAGAGCAGGATCGCGCCCGATTCGAACAGCGCCAGCGGCTGCCCGTCCGGGCCGTCCGGATCGAGGATGGCGGGAATCTTGTTGTTCGGGTTCAGTGACAGGAAGGCTGGCGAATTCTGCTCGTCCTTCGCGAAGTCGACCCGGTGCGCCTCGTACGGCAGGCCGATTTCTTCCAGCATGATCGGGATCTTGACGCCGTTCGGGGTGGGCATCGAGTACAGCTGCAACCGGTCGGGATGGGCGGCCGGCCATTTTTGAGTAATGGGAAAGTCGGAGAGCTGGGTCATGTCGTTGGCGCCTCTTCAGGAACCGCCGCGGCGGCAGAGTCCAACGATACCAAAGATTCAAACTGCCCGCTGCGCGAGTGGCACAGCGGGCAGGTCCGCAGCGATCAGCCGAACAGCTTGTTGGCGGTCTTGGCGATGAGTTCGCCCTGGTGGCGGGCGCCGCCCAGGTCCTTCTCGCTCGGCTGGCGCTGGCCCTGGCCGCCGGCGATGGTGGTGGCGCCGTAAGGGCTGCCGCCGACGATCTCGTCCAGCGTCATCTGTTCCTGGTAGCTGTACGGCAGACCGACGATGGTCATGCCGAAGTGGAGCAGATTGGTGATGATCGAGAACAGCGTGGCTTCCTGGCCGCCGTGCTGGGTCGCGGTGGAGGTAAACGCACCGCCCACCTTGCCGTTGAGCGCGCCGCGCGCCCACAAGCTGCCGGTCTGGTCGAGGAAGGCCGCCATCTGGCCGGGCATGCGGCCGTAGCGGGTCGGTGCGCCGACGATGATGGCGTCGTAGTGTTCCAGCTCGGCCACCGTGGCGATCGGCGCGGCCTGGTCGAGCTTGAAGTGGGCGCCCTTGGCGACGTCTTCCGGGACGGTCTCGGGAACCCGCTTGACGTCAACCGTCGCGCCCGCGCTGCGCGCGCCTTCGGCGACCGCGTTCGCCATCGTCTCGATGTGGCCATACGACGAGTAATACAGTACCAGTACTTTTGCCATCGACTTCCTCCATGTGTGGGATTCGGAACAGCCATTGTAGCGACAATGGCCGAATGCCGTTCCTCCAGACTTGTGCAACGCTGGTCGAAATTGCCTAAACCTGCTCGCTGCTGGATTCCTGCTTCACCGGGGCCGGTTTCACGCCGTGCCCGCGCACGGCGCCAGCGCCTGCCCCTCCACAGGCTGTCGCGGTAGAACTCACCGCCATTGTTTCAAGGTTAACGGCCGCATTGACATCGCGGTCGTGGACCGTCCCGCAGCCCGGGCAGGTCCACTGCCTCGTGCCCAGGTCGAGCTTCTCCAGCATGTGGCCGCAGATCGAGCACGTCTTGCTGCTCGGGTACCAGCGGCCGGCCACCACCACCCGGCCACCGCGCCACGCCGCCTTGTACTCCAGCTGGCGGCGCAGTTCATGGAAACCCATGTCGGCGATCGCGCGCGCCAGGCGCCGGTTGCCCAGCATGCCCTTGACGTTCAGGTCCTCGATGCCGATGGTGTGGAAGCGCCGCGCGATGCTGCTGGTGAGCTGGTGCAAGGCGTTGCTGCGCAGGTGGCCGATCTTCGCGTGCAGCCGGCTCAGCTTCAGTTTCGCCTTGGCCCGGTTGCGCGAGCCCTTGACCTTGCGCGAGAGGGAGCGCGACAGCCGGCGCAGCCACCCGAGCAGAGATCGGAGGGCCTTCGGCCCGGTCCACACTTCGCCGTTCGACAGGGTCGCCAGCGCCGCCACCCCGAGGTCGACCCCGACCGCGCCTTGGTTGTCGGCGGGCAGCAGGTGAGTTTCCTCTGCGGTATCGACCGTGATGCTGGCGTACCAGTGCCCGGCAGAGCGCGAGACGGTGGCCGAGACGATGCGGCCGGCAAAGCGCAGGCTTTCGCGCATGCGAACAGGGCCCAGCTTCGGGATCTGGATGCGTTTGCCGTCGATGCGGAACTGGTCGTTGGTCAAGGTAAAACGGTCGTGCCGTCCCTTCTTGCGGAACTTCGGGTAGCGCGCGCGGCGCGCGAAGAAATTCTTGAAGGCCTCGCCGAGCTGGATGATCGCCATCTGCGGCGCATTCTTGGTCACCTCGAGCATCCAGGGGAACTGCTCGCGCTTGATGGCGTTGAGCTGGCGCCGCAGCGCCAGCTGCGACGGCGCTGGCAGGGCGGGGTTGGCCTTGCACGCCTCGTATTGTCTCTGCCACTCGGCCAGGGCCCAGTTGTAGGCGAAGCGGGCGACGCCGGCCGCGCGCGCCAGGTACGTGGCCTGGGCGTTGTTGGGGTCGAGCCGAATGCGGTGTGCGATCAGCACTGCGCCTCCTGAACGGCGCGGCGCACCCCGTCGATCAGCTTCTTGTTCCGGTGGCTTCGGCTGCCGTACAGCCGTGCAGAAAAGACGGTGATGATCTCCAGCACGTCGCTGGCCAGGTCTTCCTCAAAGCTGCTGTCCTCGCCCCGGTTGATGATGACGACCTCGACCTGTTTTGCCTCGCAGACGGCGAATACCAACTCGGCGCCGAAGCGCAGGAGGCAATCCTTGTGGGTCAGCACCAGGCGTCCGGCCGTGCCTGCCAGGATCGCCTCGAGTAGCCGGGCCAGGCCTTTCTTGTGGTAGTTCATGCCCGAGCCAAGGTCGGCGATCGTTTCGAAGGACCAGCCCTGGCTTGCGCAGTACAGTTCGAGCACCCGCTTTTGCCGTTCCAGGTCGGCGCGCTGGTCGTGACTGGAGACGCGCGCATAGGCGATCGTCTGGCGCGGCGCCGGCGCGCCATGGGCGAACCGGGGGCATAGGGCCGCCAGGTCGTAGCGGCGCTGGCCGCCCTCGGTGCGCACTGGCACGAGGCGTCCACTCGTTTCCCAGCGCCGCAGCGTGCTGGCCGAGACACCAAGCGCCTTGGCGGCGACTCTGATCGAAACAAGCTTGCTCATATTGCATAAGACCGCGCAACAATGAGCAAGTTCGGGCTGACTGTAAAAAGCCCGTTTTCGCAAACACATGGAGCGGTCAGGCGCCCCGCCTGCGCGCCCTACTGCCTCAGGCGGATCAGATCCAGTAGATGAAGGCGGCCAGCGCGACGACCAGCGCCACGCGGGTGATGTTGTAGGCGGTCTTGTTCCAGGCCTTGAAGCGGCGGCGGTATTGGCCGGCATAGAAGGAGATGCGGAACAGCTTGCTCACCAGGCCAACCTGGTCGCCGGTTTCGTTCGGCGAGGCGGCGGCGGTCATCACGGTGCGGCCGAACCAGCGGTTGAAGGCCTGCATCCAGCGGTAGCGCATCGGGCGCTCGACGTCGCAGAACAGGATCACGCGGTCGCTCTCGCTGCCGTTGATCGCCCAGTGGATATAGGTCTCGTCGAACACCACGCCCTGGCCGTCGCGCCAGCTGTGGCGCTCGCCGTCGACGTCGATGAAGCAGCGGTCGTCGTTCGGCGTGGCCAGGCCCAGGTGGTAGCGCATCGAGCCGGCGAACGGGTCGCGGTGCGGATTGAGCTTGCCGCCCGGCGGCAGCTCGGCGAACATCGCCGCCTTGACCGAAGGAATCGATTGCAGCAGCGCGTAGGTTTGCGGGCACAGGCGCTCGGCCGACGGGTGGCTGGCGTCATACCACTTGAGGTAGAAGCGCTTCCAGCCGTTCTTGAAGAAGGAATTGAAGCCGGCATCGTCGTTCTGCTCGGCCGCCTTGATCTTCTTGAGCGCGAGCAGGTTCTCGGCTTCGGCGCGGATGATCGGCCAGTTCTCTTGCAGGCGCGCCAGTTCCGGGAACTCGCTGACCGGGATGAAGGGCGTGTTCGGGACCTTCGAGAACTTGTGCATGAAGAGATTGATCGGCGCCATGAACGACGAGTGGTCGAAGATCTGGCGACGCAGCGGCAGGCGCACGCGCCCGCGGAAATGGATGTGCAGGATAGACAGAACATAGAAACCCACCACGACCCACTTCATCACATCCTCCATCGCAGCCATGCAAGCGGCTGACCTACTTGATCAAGGACGCAGGATACCACATCGGCTGTTGGGCCGTGGCGGCCCCGCCGACGCGCTGGGGAGCGGGAATGGCGCCGGCAGACGGGCCGGACGGCCCGTCTGCCGGCGCGGGCGGTGGCAAGACCGCCAGGAAAATGTCAGTGCAGTACCGACGTCATCGCATACCCTTTTTCGGCGATCTGGCCGTTGAGGTTATCGATGTCGAAATCCTCGATCTGGTCGGCGTCGTCATCGACCTCGAAGGCGCGGGCTTCGATCTCCCAATCGGTATTGGTGGCTTCTTCGGGAATGTTCTTCGCTTCGGGCACGGCCAGGTACGAGAACTTGCCGTCGTGCTCGGCTCTGCGGTAAATATCCAGGCGCATAGTCATTTTCCTCTATTCAATGCACGCTTTCCGGATGAAAGCGCGCAGCTCCACAGTAGAAGATCAAGTGGCCCTAGTCTGTTATCTGCCGAACACTTAAACAGGCTCGTCAGCGCGCGGGATGGTGTCCAAGCACGCGCGCGGGCAGCATGACGATCGCGCGCAGCAGGCTGAACACGGCATCGACGCCGATGCCCAGCAGGCGAAACGGCAGCAACAGCAGCCACACCACAGGATACAGCACGAGGGCAATCAGCGCGATTGGCCAGCAAAGGAACAGCAGCACCAGCCAGGCCAGGAAACTCAGCATCGTCTTTCTCCATGAAGAAGCATCATGAGGAATATATGCCGAACGAGGTCGTGGGGCCAGCGGCGTGCGATGAATGGGGGAAATGGCGGCCCGAACGGTCGCCGGAAAGGATGAGCGGACCGCCCGGTCCGCCCATGGTTGCCACATCAGGCGAAGCTGGCTGCTTCCTCGACCGCCGGCGCCTGCGCCGCGGTTTGCGCTTCCTCGGCCACAACCTCGACCTGGATCGACGCCTGCAGCGATGGGATCGAGCCGCCGGCGCGGTAGGCGAGCGAGATGCGCAGCAGGTCGCCAGCCTCGACCTCGAGCGGACGGTGCAGCGGCAGGGTCATGTAGTGGTTGAGCCAGTCGATCGTGGCCGCCTGCTCCTGCACGATGGCCAGCACGTTCTTGGTCACGAAACGCATCGCGTTCAGGGTGCCGCCCTGCTCCACCACGAGCGCGCCTTCCCAGGCGATCAGGCTGTCGACCGGCTGGCTGAAATCGAGGATGCTGTACACGGCGGGCTGGGCCAGCTCGACCGTGCCTGGCTGGACCACGCCGGTTTCCTGGAACTGGACGATCGGGGCGTAGAAGCCGTCGAAGTCATACGCCTGCTGGATCGGCTGGGCCGCCATGATCACGGCTTCCGGCATGAACAGCGGCAGCGGGCCGCCGAATTTGGCCAGGTAGCGGCGCTTGAACGATTCGATCACCTCGACCTGCTTTTCGCGCAGCATGCCGACGTGGATCATCTCGCAGATCACGACATCGACCGGTTCCGGCGGCAGGTAGTCGAAGGCGTCGGCATGGATCACCTCGACCTTGTCGCCGTTCGGATTCATCGCCAGGAAGCGGCGCGCCTCCTGCACCATGTCCGGGTTGAACTCGACGCAGTACACCTTCGAGGCACTCTGGGCAGCGAAGAAGGACAGCACGCCGGTGCCGCCGCCCAGCTCCAGCACTTTCGCGCCGGGGAACACGGAATAATGGATGGCGTTCTTGAAGTTGTGCATCCGGTTCTGGTCCATCAGCATATTGTGATGGTAGTGGACTGGAATGAACTGCCCCAGGTAGCAGCTTTCGATTTCGCGTTCGTTGAGCATGGGTATCCTTGTTGGTCGGTGGTCGTTTAACCGTGGAACCATTATGAACACCATTGCCCTCACGCAATTGGTCGAGCTAACTACGTTTTACCGCCCAATTCACGATTGAATTGTCATTCAGGCAGGATCAGCGGGCAGCGCCGGTCAGTGCCCTGGCCAGCTCGTCGCGCCCCGCCTGCGCGGCGATCCCGGCCGCGGTATGCCCTTCCGTGTTCTTCAGCGCGGTGTCGGCGCCGCGCGCGACCAGGAGCCGCGCGGTCTTGTCATTCCCTTCGCGCGCCGCCAGCATCAGCGGCGTGAAGGCGCCGCTGGCGCGCGGCGACACGGCGTCGAGCGTGGCGCCGCGCTCGATCAGCAATTGCACGATCCTGTCGTCGCCGCTGGCGGCGGCGTAGTGCAGCGCGGTCCAGCCCGGCTGATTGACCCTGGCGCCCTTGTCCAGCAGCGCGCGGACGACCTCTTCGTTGCGCTTGAAGGCGGCCATCATCAGCGCCGTATTGCCATTGATCGCCTTGCGCTCGAGATCGGTGCCCGGATGGCGCAGCAGTTCACCGATCACCTCGCGCGCACCTTCGCGGATCGCCAGCACCAGGGCCGGCTCGCCGCCCAGGGGATTGAGTTCGTTGGCATTGACGACCGCGCCGACCATCTTGCGCACCGTACTGGCGTCATCCATCTGCACCGCGCGGAAGAACGAGCTCACCTGCTGCGGCGTGGGCGGCTCCACGGCGTGGGCGCCGGCGACTGCGGCAAACAGCAAACTGGCGGCAAGCAGGCGGCGGATCGGCATGGGTCAGCTCCTGGCGGTCGTGAACAACTTGAAGAAATTCTCGCTGGTGCGCTCGGCCACCTCGCGCAGCGAGACGCCCTTGAGCGTGGCGATGTACTCGGCCACGTGGGCCACATAGCCCGGCTCGTTCATCCGGCCGCGGAACGGCACCGGCGCGAGATACGGCGAATCGGTCTCGATCAGCATGCGCTCGAGCGGCACGGCCTGCGCCACCGCTTGAAGCTCCTTGGCGCTCTTGAAGGTGACGATGCCCGAGAACGAGATATAAAAGCCCTGGGCCATGGCGGCCTCGGCCACGGCCAGCGATTCGGTGAAGCAATGCATGACGCCGGCCACGCCGCCCGCGTCCGTGCCGGCGCCCTCTTCCTTCATCAGGCGGATCGTGTCCTCGCTGGCGGCGCGGGTGTGGATGATCAAGGGCTTGCGGGTCTCGCGCGAAGCGCGGATGTGCACGCGGAAGCGCTCGCGCTGCCATTCCAGATCGCCTTCGAGGCGGTAGTAATCCAGGCCGGTCTCGCCGATGGCGACGATCTTCGGATGGTCCGCCAGCTCGACGAGTTGCGCCACGGTCGGTTCCGGCGTGTCTGCGTAGTCGGGATGGACCCCGACCGAGGCGAAGATATGCGGATACTGCTCGGCCAGCGCGAGCACCTGCGGAAAGTCAGGCAGGTCCACCGACACGCACAGCGCGTGCGTCACCTTGTTCTCGGCCATCTTGGCCAGGACTTCGGGCATGCGCGCTGCCAGTTCCGGGAAATTGATATGGCAATGGGAATCGATATACATCCCGCCATTGTAAAGCCAGCTGACGGGGAGCGCCATGCGGGCCGCTCCCCCAACAATTACTTGATCGAAAAACGAACGCTCACCGCCTTCTTGTCCGCAAAGGTGATGGCCGCGACCGCCTTGCTGCCAGGGGCGAGCCTGGCGTCGCCCTTCGCGACCAGCGTGTTGTTCGCGCCTGCCACGAGCGGCAGTTGGGACTTTTGCGCGCCGTTCAACACGGTCAGGGTGCCGGTGGCGCCCGCGGTCGGCAAGTCCTTGCCGTGGTCGTCGACGTGAATGGTGGCGCCGCCGTCTTTGGTAACGAGTTCGAACGACAGGTCGCCCGCGCTTTGCACGATGCCGCCATGCTTGGGCTTGGCCTCGTGCGCGAGGACGTTGCCCGACAGGACGATGCTGGCCGCCAGGGCCGCTACTGCAAGGATGTTTTTCATTTGATGCTCCAGAAAACCGTGGCGGCTGACAATGGGCGCCGCCACTTGGCCCATGTAAATCAATAGCTGTCGCCGCCTTTTTCCGCCAGCAGGCGCTCGAGCGGGCGGCGTCCCACCTTCCAGAAGATCAGTGGCGTCAACAGCGAATCGAGCAAGGTGGAACTGATCAGCCCACCGAAGATCACGACCGCGACCGGATGCAGGATTTCCTTGCCCGGAGCATCCGCGGCCAACAGCAGGGGCGTCAGTGCGAAGGCCGCGACGAGCGCCGTCATCAGGACCGGCGTCAGGCGTTCGATCGAGCCGCGCACGATCATGGGCCAGCCGAACGTCTCGCCCTCGAACTTGCAGAGGTTGATGTAATGGCTCACCTTGAGGATGCCGTTGCGTGTCGCGATGCCGGCCAGCGTGATGAAGCCGACCATCGAGGCGACCGACAAGGACACGCCCGCGATCCACATCGCGACGACGCTGCCGACCAGGGCGAACGGAATATTTCCCATGATGACGAGCGCAAGCGTCGACGAGCGGTAGCGCGAATAGAGCACAAGGAAGATCAGTACGAGCGATCCCAGCGACAGGCCCACGATCAGTTGCTGCGCCTGTTCCTGTGCCTGGAACTGCCCTTCGACACTGACGAAGTAGCCGCCCGGGAGCTGGCTGGCGGCAACCGTCTTGCGCACGTCGTCGATAATGCGCGACATGTTGGAACCGTCGGTATTTGCGTAGACGACAATCCGGCGGCGCCCGTTCTCGCGGCCAATCTGGTTGGGACCGTCGCCTTCTTCGACAGTGGCCACGCTCGAGAGCGGAATCTGCCCCGCGGGCGTGGTGAGCATCACGCGTGCCAAGTCCTGCGGCGTGCGGTCGACGTCGGCCAGACGCACGACCAGATCGAAGCGCCGTGCGCCGTCAATGACCTGGGTGACGCGCGTGCCCTCAGCCAAGGCCTGTAGCGCCTGCAGCACATCGCCCGCCGCGAGGCCGTATTGCGCCGCCTTGCGGTAATCGATCCGCACCTTGATCTGCGGGATCAGGACCTGCCGCTCCACCGACAGGTCGACCAGGCCCGGCACCGCGCGCAGGCGGCCCTGCAGGCCGTCGGCCAGGCCGCGCAGCGTATCGATGTCGTCGCCGTAGATCTTCAGGGCGACCTGGGCGCGCACGCCGGAGAGCAGATGGTCGAGGCGGTGCGAGATCGGCTGGCCGATCGCGACCGAGGCGGGAATCACCGACAGCTGGTTGCGGATGCTCGCCATGATTTCTTCCCGCGAGCGCTCGGACGATTTCAGATCGACATCGATCTCTGCCGAGTGCACGCCCTCGGCGTGCTCATCCAGTTCGGCACGGCCCGTGCGGCGCCCGACCTTCGTTACTTCCGGCACTTGGGCGATCAGGGTCTCGGCAAGGGAGCCCATGCGGTTCGCCTCCGCCAATGAGGTACCCGGCGTGAAGGTCATGCCCATGACCAGCGAGCCTTCGTTAAACGACGGCAGGAAGGCGCGCGGGAAGAACGGCACGGACGCCGCGGCCGCCAGCACCGCGATCAGGGCCACGGCCAGCAGCATGCGGATGCGCGGCAATGACCAGTGCAGGGCGGCCGTGTCCCAGGCCTTGATGCGGCGCACGATCGGGCTGTCGCCGCGGTGCAGGCGCTTCATCTTCGGCAGCAGGTAGTAGGCCAGTGCCGGGGTCACGGTCATGGACACCAGCATCGAGGCCAGGATCGAGGTGATGTAGGCAATGCCCAACGGTGCAAACAGCCGGCCCTCGATGCCGGGCAAGGCGAACAGCGGCACGAACACAAGCACGACGATCACCGTCGCGTAGACGATGCCCGAGCGCACCTCGACCGAGGCATGCCAGATGGTTTCCAGCACCGAGTGGCCGCTTTCCTGGCGCTGCTTGAGGCGGCGCACGATGTTCTCCACGTCCACCACGGCATCATCGACCAGTTCGCCGATCGCGATGGCCAGCCCGCCCAGCGTCATCACGTTGATCGACTGGCCGAGCAGGTGGAAGGCCAGCGCCGTCATGGCCAGCGACAGCGGAATGGCGACCAGCGAGATCAGGGTCGTGCGCGCGCTGAGCAGGAAGGCGAACAGGATGATCGCGACCAGGATCGCGCCGTCGCGCAGGGCCTCGACCACGTTGCCGATGGAAGCGTCGATGAAATTCGCCTGGCGGAACAGGACCACCGGCTTCGAGATGCCGGCCGGAAGACCTTGTTTCAGCTCCGCCAGCGCGGTCTCGATGTCGCGCGTCAGGCGCACGGTGTCGGCGGCGGGTTGCTTCTGCACGCTGACGATCACGGCCGGCTTGCCGTTCAGGCCGGCGTCGCCGCGCTTGAAGGCGGGCGCGTAGCGCACGCCGGCCACCTGTTCGAGCAGCACCGGCGCGCCATCGCGATAGGCGACCGCCAGGCCCTTGACGTCGTCCAGGCGGTTGGTCCGGCCCAGGTTGCGGATCAGGTATTCGCGGTTGTTCAGGTCGACGAAGCCGCCACTGGTGTTGGAGGCAAAGCCGCGCAGCGCCGTCGTCACCTGCTCCAGCGATACATTGAATTGCGCCATGCGCGCCGTATCCGGCTCGACGCGCAGCTGGCGCACGTCGCCGCCGATCGGGATGACCTGCGACACGCCCGGAATCGAGAGCAGGCGCGGCCGCAAGACGAAATCGGCATACTCGCGCGCCTTCATCGGATCGGTCCTGGCGACATCGATCGGCAAGGCGATCAGCATGATCTCGCCCATGATCGACGACACCGGCCCCATGACCGGCGAAATATTCCCGGGCAGCTGCTCCTTGACCAGCGTGATCCGCTCGGATACCAGCTGCCGGTTGCGGTAGATATCGGTTCCCCAGTCGAACTCGGCGTACACGATGGACAGGCCGACACCCGACACCGAACGGACGCGCGTGACGCCGGGCATGCCGTTGAGCGACGTCTCGATCGGGAAGGACACCAGCTGCTCGACCTCTTCCGGGGCCATGCCGCCGGCTTCGGTCAGCACGGTGACGACCGGCTTGTTCAGATCGGGGAACACATCCACCGGGGTACGCCATGCGGTCATGGCGCCGTAAACCATCAGCATCGCCGCCGCCGCCAGGACGAACAGGCGGTTGCGCAGGCTGAAGCGAACGATTGAATCAAACATGGATGGTCACCTAATCTGGTTGATCAGGGAGGTCCCCGTGACCACCACCCGGTTATCGGGGCTGAGCCCCTTGGTGACGACGACAGTGCGCGCGTCGAGCGCGGTCGCCTCCACCGGCAGGGCGATGAAACGCTGTGCGCCGGACTTGATCCAGACCACCGTCTCATTGGCCGGGTTGCGCGCCAGCGCCGCGGCCGGCAAGGCAATGCCCTTGACCGTCGTATCGAGCCTGGCCAGCACCGTCACCGGCTGGCCCACGGCCAGGTCGAGCGCCGTGCCGCGCGCACGGAAATTGATCGGCACTGCGCCGGCACGCAGCGCGCGCGCGCCGCCCAGCAGGGTCAGCTCGACATCCGGCATGCCGGCGAGCGTGGCGGCGCGGATCTTGCGCGCGATCGCCACATCGGGCGACATGGCCTCGATCACCATGCGCTGCGGATCGACGATCTCAAACAGCACGTCGCGCGATTCGACGATCTGGCCGTTCAGCACCGCTGCGCTGGCGATCACGCCACCCGCAGGGGCCACGATCGCCTCGGCGCCGCCGATCGAACGGGCCACCGCGCGTTCCTGGCCGACGGTCGCGGCCAGTTCGGCCCGGGCGGCTTCGATTTCCCTGGCCGGCACCACGCCTTCGAGCGATGTCAGGCGCTCCACGCGCTTTTCCAGCAGGGCGCGGTTGGCGCGCAGCGCGGCCAGTTGCGCGGCCTGGTTGCCCCGCTCGATCGCGCCGCCCACCGGCTGCAGGCGCGCCAGCATCTGGCCCTTGACGACGCGCTGTCCGGCAACCGGCAAGCCATTCGGACCCGGCGCGATCTGGCCCGCGAACGGCGCCTGCACCCGTCCGCCCGCATTCGGGTCGATGCCTGCGCGCCCGTTCAATTGCACGGTGCGCGCATATTCCCCCTCCTTGACCATCAGGGTGCGCACGCCCATGCGGCGCTGCGCCAGCTTGGGAACGTTGACGCTGCCATCGGGCAGTCGCGCCAGTCCACCGGCGCTGGCCGTGGACTGGCCGTCCAAATGCTCGCCGTTCGGGCCATGCGCGCCGGGCGCGGCCAGCACGAACGTTGCGAACAGGCCGGCGCTCAGGCCGGCGATCATGCGTTGTGTGATGGTCATGTCAGATTTCCTTCGCGTGGCGGCGGCGTCGTACAACGACCATTGCGGCAGCAGCCAGGACAAGCGCTACAGTCCCGGCCAGCAGCCAGCGGCGCTCGAACCCGTGCCCGTGTCCGTGGTCATCAAGCGCTTCGGTGACCGTGAGCGTGCCCTCGAGCAGATCGCTTTCCTCACCTGCGACCAGGGTGAACAGCAGCGCATGGGCGCCCGGCGCGGAGATGGCGGCCACCAGCTTCGGGTCGTCGATCGCGTAGTCGCCCAGGTCGGGGTGGAACGTGGCCTGCGCCGTCAAGTCCCGGTACTGGACCTCGAGGACGGCGCCCAGCACCGGCTCGTTCGTTTCATAGCGGTCGATCATGATCGACAGTTCGCCGCCGGATAGATGGCCGACCAGTTCGAACGCTTCCGTGAAGGTTTCGACGCTGGGGGCGGACGATGCGGCGCCGCCGGCGCTCGCCGGGCCGTCGAGGTGTTCGCCGTCGGGTCCGTGGGCTCCGGGGCCGGCGAACGCCGACGACATGAGCAGCATGGCGGTCAATAACAGGTGCAGATATTTCATGGAAGGATTCCCAAGGCTTGATTGAGTTGGGCATGCGCGAACCCGAGCGCGACTTGTTGCCGTGCGACGGCGACCTCGGCCTCGTGGCCGAGTGCGCGTGAACGGAGCAGCTCGGCAAGGCCTTTTTCACCATGGCGGAAGGCTTTGTCGAACAGCGCGGTGTGCTCGCGCAGCGCGCTGGCGCGCGCCGTGGCGTTTTCCAGCGCGGCGCGCGCATGCGCCAGCCGTTCCCTGGCGACCTCGACGTCGGCCTCGGCATTGGCCTGGGCCTCGGCCGCCTCGGCGGCGGCGGTCGCGATCACGGTGTGGGCCTGGGCTTCGGCCGGCCGGTTGCGTGCGGCGCTGCCGAGCGGGATCTGCAGGGCGACGCCGATGCTGTCGGCGGGCCGTCGCAGCAGCCTTTCTTCCTCCCGGCGAACCGCCACGGCAATGGTCGGCGGCGCCGAGCGCGATGCCGCGGCAAGGCGCAGCGCCGCCTGCGCGCGCAACTCGGAAGCCTGCGCCGCCGCCAGGCGCGGATTGGCCGCGACCGCGCGTTCGGCGAGCGGCTCGGGGTCGAGCGGGGGCAGGTCGGACAGGCCGGTCAGGACGCGATAGCGCGCCAGCGCCTCGCTCGCCGCGGTGCGGGCCGCGCCGACGTCGATCCGGGCCGCGAGGACTTCCTGCTGGGCGAGCAGCCCGTCGCTGCGCGCCAGGTCGCCGGCCGCGACCCGTTGCTGCACCTCGTCAAGGAGTTCTTCGAGATGCACCAGGTGATCCTGCTTCTCCTCCAGGGCGACCCGGGCGGCGGCCGCTTCCCACATGCGCGCGCGTACCAGGCCGGCAACCACAAGGCGCGTGGCGCCGAGATGGGCCGCGACTTCTTCCAGGCTGCGCGCGGCCAGCGCTTCGCGGGCGCTCTTCTGGCCCGGCAGGTAGAACGATGACGACACCGAGATCTCGGATTCGCGCTGGTCGCGGTCAAGCGACCCCTGGTCCGCACGCCGCGACAGGCCGAGCGTCGGGCTGGCGGCAAGCCACGAAGCGGCGATGTCGCGCGCCGCGGCGGCTTCGGCCTGGCGGGCGTCCAGCGTGCGGGCGGCGGGCGCGCGCTGCCACGCGCGCTCGACGGCGAGTTGTAAGGTGGCGCCGGGTGCGGCCGGCGCCGCGGGCGCGGCGATGACCTGGCATGACAGGCCGAGGGCGGCGCCGACAAGGTAAAGGGACAGGCGGCAGGTGCGCATGTGTGCTCCATCGGATGACGTTCAAGATCACCGAGGGCGAGCACGTCGGCGCAAGTTGCGTTGCGCCTCGATCTGTCGATTATGCGTGCAGCGATCCCCCGGCAGCGTGGCCGAGGGAGACAGCGGGAGGCCGGTGTGGCCCGTCGAGGAACGGTTCGGGGACCGCGTGGGCGATATAGGGCCCCGGCTCGGAGACGGGCGGTTCCACCGGGAGCACCAGGCGCGGGAAACCGACGCCTACCGGTTGTAACGGCGAGGAATGTTCGTGCGCGTGGTCGAGGGTTGCATCCGGCGCGTCGTAGTGAACGCTGCCGTCGTCCTCGTGATGGTGATGGGGTATGCCCTGGTCGTGCTCCAGCGCGTGCGCGAGCGAGACCGCGCCTGCAACGGGCGGCAAGCCGCCCTGCATGGCGAAACCATACAGGGGCAGGCAAAGCAGCAGGAGGATGTGGACGATCCGGCGCACGGGAATCACTCGGCAAATGTTAAAAAATTATAACAGCTGCCTCAGCCTCCGTCAGTCTGCGACGCGCTTGCCGAGAATGACCAGGTCGCGCTCGATCCCGTCGAGATTGGCCACGCGCGGAAAATTGGCCCAGGTCTCGAAGCCGTACTTGCGGAACAGCGCCAGGCTCGGCTGGTTGTGGCCGAAAATGAAACCCAGCAGGGTATGCACGTTGACCTGGGGCGCGAAGGCGATCGCCAGCTCCAGGCAATAGCGGCCCAATCCCTTGCCGCGCGCGCTTTCTGCGATGTAGATCGACACTTCGGCCGTGCCCGAATACGCCGGACGGCCGTAGAAGTTCGAATACGACAGCCAGCCCAGTACCTCGGGATGCGCGCTCTGGTCGTCGGCATCGTGGATCACCCACAGCGGGCGCCGATCCGGCGTGTGGTCGTCGAACCAGGCTTCGCGCGAGGCGACGGAGACCGGTTCGGTGTCGGCGGTGACTTCGCGCGAGGCGACGGTGGAGTTGTAGATGTCGACGATGACCGGCAGGTCGTCGCGTCGGGCCAGGCGATGGACGTAGGATGGCATGAAACGATAGTGAAGTTACAGGGTATGGGTTGCGCGCGAAGACCGCAACGCCGCGCCGAGGATTTCCTCGATGCGGGCCTTGGCGCGCTGCCCGGCCTCGTCGGCCGGGAAATGCACGCCGATGCCTTGCGCCTTGTTGTTATTGGCGCCGCTCGGGGTGATCCAGGCCACGGTGCCGGCGATCGGGTATTTGTTCGGGTCGTCCATCAGCGCCAGGATCAGGTAGATCTCGTCGCCGATCTTGTAAGGTTTGTTGGTCGGCACGAACATGCCGCCGTTTTTCAGAAACGGCATGTAGGCCGCGTACAGCGCCGCCTTTTCCTTGATCGCCAGCGACAGCACCGACGGCCGCGGGGCCTGGGCTGGGTTCGTCTCTGGCTGGGTGACGCTCATCGTGGTCCTTTCATGTGCAGCAAGCAGTGTACTCAAGCAGCATATCTTCGACAAACAATTTTGCCGACAAAGGATGATCCGCCACAGCCCGCCGCTCGTTCACGGCCTTGACGACGCGCAGCAGCCCCTGCGTCTGGACGCGGCCGGCCAGCGCCGCCACCTCCTTCTGGTAGCGCGGATAGTAGCGGAGTTTGCCCGACAATTTGTACGAAAACACATCGTACAGCCAGCGCTGGGTCCAGGCCACCAGGGCCGGCAGTTCCGCCTTGGCCAGCTTCTCGGCGGCGCGCAGCGCCGCATCCGGCGCCGGCCGCGCCAGGAATTGCAGCAGCGCCTCCATGTCGTCGCGGCTGCCGCTGTTCGATTCGGCCAGGGCCGCCAGCGGCGCGCCGCCCTGCTCGCGCAGCCAGCTCTCGGCGTCCGGCACACCCTGCTCGTTGAGCCAGCCCAGGGCGTCGTCGTGCGACGGCATCGGCAGCGCGAACTTGCGGCAGCGCGACAGGATCGTCGGCAGCAGGCGATCCAGGCTGTTGGACGAGAGCAGGAACACGGTGCCGGGCGGCGGTTCTTCGAGCGTCTTGAGCAGCGCGTTCGACGCCGGCATGTTCAGCGCCTCGGCCGGATACAGCACCACCACCCGCAAGCCCTGGCGGTGGGTCGAGATGTTCATGAAATCCGCCAGATTGCGGATCTGCTCGATCTTGATCTCTTTCGACGGCGCCCTGGTCGATTTCGACTTGGCGCCCGTTTCGCCGTCCTCGCCGCCCTCCGGCAAGTCGTCTTCGAACGCCTCGGGCCGCACGCGGCGGTAATCCGGGTGATTGTGCTGGACGAACCAGCCGCACGACGCGCAAGCGTCGCAGGCATGGCCGTCGGGCCGCGGGTTCTCGCACAGCAGCGCCTGGGCAAAGGCTTCGATGAAGTCGGCCTTGCCGGTGCCGGCCGGGCCATGGAACAGGATCGCGTGCGGCATGCGCGCGCGCATCTGCTGCAGCTGGGACCAGGCGGCCCCGTGCCACGGGTACATCGTCACAGCAATTTCTCCAGAACGTGGGCCAGGCTGGCCTGGATATCGGCAATGCTGCGGGTCGAATCGACCACCACGAAACGCGCGGGGAACTGCGCCGCGCGGCGCAGGTATTCGGCGCGGCACTTGGCGAAGAAGTCGGCCTCTTCGCGTTCGAACTTGTCCAGCGTGCGGGTCGCGTCCAGGCGCTGGCGCGCCACCTCGAGCGGCACGTCGAACAGCAAGGTCAGGTCGGGCTGGAGCTCGGGATGCACCCAGGCTTCCAGCGCTTCCATCTTGGCGCGCGGCAGGCCGCGGCCGCCGCTCTGGTAGGCGAAGCTGGCGTCGGTGAAGCGGTCCGACAGCACCCATTTGCCCGCGGCCAGGCTGGGGGCGATGACTTGCGCGATGTGTTCGCGCCGGCTGGCGAACATCAGCAGCGCCTCGGTTTCCAGGTGCATTTTTTCATGCAACAGCAAGTCGCGCAGCTTTTCGCCCAGCGGCGTGCCGCCCGGTTCGCGCGACGAGACGATCTGCTTGCCGCGCGATGCCAGGTAATCGGTGACGAAGCCGATGTGGGTCGATTTCCCGGCCCCATCGATGCCTTCGAAGGTAATGAACTTGCCCTGCATGCGCTGCCTTGATTCTATTAGTGGGACTCGGTGAGTGGCCCGTTGGTGATGCCGCGCTGGAAACGGTTGACCGCCCGGTTATGATCCAGCAAATTGTTCGAGAAGTGGCTGGTGCCGTCGCCGCGCGCCACGAAATACAGCGCCGGGGTCTCGGCCGGCGCGAGCGCCGCGTGCAGAGACTGCAAACCAGGCAACGCGATCGGCGTCGGCGGCAGCCCGCCGCGCGTATAGGTATTGTAAGGGGTATCGGTCAGCAGGTCTTTTTTACGGATCTGGCCCGCATAGGCCTGGCCCATCCCGTAGATCACGGTCGGATCGGTCTGCAGCAGCATGCCGGTGCGCAGGCGGTTGACGAACACGCCGGCGATCATGTTCCGTTCGCTCTTCTGGCCCGTCTCCTTCTCGACGATCGAGGCCATGATCAGGGCTTCGTACGGCGTCTTGTACGGCAGGTCCTTGTTGCGCTTTTCCCAGGCCGCGTTCAGGTGGTCGAGCATGGCCTGGTGCGCGCGGCGGTAGATCTCGATTTCCGACGAGCCCTTGGCGAACAAATAAGTGTCTGGGAAGAACAGGCCTTCCGGATCCTTGAACTCGGTCGAGATCTTGCTCATCAATGCCTGGTCGGAGAGCTTGACCGTGTCGTGCCTGAGGCGGTTGTGCGAACCGATCGCCTCGCGCATCTGGCGGAAGGTCCAGCCTTCGATGATGGTGATCGCTTCTTGCGCGAACTCGCCGCGCACCAACTGGGTCAGCAGGCGGCGCGGGCTGGTATCGGGCTTGAGTTCATAGCTGCCGGCCTTGATGCGGGCGGCGTCGCCCGTCAGGCGTGCCAGCAGCACGAACAGGGTGGGATTGATCGGCACGCCGGCCGCCACCATCTGCTGCGCGCTCGCTGCGACGCCGCTGCCGGCATCGATCGTGAATTCGATCGGCTCGCCGCCCGTGGTGAGCGCGTGCTTGGTCCACCAGGAGAATCCGCCTGCGGCTGCCAGCGTCACCACGACGCCGGTTACGAGTAATTTTTTTATGAATGCCATGTGGTGTGTGCGGATTCAGCGCGGCGGCAGGTGCAGTTTGCGGCGCTCCCGGCGCGATTTCCCCGACAACTCTATAATGAGGCCGTAATGATAAAGCCTAATTGCCAAAATATTTCGGATTTTCATGAGTAACTGGACTGATCACCTCGCCACATACGGCGCACGCTTCCATCCCGACGGAGCCACCCAGGTCGAGGACTTCGGCGCGCCCCTCGATATTGACACGCTCGCGGCGGGTTTTGTCGCCGCCGTCAGCGACCAGGGCCTGATCGCCGTCGCCGGTGAAGAAGCCGCGAAATTCCTGCATGCGCAACTCACTAACGACGTCGAGCACCTGCAGCAAACCGAAGCCCGTTTCGCCGGATTCTGCACGCCGAAAGGCCGCCTGCAGGCCAGCCTGCTGATGTGGCGCGACCCTGACGCCGGCCTTGATACCATCTATTTGCAGCTGCCGCGCGCGATCCAGGCGCCGCTGCAAAAACGCCTGTCGATGTTTGTGCTGCGCAGCAAAGCCAAGCTGGTCGATGCCACCGACGCAGCGCCGTTCGCGGCCGTGCTCGGCCTTGGCGGCGCCAGGGCGCAGGCGGCACTCGGCCGCTTCGTAAATGCGCTACCCGGCGCGCCGATGGGCAAGACCAGCGGCGCGTTCGGCACCGTGCTGCGCCTGCACGACGCCTTCGGCGCGCCGCGCTACCTGTGGCTCGCGTCAAACGAGGCGGCGAGCGCCGCCCTGCCGATACTGAAACAGGAGCTCGCCCTGGGCGGCAACCAGGCCTGGCGCCTGGCCGCCATCCACGCCGGCGAGCCGCAGGTGGACGCCGCGACGCAGGAACAGTTCGTGCCCCAGATGATCAACCTCGAACTGCTGGGCGGCGTCAATTTCAAGAAAGGCTGCTATCCGGGCCAGGAAATCGTCGCGCGCACCAAATACCTGGGCAAGATCAAGCGCCGCACCACGCTGGCCGGCATCGACGATGCCACGGCGCGTGCCGGCGACGAGGTCTTCTCCACCGCGGACCCGGACCAACCCTGCGGCATGGTGGTCAACGCCGCGCCAAACGGCCGTGGCGGCGCCGATGCGCTGGTCGAGATCAAGCTGGCGGCGCTGGGAGAAGAGGTGCGCCTGGGTTCGGCCGCCGGCGCGCCGCTGCGTTTCCTGCCCATGCCCTACAGCCTCGACGCGATCGACGACTAGCGATGGTCGACTTCTACGTCTACTACAAGGTGCGCAGCGTCGATGCCTCCCGGCTGGCGCCGCTGGTGCACGCCATGGCCCGCCGCCTGGAGCTGGACGCCGGCGTGCGGGTCGCGCTCAAGCGCCGCCCCGAAGACAAGGACGGCCTGCAGACCTGGATGGAAATCTATCCGGGCGTGACGGAGGACTTCGACGAGGTGCTGGCGCGGGCGGTCGGCGAGGCCGGCATCGACGCCCTGCTCGCCGGGCCGCGCCGCCTTGAAATTTTCACGGACCTGCCGCCATGTGCCTGATCGTCTTCGCCTGGCACGTCGTTCCCGGCGTGCCCGTCATCGCTGCGGCCAACCGCGACGAATTCTATGACCGCCCCGCCACGCCGGCCGGTCCCTGGCCGCATGCGCCGCACGTGATCGCGGGGCGCGACCTGCAGGGCGGCGGCAGCTGGATGGGCGTGTCGCTCACCGGCCCCAACGGCCCGCGCTTCGCGGCGCTGACCAATATCCGGGGCCCCGAAGAACGCCGCACCGACGCCCCGTCGCGCGGCGCGCTGGTGGCCGACTACCTGCGCGGCGAGCTCGATGCGGCGGCCTACGTGGCCGAACTGGCGGCGCGCCCCGACCTGTACAACGGCTACAACCTGGTGCTGGGCGACCGCGAGTCGCTGTACTGGTACTCGAACCGCGGCAAGACCGACCCGCACAACGGCCAGCCATTGCCACGGGGCCGCATCTACGGCATCTCGAACGGCCTGCTGGACACGCCCTGGCCCAAGGTGCTGCGCACCAAGGCGCAGTTCGCGAGCCTCTTGTGCCAGGGCGCGCCCGAGGATGCCTACTTCGAGATGCTGGCCGACACCACGCCCGCGCCGGACGTGCGGCTGCCCGAGACCGGCGTGCCGATCGAGATGGAGCGCATGCTGTCGCCGGTATGCATCGAGTCGCCCGAATACGGCACGCGCACCTCGACCGTGGTCAAGCTGTATCACGATGCGGCGCCGGAGCTGCATGAGCGGGTGGTGCAGCCGGGGGTCGTGGCTGCGGCGTGATTCGTCGTCGCGATGACGCGAACGAACCTGGGTTCCCGCCTGCGCGGGAACGACGTTTCGGGGCACGTGGCTACGTTGAACAGGATCGTCAGCGCCAGCACGTCGTTCCCGCGCAGGCGGGAACCCAAGCCAGCCTGCGCATCGGCGCATATCATCCCCGTGAACGTCAGCGTCGCCCTTTCATCCCGCCTTCAAAATTTGGCGTCGCGATGACGCGAACGAACTTGGGTTCCCGCCTTCGCGGGAACGACGTTTCGGGGCACGTGGCAACGTTGAGCAGGATCGTTAGCGCCAGCACGTCGTTCCCGCGAAGGCGGGAACCCAAGCCAGCCGGCGCATCGGCACAGAATCGTCCCCGTGAACGTCAGCGTCGCCCTTTCATCCCCGCCTTCAAAATTTCCTTCAGATGCGGCGTCGCCGCATACGGATCCGCCGGCTGGCGCGCATGCACCAAAGCGTCCATGCGCTCGGCCACCGCGCCCAGCGCCTGCGGGTGCGAGAACACGTAGAACCGCCCCTCGCGGATCGCCTCGAACGTCAGCCGCGCCACGTCCGCCGCCGACACCTTGCCGGAACCTACCGCCTTTTCGGTGAGCGCCTGCGCCGCCATCTGGCTCGCGGTCATGATTTCGTCGGTGCGCAATTCGTCCGGCCGGTGGCGGTGCGATTGCGCGATCGCGGTCGGGATGAAATACGGGCACAGCACCGAGGCGCCGATCGGCGCATCGACCAGCTTGAGGTCGTGGTACAGAGTCTCGGTGAGCGACACCACCGCATGCTTGGATACGTTGTAGACGCCCAGCGCCGGCGAATTGAGTAGACCCGCCATCGAGGCGGTGTTGACGATCCAGCCGCGGTAACCCGGATCCTGCGCTGCGCACTCGAGCATCGTGCGGGTGAACACGCGCACGCCGTGGATCACGCCCCACAGGTTCACGCCCAGTACCCATTCCCAGTCTTCCTCGGAATTTTCCCACACCAGGCCGCCCGCGCCGACGCCGGCGTTGTTGAACACCAGGTGCACCGCACCGAACCGCGCCATCGCCGAATCGGCCAGTTCCTGCACGTGCTGGCCTTTGCGCACGTCGCACACCATGGCCAGCACCTCGGTGCGCTTCGCCAGTTCATCGGCCGCCTTTTCGAGGGCCTTGGGCTGGACGTCGGCCAGCACCAGCTTCATGCCAAGGCCAGCGGCCAGGTTCGCGAACTCGCGCCCCAGGCCGCTGGCGGCGCCGGTAATGGCCGCAACCTTTCCGTGAAACTCGTCCATCTCCACCCCTCCCTCTCGTCAAACCAGACCGCGGTCACACCGCCGTCACCCCGCCATCCACCGCCAGCACCTGGCCGGTGATGTGCTTGCCGGCATCCGAGGCGAACAGCACCACGGCGCCCTTCAGGTCTTCGTCGTCGCCCAGGCGCTTGAGCGGCGCCGCGGCCGCCAAGCCGTCGGCGCCGTAGGCAGCAAGCACGCCCTTCGTCATTTTCGATGGAAAGAAGCCCGGCGCGATCGAATTGACCGTGATGCCGTAGCGCCCCCACTCGCCAGCAAGCGTCCGGGTGAAATTTACCACCGCGCCCTTGGACGTGTTGTACGCCAGCGTCTGCATCGCATCGGGCGGGTTGCCGGCCAGGCCGGCAATCGACGAGATATTGACGATGCGGCCGTAACGGCGCGGAATCATCGACAGCTTGCCGACCGCCTGCGACACCAGGAAGATCGCGCGCACGTTCAGGTTCATCACCTTGTCCCAGGCCTCGAGCGGAAAGTCCTCGGCCGGCGCGCCCCAGGTGGCGCCCGCGTTGTTGACCAGGATGTCGACCTGCCCGAGGCGCGCGATCGCGGCCTCGACCAGCGCCTGCGCCTGGCCCGGGTCGGACAGGTCCCCCGCGAAGCTGCTGGCCTCGATGCCGAGCGCCTGCAGTTGGGCAACGGCTGCATCGAGCTCTTCCTGCTTGCGCGACGCGATCACCAGGCGCGCGCCCTGCTCGCCGAGCGCCTGCGCCATCTGCAGGCCGAGCCCGCGCGAGCCGCCGGTCACGATGGCGGTCTTGCCCTTCAGTGAAAACAGTTCCTGGGTGGTGCGCATGGGGTCTCCCGGTGGTCGTTAGCGGAAAGCGGCGTTGCTCAGACCTCGTAGTCCATGCACTGGCGCGCTTCACGGATGGCGCCGATGAAGGGCACGACGGCCTGGTGGGTCGGATGCTTGGCGTAAGCCTCGAGCGCGGCGCGGTCGGCGAATTCCGAATACAGCACCACGTCATAGGTCGCCTCGAGGCCGGGCTGGGCCAGGGTCACCTCGAAGGCCAGGATGCCCGGCACGACCGCCGCGCACGCGTCCAGCCGGCGCTTCATCTCGCGCGCATTGGTCGCGCGGTCCGCGCCTTCCGCCTGCTCTTTCAACTTCCACATCACGATGTGCTTGATCATTCCTGTTCCTGTCTATGCATGGTGGGTGAATGCCCTCCCGGCACTTGCCGTGCCGGAAAGCCGGTCGAGGATAGCATAGCGACAGCGTGGCCGTTCGGGACGAAATATCAAATCCATATGCAACGGGATAGGACGATTCTTTCCCCCACGGGATGTAGTCCGACACAAAAAAGCGGGATACCCCAGGCGATCCGTAAGCTGTGCGTAAGGTGGATGCAAGATTCGCGTAAGGTTTCGGGCGCACAGTCATGTCAGCTGACCAACAATCAGCATTTCCGGTTACAAAAAATTAATGACGGAGACATCTATGGCTATCACACCCGGCAATACTGTCGGAGGACAAGCTGCACCGACCTCCACCGGACTCACCAAGGAAGAACGCAAGGTCATCGCCGCCTCTTCCCTGGGCACCGTGTTCGAATGGTATGACTTCTATCTGTACGGCTCGCTCGCTACCATCATCGCCAAGCAGTTCTTCATCGGCGACCCCAACACCACCTTCATCTTCGCGTTATTGGCCTTTGCCGCCGGCTTCATCGTGCGCCCGTTCGGCGCGCTGGTGTTTGGCCGCCTGGGCGACATGATCGGGCGTAAGTACACGTTCCTGGTGACCATCCTGCTGATGGGCGCCTCGACCTTCCTGGTCGGCATCCTGCCGAGCTACGCCCAGATCGGCATCGCGGCGCCGATCATCCTGGTCACGCTGCGTATCCTGCAGGGCCTGGCGCTGGGCGGCGAATACGGCGGCGCCGCCACCTACGTGGCCGAGCACGCGCCGCACGGCAAGCGCGGCCTGTTCACATCCTTCATCCAGACCACGGCCACGATCGGCCTGTTCCTGTCGATCCTGGTCATCCTGGGCACCCGCACCCTGACCGGCGAAGAGGAATTCCAGGCCTGGGGCTGGCGCATTCCCTTCCTGATCTCGGTGATCCTGCTCGGCATCTCGGTCTGGATCCGCCTGTCGATGAACGAGTCGCCGGCCTTCGCCAAGATGAAAGCCGAGGGCAAGACCTCGAAGGCGCCATTGTCCGAAGCCTTCCTCAAGCCCAAGAACGCCAAGGTCGCCCTGCTGGCCCTGCTCGGCCTGACCATGGGCCAGGCCGTGGTGTGGTACACCGGCCAGTTCTACGCCCTGTTCTTCCTGACCAAGACGCTCAAGATCGCCGAGCCCACCGCGAACATCCTGATCGCGATCGCCCTGCTGCTGGCGACCCCGTTCTTCATCGTGTTCGGCGCGCTGTCGGACAAGATCGGGCGCAAGTGGATCATCCTGGGCGGCTGCGTGATCGCCGCCGCCACCTATTTTCCGATCTTCAAGGCCATCACCCACTACGGCAATCCAGCGCTCGAAGCTGCGATCCAGACCTCGCCAGTGGTGGTGGTCGCCGACCCGAACACGTGCAGCTTCCAGATCGACGCCACCGGCACCAAGAAATTCCCGTCCTCGTGCGACATCGCCACGCGCATGCTGACCGCGGCGTCGGTGAGTTACAACCGCGTCGATGCGCCAGCCGGCACGGTCGCCACGATCAGGATCGGCGAGACCGAGTTCCGTTCGTTCAACGCCGTCATGACGCCGGATAACCTGAACTTCGACAAGGCGTCGCTGGCCAGTGAGACGGCGCTCAAGAGCGAAGTGAACGGCGCGCTGAAGGCCGCCGGTTATCCTGAAAAAGCCGATCCGACGCAGATCAACAAGCCGATGCTGGTGCTGTTCCTGTTCATCCTGGTGCTGTACGTGACCATGGTGTACGGCCCGATCGCGGCGATGCTGGTGGAGATGTTCCCGACCCGGATCCGCTATACCTCGATGTCGCTGCCGTATCATATCGGCAACGGCTGGTTCGGCGGCCTGCTGCCGACGACGGCCTTCGCGCTGGTGGCGTTCAAGGGCAATATCTATTACGGACTGTGGTATCCGATCATCATCGCGCTCGTCACCTTCGTCATCGGGGCGCTGTTCGTGCGGGAAACCAAGGACAACAATATCTACGCCAACGACTGAACCCGATGGCGTAGAACGAACAATGCCGCTGGCTCCCCAGCGGCATTTTTTTGAACCGGCCGCATCCCGAACGTTGTTTACCCGTTAAAACCCCGTCCCAGCGCCGCCAGGCGTACCAGCAGCGGCGCCGGCTGCCACGCCTCGCCCTGGCGCGCGCGGGCAAACCCTTCGACCGCCTCCAGCACCTTGGGCAAACCCACGCTGTCCGCGTAATGCATCGGCCCGCCCCGGTGCAACGGGAAACCGTACCCGCTCAGGTACACCATGTCGACGTCGGATGCGCGCAGCGCAATGCCCTCCTCCACGATCTTCGCGCCTTCGTTCACCAGCGCATACACCAGGCGCTCGACGATCTCCTCGTCCGCGACCTCGCGCCGCGCCACGCCGATGTCGGCCGCATGGCGCACGACCATGTCGTTGACCGTCTGCGACGGCAGCGCCGTGCGCTCGCCCGCGCGATAGTCGTACCAGCCGGCCCCGGTCTTCTGCCCGAACCGTCCCTGTTCGCACAGCAGGTCGGGCAGCTTCGACCAGGAAAAGCCCGGCGACTCCAGCGCGCGCCGCTTGCGGATCTGCCAGCCGATGTCGTTGCCCGCCAGGTCGCTCATGCGGAACGGGCCCATGGCGAAGCCGAACGCCTCGATCGCGCGGTCGACCTGTTCCGGCAGCGCGCCTTCTTCCAGCAGGAACATGGCCTGGCGCAGGTACTGCTCCAGCATGCGGTTGCCGATGAAGCCATCGCACACGCCCGACACCACGCCGGTCTTTTTCAGCTTTTTCGACAGCGCCAGCGCGGTGGCCAGCACGTCCATGCCGGTGTGCGCGCCGGGCACGATCTCGAGCAGCTTCATCACGTGGGCCGGGCTGAAGAAATGCAGGCCGATCACGTCCTGCGCTCGCCCGGTGAATGCGGCGATCCGGTCGACGTCGAGCGTCGAGGTATTGGTGGCCAGGATCGCGCCAGGCTTCATCGTCTCGTCCAGCGCGCGGAACACGCGCTCCTTGACTTCCATGTCTTCGAACACCGCCTCGACCACGATGTCGGCCTGGGCGATGGCGTCATAGGACAGCGCGCCCTGGATCAGGGCCATGCGCTGGCCGACCTGTCCGGCTTCCAGCTTGCCCTTGCGCACGCCGCTCTCGTACACCGTGCGGATCGCGGCCAGCCCATGGTCGAGGGCGTCCTGCCGCGTCTCGAGCAGCGTCACCGGAATGCCGGCGTTGGCGAAGCTCATGGCGATCCCGCGCCCCATGGTGCCGGCGCCGACGACCGCCGCCGCCGCGATGCGGCGTAGCGGCGTGTCGGCGGCCAGGTCGGGCACCTTGGCGGCCGAACGTTCGGCGAAGAAGGCATGGCGCAGCGCCTTCGATTCGCTCGTCGTGGTCAGATGAATGAAGCATTCGCGCTCGAAGCGCAGGCCATCCTCGAACGAGGCGGCCGCCACCGAGGCCGCCACCGCTTCGACGCAGGCGCGCGGCGCCGGGAACGGCCCGGCGCTGCCATCGACCTGCGCCCGCGCGCTGGCCAGGAAGCCGGCCGCGTCGGGATGCGTCACCTGGCGATCGCGCACCTTCGGCAGCGGGCGCACAGCGGCGACCTTCTCGGCAAAGGCAATGGCGGCCGGCAGCAGCTCGGCGCCGGCGGGGAAGACTTCGTCGAACAGCGGCGAACCGGCGAGCTTCTCGGACGGGATCGCTCTGCCGCCGACGATCATGTCCAGCGCCTGTTCCAGGCCAAGCAGGCGCGGCAGGCGCTGGGTGCCGCCGGCGCCCGGGAGCAGGCCCAGCTTGACTTCGGGCAGCGCGATCTGGGCGCCCGGCAGCGCCACGCGGTAGTGGCAACCCAGCGCCAGCTCCAGCCCGCCGCCCATGGCCACCCCGTGGATCGCCGCCACCACGGGCTTGGCGGCGCCCTCGACCGCCCGGATCAGCGAATGCAGGGTCGGCTCGGTGAGCGCTTTCGGAGAATTGAACTCGCGGATGTCGGCGCCGCCCGAAAAGGCCTTGCCGGCGCCCGTGAGCACGATCGCCTTCACCGCCGGATCGCTCTCGGCCGCCTGCACGCCCTGCACGGCGGCGCTGCGCGTGGCGAGCCCCAGGCCGTTGACCGGCGGATTGTTCAGGGTGATGACGGCAACGCTGCCGTGGACCTGGTAGTCGGCGCTCATGTCTGTCGTGCTCCTTGGAGGTGGTGCTGGCTGAGCCGTCCACTATACCGCAGAAAATGCACGAACGTACTATTTAGGGCGCCGCCCCGGTCACACGTCGCGCTGGTGGCGCGCGCGCTCGATCTTCTGGTCGGTCTTGTACTGGCTGAGGGCGTAGACAGCCCAGATCGCCGCAGGCAGCCAGCCGATCAGCGTGATTTGCAGGAGCAGGCAGATGATGCCGGCGACTGGGCGCCCGATGGTGAAGAAGGTCAGCCAGGGAAGAATGAGGGCGATGAGGAGGCGCATGGAAAATCCTGTGGTCGAAAGTTGTCAAAAGTGATAACAGTCTACCTGCCCCCGCTCGCGCGCCGCGCGCTGTTGACGCCGCCGCACCCCATGCCGCCCCGATCTGCCGGCATCAAGCCGCCGGCAGCCGGTGCCCCGCATACGCCTCGCGCAGCTTGTTCTTCTGGATCTTGCCGGTGCCACCCACCGGCAGGCTGTCGGCGAACACCACGTCGTCCGGCGTCCACCACCTGGCGACCTTGCCGTCGAACCAGGCCAGCAGCGCTTCGCGCGTGACCGTCATGCCCGGCCGGCGCACCACCACCATCAACGGCCGTTCGGCCCACTTCGCATGCTGCACGCCGATGCAGGCCGCCTGCAGCACCGCCGGGTGCGACATCGCCACGTTCTCGAGCTCGATCGTCCCGATCCACTCGCCGCCCGACTTGATCACGTCCTTGCTGCGGTCGGTGATCTCCAGGTAGCCGTCGGCGTCGATGGTGGCCACGTCGCCGGTCGGGAACCAGCCGTCTTGCAGCACGTCGCCGCCCTCGCCGCGGAAATAGCCGGACACCACCCACGGTCCCTTGACCAGCAGGTGGCCAGGGGTCGCGCCATCCCAGGGTAGTTCGGCGCCGTCGTCGTCGACGATCTTCATGTCGACGCCGCAGATCGCATGGCCCTGCTTTCTCAGCACGGCGCGCTGGGCGCCCTGCGGCATGGCCGCGTGCTTCGACTGCAGCGAGCAGGCGGTGCCGAGCGGCGACATCTCGGTCATGCCCCAGGCGTGCACGACCTGGACGCCGAGGCGATCGATCAGGGCGTCCATCATCGCCGGCGGACAGGCCGAGCCGCCGATCACGGTGCGACGGAAGGTGGAGAAGCGCAAGCCGCCCTCCAGCACGTGGTTGATCAAGCCCAGCCAGACCGTGGGCACGCCGGCCGAGAAGGTCACGCCCTCGGCCTCGAACAAGTCGTACAGCGACTTGCCGTCCAGCGCCGGCCCCGGAAACACCAGCTTCGCGCCCACCAGCGGCGCCGAGTACGGCAAGCCCCAGGCGTTGACGTGGAACATCGGCACCACCGGCAGCACCACGTCGGCGCTCCCGATGGCGAGCGCGTTCGGCAGCGCCGACGCATAGGCGTGCAGCACGGTCGAGCGGTGCGAATACAACGCGCCTTTGGGGTTGCCGGTCGTGCCCGAGGTGTAGCACAGCGTCGCCGCCGAACGCTCGTCGAACTGCGGCCAGTCGTAGTCGCCAGAGGCGGCCTCGATCAGCTCTTCATAGCACAGCAGGCCGGGAATCGCGGTGGCGGGCGGCATGTGCTCGCGGCCGCACAGGGCGACGTACGCCTTGACGGTCTTGCATTCGCGCGCCATCGCCTCGACCGCCGGCAAGAAGGTGAGGTCGAAGAACAGGACCCGGTCGTCGGCATGGTTGACGATGTAGGCGATCTGTTCGGGATGCAGGCGCGGATTGATCGTGTGCAGCACCGCGCCCGAGCCGGACACGCCATAGTACAGTTCCAGGTGGCGATAGCCATTCCAGGCCAGGGTCGCGACGCGCTCGCCCATGCCCACTCCCAATGTCGCGAGGGCATTGGCCAGCTGGCGCGCGCGGCGAGCGCACTCGCGGTAGGTGGTCCGGTGCAGGTCGCCCTCGACGCGGCGCGAGACGATCTCGGTGGCGCCGTAATGGCGTGCCGCGAACTCGAGGATGCCCGAGATCAGCAGCGGCTGATCCATCATCTGGCCTGGCAAAGGCGTCATTGCATGTTCGTGCATCGCGTTTCCATGGTAAGGATGACAAGGTAGTGTCGCGCTCGTATCGGGCGCGCGTCAACCGGATTCGATGATGCACCGCATCAACGCCTTGACCCCGATCGACAATGGGCGGTTACCGGATGTAACGCCGGCCCACATCGCACCGGTGCGCGAATAGAATCGGTCGGGTGCGGTAAAATCGCGCCAACTTTGTTTACTTTTCAACGGACACTGCCATCATTGCCGACGAACTTCCACTGAACAATTCGTTCGCCGAATTGCCGCCGGCGTTTTACACGCGCCTCATGCCGACGCCGCTGCCTTCGCCCCATTTCATCGCGGCGAGCGGCCCCGCCGCCGCCCTGATCGGGCTCGATGCGGCCGATCTCGCGCGTCCCGATTTCGTTGAGGTGTTTACCGGCAACAAGGTCGCGGCGCGTTCGCAACCTCTGTCCGCCGTGTATTCCGGCCACCAGTTCGGCGTCTGGGCCGGGCAGCTGGGCGACGGCCGTGCGATCACGCTCGGCGAGGTCGGCACGCCGGACGGCCCGATGGAACTCCAGCTCAAGGGCGCCGGCCGCACGCCGTATTCGCGCATGGGCGACGGCCGCGCCGTGCTGCGCTCGTCGATCCGCGAATTCCTGTGTTCCGAAGCCATGGCCGCGCTCGGCATCCCGACCACGCGGGCGCTGGTGGTGACCGGCTCGCCCCAGCAGGTGGCGCGCGAGACCATGGAAAGCACTGCCGTGGTGACGCGCATGGCGCCCACCTTCGTGCGCTTCGGTTCCTTCGAGCACTGGGCTTCGCGCGGGGCAGAGGCCCAGCTGAAAACCCTGGCCGACTACGTCATCCGCCAGTTCTATCCGCAGTTCCAGGGCGCCGCCAACCCATACAAGGAATTGCTGGCCGAAGTCACCCGCCGCACCGCGCGCATGATCGCGCACTGGCAGGCGGTCGGCTTCATGCATGGCGTGATGAACACCGACAATATGTCGATCCTGGGCCTGACCCTCGACTACGGCCCGTTCGGCTTCATGGAGGCGTTTGACGCCAAGCACATCTGCAACCACACCGACCAGGGCGGCCGCTACTCGTATGCCAACCAGGTGCCGGTCGGCCACTGGAACTGTTATGCGCTGGGCAACGCCCTGCTGCCGCTGATCGGCGAGCCGGAAGTGGCCGAACAAGCGCTCGCCGTCTACCGTCCCGAATTCGGCCGCCAGCTCGACACCCTGCTGCATGCCAAGCTCGGCCTGAAGGAAACCCGGGACGGCGACGCGGCGCTGTTCGACAATACGTTCACGCTGCTGCAGGACAACCACGCCGATTTCACGCTGTTCTTCCGCCGCCTGGGCGAGCTGCGGGTCGACGAGCCGGCCCTGGACGAACCTTTACGCGACCTGTTCATCGACCGCGCGGCCTTCGACGCCTGGGCGCTCGACTACCGCGCCCGCCTGCGCCAGGAAGGCGGCGCCGACGCGGCCAGGCGCGACGCCATGCACAAGGTCAATCCAAAATACATCCTGCGCAACTACCTGGCGCAAATCGCCATCGAACAGGCCCAGAACGGCGATTTTGGTGGCGTGCACAAGTTGCTGGCCGTGCTGGAACGTCCGTTCGACGAGCAGCCCGGCAACGAATCCTATGCGGCCCTGCCGCCGGACTGGGCGACTCACCTCGAGGTGAGCTGCTCGTCCTGAGCCCGCCCGGGCCATATTTGGGCCTGGCCTCTCAAACCACGAAAGAGAATCATGACCGACAAAGTGACCAAGACCGACGCCGAGTGGCGCGACCAGCTCGATCCGACGGAATACCAGGTGACCCGCCACGCCGCCACCGAGCGCGCCTTCACCGGCAAGTACTGGGACCACCACGAACACGGCATCTACCACTGCGTGTGCTGCGACACCCCGCTGTTCGAATCGGACACCAAGTTCGACTCGGGCTGCGGCTGGCCCAGCTACTTCCAGGCGCTCGACCCGGCGAACGTGATCGAGAAGGTCGACCGCAGCCACGGCATGGTGCGCACCGAAGTCATCTGCGGCGTGTGCGACGCCCACCTGGGCCACGTGTTCCCCGACGGCCCGCCGCCGACCGGGCTGCGCTATTGCATCAACTCGGCCGCTATGCGGTTCGAACCGATCTGAAGGTGGCGCGTTGAAGAAATTTCTGTTCGACCTATTCCCGGTCATTCTGTTCTTTGGCGTCTACAAGTACGGCGACAGCAACCAGGACTGGGCGCATCGCATGGCCATCGAGTACCTGGGCGCGCTGGTCGCAGGCGGCGCGGTGCCGCCTGCGCAGTCGGCGATCCTGCTGGCCACCGCGGTGGCGATCGTCGCCACCGCGGTGCAGGTCGGTTACCTGCTGGTGCGCGGTCACAAGGTCGACAATATGCTGTGGATCTCGATGGCCGTGATCCTGGTTGCCGGCGGCGCCACGATTTATTTCCATGACGACCTGTTTATCAAATGGAAGCCGACCATCCTGTACTGGGCCTTCGCCGTTGGCCTGCTGGTGGCGCAGGTGTTCTACAAGAAGAACCTGATCCGTTCCGTGATGGAGGCCAATGTCAAGCTGCCGGACATGGTATGGAACCGGCTTGGCTACAGCTGGGTCCTGTTCTTCGCCAGCATGGGCGTGTTGAACTTGTTGATGGCGTTCGTGGTCTTCCGTAACGACACCAGCGCGTGGGTCAGCTTCAAGCTGTTCGGCTTTACCGGCATCATGTTCGGATTCATCGTGATCCAGATGATGATGCTTTCGAAATACATCAAGGAGGAAGAAGCATGACCACTATCGACCGCGAAGCACGCCTGCGCGCCATCCTCGAGGCCGAGCTGGCCCCGGCGTCCCTCGAGATCATCGACGACTCGCACCTGCACGCCGGCCACGCCGGCGCGGCCTCCGGCGGCAGCCATTTCACGGTCAAAATCGTGTCGCCCTGCTTCGAAGGCCTCAAGCTGGTCATGCGCCATCGTCTTGTGTATGATGCCGTTCACGATATGATCAACAAGGCGGAAATCCACGCGCTCGCCATCAACGCGACCGCGCCTTCCGAGCTGTCCTGAGTGTCGGCTTCAGGCAGTTTTAAGTAATGTGCCCGACAATTGTCACTGCTAGTCACAAGAAAACTTCTAATTTCGTCCAGCAACTATCCCCGCTACAGGAACACACATGACCTTTAAGCCAGCTCGCCTGCTGTTAGCCCTTGTCGCCGTCGCATCGGCTCCCGCTTTCGCCCAGAACCTCGCGGTGGTGAACGGCAAGGCGATCCCTTCGGCGCGCGCCGATGCCGTCGTCAAGCAGGTCGTGGCCCAGGGCCAGGGCCAGGATTCGCCGCAGCTGCGCGAAGCCGTCAAGAACGACCTGATCGCCCGCGAAGTGCTGATGCAGGAAGCCGTCAAGCAGGGCTACGACAAGAAGCCCGAAGTGCGCGAAGCGCTGGACAATGCCCGCCAGTCGATCGTCGTCAACGCCCTGGCCCGCGAATACATCACCAAGAACCCGGTGAGCGACGCCCAGATCAAGGCCGAGTACGACAAGTTCAAGGCGCAGACCGGCGACAAGGAATACCACGTGCGTCACATCCTGTTCACGACCGAAGCCGAAGCCAAGGCGGCCATCGGCAAGCTGAAAGGCGGCGCCAAGTTCGAAGACCTGGCCAAGACCTCGAAGGACACCGGCACCGCCAACAATGGCGGCGACCTGGACTGGGTCACCCCGAACGCGCTGCCGCCGGAATTCTCGGCCGGCTTCACCAAGCTGCAGAAAGGCGCGATCACCGACGTGCCGGTCAAGACCAACGCCGGTTTCCACGTGATCAAGCTGGACGATACCCGTCCGGTCAAGCTGCCGTCGCTGGAAGAAGTCAAGCCGCAGATCGCCGATTCCCTGGCGCAGGAGAAGCTGCGTGACTACCAGGAGCAAATGGTCAAGAAGGCAAAGGTGCAGTAAGATGTGCTGTCGTCGGCGCTGATCTTGCGCCGGCTTTCGTCGCCTGCGGCGATACTTTTCGTGTTTATATAGGATCTCAACAATGATTTTGAAGCCAGCCCGCCTGTTGTTAGCCATGACCGCACTGGTTGCCCTGCCTGCACTCGCGCAAAACGCTGCAACCGTCAATGGCAAGGCGATCCCGCAAGCGAGGGTCGACCAGCTGGTCAAGCAAGTCGTCGCCCAGGGCCGCGCCACCGATTCGCCTGATCTGCGCGAAGCGATCAAGAAAGACCTGATCAGCCGCGAAGTATTGATCCAGGAAGCCGACAAGCAGAACATCGGCAACCGCGCCGACGTCAAGTCCGCCATCGACAATGCCCGCCAGAGCATCATCATCAATGCGATGCTGGCCGACTACGTCAAGAAGAACCCGGTCAAGGATGCCGAGATCAAGGCCGAGTACGACAAGCAGAAAGCCATGATCGGCGACAAGGAATACCACGCCCGCCACATCCTGGTCGATTCCGAAGCCACCGCCAAGGACATCATCGCCAAGCTGAAAGGCGGCGCCAAGTTCGAAGAGCTGGCCAAGCAGTCGAAAGACGGCAGCGCCCAGAACGGCGGCGACCTGGGCTGGGCAAGCCCAGCGACCTACGTGCCTGAGTTCTCGAAAGCCATGACCGCCCTGCAAAAAGGCGCCATCACCGAGACCCCGGTCAAATCGCAGTTCGGCTTCCACGTCATCAAGCTGGAAGACGTGCGCGCGACCAAGGTCCCGCCGCTGGAAGAAGTCAAGCAGCAAGTCGCGGAAGGCCTGCAGCAGCGTCAGCTGGCGGCGTATCGCGAAAGCCTGGTCAAGAAGGCCAAGGTGCAGTAATCGCTGTTCAGCCGTTTCGAAGAGCGCTCCCGCGGGGGCGCTTTTTTCTTTTGTGGGAGTCCACATGAGCGCATCTGTTCCCGTCTTCCGCCGTGCGACCGTCGCCGATATCCCGCACATGTCCCGCGTCCGTTTATCGGTGCTTGAGAACCGGCTGCGCGACCCGGCGCGGGTCACGCCACGGATGTATGAAGACTTCCTGGAAAAGGATGGCCGCGGCTGGGTGGCGCAGGTCGATGGCGTCACCGTCGCGTTCAGCTACGCCAACAAGCTCGACGGCTCGATCTGGGCGCTGTTCGTCGATCCGGATCATGAAGGCCAGGGGCTCGCCAGACGACTGCTGCAGCTCGCGGTCGCCTGGCTGTTCGAGGTCGGGTATGCGCAGGTCACGCTGTCGACCGGAGCCGGCACGCGGGCCGAGGGGTTCTACGCCCGCCAGGGCTGGACGCGGCATGCCGACTCGGGCGACGAGATCACCTATACGCTGAACCTGGCGAGCGTCACAAGCTAACGAGGATCGCAACTTGCGAGCAGGCGGGCTGGAGATCGCTCCGCTGCCCCTCGATCGCTCGATCACGCGCCAACAAAAAACGCCTCCGAAGAGGCGTTTTTCAAACGACGTCAGCCGATCAGCCAACCCACTTGCGCGCATTGCGGAACATGCGCATCCACGGCGACTCATCACCCCACGATTCCGGCGCCCACGAATGCGTGGCGGCGCGGAACACGCGCTCGGCGTGCGGCATCAGTACGCTGAAGCGGCCGTCAGTGGTCGTGACCGAAGTCAGCCCGCCCGGCGAGCCGTTCGGGTTGAACGGATAGACTTCGGTGGCCTGGCCGCGGTTGTCGACGAAGCGCATCGCCTGGTTGACGGCGGAGAGGTCGCCGGTCAGCGAGAAGTCGGCAAAGCCTTCGCCGTGGGCGATGGCGATCGGCGCCTGGGTGCCGGCCATGCCCGCGAAGAAGATCGACGGCGAATCCAGCACTTCGACCATGCCGAAGCGCGCCTCGAACTGTTCCGACTTGTTGCGGGTGAACTTCGGCCATGCCAGCGCGCCCGGGATGATCGACTTCAGGTTGCTCATCATCTGGCAGCCGTTGCAGACACCCAGGCCGAAGGTGTCCTGGCGCTGGAAGAAGCGTGCGAACTGTTCGGAGAGTTGCGGGTTGAACAGGATCGTCTTGGCCCAGCCTTCGCCCGCGCCCAGCACGTCGCCGTACGAGAAGCCGCCGACGGCGATGATGCCGTGGAAGTCGTCCAGTTTCGCGCGGCCGGCGATCAGGTCGCTCATGTGGACGTCGATCGCGGCAAAACCGGCCTGGTGCATCACCCACGCGGTCTCGATGTGCGAGTTGACGCCCTGCTCGCGCAGGATCGCCACGCGCGGACGCACGCCGGTCGCGATGAACGGCGCGGCGACGTTGTCGAGCAGGTCGAAGCTGATCTTCGGCTGCATGCCCGGGTCGCTCTCATCGAGCAGGCGGTCGTATTCCGCATCGGCGCAGGCCGGGTTGTCGCGCAGGCGCGCGATGCGCCAGCTGGTCTCGCTCCACAGGCGGTGCAGGCTGCTGCGCGATTCGTTGTAGATCACTTTCGCATCGCGGGTGAACTCGACCGCGCCGCGGTCGTTGAGCTTACCGATGATGTGGCTGCAGGCGCCCAGGCCCTGGTCGCGCAGCACGTTCATCACCGCGCTCTTGTCCTCGACGCGCACCTGGATCACGGCGCCCAGCTCTTCACTGAACAGCGCGCGCAGCGTCATCTCGTTGCGGCGCTCGGCCACCTGGCCGGTCCAGTTCTTGGCGTCGCCCCAGTCCGATGCGTGCTCGCCTTCCATGGTCAGGATGTCGAGGTTGACCGACACGCCGGTGCGGCCGGCGAAGGCCATCTCGGCGAGCGTGGCGAACAGGCCGCCGTCCGAGCGGTCGTGATAGGCCAGCAGCTTGCCGTCCTTGTTCAGCTGCTGGATCGCGACGAAGAAGGCTTTCAGGTCTTGCGGCGAATCGACGTCCGGCACCGAGTCGCCCAGCTGCTGCGTCACTTGCGCCAGGATCGAGGCGCCCAGGCGGTTCTTGCCGCGGCCCAGGTCGACCAGGATCAGGGCGGTCTCGCCACTGTCCGTCCGCAGTTGCGGGGTCAGCGAACGGCGCACGTCGGCGACCGGCGCGAACGAGGACACGATCAGCGACACCGGCGAGACCACGGCCTTGTTCTGGCCGTCGTCGTTCCAGGTGGTGCGCATCGACAGCGAATCCTTGCCCACCGGGATCGACACGCCCAGCGCCGGGCACAGTTCCATGCCGACCGCCTTGACGGTGTCGAACAGCGCGGCGTCCTGGCCCGGCTGGCCGCAGGCCGCCATCCAGTTGGCCGACAGCTTGATGTCCGAGATGTCGTCGATCGCGGCGGCGGCGATGTTGGTGATCGCCTCGCCCACGGCCATGCGGCCCGAGGCGGCGGCGTCGATCACGGCCAGCGGGGTGCGCTCGCCCATCGCCATCGCCTCGCCCACGAAGCCTTCGAAGGCCATCGCGGTCACGGCGCAGTCGGCGACCGGTACCTGCCACGGGCCAACCATCTGGTCGCGCACGCTGGTCGCGCCCACGCTGCGGTCGCCGATCGTGATCAGGAACGATTTGTCGGCCACGGCCGGGTTGAGCAGCACGCGGCGCGCCGCCTCCGGCAGTTCGATGCCGGTCAGGTCCACCGGCGGGAAGGCGTGCTTGACGTGGGCGACGTCGCGCAGCATCTTCGGCGGTTTGCCGAGCAGCACGTCCATCGGCATGTCGACCGGCGCGTTGCATTCCTGCGGGTCGATCAGTTTCAACTGGCGCTCTTCGGTCGCGGTGCCGACCACGGCGAACGGGCAACGCTCGCGCTCGCACAGCGATGCAAATTTTATAATGTTTTCTGGCGAAATTGCCAACACATATCGCTCTTGCGACTCGTTTGACCAAATTTCCTTCGGCGCCAGCCCACTCTCTTCCAGCGGCACCTTGCGCAGGTCAAAGATCGCGCCGCGCTTGGCGTCGTTGACGATTTCCGGGAAGGCGTTCGACAGGCCGCCGGCGCCGACGTCGTGGATCGAGATGATCGGGTTGTCCTCGCCCAGCTGCCAGCAGCCGTTGATGACTTCCTGGGCGCGGCGTTCCATTTCCGGGTTGCCGCGCTGGACCGAATCGAAGTCCAGGTCGGCGGTGTTGGTGCCGGTCGCCATCGACGAGGCGGCGCTGCCGCCCATGCCGATGCGCATGCCCGGGCCGCCCAGCTGGATCAGGAGGCTGCCGACCGGGATCTCGTCCTTGTGGGTGTGGCGGGCCGAGATGCTGCCGATGCCGCCGGCGATCATGATCGGCTTGTGGTAGCCGTAGACCGCGTTCGCGGCGCCGACGTTCTGCTCATAGGCGCGGAAGTAGCCGCCCAGCACCGGCCGGCCGAATTCGTTGCTGAAGGCGGCGCCGCCGATCGGTCCTTCGATCATGATCTGCAGCGGCGAAGCGATGCGTTCGGGCTTGCCGTACACGGCTTCCGAACGCTCGCCGCCGGTGACGTCGGAGGCGTTTTCCCACGGACGGCGGGCGCCAGGGATCAGCAGGTTCGACACCGTGAAGCCGGTCAGGCCGGCCTTTGGCTTGGCGCCGCGGCCGGTCGCGCCCTCGTCGCGGATCTCGCCGCCGGCGCCGGTCGAGGCGCCCGGGAACGGCGAAATCGCGGTCGGGTGGTTGTGGGTCTCGACCTTCATCAGGGTGTGCACCAGCTCGGTCGACGCGCCGTATTCCTGGCCGTCGCGCGGGAAGAAGCGGGTGACGGTGGCGCCTTCGATGATCGACGAGTTGTCGCTATAGGCCACCACGGTGCCGCGCGGGTTCAGTTCGTGCGTGTTCTTGATCATGCCGAACAGCGATTTATCCTGCTTCACGCCGTCGATGATCCAGTCGGCGTTGAAGATCTTGTGGCGGCAGTGCTCGCTGTTCGCCTGGGCGAACATCATGAGCTCGACGTCAGTCGGGTTGCGCTGGGCGCGGGTAAACGCCTCGTGCAGGTAGTCGACTTCGTCTTCCGACATCGCCAGGCCCAGTTCCGTGTTGGCGCGTACCAGCGCCTCGCGCCCCAGTCCCAGCACGTCGATGCTTTCCAGCGGCTTGCCTTCGAGTTCGTTGAACAGGTGCTGGGCGTCGTCGGCGCTGCGCAGCACCGATTCGGTCATGCGGTCGTGCAGCAGCGCGCTGACGGCTTCCAGTTCTTCGCCGCTCAGCTTCTTGGCGGCGCCGATGCTGCTGCCCAGGATGCCGCTCTTGAGGACCACCGTGTAGCCGACGCCGCGTTCGATGCGGTGCACGTGGGCCATGCCGCAGTTGTGGGCGATGTCGGTCGCCTTCGAGGCCCAGGGCGAAATCGTGCCCAGGCGCGGAATGACGAAGAACTCCTCGGTCACGCCCTCGTACAGCGTTTCGGCAGCCGGCTCGCCATAGGTGAGCATGGCCGACAGGCGTTGCGTGTCGTCAGTGGACAGCGGTGCGCTGGTGTCGATGAAGTGGTAGAAGCGTCCCTGGACGGCGGCGATCGACGGGGCGACGGCTTGCAGTTGGCTCAGGAGGCGTTGGCTACGGAAGGCGGACAGGGCATTGGAACCCGGCAGAATCAACATGGCTTGGACAGTCGTTGATGCAGCGTGGCTGCTAGGGTGGAAGATAGCCCGCTATTATACAGCCTTGCTCTATGCTCAGGGCAGCGACCGGCTGACAACGCGGCGCTGCAGATTCCTTGATCGGATTGAAAGTTGCCGGTATCTTTACGGTAGACAATATTCCAATGTGCCCCCCACCCGGTGGCGCACCGAGCGGCACAGACGAGAGCGACGATGCAAGAAAACGGAAACCTGGCGGTACTGGTGGTCGACCCCAACCCCGGCATGCGCACCAGCCTGCAGAACATGCTGAATCTGACGGGGATCAACAAGGTCGAGTACGCGATCAACGCCAACACGGCCATCCGCCAGCTGCAGCGGCGCCCCTACGACGTCATCCTGTGCGAATACGACCTGGCCGGCGGCAGCGGCGAAGGCCAGGACGGCCAGCAACTGCTGGAAGACCTGCGTCACCACCGCCTGATCTCGGCCTCGACGATCTTCATCATGCTCACCTCCGAGGGCATCCACGACAAGGTGGTGAGCGCGGCCGAGCTGACGCCGACCGACTACGTCCTCAAGCCTTTCACCGTGGACATGCTCAGCGGACGCATCCAGCGCGCGCTGGACCGGCGCGCCGCCCTGCTCCCGGCCTGGCAGTTGGCGGCCCAGGGCAAGCTGAGCGAGGCGATCGCCGCCTGCCGCGACGGCGCTGGCGCCCAACCGCGCTACGCCGCCGACTTCGCGCGCATCCGCGCCGAACTGCACACGAGCCTGAACGAACACCACGAGGCCGCCGGAGTCTACCGCGAGATGCTGGCCGAGCGCCCCGTCGGCTGGGCTGCGCTGGGTATGGCGCGCGCCCTGTTCGCGCTCGACCAGGTCGACGACGCCCGCACCGTCCTCGAAGAACTGCTGGTCGCCCATCCGCGCCTGATGGCCGGCTACGACTTGCTGGCGCGCTGCCTGGAGGCGAGCAACGAGCCTGAGCTGGCCAAGAAGGTGCTCGAAGACGCGGTGGCGATTTCGCCGCACGTGGTGCGGCGCCTGCGCAAGCTCGGCGAAGTGGCGCTCGCGGCGGGCGACGTCGACGGCGCCGAAAAATCGTTCCGCCAGGTGGTGGCCAAGGCCCGCTACTCCGAGTTTCGCAATCCCGAAGACCACGTCAACCTGGTCAAGGCGCTGGTGACGCGCGACGACCTGTCCGGCGCCACCGGCGTGCTGCGCGACCTGGAGCGCTCGATGCGCGGCAATCCGGCGGCGGACGCCTGCCGCGCCTACGCCAACTCGCTCGTGCTCGACAAGAGCGGCAACGCCGGCGCCGCAGTGGCCGAGCTGCAGGCGGCGGTGACGGCGCTGCGCGCCGGTGGCGCGACCTCCCCTGGCCTGCGGATGGACCTGGCCAAGGCTTGCCTGGATCACCAGCTGGACGAACAGGCCTCAAACGTCATGCTCACGGTGATGAACGACACCGGCAGCGGCGTCTCGGTCGACCAGGCGATGCACGTGTTCGTCAATGCCGGCCGCACCGACATGGTCGAGGGGATGGGCCAGCAACTGCGGGCGCAGGCGCAGATCCTGCTGGGCGTGGCCGACGAGAAGCGCAATATGGGCGACGTGCGCGGCGCGGTGCAGACCCTGCTCGAGGCGCTGCACATCGCGCCGCACAATCTGCAGGTGATGGTGGCCACCGCCGGCGGCATCCTGCGCCAGGTGAACGAGCTGGGGTGGGACCACCCGCTGGGCCACACCGCGGCGAACCTGCTCGAGGCGATACAAGCGCAGGATGCGCAGCATCCGCGGCTGGCGGCGCTGGCGGATGAATACCAGGCGGCGCGCCGCAAGTACGGTATCGCGACGGCGTAGCGTAGCAATTCCTTACAAATCCCGCGTCGTGCACTTTTGGCGCAGGGCTAGAATGGATCATCGTTCCCGATGAGGGTCTGCCATGAACCTGCAGATCAAAGGCGCGGCGAAACGCCTGACTTTTTCGCTATTACTCGCATGCGGCCTGGGCGGCTGCGTGTATGCGCCGCCCTACGCCGGCTATGACACCGCTTACGCTCCCGCTGCCGGCTATTCCAGCTATCCGGCCTATCCGTCCAGCTCATACTACGGCGCGTATCCCTACGGCAGGCCTGCCTACGTCTATCCGCCGGTAACACTCGGCCTGGGATTCTCGTACTACGACCGCGGCCCGCGCCACCATGGGCACGGTCGCCACCACGGCTGGGGCCGCGGTCACGGCGGGCACCAGTGGCGCGGCCACCATGGCGGACATGGCGGGCGCCATCACGGTGGGCCCGGACGCGGACGCGGTCACCCGCACCGCTGAGCGGATCGGGCAAACCGGTTCAGGCAGGCTCCCCGTATCCGCCCCCGCCCGGGGTCTCGATCACGAACACGTCGCCCGGCGCCATGTCGGTCTTGCCGATATGCCCCAGCTGTTCGACCCGCCCATCGGCGCGCTCGACGCGGTTGCGGCCGCGCTCTGCCGGCGCCCCGCCGGCCATCCCGAACGGCGCGTGGATGCGGTTGTTCGACAGGATCGCCGCCGTCATCGGCTCCAGGAAGCGCACCTTGCGCACGCCGCCATTGCCGCCATGCCAGCGCCCGGCGCCGCCCGATCCGTGCCGGATCTCGTAGCTCTCCAGCCGCACCGGGAAGCGAAATTCCAGGATCTCGGGATCGGTCAGGCGCGAGTTGGTCATATTCGTCTGCACGACGTCGGTGCCGTTAAAACCTTCGCCCGCGCCCGAGCCGCCCGAGATGGTCTCGTAGTACTGGTAGCGCGCATTGCCGAAGGTGAAGTTGTTCATCGTGCCCTGCGCCGCCGCCATCACGCCCAGCGCGCCATACAACGCGTTGGTGATGCAGGTCGAGGTCTCGACGTTGCCCGACACCACCGAGGCCGGATAATGCGGGTTGAGCATCGAGCCGGGCGGGATGATCACCTGCAAGGGCTTCAGGCAACCGGCGTTCAGCGGAATCTCGTCGTCCACCAGCGTGCGGAACACGTACAGCACCGCGGCCATGCACACCGCGGACGGCGCATTGAAGTTGTTCGGCAGCTGGCCCGACGTGCCCGTGAAATCGATCTGCGCGCTGCGCGTGGCCCGGTCGACCCGGATCGCGACGTCGATGTGGGCGCCGTTATCGAGTTCGTAATGGAAGCTTCCGTCCTTGAGCGCGGAGATCACGCGCCGCACGGCTTCCTCGGCGTTGTCCTGCACGTGGCCCATGTAGGCGCGCACGACGTCCAGGCCGAAGTGCGCCACCATCTTGCGCAGTTCCTCGACGCCCTTCTGGTTGGCGGCCACCTGGGCGCGCAGGTCGGCCATGTTCTGGTCCGGGTTGCGCGCCGGGTAGCGCGCGCCCTGCAGCATGGCGCGCGCTTCTGCTTCGCGCAGGACGCCATCGAGGCCGTCGACCAGCTTGAAGTTGTTGATCAACACGCCCTCTTGCTCGATGTGATCCGAGTCGGGCGGCATCGAGCCCGGCGTGGTGCCGCCGATGTCGGCGTGGTGGCCGCGCGAGCCGACGTAGAACAGGATATCCTTGCCGCCCTCGTCGAACACCGGCGAGATCACGGTCACGTCGGGCAAGTGGGTGCCGCCGTTGTAGGGATCGTTGAGCACGTAGACGTCGCCCGAGCGCATGCGGCCCGTGTTTTCGCGCATCACGGTCTTGATGCTCTCGCCCATCGAGCCCAGGTGCACCGGCATGTGCGGCGCGTTCGCGACCAGGTTGCCGTCGTGGTCGAAGATCGCGCAGCTGAAGTCCAGGCGCTCCTTGATGTTGACCGAATACGCCGTGTTCTGCAGCCGCAGCCCCATCTGCTCGGCGATCGACATGAACAGGTTGTTGAAGATCTCGAGCATCACCGGATCGGCCGTGGTGCCGATCGCGCGCCGTTCCGGCAGCGCTTGCACGCGCTGCAGTACCAGGTGGTTGTAGCTGGTGACCCGCGCCTGCCAGCCCGGCTCCACGATCGTGGTCGCGTTGTCTTCGGCGATGATCGCCGGGCCGCGCACCACGTGCCCCGGCTGCAGCGTGCGGCGCGCGTAGATGCCGGTGTCATGCCACTCGGCGCCGCTGTACATGGGAACGGTTTCCTGTGGCGCCGGCGCGCCCTCGTTCTCTTTCGCCATCGCGCTCGCCGGCTGCTCCGGCGGCGCGTCGGACTGGCCGATCGCTTCCACCGACACCGCTTCGACGATCAATGCGCGCGACGGCATCAGGAACGAGTATTGGCGCTTGTAGGCCTGCTCGAACTGCGCCTGCATCGACGCTACGTCGTCGAACTGCACGAGCAGCGCCGAATCGGTGCCCTCGTAGCGCAGGTGCACGCGCTCGACCAGGGCGATGCGCCCAGGTTCCACGCCCTGGCGCAGCAACTGGCCGCGCGCCGCCTCGCCAAGCGCCGCCAGGCGCGTGTCCAGCGCGTCCAGCGCCGCGTCCGACAGCTTCTCTTCCACCGCCTGCTCGCGCATCGCGCTCTGGTCGGCCAGGCCCATGCCGTAGGCCGACAGCACACCGGCCAGCGAATGGATGAACACGGTCTTCATTCCCAGCGCGTCGGCCACCAGGCAGGCATGCTGGCCGCCGGCCCCGCCGAAGCTGGTGAGCGCGTAGTCGGTCACGTCGTGGCCGCGCTGCACCGAGATCTGCTTGATCGCATTGGCCATATTGCCCACCGCGATCTGGATGAAGCCTTCGGCCACCGCTTCCGGCGTCGGACGCTCTCCCAGCGCGGCGCCGATCCGGTCGGCCATCTCGTCAAAGCGCGCGCGCACCGCAGCGGCATCGAGGGCTTCGTCGCCGCCCGGCCCGAACAGGCGCGGGAAGTAATTCGGCTGCACCTTGCCGAGCATGACGTTGCAGTCGGTGACCGCGAGCGGCCCGCCTCGGCGGTAGCTGGCCGGGCCCGGATTGGCGCCGGCGCTGTCCGGCCCCACGCGGTAGCGGCTGCCGTCGAAGTGCAGGATCGAGCCGCCGCCGGCGGCCACGGTATGAATGCTCATCATCGGCGCGCGCATCCGCACGCCCGCCACCTGGGTCTCGAACACGCGCTCATAATCGGATGAATGCGCCCCCGCGAAGTGCGACACGTCGGTGGAAGTGCCGCCCATGTCGAAGCCGATCACGCGCTCGAAGCCGGCCAGCCGGCTGGCGCGCACCATGCCGACGATGCCGCCGGCCGGACCGGACAGGATGCTGTCCTTGCCCTGGAAGGCGCGCGCATCGGTGAGGCCGCCGCTCGACTGCATGAACTGCAGGTTCACGCCCGGCAGCTCGCCCGCCACCTGGTCGACGTAGCGGCGCAGGATCGGCGACAGGTAGGCGTCGACCACGGTGGTGTCGCCGCGCGCGACCAGCTTCATCAATGGGCTCACCTCGTGCGAGACCGACACTTGCGTGAAGCCGATCGCGCGCGCGATGCGCGCCACTTGCGCCTCGTGCGCGGTGTGGCGGTAGCCGTGCATGAACACGATCGCCAGCGAGCGCAGGCCGGCGTCGAACGCCGCCTGCAGGCCGGCGCGCGCGGCCGCTTCGTCCAGCGCCAGCACGACGTCGCCGTGGGCGCCGATCCGCTCGTCGATCTCGATCACCTGCGCATACAGCAGCTCGGGCAGCACGATGTGGCGATCGAACAGGCGCGGCCGGTTCTGGTAGGCGATGCGCAGCGCGTCGCGAAAGCCGCGCGTGATGGCGAGCGCCGTCGGCTCGCCCTTGCGCTCGAGCAGCGCGTTGGTGGCCACCGTGGTGCCCATCTTGACCGCCTCGACGCTCGCCGCCGGCAGCATCTCGCCCGCGGCCACGCCGAGCAGGTGGCGGATGCCGGCCACGGCGGCGTCGCGGTACTGCTCGGGATTCTCCGACAGCAGCTTGTGCGTGACGAGTTGCCCATCCGGGCGCCGCGCCACGATGTCGGTGAAGGTGCCGCCTCGGTCGATCCAGAACTGCCAGTCCATGCCTTGCTCCTGCGCTAACGGGTGAAGCGCCCATTGTAGAACGGACGGCGCGCCGGCGTTGGCGCAAATGCATGACAATCACCCCTGCCCTTCACGACGAGACACCAGCATGGAACGATATCTTTACACGATCGCGCAATTGCGCGCCATCGAACAGGCGGCCTATGCCGGCCTGGCGCCGGGCACACTGATGCAGCGCGCCGGCAAGGCCGCCGCCGACTTCGCCCTCGAGCTGCTGGGAGGCCGGCGCGACCGGCCGGTGCTGGTGCTGGCCGGTCCCGGCAACAATGGCGGCGATGCGCTCGAAGCCGCCGCCAACCTGGCCGAGGCCGGCGTCGGCGCCACCGTGCTGCACCTGCCGAGCCGGCGCGAGGCGTCGAGCGAAACCGCGGCCGCCTATGACCGCGCCCGCGCCGGCTCGGTCGGCTGGATCGACGTGCTGCCGCCCGGCGCCGAATGGGGCCTGGTGATCGACGGCCTGTTCGGCATTGGCCTGGAGCGCCCGGTCGACGGCGACTACCGTGAGCTGGTGGTCGGCCTCGAGACGATCCGCTGCCCGATCCTGGCGCTCGACGTGCCGAGCGGCCTGGACGCCGACACCGGCGCCGTGATCGGTCCGGACGGCGTCGCGGTGCGCGCCACGCACACGATCACTTTTCTTGGCGACAAACCCGGCCTGCACACCGCCGATGGTCGCGACCATGCCGGCGAGGTCCGGGTCGCGCCGCTCGGCGTCGACCCCGATGCGCTGCCGCGCGCGAGCGCGCGCCTGAACGGCCTGCCGCTATTCGCCGGCCGTCTGACGGCGCGCCGCCACAACACCCATAAAGGCAGCTTCGGCGACGTTGCCGTCGTCGGCGGCGCGCACGGCATGGCCGGGGCGCCTGTACTGTCCGCGCGCGGCGCGCTGTACGCCGGCGCCGGCCGGGTATTCGTCGCCGCGCTGCACACGCCGCCCGGCTACGACAGCTGCCAGCCCGAGATCATGTTCCGCCCCGCCGACGACGTCGATTTCGTCGGCCGCACCGTGGTGATCGGGCCCGGCATGGGCGGCTCGGCCAATGCGATCCGCCTGCTGGCCAGGGCGCTCGACAGCGACAGCCCGTTGGTGGTCGACGCCGATGCATTGAACCTGATCGGCGCCAGCCCCGACCTGCAATCGCGCCTGGCGCAGCGCGCGGCGCCGGCGGTATTGACGCCGCATCCGCTTGAAGCCGCGCGCCTGCTCGGAATGACGGCGGCGGTCGTGCAATCGGACCGCCTGGCAGCGGCGCGCGAGATGGCGCTGCGCTCGGATGCGACGGTGATCCTGAAAGGGTCGGGCACCGTGATCGCGCGGCCCGACGGCGAGGTGCTGGTCAACCCCACGGGCAACGCGGGCCTGGCCACGGCGGGCAGCGGCGACGTGCTGGCGGGGATCTGCGGCGCCCTGCTGGCGCAGGGCTGGCCGGGCTGGGAAGCGGCGGCGGCGGCGACCTGGGTGCACGGGGCGGCCGCCGATGCGCTGGCTGACGAAGGCGTCGGCCCGATCGGCCTGACCGCCGGCGAGTTGCCGGCAGCCGTGCGCAAGGTATTGAACCGGCTGGTGAAGGACGCCGCCGGCAGTTGACGTATTTATTCGACCAGGCGGCCGGCAGCGATGGTGAGCGTGCGGCCGCAACGCGCCGCTATGCCCGGATCGTGGGTCACCAGCACCAGGGTCGAGCCGCGTTCGCGATTGAGCTCGAACATCAGCTGGATGACGGATTCGCCGGTGGCGGCATCCAGGCTCCCGGTCGGTTCGTCGGCGAACAGCAGCGGCGGCTCGGTGACGAAGGCGCGCGCCAGCGCGACGCGCTGCTGCTCGCCGCCGGACAGGAATTTGGGATAATGCTTGAGGCGACTCGACAGGCCGACCCGGCCCAGCATCTCGGCCGCCTTGTCGCGTGCCCCGGCGTCGCCGCGCAATTCGAGCGGCAGCATCACGTTCTCGAGCGCGGTCAGGTGGGCCAGCAGCTGGAACGACTGGAACACGAAGCCCAGCTTGGCCTTGCGAAACGCCGCTCGGCCGTCTTCGTCGAGGGCGAAGATGTCGGTGCCGTCGAGCCGCACGGTGCCGGACGATGGCGTGTCGAGGCCGGCGAGGAGGCCCAGCAGCGTCGACTTGCCGGAGCCCGAAGCGCCGACGAGCGCGAGCGTCTCGGCCGGTTGCACGGTAAAATCGACGTTTTGCAGGATGGTGAGCTCGCCGCTGGCGTCGGCCACCTTCTTCGACAAGCCGCTTACCTGGATCGCGGGCGGACGGCCTGCATGAACGCCGGCGTCGCTGACGCCGTTTTTGAATGCCTCGGGATGATCACGCATGCTTGCTTTTCTTAAAAATTTGACTGTCGTCGCTTTCCTGACCCTGATGGCGACGGCGAGCGCCTATTCTGCACCAAAAACGGTGCTCGTGGTGGGCGACAGCCTGTCGGCCGAATACGGCATCGCACGCGGCGCGGGCTGGGTGGCCCTGCTGGAACGCAAACTGCAGCGCGAGAACATCGCCGCCAGGGTGGTCAACGCCAGCATCAGCGGCGAAACCACCAGCGGCGGCCGCGCGCGCCTGCCGGCCCTGATCAAGCAGCACCGTCCCGACATCGTCGTGATCGAACTGGGGGCCAACGATGGCCTGCGCGGCCTGCCCGTGCCGTCCGCCGAAGCGAACCTGCGCGCCATGATCGCGATGGCGCAAGAGACGAAGGCGCGGGTGCTGCTGGTCGGCATGCGCATGCCGCCGAACTATGGGCGTGCATACACCGAGCGCTTCTTCAACATGTTCGAGACCGTCGCCAAGTCCACCAGGTCGGCCCTGGTGCCGTTCATGCTCGAAGGCGTGGCCGACAAGCCGGCCCTGTTCCAGCAGGACCGCCTGCATCCGACGGCACAGGCGCATCCGATCATCCTCGACAACATCTGGCCGCAGTTCGCGGCGCTGATCAAGAAATAAGCTTTCAATGAGCATGAAGTATCCGGAAGTCCTGGAGTTCGACGCCCTGCTGCCGCAACTCGACGCCTTCGATGCAATCATCGACGTGCGCAGCGAGGCCGAGTACGCCCTCGACCACATTCCAGGCGCGATCAATTGCCCCGTCCTCAACGACGAGGAGCGCATCAGGGTCGGCACGCTGTACAAGCAGGTCGGCGCGTTCGACGCCAAGAAGGTCGGCGCGCCGATCGTCGCCCGTAACATCGCGCGCCACATCGAAACGCTGTTCGCCGACAAGCCGCGCGACTGGCGTGCGCTGGTGTACTGCTGGCGCGGCGGCAACCGCAGCGGCGCCATGGTGCATGTCCTGGCGCGCGTCGGCTGGCCTGTGGCGCAGCTCGACGGCGGCTACAAGGCCTATCGCGCCCACGTGAGCGCCGCGCTGGCGGATCCGCCCGCACTCGACTTGCGCGTCGTCTGCGGCACCACCGGCAGTGGCAAGAGCCGCTTGCTGGAAACGCTCGACGGCATTGGCGCCCAGGTGCTCGACCTCGAGAAGCTGGCCGCCCACCGCGGCTCGGTGCTGGGCCACCTGCCGAACGAGCTGCAGCCGAGCCAGAAGATGTTCGAAAGCCTGGTGTGGGACAAGCTGCGCCGCTTCGACCCGGCCAAACCGGTGTTCGTCGAATCCGAAAGCAAGAAGGTCGGCAACCTGCGCGTGCCTGATGCCGTCATGGCGCGCATGCGCGCCTCGCCCTGCATTGCCGTCAAGCTGTCGCGCCCGAACCGCGTGCGCCTGCTGATGGAAGATTACGAGCACTTCTGCGCCGATCCGTCGACGCTCAACGCGCAGCTCGATCGCCTGGTGCAGTTGCATGGCCGCGCGCAGATCGATGCCTGGCACGCGCTGGCCAACGACGGCGCGATGGCGGAGCTGGTCGACCAGCTGCTGGTGCAGCACTACGATCCGGCCTACCTGCGCTCGATCGACCGCAACTTCGTGCGCTATGCGCAGGCCGAGGCGCTCGAACTGGACGACATCGCGCCGGAAGATTTTCTCCAGGCCGCGCGCCACCTGCATCGGTAGGATTGGCGGCTGTGCCGCCGACGCGTTCGACGGCGCCTGCATGCCACACGGCCGTTCACATGTCGGTTGAACGCGTTGGCGGGAAACCCGCCAACCCTACGTATGCCGCACTGCATCGGTAGGGTTGGCGGCTGTGCCGCCGACGCGTTCAACGGTACTTGCACGCCACACGGCCGTTCACATGTCGGTTGAACGCGTTGGCGGGGGCCCCGCCAGCGCACCGCATGACGCACCGTATCGGTAGGGTTGGCGGCTCTGCCGCCGACGCGTTCCACGGCGCCTGCATGCCACACGGCCGTTCACATGTCGGCTGAACCCGCCAACGCTCCGTACGACGCACCAGCGCAAGGTGGCGTCGCCTTCCCCGCCCGGCGATCCACAGAAAACAAAAAGCCCGGCTGCTCACGCAGCCGGGCTTTTTATCAATCAACGATCGGCTTACTGAGCGTCGGTGTTCACGCCGAGTTCATTCGGCTTGACGTTGATCTCCACCTTGGCCTTGGCCTTGAGCGCTTCGACGTAGTCATACATCTGCTGCTGGCCCACCAGGTTGGCGATCTGGTCGGATTCCTGCTTGCGGCGCGCCGTATCGGGCTGGGCCGGTTGCGACACCTTGCCGATGCGGTAGACGCCGTAGCCCTGGCCCGGCACCTCGACGCCGACATAGGCTGGCAGCTTGGTCACGTCGGCCTTCAGCACGGCGATCGCGGCGGTCGGGTTGATGGCCGGCTCCCTGGTGCGCGACACGCTCACGGGCGCGCCGAAACCGGTGGCGTCGCCGGACGCCCTGGCGGCGTTCAGCTTCGCCTCGCCGGCGGCGCGCGCCAGGCGGGCCGCTTCTTCCAGCGTCACGCGCTGGCGGATCTGCGCTTCCACCTCGGCCAGCGGACGCTTGGCGGCGGGGCGGAACTCGACCACGCGGCCCGACACCAGCACGCTCGGCGCCACCTCGACCGCTTCGGTATTGCGCTTGTTCTTGATCGCGTCGGTGCTGAACAGGGCGGCCAGGAACTTCGGGTTGTTGACCGGCGAGTCGCCCAGCGCCGGGTTCGGCGTGCGGGTCAGGTTGTCGACGGTCTGGATCTGCAGCTTGAGCTTGTCGGCGACCGGCTTCAGGCTTTCGGACTGGTCATACGCGGTCTCGCTGAACACGCCGGCCAGCTCGGTGTACTTGGCCGCCATCTTCTGCTTCTTCAGGTCCGCGGCGATGTCGCCCTTCGCATCGTCCAGCGAACGCTGCGACGACGGCTTGACGCCGGTGACCTTGATGATGTGCCAGCCGAATTCCGACTGCACCAGGCCGCTCGTCTCGCCCTCTTTCAGCGCATAGATCGAATCCTCGACCGACTTCACGAACAGGCCCTTTTCGACCACGCCCAGGTCGCCGCCCGACTGGGCCGAGCCCGGGTCTTGCGAGTTGGCCCTGGCGATCGCCGCGAAGTTGTCCGGATTGGCGCGCACCTCGGCCAGGACGGCCTCGGCCTTCTTCTTGGCTGCCGCCTGGTCCGCGGCGCTGGCGTCGCGCGACACGGTGATCAGGATGTGGCTCGCGCTGCGCTGCTCGGGCGTGGTGTAGTTCTTGAGGTTCTTGTTGTAATAGTCGGTGACTTCGGCGTCGGTGACCTGCACCTGGCTCTCGACGGTCGACGCATCGAACACGACGTACTCGGCCTTCACCTGCTCCGGGATCTGGAACAGTTGCCCGTTCTTGTCGTAATAGGCCTTGACCATCTCGTCGGTGACTTTCACCTGCGGCAGATAGGTCGACAGCGGGAACACGACTTCCTGCACTTCGCGTTCCTGGTCGTTGATGTCCGACAGGCGGCTGGCCACGGTGCGCGGCGCGAACGCGGTCGCCTGGATCGAACCCGACAGCTGCTGCACGGCCAGGTCGCGGCGCAGGCGCTGGTCGAACATTTCGGGCGTCATGCCCTGCGCCGCCAGCGCGGCCTTGTAGCCTTCCATGTCGAAGCCGCCGTCCGGCAGGCGGAACTGCTGGATGTCCATGATCGTCTTCTGCAGGGTCGCATCGCTCACGCTCAGGTGCGCCCGGTCGATCTCGGCATTGATGGCGCGCTCGGCCACCAGGTTGTTCAGGATCGCCTGCTTCGCTTCCGCGGTCTCGAACAGCTTCTGGTCGAACTGCTCGCCCATCATCTGGCGCGCCTGGTCGATCTGGCGGCGCTGCGCGTCTTCCCATTCCTGCTGGGTGATCTTCTGGCCATCGACGGTGGCCACACCGGCGCCGCCGTCATTGCTCTGGTAACTTTCCATCCCCACGAACACGAACGAAGGAATGATCAAGAGCAGCAGGATCCCGTACATCCAGCGCTTGTGGGTCCGAATTAATTCAAACATGGTCAGCCATTCAAGGTTGAGAATGCATTATGAGCCTATCCCAGTAGGTGGGAGTCGCTCCTACCGGCACCGGCCCAGGCACAAGTTAAAAAAAAAGGCGAACTCGCGTTCGCCTCTTCTCGTTTCGAGGCGGCTCCGGGAGCTGCCCCTATCTTACTCAATTCTGGCGGAGCGGACGGGGCTCGAACCCGCGACCCCCGGCGTGACAGGCCGGTATTCTAACCAACTGAACTACCGCTCCAGACTTGTGTTTCATGTTTTTCGTTGGCGGAGCGGACGGGGCTCGCCGACGTTCCGCCGGCCGCGGATTCCCTTGCAAGGGAATCCCTTCTCACCCAATCCGTTTTCCCCGCAGGGGGAAAACTCCTACAACAATATTCTGGCGGAGCGGACGGGGCTCGAACCCGCGACCCCCGGCGTGACAGGCCGGTATTCTAACCAACTGAACTACCGCTCCAGCAAAAAACAATCAACTCGACATCAGGACGGATACGACATCATCCTGCTGCTTTCAACGCTTGTCATCGCGAAGAAGGCATTAGTTTACAGCATCTTTCAGCGCTTTACCAGCCTTAAATTTCGGAACCCTCGCAGCCTTGATCTTGATGGGCTCCTTGGTGCGTGGATCGCGGCCGGTACGCGCTGCGCGCTCGCCGACGGTGAAGGTGCCGAAGCCAACCAGGGTGACGCTGTCGTTCTTCTTCAGGCTTTCGGTGACGGCTTCGATCATGGCGTCGAGTGCACGCGTCGCCGAGGCCTTCGTAATGTCCGCGGACTTCGCGATTTCTTCGATCAGTTCTGTCTTGTTCACTCGTTTCCTCGTTTTCCGTTCGTGGCGCACACCGCGCCACTGCTGCAAAAGTGCAAGCGCATATTAAACTAGGGCAACATAGGGATGTCAAGCCAGGCTGGTCGAGGGTCTCTTCGGTTGGTCAGCGACGACGCCCGGCCACACGGGCGATGCAGACAAAAAAACAGGCGCCGCAAGGGCGCCTGTCGTATGCACTACGTGGCCTGTTTAGTGCTTGACCACGTCGCTCTGCCCCTCGGCCGGGGCCGGCGCCACGGCGACTGCCGGGACGTCGGTCAGCGCTTCCGGCTGGCGCTCCAGCGCCACTTCGAGGACCTTCTCGATCCAGCGGACCGGCACGATCTCGAGCTTGTTCTTGACGTTGTCCGGGATCTCGGCCAGGTCCTTCACGTTCTGCTCGGGGATCAGGACCGTCTTGATGCCGCCGCGGTGCGCCGCCAGCAACTTCTCCTTCAGGCCACCGATCGGCAGCACTTCGCCGCGCAGCGTGATCTCGCCCGTCATCGCGACGTCGGCGCGCACCGGGATGCCGGTGAAGGCCGAGACCAGCGCGGTCGTCATGCCGATGCCGGCGGACGGACCGTCCTTCGGCGTCGCGCCTTCCGGCACGTGGATGTGGATGTCGGTCTTCTCGAACACTTCGCTCCTGATGCCGAAGCGCTGCGCGCGACTGCGCACCACGGTGCGGGCGGCCTCGATCGATTCCTTCATCACGTCGCCCAGCGTGCCGGTGCGGATGATGCCGCCCTTGCCCGGCACGTTGACCGCTTCGATGGTCAGGAGGTCGCCGCCGACCTCGGTCCAGGCCAGGCCGACCACCTGGCCGATCTGGTTGTCCTTCTCGGCCACGCCGAAGTCGTAGCGGCGCACGCCCAGGAATTTATCCAGGTTCTTGGCATTCACGATCACGCGCTTCTCGGCCGCGGTCGACCCCTTCTTCAGCAGCAGCATCTTGACCACCTTGCGGCAGATCTTCGACACTTCGCGCTCGAGCGAACGCACGCCGGCTTCACGGGTGTAGTAACGGATGATGTCGCGGATGGCGCCCTCCTCGACCTTGATCTCGTCTTCCCTCAGGCCGTTGTTCTTCAACTGCTTCGGCAGCAGGTAGCGCTGCGCGATGCTGGTCTTCTCGTCCTCGGTATAACCCGACAGGCGGATGACTTCCATCCGGTCCAGCAGCGCCGGCGGAATGTTGAACGAGTTCGAGGTCGCCACGAACATCACGTCCGACAGGTCGAAGTCGACCTCCAGGTAGTGATCCGAGAAGGTGTGGTTCTGCTCGGGATCGAGCACCTCGAGCAGGGCCGACGACGGGTCGCCACGGAAGTCCGCGCCCATCTTGTCGATCTCGTCGAGCAGGAACAGCGGGTTGCGCACGCCGACCTTGGCCAGCGACTGCAGCACCTTGCCCGGCATCGAGCCGATATAGGTGCGGCGGTGGCCGCGGATCTCGGCTTCGTCGCGCACGCCACCGAGCGCCATGCGCACGAACTTGCGGTTCGTGGCGCGGGCGATCGACTGGCCCAGCGAGGTCTTGCCGACGCCCGGAGGACCGACGAAGCACAGGATCGGGGCCTTGAGCTTGTCGACGCGCTGCTGCACCGCGAGGTATTCCAGGATGCGTTCCTTGATCTTGTCGAGGCCATAGTGATCCTGCTCGAGCACGTTCTGGGCGTTCTCGAGATCGGCGGTGACCTTCGACTTCTTCTTCCACGGCAGCGACACCAGGGTGTCGATATAGTTGCGCACCACGGTGGCTTCGGCCGACATCGGCGACATCAGCTTGAGCTTGCGAATCTCGGCCTGGGCTTTTTCCATGGCTTCCTTCGGCATCTTGGCTGCGATAACCTTCTTCTCGAGCTCTTCGATGTCGGCGCCCTCCTCGCCTTCGCCCAGTTCCTTCTGGATCGCCTTGACCTGTTCGTTCAGGTAGTACTCGCGCTGCGATTTTTCCATCTGGCGCTTGACGCGGCCACGGATGCGCTTCTCGACCTGCAGGATGTCCAGCTCGCCTTCCAGTTGGCCCAGCAGATGCTCCAGGCGCTTGGCGACGTTGAAGATCTCGAGGATCACTTGCTTCTGCTCGAGCTTGAGCGGCAGGTGGGCGGCGACGGTATCGGCCAGGCGGCCGGCGTCGTCGATGCCGGCCAGCGACGCCAGGATCTCGGGTGGAATCTTTTTATTGAGTTTGACGTACTGGTCGAACTGCTGGACGATCGCACGTCGCATCGCTTCGACTTCGGAGTCGTCGCCGATTTCCGAATTGACCGGCGTCAGGTCGGCCACGAAATGGGTAGCGCCATCGGTAATCTTATCGATGCGCGCACGCTGGGAACCTTCCACCAGCACCTTCACGGTGCCGTCCGGGAGTTTCAGCATTTGCAGAATATTGGCCACGCAGCCGATCTCATAGATGTCTGCGGCTGAGGGTTCGTCCTTGGCGGCGGCCTTTTGGGCGGCCAGCATGATGCTCTTGCCCTGCTCCATTGCGGCTTCAAGCGCCTTGATGGATTTTGGACGGCCGACGAACAGAGGTATCACCATATGCGGGAACACAACCACATCGCGCAACGGCAGAAGTGGCAGCGTCGTTTGCTCGGTTAATTTCGAAGTTGTCATGGCATACCTTATAGAAAGCGTGTAGCTGAACTTGGGCGCTGGGCAGCGAAAACACAAGGCCACCCAGAGAAAATATTTTCTACAAGTAAAAAAGTTTCAACTTGCCGAAGAATATAGCCGTTCCAATAAAAAACTGCTTTCAAATAGAAAAAGCCACCGCGCGGCACGCCGCGAGTGGCTTTTCGATTGAAGCCCGAAGTCTTTTATTGAGATTGATTGTACCTAGTTGAGTCCGTACGGCAAGCCTTTTTGTGGCGTGCGCATGGGCTTTTTTCAGTTCTCTCCAGACGCCTTGGCGGTTTCGCTATAAATCAGCAAAGGTTTCGCGCCATTCGTGATCGTATTTTCATCGATGACGACTTTCACGACGTTTTGCTGGCTCGGCAATTCATACATGACGTCCAGCAGCGCGTGCTCGAGAATCGAACGCAGGCCGCGGGCGCCGGTCTTGCGCGCCAGCGCCTTCCTGGCGATCGCGTGCAACGCGGCGGGACGGATTTCCAGCTCGGCGCCTTCCATCTCGAGCAGCTTCGAGTACTGCTTGATCAGGGCGTTCTTCGGCTCGACCAGGATCTGGATCAGCGCTTCTTCGGTCAGCTCGGAGAGCGCGGCCACCACCGGCAGGCGGCCGACCAGTTCGGGAATCAGGCCGAACTTGATCAAGTCTTCCGGCTCGGCTTCGAGCAGGATCTCGGCGTTATAGCCGTCCTCCAGGCTCTTGACCGTGGCGCCGAAGCCGATGCCGCTCTTGACCGAACGATTCTGGATCACCTTGGCCAGGCCGTCGAAGGCGCCGCCGCAGATGAACATGATGTTGGTCGTGTCGATCTGCACGAAGTCCTGGTTCGGATGCTTGCGGCCACCCTGCGGCGGCACCGACGCCATCGTGCCTTCGATCAGCTTGAGCAGCGCCTGCTGCACGCCTTCGCCCGAGACGTCGCGGGTGATCGACGGGTTGTCGGACTTGCGCGAAATCTTGTCGATCTCATCGATGTAGACGATGCCGCGCTGCGCCTTTTCCACCTCATAGTTGCAGCTTTGCAGCAGCTTCTGGATGATGTTCTCGACGTCTTCGCCGACATAGCCCGCTTCGGTCAGCGTGGTCGCGTCGGCGATCACGAACGGAACGTTGAGCATGCGCGCCAGGGTCTGGGCCAGCAGGGTTTTGCCGGAGCCGGTCGGACCCACGAGCAGAATATTGCTCTTGGCCAGTTCGACTTCGTCTTTCTTGCCCAGGTGCTTGAGGCGCTTGTAATGGTTGTACACGGCCACCGACAGGATACGCTTGGCCGTTTGCTGGCCGATGACGTACTGGTCGAGCAGCTCGGTGATTTCGTGTGGCGTCGGCAGGTCGGACTTGGCGCCCGCCACCGTTTCGACGTTCGACGTTTCATCGCGGATGATGTCGTTGCACAGGTCGATGCATTCATCGCAGATGAACACCGACGGTCCCGCGATCAGCTTCTTGACTTCGTGCTGGCTCTTTCCGCAGAACGAGCAGTACAGAAGTTTTTCGCCGCTGGAGGATTTTTTGTCTGACATGGGGGCAGGACTCTATTGAATTGCTGTGAATATAACGCTTATACCAGTACGCAACAAGTGCGAATGTGACATGCCGCTAAAGCAGCGCAACTTGTGCACGTACGAACATGCTACCCGAAATAAAAAACAAACGCCCGAACGTGATCGCGTCCGGGCGTTTTTTTCCAACACCGTCCAAACGGTCAGGCTTGGCCGCGACTGGTCAGGACCTTGTCGATCATGCCATAGTCGACGGATTCTTCCGCCGACATGAAGCGGTCGCGGTCGGTATCCTTGTGGATCTGCTCGATGCTCTGGCCGGTATTCTCGGCCATGATGCGCGCCAGGCGCTCGCGCAGGTACAGGATTTCCTTGGCCTGGATTTCGATATCCGATGCCATGCCCTGCGATCCGCCCGATGGCTGGTGGATCATGACGCGCGAGTTCGGCAGCGAGAAACGCTTGCCCTTGGCGCCGGCGGCCAGCAGGAAGGCGCCCATCGACGCGGCCAGGCCCGTGCACAGGGTCGAGACGTCCGGCTTGATGAAGTTCATCGTGTCGAAGATCGCCAGGCCCGCCGAGACGGAGCCGCCCGGGGAATTAATGTAGAGCGAAATATCCTTGTCAGGATTTTCACTTTCCAGGAACAGCATCTGGGCGACGATCAGGTTCGCCATCTGGTCGTTGACAGGGCCGACCAGGAAGATCACGCGCTCCTTCAAGAGGCGCGAATAGATGTCATAGGCGCGTTCGCCGCGCCCACTCTGTTCGATCACCATCGGCACCATGCCGAGTGCTTGTGTATCCAATGCCGGATTACGAATCATACCCGTCTCGTTCCTTATAAAGAGGCCATGGAAAAAAATGCCGGCCACGCAGGCCGGCAAGTTAATTTCTTCAGGCCTGTGGGGCGCTGCCCATCAGTTCATCGAAAGCGATGGTCTTGGTCGACACTTTCGCCTTGCCGAGTACATAGTTGACGACGTTTTCTTCCAAAACAAGGGCTTCGACTTCACCCAGACGACGACGGTCGCTGAAGTAGTACTTCAGGACTTCTTTCGGGTCTTCGTAGCTCTGCGAGAAGTCTTCGATCTGGGCCTTCACCTGTTCCTGGGTAGCTTCCAGCTTGTTGTCGGCGACCAGTTGCGACAGGATCAGACCCAAGCGCACGCGGCGCTCTGCCTTGTCCTTGAACATCTCGGCCGGGAACGGCAGCTTGGACACGTCCATGCCGCGCTGCGCCATGTCCTGGCGGGTCATTTCGGCCAGGCGCTCCGAATCCTGCTCGATCATGACTTGCGGCACGTCCAGCTCGGTCGACTTGACCAGGGCGTCCATCACGGCTTCCTTGTTGCGTGCTTTGACACGGGCGCGCACTTCGCGTTCCAGGTTGACCTTGATGTCTTCGCGCATCTTGTCGATCGAGCCGTCTTCGATGCCCAGCGACTGGGCGAATTCGGCGTCGACTTCCGGCAGGTGCGCCCACTCCAGGGCCTTCAGGGTGATGGTGAACTCGGCGGTCTTGCCGGCCACGTCCGGGCCATGGTAGTCCTCGGGGAAGGCAAGCGGGAAGGTCTTGCTCTCGCCGACTTTCAGGCCCACGGTCGCGGCTTCGAATTCCGGCAGCATGCGGCCTTCGCCCAGCACGAAGGCATAGTCTTCGGCCTTGCCGCCGGCGAATTCAACGCCGTCCAGGGTGCCGACGAAGTCGACGGTCGCGCGGTCGCCATTGGCAGCCACGGCTTCGCCGCCGGTGCCGTGCTCGCCCGCTTCACCCTTGGTGTGGTAGTGCACGCGCTGCTTGCGCAGGATGTCGATGGTCTTGTCGATCTCGACGTCGCTGACCTCGGTGGCGACGGTCTCGACTTCGACGGCAGCCAGGTCGCCGACCACGACTTCCGGGTACACCTCGAAGGTGGCGTCGAACGACAGGGTGCCTTCCGGCGAATCTTGCTTCGGCTCGATTTTCGGGAAACCGGCAACGCGCAGCTCGTTCTCGACGGCGGCTTCGTTGAACGCACGGCCGACCTTGTCGTTCAGCACGTCGGACTCGATCTGGTAGCCGTACTGGGCTGCGACCATCTTCAGAGGCACTTTGCCTGGACGGAAGCCCGGCGCACGGGCCGTCTTGGCCTGCTGTTTCAGGCGCTTTTCGACTTCGGTACGGACGTCAGCGACCGGAAAAGAGATCGTCAAGCGACGCTCGAGTTTACCCAGGGTTTCGACTGCAGTTGCCATTATAAAAATCGTCCAAAAAAATAATTATTCGTGGTGCGAGGAGGGGGACTCGAACCCCCACACCATTGCTGGCGTCAGGACCTAAACCTGGTGCGTCTACCAATTTCGCCATCCTCGCTCAGGATTGCATAATTGCCACAAAAACAAAGGACGACCGACGGTAAAACCGGCCGCCCTGCACTCCAATGTTTAGGGGCTACAACTTCAAACGATTATTTTACTGGAATTTCTGACACTATTGGGCATCATTTTTTAGCCGTGCGGGGCGTGGTGCAAGCCAGGGACTTCCTGAGTTACCCCTGATACGTCGTTCCCGCGCAGGCGGGAACCCAAGTTTTTTTGCGCAAAGTGGCAAAGCGCGTAATGGCGGCAATGCGAGCGAACCTGGGTTCCCGCCTGCGCGGGAACGACGGTGCGACGGTCAGCGGTTCAAGGACACGTCATTCTGCTCGGGCTTCTTGACCCGGAACCACGTCGCATACAACGCCGGCAGGAACAGCAAGGTCAACGCCGTCGCCACGATCAGGCCGCCCATGATCGCCACCGCCATCGGCCCCCAGAACGTCGACCTCGACAGCGGGATCATGGCCAGCGCCGCGGCGGCGGCCGTCAACAGGATCGGCCGGCAGCGCCGCACCGCGGACTCCACGATCGCGTCCCACGGGTGGCTGCCATTGGCGATGTCGTGCTCGATCTGGTCCACCAGGATCACCGAGTTGCGGATGATCATCCCGAACAGCGCGATCACCCCCAGGTTGGCGACGAATCCGAACGGCCGATCCAGGATCAGGAGCGCCATCGCCGCGCCGGCCACGCCCAGCGGACCGGTGAGGAACACCAGCAGCGAACGCGAGAAGCTGTGCAGCTGCAGCATCAGCAAGGTAAACGTGATGAACAGCACCAGCGGCACATTGGCCATGATCGACGCCTCGGCCTCGGCGCTGTCGGCCGCGGCGCCCTCGACCGTCACGCGGTAGCCGGCCGGGAGCTTCGCGCGGATGTCGGCCAGCCTGGCGTCGACCTGGTCGGTCACGGTCGGCCCCTGGATGCCCTCGACCACGTCGGACTGCACCATGATCGCCCACTCGCGGCCCTCGCGCCAGACCACGCCCGGCTCCCACACGAACTGCACGCGGGCGACCTGGCCGATGGTGACCGCGCGTCCGCCGGCGGTCGGCACCAGTGCTTCCTGCAAGCGCGTCACGGTCGAACGCTCGTCGAACGGCTGGCGCACCACCATGTCGATCAGGCGGTTCGATTCGCGGAACTGGCCGATCGGGGTGCCGGTGAGCGTCGTCTGCACCACGCGCCGCACCTGTTGCGAGGTCACGCCGAGCGCGCGCAACTTGTCCTGGTCGAGATCGAGGCGCAGCACCTTGACCGACTCGTTCCAGTTGTCGTTCACGCCGACCGTGTTCGGATTGGCGGCCATGACTCCCTTGATCTCGTCGGCGATGGTGCGCACCACGCCGATGTCCGGCCCCAGCACCTGGAATTGCACCGGATACGGCACCGGCGGTCCGTTCGGCAGCAGTTTCACCCTGCCGCGCACCTCGGGAAAGTCGGTCTTGAACACGTCGACGATCTTCGTGCGCAGGCGCTCGCGCGCCTCTGTATCGCTAGGTAACACCACCAGCTGCGACACGTTCGACTGCGGGAAGATCTGGTCCAGCGGCAGGTAGAAGCGCGGGCTGCCGGTGCCGACGTAGCTGGTCACGCTCTGCACGCCCTCTTGCTTGGCCAGGAAGGCCTCGAAGCGCTTCACGACGGCTTCGTTGGCGGCGAAACTGGTGCCTTCGGGCGACCACAGCTCGATCATCAGTTCGGGACGGCTCGAATCGGGGAAGAACTGCTTTTCGATGAAATTAAAGCCGAACACGCCCAGCGCGAACACGCCCAGGCTCAGCGCGATCGTGGTCTTGCGCCACTCGACGCAGCGGCTCACCAGACGGCGAAAGCGCTGGTAGCCGGGCGAATCGTAGACGTCGTGATGACCGCCCTCCCCGGCGCCATGCGGCTTCACCCGCAACAGAAGGAACCCGATGTAAGGGGTAAACGTGACCGCCACCACCCACGAGATCAGGAGCGCCAGGCCGTTCACCGAGAACATCGTGAACGTGTATTCGCCGGCCGCCGACTCGGCCAGGCCGATCGGCAGGAAGCCCGCCGCCGTGATCAGGGTGCCGGTCAGCATCGGCATCGCGGTCGACGTATAGGCGAAGGTGGCCGCCTCGAAGCGCGACAGGCCCTCTTCCATCTTGCGCACCATCATCTCCACCGCGATGATGGCGTCGTCGACCAGCAGGCCAAGCGCGATGATCAGGGCGCCGAGCGAAATCTTGTGCAGCGAGATATCCAGCATGCGCATGAACAGGAAGGTAATGGCCAGCACCAGCGGGATCGACAGCGCCACCACCAGGCCCGGATACACGTCCACCCGCCACTTCGGCTTGGTATGCAGGCCCAGGGCCAGGAAGGACACGACCAGCACGATCACCACCGCCTCGATCAGCACCTTGATGAATTCGCCCACCGACGCCGTGACCGCCTGCGGCTGGTCGGCCACCCGTTCGAGCTCGATGCCGACCGGGAGCTGGCTCCGGATGCGCTCCACCGTCTCGCTCAAGCCTTCACCCATGGTGATGATGTTGCCGCCCTTTTGCATCGACACGCCCAGGCCGATCACTTCCTTGCCGTTGAAGCGCATCTTGTCCGCCGGCGGATCCTGGTAGCCGCGCTTGACGGTGGCGAAGTCGCCCAGCCGGAAGGTGGTGCCGCCGGCGCGCAACTGCAGGTCTTCGATCTGCTCCAGCGTACGCAGCGCGCCGGTCACGCGCACCTGCAGGTTCTCCATCGGCGTCACCAGCACGCCGCTCGCCTCGATCTCGTTCTGGGTCGCGATCTGGTTGACGATCTGCTCGAACGGCACGCCCAGCTGGGCGAACTTCTTGCTCGAGAACTCGATGTACACCTTTTCGTTCTGCACCCCGAACTGCTCGACCTTGGCCACCAGCGGCACGCGCAGCAGTTGCTGGCGCACGAAGTCGGCATAGTCGCGCATCTCGGCATAGGTGAAGCCGTCGCCCGAGAGCGCGAAGATGGAGCCGTAGGTGTCGCCGAATTCGTCGTTGAAGAACGGCCCGATCACGCCCTGCGGCAGGGTGCCCGCGATGTCGCCGATCTTCTTGCGCACCTGGTACCAGGCCGGCGAGGTCTCGGACGGCGGCGTCGATTCGCGCAGCTCGAGGATGATGGTGGTCTCGCCCGGCTTGGAAAAGCTGCGGATGGTGTGGATGTACGGCGTCTCCTGGAGCTTCCTTTCCAGCGGGTCGGTCACCTGCTCGGCCATCTGCAGCGCGGTGGCGCCCGGCCACACGGCGCTCACCACCATCGCGCGGAAGGTGAAGGGGGGATCCTCGTCCTGGCCCAGCTCGAAGTAACTGAGGATCCCGAACAGCATGCAGGCGGCGATCAGGAAACGCGTGAGGGGGATGTGCTCCAGCGCCCAGCGCGACAGGTTGAAGTCCTTCATTTGCCGACCTCGCCCGACACGAGCGCTTCGGTGTCGGCGCGACGCGAGACGTCGGCGGTGAGGATGCGCACCTTCTGGCCTTCCTTTAGCAGGTTGACGCCGGCGGTGACGACCTGCTGGCCCGCGCTGATCTGCCCGGTGACCAGCACGTCATTGCGCACCTGGCCGACCACCTGCACCGGCGCCAGCCTGACCGCGCCGTTCTCGACGATCCAGACGGCGCTGCCGCCCTTGTGCTGCACCAGGGCGGTCAAGGGCAGGCGCAGGCCGGCCGCGCCACGGCCGCCGGCGGGCGCGCCGCTGACCAGTTCGACGGTCGCGGTCATGCCCAGGCGCGCCTCGGCATTCTCGGGCAGCGCCACTTTCACCGTATAGGTGCGGGTGGCCGGATCGGCCACCGGCGAGACTTCGCGGATCTTGCCGGGAATCGCCACCGCCTCGTTGGCCCACAGGCGCACGGTGACGTTGCGGGCGGCCCGCAGCTGGCCGACCTTGTCTTCGGGGATGCCGATCACCACTTCCTTCTCGACCGTGCGCGCCACCCGCACCACCGGGCTGCCGGGTTGCACCACCTGCCCCACCTCGGCCTCGATGGCGGTCACCACGCCGTCGGCGTCGGCCGTCAGGTTCGTATAGGTGGACTGGTTGGCCTGCCCGCGCAGGCCGGCGAGGGCGGCGTCGACATTGGCCTGGGCCGCCTTCAGGGCGCTTTGCTTGGCGTCGAGCACGGCCTGGCTGACGAAATTCTGGGTGCGCAGGTCGACGTGGCGCTTGTAGTCGGCCCTGGCCAGGTCGCGCTCGGTCTCGGCGGCGCGCAGGGTGGCCCTCGCCTGGCTTTCGGCCAGGCGCAGGTCTTGCGGGTCGAGCTGCATCAGCACGTCGCCGCGCTTGACCGTGGCGCCGACGTCCACCTTGCGCTCGACGATCTTGCCGCCGACCCGGAAACCGAGCTGCGACTCGTAGCGCGGGCGCACGTCGCCCGAGAATTCCTGGCGCTCGCCCGCCGTATCCAGGGCCAGGGTGGTCACGCGTACGGGACGCACGTCTTCGGGAGGCGGGGCGGGCTTGGAACAGGCAACGAGCGCGGCGGCAACGAGCGGCGCCAGCAGGGCCGCGCGCAGGGCGGAACAAGAAAATCGGGCAAACACGGTGGCAATCCTTTGGCTGATCATGAGCTGATCTGGCTGATCTTTGGCTGATCTTTGCGGCGTCTCGGGCCGGAGCTGGCTGCGCATCGGCATCAGACAAGCGCCAGTTTGTAATCCAGCAATTATAATCATGCAAATAGATAAACCAGGTGACTTTAGAGTCATCCGTCCAAAATGGCCGTAGATCACTACGAAAACTTTCCTGTCGCTTCGATCCTGCTGCCGCGCCGCCTGGTGCCGGCGGTCGAGGCGATCTATGCGTTCGCGCGCAGCGCCGACGACCTGGCCGACGAAGGCCATGCGACTCCCGAAGAGCGGCTGGCGGCCCTCGCGGCCTACGAACGCGAGCTGGACCTGATCGATGCCGGCCAGACGTCGTCGAACCCGATGTTCGCGCGCCTGGCCGGCGTCGTCGCCCAGTATCGCCTGCCGCTCGCCCCGCTGCGCGACCTGCTGTCGGCGTTCAGGCAGGACGTCGTCACCCAGCGCTATGCCGACTATGCCAGCCTGCTCGATTACTGCCGCCGCTCGGCCGATCCGGTCGGGCGCCTGATGCTGGCGCTGTACGGCGCCGACGGCGCCAGTAATCTGCGCGACGCCGACGCCATCTGCAGCGCGCTGCAGCTGACGAACTTCCTGCAGGACGTGGCGATCGACCTCGAGAAGGGGCGTATTTATCTGCCGCTGGAAGACCTGGCACGGTTCAAGGTGGGCGAGGCGGCGCTGCGCGCCGGCACGGTCGACGCGCCGTTCCAGGCCCTGATGCGCTTCGAGGTCGAGCGCGCCCGCGCGCTGATGCTGTCGGGCGCGCCGCTGGCCAAGCGCCTGCCGGGCCGGATCGGCTGGGAGTTGCGCATGATCGTCCAGGGCGGCCTGCGCATCCTCGACCGCATCGAGCAGGCCGGCTACGACGTGTTCCGGCGCCGCCCGGTGCTGGCGGCGCCCGACTGGCTCATGGTCGGCTGGCGCGCATTGCGCATGTAGCGACGCTTTCTGCGTCCCCGATTTCACACTCATCGGATAAGATAGCGGATTGACCGCGCGCCGGGACCCGATTCGGCCGCGTCCCGACCAGCATTTCACGACGATTTCATGTCTCCAGACGAATACTGCCAGCAAAAGACCGTCCAGAGCGGCTCCAGTTTCTACTACAGCTTCCTGTTCCTCCCGCCCGAGCGCCGGCGCGCGATCACGGCGCTGTACGCCTTTTGCCGCGAAGTCGACGACACCGTCGACGAGGCCACCGACGGTTCGGTGGCGCGCATCAAGCTGGCCTGGTGGCGCACCGAGGTCTCGAAGATGTATTCGGGCGTCCCGACGCACCCGGTGATGCTGGCGCTGCAGCCGCACATCGCCACCTACCAGCTGGAAGAAAAACACCTGCAGGCGATCGTCGACGGCATGGAGATGGACCTGGACCAGAGCCGCTACCTCGACTACCCCGGCCTGCAGCGCTATTGCTGGCACGTGGCGGGCGTGGTCGGCATCCTGTCGGCCAGCATCTTCGGCCATACCAACCCGCAGACCCTGGCCTACGCCGAAAAGCTCGGCCTGGCCTTCCAGCTGACGAACATCATCCGCGACGTCGGCGACGATGCGCGCAAGGGCCGCATCTACCTGCCGGTCAACGAGCTGCAGCAGTTCGGCGTCACCGCCAACGACCTGCTCAAGCTGCAGCACAGCGACAAGTTCGAGGCGCTGATGCGCTTCCAGGCCGCGCGCGCGCAAGCCGTCTACGACGAAGCGCTGGCCCTGCTGCCGAAAGAAGACCGGCGCGCCCAGCGTCCCGGCCTGATGATGGCCGCCATCTACCGCACGCTGCTGGACGAGATCCAGCGCGACGGCTTCCACGTGCTCAACCAGCGCATCTCGCTCACGCCGTTGCGCAAACTCTGGCTGGCGTGGAAGACCTATGTCCGCACCTGAAGGCAAGCCGGGGGCGCTGCGGGTCGCGGTCGCCGGTGGCGGCTGGGCCGGCTGCGCCGCGGCGCTCGAGCTGGCGCGCCAGGGCTGCGCGGTGACCCTGTTCGAAGCCGCCCGCAGCCTGGGCGGCCGCGCGCGCGGCGTCGAGGTGCGCGGCATGGCCCTGGACAACGGTCAGCACATCCTGCTGGGCGCCTACCGCGAATCGCTGCGCCTGATGCGACGGGTGGGCGTGCCTGAAAACACCGCTTTCCTGCGCCTGCCGGTCCAGATGCGCTATCCGGCGGGCGGCGACGGCATGGACTTCGCCGCGCCACGCCTGCCGGCGCCGCTGCATCTGGCCGTGGCCCTGCTGCGCGCCAGGGGCTTGGCGCGCGCCGACAAGCTGGCGCTGGCGCGCTTGAACAGCGCCGCGCGCTGGATGGGCTGGCGGCTGAACGACGACTGCACGGTGCTCGAACTCCTGGAGCGCTTCGACCAGACCGAGCGCCTGACCCGGCTGATGTGGCGCCCGCTGTGCATCGCGGCCCTGAACACGCCGCCCGAGCGCGCCTCGGCCAACGTGTTCCTGGCGGTGCTGCGCGACAGCCTGGGCGCCGGCCGGCGCGCCGCTTCCGACATGCTGCTGCCGCGCCTGCCGATGGGGGCGCTGTTCCCGGAACCCGCGGGCGCCTGGCTCGCGCGTCACGGTCATGCCGTGCGCCTGGGCGTCAAGGTCGCGGGCATCCGGCGCGATGGCGACGGCTGGCTGGTGGAGCCCGGCGCCGACCTGCCGGCCGAGCGCTTCGACGCGGTGGTGCTGGCCACCCCGGCGCCGGTGAGCGCGGCGCTGCTGGCGGCGCTGCCCGAAGCCGCCGCGCTGGCCGGCCAGCTGGAAGCCTTGACCCACGAGCCGATCGCCACCTGCTACCTGCAATACGCGCCCGGCACCCGGCTGGCGCTGCCTTTCTACGCCCTGCTGGACGACCCTGCAACGGGGCGCTGGGGCCAGTTCGTGTTCGACCGCGCCCAGCTGGACGCGGCCCACGACGGCCTGCTGGCGGTGGTGGTGAGCGCCGCCTTTGAAGCCGCGCGCCTGCCGCGCGAGCGGCTGGCAGGCGCCATCGCGTCCCAGCTGGCCCACGATTTCGGCCGGCCGGAACTGGCCGCGCCAAGCTGGACCCAGCTGATCACCGAGAAGCGCGCCACCTTCAGCTGCACACCCGGACTAGTGCGCCCAAGCAACACGTCCCTGCCCGGCCTGGTGCTGGCGGGCGACTACACGGCCAGCGACTACCCGGCCACGCTGGAGACAGCGGTGCGCAGCGGCCAGGCGGCGGCGACGGCCATCCGCGCCTACGGCGCCCTGCCCCGCGAAAAGCGCAGCCTGTCGCACACCCATGGCGCCGCATCCAGCGATTCCGTAAGGTAGCAGCATCCCAACCCGTCCGATGGAAATGACCATGAAACCCCGTCTCGGCCTGCACACCGTTGCCATTCTTGCCATCGTGGCGCTGAGCACGCTGGTGCTGGTCAAGCCCGAGCTGATCGGCGGCTCGGCGCAATCGACCGCGGTGGCGATCGGCGCCATCCCGGCCCTCGGCCACCACTGACGGAGAACCGCAAGCACATGGGCAAGCTGGAATACCTCGACGCGCTCAAGCGGGCCCTGATGGGCCTGCCGCCGGAGATCCAGGCCAAAACCCTGGCCTGGTACGAGCAGCGCTTCGTCGACGGCAGCGCCGCCGGCCGACCGGAACACGAGGTGGCCGCCGAGCTGGGCGAACCGCGCCAGGTCGCGCTGACCCTGCGCGCCAGCGCCCACTTGGCCGACCTCAAGGACACGGACAGGAAGCCGCCGACGAATGTCGCGCGCATGGCCGTTTCCAGCATCGGCCTGCTGATATTCAATCTGTTCATGCTGATCCCGGCCGCGGTCTTCGCTTCGCTGCTGATGTCGCTGTACCTGTCCGCCTTCGGCGTCTATGTCTCGGGCATCGCCGTGACCGCGAGCGGGTTGGCCGGCTCGAATGAACTGATCCTGAGCGCCCCGCTGACCCGCATGGTGACCGGCGACGACGGCGAGCCGGTCGAATCCCAGACCCGGGTCACGATCGGCGCCAACGGCATCCATGTGTTCGACGAGCCGGCGCCTGGCCTCGACGAGGACAACCCCGAGGCCCGCGCCGGGCGCGCCGAGCGCGACTCGCGCTTCATGCGCGGGGCCGAGGCGGTGGCCGAACGCAAGATCCAGATCACGACCGAGCTGGATCCCGGCTCGCGCACCACGCAAGTGGCGTTCGGCTGCGCGCTGATCCTGGGCGGCATCGCGCTGTTCCTGCTGTCGATCGTGCTCACCAAATACACGCTGCTGGGCATCCGCCGCTACGTGAACATGAACCTGTCGCTGCTGAGGGGATAAGGACACCATGCGCGCCCTGCTGAAAATCGGACTCGCCCTGCTGCTGCTGGCCGCCGTGCTGGTGGCGCTGAGCTACAGCATGCTGCGCGCTACCGGCACCACCACGGCCGCCGAGCGGCGCCAGGTGGCGCAAGTCACGCGCAGCGTGCCGTCCGGCGTCGAGATGGTCGAGCTCGACGGCCCGATCGACCTCAACCTGCGCTATGGCGCCACGCCGTCGCTCCAGGTCAGCGGCGAGCAGCGCATGCTCGGCAACGTCGAAGTCCAGGGCGACGGCAATGTGCTGCGCATCGGCATCCGCGGCATGGTGCTGCGCCACCGCGAACCGCTGGTGGTCGACCTGGTCTTGCCGGTCTTGACCTCGGTGCGGATCGACGGCAGCGGCGACAGCAGCATCAACGGCTTCTCGGGCGACGCGGTCGCCATCGAGCTCAACGGTTCTGGCAGCGTGCGCTTCAACGGGCGTTTCCGCACCGCCAGGGTGGGCCTGAGCGGCAGCGGCGACCTCGACGTGAACGGCGGCGCCGCCATGGACCGGGTCGAGACGCGCCTGATGGGATCGGGCCGCATCACCGTGGTCGGCACCGCGCGCGAACTCGACGCCAGTACCACCGGCTCGGGCCACCTCGACGCCGAGCACCTGCGCGCCGAGGAAGTGACGGTGAGCCAGAGCGGCTCGGGCGACAGCGCGGTGCAGGCGCGCGGCAAAGTAAAAGTGTCGCTCAGCGGCAGCGGCGACGTCTTGGTGTATGGCAATCCGGGCGAGCGCAGCGTCAGCCGGGCGGGGAGCGGGAGCGTCAGTTACCACGAGTGAGCGGCCGGACGGTTTCGAGGAAAAGCGAATTGAAATTCGGTATTCCATGAATACGCCGGGTTCGGTCAGCGCGTGGAGCTGCTGGCGAACTGACCCGAACCATCATCCATACCGGTCGCAACCGGTATTCCCGGCCCACGCCCGGCGACCCATCTCCCTCAGCAACCGCCCAGCTTCACCCGCTCCACTTCCAGCCCGAACAACGGACGCAGGCGGGTGCCGACCACGTTGCCGGCGAACGCGACCACCAGCCACAGCCAGCCATGCAGGCTGCCCGACACGATGCCGCTGAAATAGGCGCCGATATTGCAGCCGTAGGCCAGGCGCGCGCCGTAGCCGAGCAGCAGGCCGCCGACCACCGCCGCGATCAGCGAGCGCAGCGGCAGGCCCCACACCGGCGCGTAGCGGCCGGCCAGTGCCGCCGCCAGCATCGCGCCGAGCACGATGCCGATGTCCATCACCGAGGTCACGTCGTTCGAGATCGGCGCGGCCAGTGCGGCGGCGTTGGCGGCGCTCGACCAGTAGGTCCAGCTGGCGACGTCGATGCCGGCCAAGGCTGCCGCCTTGGCGCCCCACAGCGCGAACGCCGAGGTCACGCCCCACGGCCGGCCCGACAGCGCCAGCGTGGCAAAGTTGAGCACGACCAGCGCCAGCGCGCCGGCCACCAGCGGCCACGGACCGCGCAGCCAGCGCGCGCCACCGCCCGGCTGCGCTTGCTCCGTGACCAGCCGGCCATGGCGGCGCTTCTCGACCACGACGGTGATGGCCGCGATCAGGGCGAACACGAGCAGGTTCAGCGCCAGCGCCGGGACCAGGCCCAGTTCCTTCACCGCCGACAGCGGCGGCAGCTGCGGCATCGCGGTCCAGAACGGCATGTGGGCGGTGCCGATCAGCGAGCCGACGATGAAGAACAACAGCGTGACGATCATGCGCGTGCTGCCGCCGCCGACCGTGTACAGCGTGCCGGAGGCGCAACCGCCGCCCAGCTGCATGCCGATGCCGAAGATGAAGGCGCCGACGATGACGGACGTGCCGGCCGGCTGCACCAGCCCGGTGACCGGGTTGCCGAACAGCGTGCCGCCGGCCAGCGCCGGGAAGAACAGCACGACGCCGACCGCCAGCATCAGCATTTGCGCGCGCAGGCCGGCGCCGCGGCCGTCGGCGATGAACACGCGCCAGGCCGAGGTGAAACCAAACGCCGCGTGGTACAGGGCCACGCCGAGCAGCGCGCCGACCACGTAGAGCGCGGCCTGGCGCGGGCCGACGACCTGCGTCAGGTACCAGGCGCCCAGCACGATGAGCACGAGTGCGACACCGAAAGGTCGCAGGTTGATGGCGGCGCCGCGTGGGCCGGACAATGATGCGGAATTGGTCATGAGTATCGAAAAGGATGTCGAAAAGGTCAGGCGGAACCCGCTATTGTCCGATATCTTCGCGTTCCGTGCAGGCCGCCACCCGGTTTACAATGGCGCCCATGGCCGTCATCAATCCTCTCGAAGTCGAATTCAGCGCCATCCGGGCCCAGGGCCCGGGCGGCCAGAACGTCAACAAGGTCTCGTGCGCCGTGCATGCGCGGTTCGACATTGGCGCCTCGTCGCTGCCGCAGCACGTGAAGGAACGCCTGCTGGCATTGAACGATGGGCGCATCACGCAGGAAGGCGTGCTGGTACTCAAGGCGCAGCAGTCGCGCAGCCTGGAACAGAACAAGGAAGACGCCCTGCGCCGCCTGCAGGAAATGGTCGACAAGGCCGCGGTCGTGCCGGTGCTGCGCCGGCCGACCCGGCCGACGCGCGGGTCGCAGCTGCGGCGCCTGGACGCCAAGGCGCGCAGCAGCCAGATCAAGTCCCTGCGGGGCAAGGTCAGCGACTAGTTTTTTTATGAGCGAGGCGGCAGCGCCGCGAACCAATCCGCATAAGGGGTATTCGCCGCCATCCGCCGGTTGAAGTCCGGCGCGCCATCGGTCCACCACACCGGTCCCCGCTCTCCCAGCGCGCGCTTGGCCGCGTCGACCGCCCCGCGCGCGCTGCGCTCGGCATCGCTGTCGCGCGCCTTGAGCGCCGCGCCGACGTCGCGGCGCGCCCGCATGAGCCGGTCCACCAGATGCTGGCGCTCTTCCGGCGCGAGGTTGGGATTGCTGGCGCGCCACAGGCGGCCCGAGACGACGAAATACCGCCCGTCCGGCGTGGTGGGATGCTTGTCGGAAGAAGGCATGGCCGCACTATACCCAAAGGCGGCCTGCGCAGCCGTTCGCTTCGTGCCGACCGGTCAAGGCCGCATGCCGTAGCGGTCGATGAACCGCTTGACGCCGTCCGGGTTGGCCGCCAGCCAGGCGTCCAGCGCCGGCCGGTACGACTGGCGGAACATCAGCAGCAGGATCGCCGGCTCCAGTTGCCCATCCTTCGCCAGCGCCTGCATCTGCAGCAAGGCGGGGTCCGTCACGCCTTCGGCGCCGCGCGCCATGGCCTCTTCCATCGCCTTGAGCGCGGTGCGCCACGCGCCCAGTTCGATCTCGTACGGCGACTTGTCGCCGGCATCCTCGGATTGGCGCTGGTTGGATTCGCTGAAGCCGAGCAGGAGCCGCATTGCGTAGTTCGGGGTGTCGGCCTGCCCGGCGGCCGACTCGTCCATATGGACCGTGAACTTGCCGTTCGCCTCCTGCGTCACGCGCACGCCGCGCCGGAACGCCAGCGCCTTGAGCGGCAGGCCGGCGGCGGCGCGCAACCTGGCCAGCTTGCCCCAGCTCGGACGCTGCGAAGGATCGGCGGCGATCGACGCATACAAGGCCGATTCGGCCGGCCCGCGCTGGCCCTGCGCCAGCAGCGCGTCGGACAGGAAGCGCCACGCCTGCGCGTTCTTCGGCTCGATCTCGGTGGCGCGCCGGAACAGCGCCTCGGCGCGCGGCCAGTCGCCCTGCACGAAGTGGCAGTCCGCGGCGCCCACCCAGGCGCTCGACGCCCTGGGGTCGGCCTGCATCGCCTCTTCATACTTGCGCAGGGCTTCCTTCGGTTTGCGCTGCGCGAACAGGGCCGAGCCTTCGGCCAGGAGCCTCGATGCGCGTGGATTCGGCGTATGCAGGGGCGACGCGCCGTCGTCGTCCAGCATGCGCAAGACCTCGTGCGCGATCGGATCGTCGGCGGCCAACGCGGTCGCGCGCTCGGCCAGCGCGCGCGCCGTCTGGCGCACCTGCGCCGCCTTGTCCTGCGGGGCCACGCTGGAGAGCTTGAGCATCAGGCCGGCCTGCAGCGACAGCGGCAGCGAGGCGTTCGGATCGGCTTGCTGCGCGGCCTGGTACTTGTCCAGCGCTTCCTGGTATTTGCCCTGCCCCTCGAGCACGTGGGCCTCGCGCACCAGGGTGTGGCAAGGTTCGCCGCACTGCATCGCGGCCATCGCGGCCGGATGAAAGAATGCCAGCAGCGCGGCAACTGTCAAACTGCGCAAGAGTGTCATGGGGTGGCCGGGCGACAAAAACCCATCTTACCGCGCCGCCCGGCCCCCATTGCTCACCGAATGTCACGCGCCGGCGCGATTTCAGGCGCCGTGTTTTCCCATCATGCGTTCCCAGCCGTGACGCACCGCCGACTTCATCTTTTCCCAGGTCGAGACGCCGCCGTGGCGCGCTTCCCAGTCGGTACGCAGCTCGGGTTCGATCTCGTCCCATTGGCGGCCCGTGTACCTGCCGCTGCCCGCGATCTGCGATCCATACAGATAGGCCGGCGCATAGTCGTCGTACACGCCGCCGCTCGCGCCATAGGTCAGCCTGAAGTGCTCGCGATAGTAGCTGTCGTCGTCGCGCATGCCGGCGCCGGCATCGAGCCGCTCGACGTCCACCTCGGTGTGGCGTACCGTGTCGTCGATCTGCTGCTGGCGTTCGCTGACCTGCTTGCCGATCGAGACTTCCTCGGTGATGCGGGCGGATTTCTCGACCACGGCTTCCTCGGCGCTTTCGCGCATCTCGATCGTCTGCTCCCGGAACGCCGCCGCGTCGCTCGGGCTGATCGGCAGGTCCACCTTGCGCCGCTGGACGTCGACGTGTTCCTCGCGCAGATCGATGGTTTCGTGCACCGGGGTCTCGACGACGCGCGAGAAGATGCGCATGCCGCCGCGCTGGACTTCGCGCTTGCCGACCCGCAGCTGCTCTTCGACCACCGGAATGGTGGCGCTGGCAGTGCTGGCGGACATGTCGCGCTGCATCGACGCGCCGCTGGCCGCGCCCTGCGACTGGCCGGCCGCCGACTGGCTCGATGGCGCCGCGCCCGGCGTCGCCCCCTGCCGCGATCCGGCGCCCGTGCGCAGCACGCCGGCCGTACCGGCGCCGTCCGAGTGCTCGTCGATATCGACCGGCCCGAAGGCCTCTACCACGTCGGCGGCGCGCTCGACGTCGGGCAGCGAGTCGGCGCTGAGCGTCACCACGTGCTGGCCGCGCGCAAGCGCGCCTTCGTAGCGGCTCGCGTGGTGCCTGTGCTCGTCGCCGAACAGGTCCTGGAAGAAGTGCTTGACGCTGCTGCCGATGCCTTCAGGGGTGGCGGCATGGGCCTCGGACAGCCGCACGCTCGTGCGGCTGAAGCCGGAAGACAGCAGCTGGTCGTACGCGCTTTGTGCGTCGGTGCGGTTGTCGAAAACCGCGACTAGCGTATGGTGCATGATGTGCCTCCTTGGGTGATGACTTCAGGCACCCGCATCGCCGGCCTCGTCGAAACGCTCGACCTCGACCCGCTCCGCCTTGAGCGGGACGGTGTCGAGGTGACGCTCCTCGTGCCGGACCCGGGTGATGTGCAGTTCTTCCATGATGCGAACCTTGCGCTCGACCACCAGCACTTCCTCGAGCACGGGAATGACCAGGGTATCGCCCTCGTAGCGCTGGCCGGGCGCATCGGCGGCGCCGACGATGCGGTCGACCGGCACGCGCTGCACGCGCAGCTCGTCGCGCAGCAGGCGCTCGTCGATGGTGACGGGATGTTCGGTGACGGACTTGTGGATGCGCACGCCGCGGCCGGTGTCGACCATGCGGGTGCCGACCGCAAGCCGTTCCTCGACGACAGGAATGCGCAAGGGCTCCTGTTCGCTCGGCTCGATAGGCGTGCTGGACATGTTCCGCTCCCGGGCAAGGCTGCGAGAAGAACGATCCAGCCTACGCCAATCCCCGATTGGCATGCGCACCGTTGACGTTCGATTCCAGCGTGCCACGGCCTGGAAACAAGCGCATGGCTGCCTGGCCCGGTTGAGGACGTCGTGATCGACATCCTCCCGGAAAAAGTCCGCAGGCCTTCAGGCGCGGGGATGCTCCAGCCACGCCAGCGCATCGCGTCCGGCGGCGCGACCGCTAGCGAAGCAAGCGGTGAGCAGGTAGCCACCGGTCGGCGCTTCCCAATCGACCATCTCGCCCGCCACGAACGTGCCCGGCAGCGCGGCCAGCATGCTGGTGCCCACGGCCAACGCCTCGAAGCGCACGCCGCCGGCGCTGCTGATCGCCTCGTCGATCGGGCGCGCACGCACCAGCTTGAGCGGCAGGCGCTTGATGCCCGCGGCCAGGCGCGCGGGGTCGGCGTACGCTTCGCGCGACAGGCATTCGTGCAGCAGTGCCGCCTTGACGCCCTTGATGCCGAGCCGGCTTTGCAGGTGGCTGGACATCGAGCGCGAGCCGCGCGGGCGCGTCACTTCGTCGAATACCCGTGCGGCGTCGTGGTCGGGCGCCAGGTCGAGCCAGAGAGTGGCGCCACCACTGCGCGCGATCTCGTCGCGCAGCTGCGCCGACAGCGCATACACCAGGCTGCCCTCGACGCCGCCCGCGGTGATGACGAACTGGCCCTTGCGCCAGGCGACTGCGCCATCCTGGCCCTGGCAACCGGCGGCCACCGTGAGCAGGGGCGCGCCGGCATGACGGCTGCTGAAAAATTCGCTCCAGCCGACGTCGAAACCGCAGTTGGCCGGCGCCAGCGGGGCCAGCGCCACCCCGCGTTCGGCCAGCAGCGGCTGCCAGGCGCCGTCCGAGCCGAGCCGCGCCCAGCTGGCGCCGCCCAGCGCCAGGATCGTGGCGTCGGCCGCGACCAGTCGCTCGCCGTCCGGCGTGGCCAGGCGCAGCCGGCCGTCCTGCCAGCCCAGCCAGCGATGGCGCATGTGAAAGCGCACCCCGGACTCACGCAGGCGGTGCAGCCAGGCGCGCAGCAGCGGCGCCGCCTTCATCTCGCGCGGGAACACCCGGCCCGAGGTGCCGACGAAGGTCTCGATGCCGAGGTCGTGGATCCAGGCGCGCACGGCGTCGGCGTCGAACCCGTCCAGCCAGCGCGCCACCTCGTCCTGCCGCGCGCCATAGCGCCGCACGAAATCGGGAGCGGGTTCGGAATGGGTGATGTTCATGCCGCCCTTGCCTGCCAGCAGGAACTTGCGGCCCACGCTGGCCATCGCATCGTAGACGTCGACCTGCACGCCGCCTTGCGCCAGCACCTCGGCCGCCATCAACCCGGCGGGGCCGCCGCCGATCACGGCGACACGCTTGGAAGAAAGGGAAGAGTCGATCATGACGGCGCGGGGTACGGAAACAGGGACCAGCATTGTAGTCGAGTTCGGGCAGCCGGAGAGGACGTCGAAGGGGATGTCGAAGATGTCAAACAGGATGTAAAGGGTGCTTGACATGGCGCTACTGCAGTCCTACGATGTCAAGCATCCTTTACTACACGGGGCCGGACGATGAACGCGGATACGCATGAAAAACGGGTCGGCAAGGCCTACCTGCGCGAACTGGGCATCGCCTTCGCGGTGTACGCGGCCCTGCTGGTCGCGTCGATCCTCTACGGCCGGCCGATGGCGCAAGGCGTGGCGCGCACCGTGATCCTGCTGTCGCCGATGCTGGGATTTTGCCTGATGCTGTGGGCCATCGCGCGCCACCTGAACCGGGTCGACGAATACCTGCGCCGCTACCTGCTCGAATCGTTCGCGCTGGCCGCCGCGCTCACCGCCGGGCTCACCTTCAGCTACGGCTTCCTCGAGACCGCCGGCTATCCGCGTCTGTCGATGTTCGCGGTCTGGATGGTGCTCGGGGCGACCACCGCCCTGGTCTGCACGGTGCGGGCGCTGCGCCGGCGATGAAGAACCGCATCCGTCTACTACGCGCCGAACACGGCTGGAGCCAGGCCGACCTCGCCGAGCGCCTGGATGTCTCGCGCCAGAGCATCAACGCGATCGAGACCGGGCGCTACGACCCCAGCCTGCCGCTCGCCTTCGCCATTTCTCGGTTGTTCGGCCTGCCGGTCGAAGCCATCTTTTCACCCGATCAGGAGACCGCATGAGAAAAGCATCCCTGCTGTTCGCACTGGCCGCACTGGCTGCCGGCGCTGCCACCATCGCCCAAGCTCAGGCCCAGGCCCAGGCGCCGGCATCCCGCCCGGCGCCAGCCGGCGCCAACCGGTTCGCCGCCACCATCGAACCGGCCGAGCGCTTCGAGTCGGGCAGCCTGCTGGTCGAGCGCCACGGCAGCCGCGGCCGGCCCGTGATCCTGGTCCCCGGCCTGGCCAGCGGCCCGTGGGTGTGGCAGGAAACGATCCGCCAGCTCAAGGACGAGTTCACGCTGTACGTGGTCACCCTGCCCGGCTTCGATGGTCGCCCGGCGCCGGCCGCAACGCCTGGCTGGGCGCCGTTCGACGGCGCGCGCGCCGCCCTGCGCGGCCTGATCGCCGAGCGCAAGCTCGACCAGCCGGTCATCGTCGGCCACAGCCTGGGCGGCACGCTGGCCTATGCCGTGGCCCAGGACCTCGGCAAGGGTGTCGGCGGCGTGGTGGCGCTGGACGGCCTGCCGGTCTTTCCGGGCACCGAGAACATGCCGCCGCAGCAGCGCCCGCAAGCCGCGATCAACGTGCGCCAGCGGATGGCGGCCAGCCGGCCGGACGCCTACGCCGCCGAGCAGCGCCAGTACATGCGCGGCCAAGGGGTGCTCGACATCGGCAAGGCCGACGACATCACGCCGCTGCTGCTGCGCAGCGACCGCGAGGCGGTCGGCGCCTACGTGGCCGACCTGCTGGCGCTCGACCTGCGCCCCGGCCTGTCGCGGATCAGCGCCCCGGTGCTGGTCGTGGCGCCGTTTTACCAGTACGATGCGGCTCAGGATGCGCTGACGGTGAACGACAAGGTCGAGCATTACCGGATGCTGGTCGAAGGGATTGCCTCGGTCGAGGTGGTGCCGATCGCGCCCTCGCGCCACTTCCTGATGATCGACCAGCCGCTGGCGCTGGCCGGCATCCTGCGCCGTTTTCTCGACCGCCGTTGAAAGGAATCCGTCTCATGCGTCCTGCATCCCGTCCCGCCGTCCGTCCCGTTTTTCATTGGATCGGCCAGTACCTGCTGGCCGCCGGCACCATGTTCCTGCTGCTGTGCGCGATCGACCTGATGCGCGGCGACAGCCTGGCCGAGACCTGGGGTCCGACCCTGTTGTGGTCGCTTGCCGCGGCCGCCATCTTCGTTGCCGCGCGCTGGCGCTCGGCCAGCCAGGCTGTTACCGACAAGTCGCGCTGACGCGCGCATTCTCCAGGATGGATCAAGGCCGGCTCCAGCGGCCGGCGCGATACTGCCGCGTTGGCGCCGGTGTGCTTTTAGGGCACCTCGAAAAACCTGCTGCGCGTTGCATTTTCGGTCTGCGATGCTCGCTGTACGCTCGTACAGCTGCGCTTCTCGACCGAAACTGCTGCCGCTCGCGACGGGTTTTCGAGGTGCCCTTTACCCACCCGCCTTTGTCATAGCTGCAATATTCCGCTTGACATGCTGTGCAGCAGGAATATTCTTGTACACGCCAAGGTGAACGATGGCGCCCGCTCGACGAGGTCAGCCACGATTCACCCGGCAGTCCGTTAAAACATCTTGGAGGATGTATATGTCGGTAATCAACCGGTCGCATGCGACCCGCAGGGCAATACTGGGCGCAATCGCGACCAGTCCGCTATGGATGCAGTCGGCCTGGGCCCAGTCAGGCAATCTCAGGATCTCGCACCAATTCCCCGGCGGCGGCATCGCCCAGGGCGATTTTCGCGACCGCCTGTGCCGCATGTTCGCGGCCGAGGTCGAAAAACGCACGCGCGGCGCCCTGAAGTTCTCGATCCACCCGGAGTCGAGCCTGATGCAGCCGAACGCCCAGTTCGGCGCGCTGCGCAGCGGCTCGCTCGACATGGCCCTGGTGCCGCTGTCGTACGCGGGCGGCGAGGCGCCGGAAGCGAATATCGGGCTGATGCCGGCGCTGGTCACGTCCTATGAACAGGGCTATGGCTGGAAGGACGCCCCGGTCGGGCGCGAGCTGGCGCGCATCCTGGGCGAACAGGGCCTGGTGATCGTCAGCTGGATCTGGCAGGCCGGCGGGGTCGCCTCGCGCGGCAATCCGATCGTCATGCCCGAGGACGTGCGCGGCCTGAAGGTGCGCGGCGGCTCGCGCGAGATGGACATGCTGCTGCAGGACGCCGGCGCGACCGTCGTCACCCTGCCGTCCAACGAGATCCAGGGCGCCATGCGCAGCGGCGCGCTCGACGCGGCCCTGACCTCGTCGACGTCTCTCATTTCCTTCCGCCTGCAGGAGACGGCGCGCTCGCTGACCACGGCGCGCGGCGGCTCGTACTGGTTCATGTTCGAGCCGCTCCTGATGTCGCGCACCGTGTTCGAGCGCATGCCCAAGGCGCAGCAGGACGCCATCCTCAAGGTCGGCGCCGACCTGGAGGGGTTTGCGCTGAAGATGGCGCGCAACGACGATGCGGCGGTGGTGTCGGTCTATCGCGGCGTCGGCGCGCGCGTGGTCGACCTCACGCCGGAAGCCCTGCGCGGCTGGCAGTCGGTGGCGCGCAACACGGCGTGGAAGGATTTCGCGGCGCGTAACAGCAATTGCGCGAAATTGATGGCGTTGGCGGAGCAGTCGATCGCGGCCTTGTGATTCATCGCCGCGATCCGGGCGTCGGTTGAACGCGTGGCGGCTACGCCACCGACGCGTTCGACCGGCTCATCCGGCTCAACCGCCGGTCACCGGCGGGAAAAACGCCACTTCGGCGCCGTCGACGAGCGGCGTATCGCCGCCGCACATGACCTGGTTGCACGCCATGCGCACCGCACGTTCCGGCGCCAGGGCCTCGGCCCACACGCCGCCGCGTGCCTGCAGCAGCGCGCGCACGCCGCCCACCGTCGCGACGTCCGGCGGCAGGTCCAATGGCTCCTGCGCGGTCCCCACCGCTTCGCGCAGCGCGGCGAAGTACTTCACATTGATCTTCATGTCTTTCCTAATGCTGTAGTTCGGCGAACGGGATGAAGCGCACCGGGTCGCCCGCGGCGATGCGGTTGCCCGCCGGGTTGTCGACCAGGCCGTCGCCCCACACCGTCGAGGTGAGCACCCCCGAGCTCTGGTTCGGGAACAGGTCCAGCCCCCCGGCCGCATTCAGGCGCGCGCGCAGGAATTCGTTGCGGCGGTCACCCTTCGGCAGGTCGAAGTCGGCGCGCACGGTATAGCCCTGCGGCTCGACCCGGCCCGTCACGCCCTGCAGACGCAGCAGGAAGGGACGCACGAACAGCAGGAAGGTGACGAAGCTCGACACCGGATTGCCGGGCAACCCCAGGAAGTGCGCAGCGCCGGCGTCAGCATCGGCGTCAACATCGCGGCGCACCTCGCCGAACGCCAGTGGTTTACCCGGCTTGACGGCGATCTGCCACATCGACAGGCGCCCTTGCGCTTGCACGGCGGGCTTGATGTGGTCTTCCTCGCCGACCGAGACGCCGCCCGAGGTGATGATCAGGTCGTGCTCGCGCGCCGCGGCACGCAAGGTGGCGCGGGTGGCCTCCAGCGAGTCGGGCACGATGCCGAAGTCCTCGACGTCGCAGCCGAGATTTTCCAGCAGGCCGCGCAGCGTAAACCGGTTCGAATTGTAGATGGCACCGGGCTTGAGCGCCTCGGGCGGCACGTCGCCCGGCATGGTCAGCTCGTCGCCGGTGAAGAACACGGCCACGCGCAGGCGCCGCCGCACCGGCAAGCTGGCCAGGCCAACGGACGCGGCCAGTCCCAGCTCCTGACTGCGCAGGCGGGCGCCCGCCGCCAGGATCACCGCGCCGGCGCCGATGTCCTCGCCCTTGCGCCGGATCCACTCGCCGGCGCGCGGCGCATGGTGGATGGTGACGCTGTCGCCGACCGCCTCGGCCTGCTCCTGCATCACGACCGCATCGGCGCCCGGGGGGATCAGGGCGCCGGTGAAGATGCGCGCCGCCGTGCCGGGTTCCAGTGCATGGCCCACGCTGCCGGCGGGGATGCGCTGGCTGACCTTCAGGGTGGCGGCCCCGCTCGCGCAATCCGCGGCGCGCACGGCGTAGCCGTCCATCTGCGTATTGTCGGCCGACGGCACGTCGATCGTCGCCAGCTGGTCCGCGGCCAGCACGCGGCCGTTGGCCTCGAGGGTCGGGACGGTCTCGACCTGCTCCACTGGCCGCGCCGCCGCCAGCAGCAGGTCGAGCGCTTCGCGCACCGACAGCATCGGGGCTTTCTGTACCGGTGCGCTCATCAAATCCCCGTGTGTTCGGCGATATAGGCCTTCATGCGGCCGACGTCGGCCGGCATGACCACGAAGCGCTGCGGCAGCGACTCGATGTCCTCGAAGCCGGCGGGACGCTCGGCGTCCTGGCCCAGCGCTTCCAGGATGGTCTCGTTGAACTTGGCCGCCAGCGCGGTTTCGAGCACGATCATCGGCACGCCCGGCCGCATGTGCTCGCGCGCCACCTTGATGCCGTCGGCGGTATGGGTGTCGATCGTGATGCCGTAGTCGTCGGCGACGTCGCGGATCGTGGCCACGCGATCGAGATGGGTCGAGCGGCCGGAGCCGAAGCCGAACTTCGCCACGTCCTTGAATTCGTCGCCATCGCTGCCCGGCGCGCCGGACAGGTCGAAGCCGCCATGGGTGTCGATCTTGCGGAACAGCGCATGCGTGCGCTCGGGGTCGCGCCCCACCAGTTCATACACGAAGCGCTCGAAGTTCGAGGCCTTCGAGATGTCCATCGACGGGCTGCTGGTGTGGAAGGTCTCGGAAGGCTTCCTCACCCGGTAGACGCCGGTACGGAAGAATTCGTCCAGCACGTCGTTCTCGTTGGTGGCGGCCACCAGCTTGTCGATCGGCAGGCCCATCATGCGGGCGATGTGGCCGGCGCAGATATTGCCGAAGTTCCCCGACGGGACCGTGAACGACACCTGCTGGTCGTTGCTGGTGGTGGCCGCCAGGTAGCCGCGGAAGTAATACACGACCTGGGCCACGACGCGCGCCCAGTTGATCGAATTGACGGTGCCGATCTTCTGGCGCACCTTGAATTCGAGGTCGTTCGAGACCGCCTTGACCAGGTCCTGGCAATCGTCGAACACGCCCTCGACGGCGATGTTGAAGATGTTCGGGTCCTGCAGGCTGAACATCTGGGCGGTCTGGAAGGCGCTCATCTTCTTGTGCGGCGACAGCATGAACACGCGCACGCCGCGTTTGCCGCGCATCGCGTACTCGGCGGCGCTGCCGGTGTCGCCCGAGGTGGCGCCGAAGATGTTCAGTTCGTCGTCGTTCTTGGCCAGCGCGTACTCGAACAGATTGCCCAGCAACTGCATCGCCATGTCCTTGAAGGCCAGGGTCGGGCCGTTCGACAGCGCCTGCAGCACCAGCTTGCCCCGCGCGCCGTCTTCCAGCACGCGCAGCGGGGTGATGTCCGCGCGCGATTCGTCGGCGCGGGCGTTGCGGTAGACCTCCGGCCTGTAGGTGCGCGCGGTCAGGGCCTTCAGGTCGGCGTCCGGGATGTCGGTGGCGAACTTGCGCAGGATTTCATAGGCCAGCTCGGCGTACGAGAGCTTGCGCCATGCATCGAGCTCGGCGCCGCTCACCTGCGGGTAGTCGGCCGGCAGATAGAGGCCGCCGTCCGGGGCCAGGCCGCCGAGCAGGATATCGGAGAATTGCTGGGGATTGCGTGCTGCGGACGCGCTCGTCGCGCGGGTGGACACATAATGCATACAGTTTGAAGATCCGGTTGGCTCACATTGAAACTTTATTATAGTGGGAGCGAGCGAAATTGTATGCTGTGCTGCAGAAAAGTTGTTTGGGTGAATAAAATTGGGTGGCTGGCGGGGTGGCGGCTTGGATTCCCGCCTGCGCGGGAATGACGTGCATCTGCCAACAATGAATCACCGGGCCCACCAACCTAAAAACCGTCATTCCTGCCACTGGCAAGAATGACTTCCCGCGCAGGCGGGAATCCAAGGCCGCTGAGCAGCCACTACCCTGTCAGCAAGCCGCGTGATTGACCGTCACCACATGGATCGCCAGGCCGCCGAGCGAGGTCTCCTTGTACTTGACCTGCATGTCGGCGCCGGTCTGGCGCATCGTCTCGATCGCGCTGTCCAGGCTCACGAAGTGGGTGCCGTCGCCCTTCAGCGCCAGCGAGGCGGCGGTGATCGCCTTGATCGCGCCCATGCCGTTGCGCTCGATGCACGGGATCTGCACCAGGCCGCCGATCGGGTCGCAGGTCATGCCCAGGTGGTGTTCGATGCCGATCTCGGCGGCGTTCTCGATCTGTTCGTTGCTGCCGCCGAGCGCCGCCACCAGGCCGGCCGCCGCCATCGCACAGGCCACGCCCACCTCGCCCTGGCAGCCGACTTCGGCGCCCGAGATCGAGGCGTTCTTCTTGCACAGCATGCCGATCGCGCTCGACGCCAGCAAAAAGTCGCGCACGCCGCGCTGCGGCTCGATCGGCCGGCAATCCTCGGCGTAGTAGCGCAGCACCGCCGGGATGATGCCGGCCGCGCCATTGGTCGGCGCGGTGACGACCCGGCCGCCGGCCGCGTTTTCTTCGTTCACCGCCATCGCGTACAGGCTCACCTGCTGCACCGCGTCATGCGGCAAGGCGTTCAGCGGTTGCTGCTGGGTTTGCTGCGCCTGTTTCCACAGGCCGGCGGCGCGGCGGCGCACGTCCAGGCCGCCCGGCAGGCGGCCCTCGGTCACCAAGCCATGGCAGATACACTCACGCATCACGCGCCAGATCTTGTCCAGGCCCGCGTCGAGTTGTGCGTCACTCATGCGCGTGCGCTCGTTGGCGCGCAGCATGTGCGGAATGCTCAGGCCATCGCGGCGGCCATGCGCGAGCAACTCGGCCATCGTGTCGAACGGGTACGGGACCGGGGGCGCATCGAGCGCGCGCGCCGGGCTCTCGCCGGCCGTGGTGATGAAGCCGCCGCCGACCGAATAATAGATGCGTTCGATGATGCTGCCGTCTTGCAGATGGAGCACGAAGCGCATGCCGTTCGGATGCTCCGGCAGGGTCGAGGCCTTGTGCCAGACCAGGTGGGTTTTCGCGCTGAACGGCACCGGCTTCTTGCCCAGCAGGGGCAGCACGCCGTCGAACTCCGCTTCGAGCAGCTTTTCCTCGACCGCGCCCGGGTCGACGTCCTGCGGGGTCTCGCCCATCAGGCCGAGGATCACGGCCTTGTCGGTCGCATGGCCGACGCCGGTCAGCGCCAGCGAGCCGTACAGGTGGGCTTCGACGCCGACCGCCTCGTCCAGCATCGCGCTCTCGAGCAGGAAGCGGCGCGCCGCCACCATCGGGCCCACGGTGTGGGAGCTCGAGGGGCCGATGCCGATCTTGAACAGGTCGAACACACTCATGTCCATGCTTGTCTCACTTTTCGGTTCTTATAATGATTGCGGCCTGGCGCGTCGAGGCGGCAGGCCGTCGGAAGTCCATCCTGGCGCGGCGATGCTTACGCCGCCACGCCCAGGCCGACGTCGATATTCTTCAGCATCGACTCCACCATCTCGTCGAGCCCGACGCGCGATGTCCAGCCCCAGTCGGCGCTGGCGCGGCTGTCGTCGAGGCTCTTCGGCCAGGAATCGGCGATCTGCTGGCGGCTGTCCGGCTTGTAGTCGATACGAAACTGCGGCAGCTTTTTTGCGATCGCGGCGGCCAGTTCGCGCGGGTTGAACGACACGCCCGCCACGTTGTACGACGAACGGATCGCCACCTGTTCGGCAGGGGCTTCCATCAGCTCGATGGTGGCGCGGATCGCGTCCGGCATGTAGATCATCGGCAGGGTCGTTTCCGGCCCCAGGAAGCATTCGTAGGTCTCGCCGCGCAGGGCCGCGTGGAAGATCGCGATGGCGTAGTCGGTGGTGCCGCCGCCCGGAGGCGATTTGTAGCTGATGATGCCCGGGTAGCGGATGCTGCGCACGTCGACGCCGTATTTGGCGTGATAGTACTCGCACAGGCGCTCGCCGGCCAGCTTGCTGATGCCATAGATCGTGGTCGGGTCCATGATCGTGAACTGCGGCGTGTTCTCGCCCGGGGTGGTCGGGCCGAAGGCCGCGATCGACGACGGCCAGAACACTTTCAGGGGCTTACCCGCCTCGCCGCGCTCGCGCGCGATCTCGAGGATGTTCAGCAGGCCGTCCATGTTCAGGGTCCAGGCCGTCAGGGGCGCCTTCTCGCCGGTCGCCGACAGCATGGCGGCCAGCTGGTAGACCTGGGTGATGCCCTCATCGGCCACCAGGCGCGCCAGGCTGTCCTTGTCCAGCACGTTGAGCACGGTGTAGCGCGCGGCGCCGTACAAGTTCTTGTCGCCGATGTCCGAGGCGATCACGTTCTGCGCGCCGTGCCTGTCGGCCAGCGCACTGACGAGTTCACTGCCGATCTGGCCGTTGGCGCCGATGATGAGGATGCGTTCCATGCTGTGTTCCTTGCTTCTCTGGGTAGTCGTTCTTGCTCTGCTCTTGCTCTGCTCAGTTGCCGATGATGCCCAGCTCCTTGCCGGCCTGCTCGAAGGCTTTCAGCACGGTGTCGAGCTGCTCGCGGGTGTGCGCCGCAGACAGTTGCACGCGCACGCGCGCCTGTCCCATCGGCACGACGGGATAGAAGAAGCCCGACAGCAGCACGCCCAGCTCGAACATGCGCGCCGCAAATTTCTGCGCGACCGGCGCCTCGAACAGCATCACCGGCACCACCGGGTGGGTGCCCGGCTTGATGGTGAAGCCGATGCGCTCGATCTCCTTGCGGAAGTAGGCGGTGTTCTCGTGCAGGCGGTCGCGCAGCTCGGTGGACGTCGAGATGCGCTCCAGCACCGCCAGCGAGGCGCCGGCGATCATCGGCGCCAGCGTGTTCGAGAACAGGTAGGGACGCGACTTCTGGCGCAGGGTCTCGATCACTTCCTTCTTGCCGGAGGTGAAACCGCCCATCGCGCCGCCCAGGGCCTTGCCCAGGGTGCCGGTGATGATGTCGATCTTGCCGACCACGCCGCAATGCTCGTGGGTGCCGCGGCCGGTCGCGCCCATGAAGCCGGAGGCATGCGATTCGTCGATCATGGTCAGGGCGCCATGCTTCTCGGCCAGCGCGACGATCTTGTCCAGCTGGGCGATGGTGCCGTCCATCGAGAACACGCCGTCGGTGACGATGATCTTGTGGCGCTTGCCGGCTGCGGTCGCGGCAATCAGCTGCTTTTCGAGGTCGGCCATGTCGTTGTTGGCATAGCGGTAGCGCGCGGCCTTGCACAGGCGCACGCCGTCGATGATCGAGGCGTGGTTGAGGGCGTCGGAGATGATGGCGTCGTTCTCGTCGAACAGCGGCTCGAACACGCCGCCATTGGCGTCGAAGGCGGCCGCGTACAGGATCGTGTCTTCGGTGCCGAGGAAGCGCGACAGCGCCTGTTCCAGCTCCTTGTGGACGGTCTGGGTGCCGCAGATGAAGCGCACCGAAGACAGGCCATAACCGTATTTGTCGAGGGCGGCGGCGGCGGCTTTCTGGGTCTCGAGGTCACCCGACAGGCCCAGGTAGTTATTCGCGCACATATTAATCAGGGTACGGCCATCCTGCGCCACCACTTCGGCGCCCTGGCGCGAGGCCAGCACGCGCTCGGGCTTGAACAGGCCCTCATCCTTCAAGGTCGCGAGTTTTTGCTGCAGGCTGCTGTAGAAGGCTTGATCGCTCATGGTGTTCCCCTGTTCTGGTGGCTTGGCATGACCGGCGGCTTGACCGGCGGCCGGCGGATGTTGTACCGTTGGTTCGTTCGATGTAGAGAACTGGTTCGCTATCTCGAACAGAAATTCGATATATCGAATATTACGCCCGGCCAATGAACTTGGCAAGCGGCTTCCAATATACTTATAAGCAATTTGCATTAGGCAGGACAGCCCAACGGACAATGAGTACCACTCTAACAAACAATGCGCCGCCAGAAGTTGGCGCAACGCTACAACGGCTACGGCTGGCGCGCGGGCTGACGCTCGAAGACCTGTCGCGCATTGCCGGCGTCTCGAAATCGATGCTATCCCAGATCGAGCGCGAAAAGGCCAATCCGACCATCGCCATCACCTGGCGCCTGGCCAATGCGCTGGGCGTGCAGATCGGCGAGCTGCTGTCGTCCGAGGTGCGCACGGCGGACCTGATCCGGGTGGTCGAGGCCCACGAGATCCCTACCCTGCCCGGCGCGCACGCCGGCTATTCGCTGCGCATCCTGGGTCCGATGGACCTGGCCGGCAAGTATGAGTGGTATGAACTGACCCTCGCGCCGGGGGGCGAATTGGTCTCGCAGGCGCACGACCCGGGCACTGGCGAGCATCTGACCGTGATCACCGGCACGGTCGAGCTGGAAGTGGGCAACGAGAAGCGCAAGGTGCGGCATGGGGCGACGGCGAGGTATTCGGCCGACCAGAACCATGTGATTCGCAATACGGGCAAGGCCGAGGCGAAAGCGGTCCTGGTGGTGGTTCACCGGTAGGTGGGCCGAAAAGCGGGCCGGGAAGCGGGCCGAAAGGCGGGCCGGCAGGCGGGACGACAGGTCCAGCAATCGGGCATGAAAGCAAAGGCCGCCGGGTTGCCCCGGCGGCCTTTGTCTTGTTCAGCCGGCGTAGCGCCCGCCGATCGTCAATACCGCGTCAATACCTAGTGCGAGCCGCCAACCGTCTTGGCCGCCTCGCCCATCTGCAGCTCGCGCGACAGGAAGCCCCAGCGATCGGCGACTTCCTCGATCTGCTTGCTGGTGGGCTTGCCGGCGCCGTGGCCCGCCTTGGTGTCGATGCGGATCAGGATCGGCGCCGCGCCGGCTTGGGCGGCCTGGGCCGCGGCGGCGTACTTGAAGCTGTGCGCCGGGACCACGCGGTCGTCGTGGTCGGCCGTGGTGACCATGGTGGCTGGATAGCACGTGCCCGGCTTCAGGTTGTGCAGCGGCGAGTACTTGACCAACGCCTTGAACTCGTCAGGATTTTCCGATGAGCCATAGTCTGAAGTCCAGGCCCAGCCGATGGTGAACTTGTGGAAGCGCAGCATGTCCATCACGCCCACGCTCGGAATCGCCGCCGCGAACAGGTCCGGACGCTGGGTGGTAGCCGCTCCGACCAGCAGGCCGCCATTGCTGCCGCCGCCGATCGCCAGTTTCTTCGGCGAGGTGACCTTGTTCTGCACCAGCCATTCGGCCGCGCCGATGAAGTCGTCGAACACGTTCTGCTTTTTCAGCTTGGTGCCGGCCTGGTGCCAGGCTTCGCCGTATTCTCCGCCGCCGCGCAGGTTGGCCAGCACGTAGACGCCGCCCATTTCCATCCACGCCAGGTTGGCCGGCGAGAAGCTCGGGGTCAGCGCGATATTGAAGCCGCCGTAACCGTACAGGTAGGTCGGGTTCGAGCCGTCCAGCTTGAGACCCTTTTTGGACACGATGAACATCGGCACCCTGGTGCCGTCGCGGCTCGTGTAGAACTGCTGGCGGGTTTCATAATCGGCCGGGTTGAAGGCGACCTTCGGCTGGCGGAACACGGTGCTTTCGCCATTCTTGAGGTTCAGCCGGTAGATCGTGGTCGGATTGGTGAACCCGGTGAACGAGTAGAAGGTCTCGGCGTCGCCGCGCTTGCCCGACAGGCCGCCCACGGTGCCGATGCCCGGCAGCGCGATCTCGCGCACCGGCTTGCCTTCGAGCGACACCACGCGCACCACGCTCTTCGCATCCTTCAGGTACTCGAGCACCAGCTGGTTGTTGACGATGTCGGCGCCGGCCAGGGTGTCGGCGCTCTCGGCGACGATCTCTTTCCAGTTGTTCTCGGATGGCTTGCTCACATCGATGGCGACGATGCGCTTCTTGGGCGCGTTGCGGTCGGTGCTGAAGTAGAACACCGTGCCGACGTTGTCGATGAAGTCGTAGCCGGCATCGAAGTTGTCGATCAGGTCGACGACCTTGGCATCCGGCCTGGACAGGTCCTTGTACGAGACGCGGTACTTCGGCGCGGTTCCCTTGGTAGTGGTGATGATCAGGTAACGGCCGTCGTCGGTGGTCTGGCCGCCGAAGCCCCATTCCTTCTGGTCGGCGCGGTCGTAGACCAGGGTGTCGGCGCTTTGCGGCGTGCCGATGCGGTGGTAGTACAGCTTCTGGAAGTAGTTGACGTCGGCCAGCTTGGTCGCCTCTTTCGGCTCGTCGTAGCGGCTGTAGAAGAAACCCTTGCCGTCCTTGGTCCAGGCGGTACTCGAGAACTTGACCCACTTGATGTGGTCCGGCAGGTCCTTGCCGGTATCGATGTCGCGCACCTTGATCTCGTTCCAGTCGGAGCCGGACGCGGCGATGCTGTAGGCCAGCAGCTTGCCGTCGGGGCTGACCTCGGCGCCGGCCAGGGCGATGGTGCCATCCAGGGCGAGGGTGTTGGGGTCGAGCAGCATGCGCGGCTGGTCGTTCAGGTTCTTCAGGGTGTACAGCACGGCCTGGTTCTGCAAGCCATCGTTGCGCGTGTAGAAGTAGCGGCCGCCTTCCTTGCCCGGCACGCTGTAGCGCTCGTAGTTCCAGAGCTGGGTGAGGCGCTGGCGGATCGCTTCGCGCTGCGGGATCTGCGCCAGGTAGGCTTGCGTGACCTTGTTCTGGGCCTCGACCCAGGATTTGGTCTCCGCGCTGTTGGCGTCCTCGAGCCAGCGATAGGGGTCGGCCACCACGGTGCCATGGTAGTTATCGGTCTGGTCGACTTTCTTCGTTACCGGATAGGTGAGCGAAGGGCCGGCCGGCGAGCAGCTCTGCCCCATTGCTGGCGCGGCGAAAGCTGCGGTCAGGACGGCGGCGAGCGTGGCGAGTCTCATGTGCATAGTCTTCTCGGGCTGTTGAATGATGGTGTGGGCTTGTGGCCGCAGGGCATCATAGCGTGAAATGACATGCTTGAATATGGCCCCGCCCGGCGCCCTGCCGCTGGCTGCCAGGCACGTATTGACGGTCCATGCGACATGCATGCCGGGATGCGGCGTGCCCTCGGGAGAGTCCGACGCAAGCCCGGAGGAATGCACGCGCAGGACGGCGCGCAAGATGGCGCGCAAGAGCGCAGGCGGTGAGAACGCTCATGCGCCGGTGCGCCGGAGCAGCCGGCGCGGATTCGTCTTCGACGCCAGCCAGCGCTCCACCAGGGCCCGCGCCCGGCTCCGCTCGGCCGGGCTCAGCAGCGCGGTATAGTCGTTGGCCGCCGTGCTGGCGGCCAGCGCGACGTCGGCCGGCGCCGCCTTGTCGAGGCCGCGGCCCTGGCGCGCCAGCCAGGCCCACATGCAGGCGCGCACGGGATTCCTGGCGACGCCGCGCCCGGCGGCGTACAGCCCACCCAGGTTGTGCTGGGCCGGCGCGTGGTCCTGGCGCGCCGCCCGACGGTACCAGTATGCGGCCAGGTTGTCGTCGCGCGGCACGCCTTCTCCGCAGGCATACATGGCGCCCAGGTTGTTCTGGGCGCTGGCGTCGCCCTGCTGGGCGGCGCGCCGGTACCAGACGGCGGCCTGGGCCGGGTCGCGCGGCACGCCCAGGCCCTTGGCATACAGCAGGCCCAGCGCGAACTGGGCATTGGCGGCGCCGCCCTCGGCGGCCTGCAGGTAGAACCCGAGCGCGCGCCCCGGATCGCGCTGCACGCCGCAACCGCCGGCCAGCATGCGCGCCACCCGGTACTGGGCCTGCACGTGGCCCTGGGCCGCCGCCTGCATGTAGCAGCGCAGCGCGCGTGCACTGTCGCGCGCCACGCCCCCGCCCGAGAGCAACCCGCCCAGCACGTACAGCGCCTCGCGCTCGCCGCCGGCCGCCGCGCGTTCGAGCCAATGGATGGCCAGGGCCGGATCGGGCCCGGCGCCGCGGCCTTCGGCATAGGCCAGGCCGAGCTGGCGCTGGGCGGTGGGGTCGCCCGCCCCGGCCGCATGGCGAAACCAGTACAACGCCTGGCCTGGACTTGGCGCCACGCCCTGCCCGCGCGCATACATCTGGGCCAGCTGCACCTGCGCCGGCACGTGGCCCTGCATCGCGGCCTTGCGGAACCATGCCATCGCCAGCGGATGGCTGACGTTGACGCCGAGGCCGTGCAGATAGCCTTCGGCGAGCTGGGTCTGGGCGCGCGCCATGCCCTGTTCGGCGGCCCGGTAGAACCAGCCGATCGCCGCCTTGTGCGAGCGCGGCACGCCGCGGCCCTTGCGGTACAGGAGACCCAGATTGTGCTGGGCCGAGCGGTCGCCCTGCTCGGCGGCGCGCTGGAACCAGTGCGCAGCGCGCGTGTGGTCGCAGCGCACGCCTCGGCCGTTGTAGTACATGGCGCCCAGGTGGTTCTGGGCATAGGCCAGCCCCTGCTGGGCGGCGCGCGCCATCCAGGCGGCCGCCTTGGCGTCGTCGCGCGCGACGCCGTCGCCGCGCAGGTACAGCTGGGCCAGGTTGAATTGGGCGTAAGGATTACCGCCGCTGGCGGCGCGGTGGAACCACTCGTAGGTGGCAGTGCCCTGGCGGGCGGCATCCTCGCTCATCGAAATCCTCTCGGCGGTCTTGATCCTGTTGTTAAAATTTTAAGGAGAGCGAGGACTTCGGGGTTTGCGACCGCACAATCGGACGGTCAGCGGCGCACCTGCCGCCACGCTTGACCGTCACGTTTGGGTCAGGCAGCGCAGGCCGCCAGGGCGGCAGAGGCCGCCTCGCGGCGTGCGCGCACGGTAGCCGCGTACTTGTCGAGGAAGGCGGGAATCTTGGCGGCGGCGACCTTGTTGATCGAGACCAGCAGCGCCGGCTCGACCTGCTCGATGCCGCAGGCGCGGCCGAGGTGGCGCGCGGCGTGCAGCAGCACGTCGGCGGCCACCTGGGCGTCGGCCTCGGCCCGGTGGGCAGTGCCGCGAAATTCGATGCCGAGCTGGTGCGAGAGCAGGCCCAGCTTGTAGCTGGCCAGACCAGGGAACAGGCGGCGCGACAGCTTCAGCGAGCACACCAGGCCGGCGTGCGAGGTGGCGCGGCCGAAGCGCGCGCCTTCGGCCTTGAGGAACTTCTCGTCGAAGCTGGCGTTGTGGGCCGACAGCACGTCGCCGCCGATGAAGTCGAGCAGTTCGGGCACCACCTGGTGCGCCGGCGGCGCGCCGTCCACCATCGCCTGCGTGATCCCGGTCAGCTGGGTGATGAAGCTCGGCACCCGCACGCCGCAGTTCACCAGCGAGACGTAGCGCTCCGTCACCTCGCCGCCGACGATGCGCAGCGCCGCCACTTCGGTGATGCGGTCGCCCATCTCGGGCGACAGACCGGTGGTCTCGAAGTCGAGCATCACCAGCGGTCGATCATACATACTCATCGTTTCATCCTGTAGTGTACGTGGGCGGTCGTGGCCGGATCCAGCCGCCCCTTATCCGAACCTGCGCAGCGCGTCCAGCGCCAGGCCGGTGCCGATGCTGCCGAACAGGTCGCCCTCCACGCGGCGCGCCCCCGGCACCATGGCGCCGATGCGCTCGCGCAGCAGGCCGACGCCGCTCGAGCCGCCCGTGAAGAATACCGTATCCACGTCTTCCGGCTTCACCCCGGCATCCGCGAACAGTCTGCTCACCGTCGTCGCCACCTGGTCGACCAGGCCGGCGATGGCGGCCTCGAACCCGGCGCGCGAGACGTCGAGCGTCTCGGGCGGCGCCAGGCGATCGAGCCGCAGGCGCACGCTGTCGGCGTCGGACAGCGCGATCTTGGCGCCCTCCACCTCGATCGCCAGCCAGTGGCCGGCGCGCTCGTCGATCAGGTTCTGCAGGCGGGCGATCTTGCTTGGCTCGGCCGCATCGCGCGCCAGGTCGGCCAGCTGCGTCACGCTCTTGCGCGTGTAGGCCTGGTTGATCGTGTGCCAGGTCGCCAGGTTGAAGTAATAACTGGACGGGATCGCCGCACCCGAGCGCAGGCTGCTGCCGTAGCCGAGCAGCGGCATCACGCTGGCCAGGCTCAGGTACTTGTCGAAATCGGTGCCGCCGATGTGCACGCCGCCGTTGGCCAGGATGTCGTCGCGCCGGTCGACGCGGCCGGCGCGCTGCGGGCCGAGGCGCAGCAGCGAGAAGTCCGAGGTGCCGCCGCCGATGTCGGCGATCAGGACCAGTTCCTCGCGCTCGATGCGCGCTTCGTAGTCGAAGGCGGCGGCGATCGGCTCGTACTGGAACCCGATCTCCTTGAAGCCCACCGCGTGCGCGACCTCGCGCAGCGTGTCTTCGGCCAGCTGGTCGGCCCGGCGGTCGTCGTCGATGAAGAATACCGGACGGCCGAACACCGCGCGCTCGAACGGCACGCCGGCCTGGCTCTCGGCGCGGCGCTTGACTTCGCCGATGAACTGCGAGAGCAGCGCGCGAAACGGCAGCGCGCGCCCGGCGACCTCGGTCTGGCCGTCGATCAGGCTGGTGCCGAGCAGGCTCTTGAGCGAGCGCATGAGGCGGCCCTCGTATCCCTCGAGGTATTCGGCCAGCGCCGCGCGACCGTAGCTGACCCGCTCGTCGTCGGCATTGAAGAACACCACCGACGGCAAGGTCGGCTTGCCCTCCTCGAGCGTCAGGAGCGCCGTGGAGGCGGAATGGGTCGTGCCTGGCCGGAGCCAGCCGACCGTGGAGTTGGACGTACCGAAGTCAACGCCGCAAGCGTGCACCATAGGAACCTTTGTCTTGAAGGGGCGGTATGTTACCAGATTTGGATTTCCCTGTAAGCGGGCTCTTACAATCACACGGCGGCGCTACCGATATGGTTCAGTCGATTGCTTTTGCATAATGTCTGCTGGTCGCACACTGTGCTGCGCGACCGCTCAAGATAACAAGAATGCAAAAGGATTGGACGAGATGAGCAAGCCTCAACAAGCTGGCGCCGTCGTGGTACACGGCGGCGCCGGCGCGTCGCGCGGGAACGAAGATGGTTGCGTTCTCGCCGCGCGCCGCGCATTGGCGCAGCTGGAAGTCAACGGCGATGCGCTCGACGCCGCCGTCATCGCGGTCAGCACCCTCGAAGACGACGGCCGCTTCAACGCCGGCAGCGGTTCGGTGCTGGGGCTGGATGGCGCCACCATCGAAATGGATGCCTCGATCATGGACACCCGCGGCCGCCTCGGCGCGGTCGCCTGCGCGCAATCGGTGAAAAATCCGGTGCAGCTGGCGCGCGCGGTGGCCGACACGCCGCACTGGATGCTGGCCGGCGACGGCGCCGCGCGCTTCGCGCGCGCGATCGGCATGCCCGAGAGCGCCCCGATATCGGAGCGCCAGCGCGCCGACCACCGCAAGATCATGGCGCAACTGGCCGGCTCCGTGCCGGCCATGCCGGGCCTGAACAGCCGCCTGTTCGACCGCTTCTGGAACTACAACACCCCGCTGCAGCTGCCCGAGGGCGTCGCCTGCGACACCGTCGGCGCCGTGGTGCGCGGCGCCGACGGCCACTTCGCGGTGGCCTGCTCCAGTGGCGGCTCGGCGCCGGCGCTGCTCGGGCGCGTCGGCGACACCCCGATCGTCGGCAGCGGCTTCTATGCCGGGCCCGAAGGCGCGGTCGCGGCGAGCGGCATCGGCGAGCACATCGTGCGCCACCTGCTGGCGCGCACCGTATACGGCTGGATCGCGGACGGCATGCCGCTCGCGCAGGCCCTGGAACGCGGGATCGACCTGTTCGCCCCCGGCATCGACGTCGGACTGATCGCGGTCAGCCGCCATGAGGCCGGCGCCTTCAGCAACACTGACATGCCTTATTCGAAAATGGTGCAACGATGAACGAAGAAATCGAACAAAAGAACGGCCACCTGGTAATCATCGGCGGCGGAGAAGACCGCAAGCACGACATGGAAATCCTGACCCGCTTCGTCGAGCTCGCCGGCGGCGCCGACGCGCGCGTCGTGGTGATCACGGCGGCCAGCCAGATCGCCGACGAGATGTGGAAGATCTACGACGGTGCGTTCGGCACGTTGGGCGTCAGGGAACGCGCGCACCTCGGCATCACCAGCCGCGAAGACGCCAACAGCGAAGAGTTCGTGCGCAAGGTGGCCGAGGCCGACGGCATCTTCATGACCGGCGGCGACCAGAAGCGCCTGCTGGCCCTGATCGGCGGCACCGCCATGGACGCCGAGATGCACATCGCCCTCAAGGTGCGCGGCGCCACGATCGGCGGCACCAGCGCCGGGGCCTCGGCCATGTCGGGCCATATGCTCGCCCAGGGCCGTGCCGACCTGCTGCCCGAGAAGGGCTCGGTGAGACTGGGCGCGGGTCTCGGTTTCCTGCACCGCGTGGTGGTCGACCAGCACTTTTCGGAACGCCAGCGCCTGTCGCGCCTGTTGTCGGTGGTGGCCCAGAACCCGTATCTGCAGGGGATCGGCATCGACGAGGACACGGCCCTGATCATCGAGCGCGGCGTGGGCATCGAGGTGGTGGGCGAAGGCGCGGTGACCGTGGTCGACGGCCGCTCGATGAGCACCAACGTGGCCGAGATCAAGGACCGCACCACGCCGGAACTGATTGACGTGCGCCTGCACCTGCTGCCGGCCGGAAGCAAATATTCGCTGCCCAATGGCGAGGAGCAGACCGGCAAGCGCGTGCCGCCCCAGCTGCTGGACTTCCTGGAAAACGTCACCAAACGGACGACACTGTCATGAGAATCAAGGAAAAACGCCTGCTGCGCGGCCCCAATCTGTACGCCGCCAGTCCCTGCCTGATGGCGCTGGTGGACAACGTCGGCGCCAAGGGCGGCGGCTTTTCCGCGCGCCTGCTCGACCTACTGCCGGCACTGCCGCTCGAGGCCGCGGTGCGCCTGGCCGACGACGCCCTGCTGGTCGACGCGCTCGAGCCGGTGGTGATGGAATTGCAGCGCCTGGCCGGCGCGCCGGGCGAGCACGGCGCCACGCTGCCGGTCGCGGGCCAGCCCGAGCGCCGCCGCGTGGTATGCGGCTACGCGATCGAACAGGTGGCCGAGGAAGCGCTGCGCACCGCGATCGCCCTGCTCGAAGCGCTGGCCCACTACCAGGCCTTCGACCTGGACTCGGCCGTCGCCGAGTTGCGCGACGTCGCCGCGCACCATGCGATCGGCACCAGCACCGGCGCCGTCGTGAACGCCGCCCTGCGGCGCGGTATTCCGGCCCTGCGCCTGCTCGACTCGGCGAACCTGTTCCAGCTGGGCTGGGGCAGTCGCCAGAAACGGCTGCAGGCAACGATCACCGGCGCCACCAACTCGATCGCGGTGGGCATCGCCAGCGACAAGCAGCTGACCAAGGCGCTGCTCGACGGGGCCGGCGTGCCGGTGCCGGAAGGCGACGTCGTCACCACGGTGGAAGCGGCCCAGCGCATCGCGCGCCGCCTCGGCCGGCCGGTGGCGGTCAAGCCGCTGGACGCCAACCAGGGCAAAGGCGTGACCGTCGACTGCGTCGGCCCGGATGCCGTGGCGCGCGCCTTCGAATTCGCGCGCAAGCATGGCCGGCGCGTGATCGTCGAGGAATACCTGCGTGGACGCGATTACCGCGTGCTGGTCACGGGCGGCAAGATCGCGGCCGCCTCGTGGCGCCGTGCGCCGCACGTGACGGGCGACGGCAAGTCGACCATCCGCGCGCTGGTCGAGAGCGAGAACCGCAACCCGGCGCGCGGCGACGGCCACACCAACATCCTCACCAAAATCCCGCTCGACGCCCTGGCCGACGAGACGCTGGCCCGGCAGGGATATGACCTGGACACGGTGCTGGCCGATGGCGTGAGCGCCGACCTGCGCGGCAACGCCAACCTGTCGACCGGCGGCACCGCCGAAGACGTGACCGACCTGCTGCCGGAAGAAACGCGCGACATCTGCATCCGCGCCGCGCGCACCATCGGCCTGGACGTGGCCGGCATCGACATCATCTGCGAAGACATCGCGCGACCGCTGCGCGATCAGCGCGGCGGCATCATCGAGGTCAACGCGGCGCCGGGCATCCGCATGCACCAGTACCCGAGCCGCGGCACGCCGCGCGACGCCGGCGACGCCATCGTCGAGGCGCTGTTCGGGGGCTGCAACGGACGCATCCCGGTGGTGGCGGTCACCGGCACCAACGGCAAGACCACCACCAGCCTCCTGATCGAGCACACGGTGCGCATGACGGGCCTGCGCACCGGCGTGACCACCACCAGCGGCGTCTACCTGAACGGCCAGCTGGCCTACGAAGGCGACTGCACCGGCTACCACTCGGCACGCAGCGTGCTGGGTGCGCCGGACGTCGACTTCGCGGTGCTGGAGACGGCGCGCGGCGGCATCCTCAAGCGTGGCCTGGCCTTCGACCGCTGCGACGTCTCGGTGGTGTTGAACATCTCGGCCGACCACCTCGGCCTGGACGGGATCGACACCATCGCCGACCTGGCCAGGGTCAAGGCGGTGGTGGCCAGGCGCGCCTCGCGCGCGGTGGTGCTCAATGCCGAGGACACGTATTGCGTGCAGATGGCGGGCGAACTGGCCGACGGCGTGGAAATCATCTATTTCGCGCTCGACCCCGAGGACCCGGTGCTGCTGCGCCATGTGGAGCACGGCGGACGCGGGGTCTACCTGGAGGATTCGACGATCGTGATCGCGAGCGGCCTGCGCCACGAAGCGCTGATGGACGTGCGCGACATGCCCGCCTCGCTGGGCGGCCGCGCGCGCTACAACATCGCCAACGCGATGGCGGCGGCTGCGGCTTTGATCGCCTGCGGATTCGACAAGGGCGAGATCGCGGACGGCCTGCGCGGCTTCGTCTCGGACAGCAAGCACAATCCGCTGCGCTCGAACCTGTTCGACGTGGACGGCGTGACGGTGGTGGTCGACTACGCCCACAACTGCGCGGCCTACGCCGCCCTGGCCGAGATGGCGCGCGCGATGTCGCCGGGCCGCCTGGTCGGGGTCGTTGCCGCACCGGGCGACCGCCGCGACGCCGACCTGGTCGACATCGGCCGCACCTGCGCGGCCGGCTTCGACGAGCTGGTGATCTACGAATCCGAAAACCGCGGCCGCCCTGCCGGCGAAACCGCCACCCTGCTGGCGCGCGGCGCCAAGCTCGGCAAGATCGACGCCGAGCAGTTGCAGGTGGAACTGGACGTGCACCGCGCGATCCGCCTCGGCCTGTCGATGTGCCGTCCCGGCGACGTGCTGGTGTTCGGCTGCGGCTCGTCGATCTCCGAGCTGACCGAAGCGCTGCGCCCCACCCGCCCCGACCTGGCGCGGCGCATCGAAGCCGCCACGATCTGAACAAACCAACGGCCCTCACGGGCCGTTTTTCTTCCTCCCCCAGTCCGCAAATATCCAATTAGGGTCAGAGTCGAATTGTTTGACAACGTTTGCTGATGAGCCGCTAAATCGACTCTGACCCTAATTATCTGCCAAGCAATTGGCCAATAATTCGACTCCGACCCTGATTAATTTGCCGCCGAATCTGAGCAATTGCTCAACAATTCGACTCTGACCCTCATTAAATCACGGTCGCAATCTTGCCGTTGGTCATCATTTGCTGGGAGAAGAGGAAAGGCGAGATAAGCGCATTCCGAGCCAACTGCTGGTTTGGCGCGATAAATGAACGCTGGGACAAATTATTAATGAGGGTCAGAGTCGAATTGTTTGACAACTTTTGCGGATGAGCCGTTAATTCGACTCCGACCCCAATTGTCCGCCAAGCTATTGGCCAACAATTCGACTCTGACCCTCATTCATTGCGGGGCGAATTTGGGAAATTGCCCAACAATTTTACTCTGACCCTCATTGAGGGGCGGCGTGGACCGCCCGGGGTCAAGCCATTTGCGCCGCGATCAGGTCCGCGCTTTCCGGGTCCCCCGCGCGGATGGCATCGACGAAGACCTGCAGCGACGAACCGCAGGCGAACACCAGCACGTCGCCAGGCTCGCACAGGGTCAGGCCCAGGCGAATGGCGTTGTCGACTTCCAGCTCGCGGTGCAAGGTGTCGCTCAGGCCAACCACTTCCTCGGCGCCGGCCAGGATCAGGTCGACCGCTTCGCCCACGGCGCGGCCGCGGCTCTGCGATTCGTAGACCACCAGCTCGTCGAAGCGGCCGCCGCAGACCTTGCCGACCTCGCGCAGGTCGCCGTCGCGGCGGTCGCCGGGGGCGGTCACGATGCCCACCAGTTGACCCGGGAGCATGCCGCGCGCCATGTCGGCCATGGCGGCGTAGGCGGCCGGATTGTGGGCGTAGTCGACGATCACGGTCACGCCGCGCACGTCGAACATATTCGTGCGCAGCGGGTTGGTGCGGCCGTTCGAGACGAAGGTCGACAGCCCGGCGGCGATCTGCAGGTGGCCAAAGCCGGATGCCAGCAGCGCCACCGCGGCGGCCAGCGCATTGGCGATGTTAAAGCGCGCCAGGCCGCCGAAGGCCACCGGCATGCTCTCCACCTTGATCACGGCCTGCTGGATATGGCCGTCGGCGATCACCACCGCGCCATCCTGCAGGTAGGCGCCGCGGCCGCCGTCTTCCAGGTGCTTGAGCAGCACCGGGTTGTCGGCGTCCATCGAGAAGAACAGCACTTCCGCGCCCGGCTTGACGCGGCGCGCCATCTGCACGCACAGCGCGTCCTCGGCGTTGAGCACCACCGCCTTCGAGGCCGATTGCGCCACCACCGCCTTCACCTGCGCCAGGTCCTCGACGGTGTCGACGCCATCCAGGCCCAGGTGGTCGGCCGCGATGTTGAGCACCACCGCCACGTCGCAGCGGTCGAACGCCAGGCCGCGCTTGAGGATCCCGCCGCGCGCCGTCTCCAGCACCGCGATCTCCACTTCCGGCGCGTGCAGCACCGTGCGCGCCGACCAGTAGCCGGTGCAGTCGCCCTTCACCACCTGCTTGCCGTCGATGAAGACGCCCTCGGTGGTGGTCACGCCGGTCACCCGGCCCGCCATGCGCGCCGCGTGCGCGACCAGCAAGGTGGTGGTGGTCTTGCCATTGGTGCCGGTCAGCGCGATCACCGGAATGCGGCCGTCGGACGTGCCCATCAGGCCGTCGACGATCGCCTGGCCGGCGTCGCGCGCCTCGCCCGCGCTCGGATACTGGTGCATGCGGATGCCGGGCGCCGCATTGACTTCGATGACGGCGCCGCGCTGCGCCGCCAGCGGCTGGCCGATGTCCTCGCACACGATGTCGATGCCGGCCACGTCCAGGCCGATCTTGGCGGCGGCGCGCACGCACAGCAGGCGGGTCGACTCCGGCAGCAGGTCGGTCACGTCTTCGGCGGTGCCGCCGGTCGACAGGTTGGCGTTGCCGCGCAGTTCGGCCACCACGCCGACGGGCGGCACGCTGTCGAACTCGAAGCCCTGGCGCGACAGCATGTCGGCCGCATGCTCGTCGAGGGCGATGCGGGTCAGGATGGTCGCATGGCCGGCGCCGCGCGCCGGATTGGCGTTCTCGATCTCGACCAGCTCGCGGATGGACTTGACGCCGTCGCCCACCACGTGGGCCGGACGGCGGCGCGAAGCCGCGGCCACGCGCCCGGCGGCGACCAGCACGCGGTAATCGCAACCCTTCACGTGGCGCTCGACGATGATGCGGCGCCCGTACTGGCGCGCGAACTCGAACGCGCGCGCGACGTCGTCGGGCGTGGTGCAGTCGACCGTTACACCCTTGCCCTGGTTGCCGTCCAGGGGTTTCAGGGTCACCGGCCCGTTCAGGCGGCGCGCCACGCGCTGGGCCGACTCCACGGTGGTGACCACGTCGCCCTCGGGCACCGGCACGCCGGCCTCCTTCAGCAGGGCCTTGGTCAGCTGCTTGTCGCTGGCGATCTTCACCGCGATGAAGCTGGTGTCGCCGGTGGTGGTGGCCTGCAGCCGCTTTTGCCTGACGCCCCAGCCGAGCAGGAACAGGTTGGCTTCGTCGGTGATGCGCTGCACCGGAACGCCGCGCTCCTGCGCCGCCGCGATCACCGCGGCGGTGCTGGTGCCGATCGCGTAACGCGCGGCGATGCCGCGCAGTTCTTCGAGGCGCGCGGCCAGTTCGAATCCTTCGCCATGCGCCAGCGCCGTCACCAGGTCGAGCGCCAGGTCGAAGGCCGGCTCGGCCAGCTTTTCGCAACTATAGGCGCACACGATCCTGAACTGCCCCGGGTGGCCGCTCACCGGCCGCGTGCGGCCGAAGGTGGCCGGCGCGCCGGCCAGGGTTTGCAGCTCCAGCATCACGTGCTCGATCACGCGGCCCAGGTAGGTGCCTTCACTCAGGCGCTGGGTGAAGCCGCCGGGCCGGCCGGCGGGCAGGCGCTCGCCATTGAGCGACGGCAGCAGCTCGATCAGCGCATGGTTGAAGCCCGGCAGGTCGGCGGTGGACTTGCCGTACAGGTCCTGCAGGTCGACCACCGACAGCAGGCATGGCGAGTCGGCATGGACGTTCGGTCCGCGCAGGAAGCGTTGTTCGAGGATTTGCACGTGTGATTCCCTTGATAGTCGTTTTTATATTGAAGCCACGGCCGGCACGCGCTCTCTATCGCATGCCGGCCGCTGGTTGCCGTGCGGGCGGGTCAGGCGTCGAACAGTTGCGTGTATATGCGGGTGGCCATCAGGCCCACCGCCGTATGGTGCGTTTCCGGCGACAGCAGGCGGCCCAGCAGTTGCATCGCCTCCTGCTTGCCGTTGGCCGCCGCCACCTGCTGTTCCAGCAGGCGCAGCTCGTTACCGGCGTCGGCATCGTCCAGGTTGGCGTGGCGGCGGATCAGGCCGCGCACCGGATGCGCATGACTGCGCTCGGCGCCCTGCCCCAATTGGTCGAGGGTTCGCTGGCGCGCGCGCGCGGTGAGCACGCGCTGGGCGCTGGCCGGCTTGCCTTCGGCGGTCGAGGTGATCCAGTCGCGCAGCACCTGCAACTCGTAGGCGTTGAACACGCCGAACATCTCGGCCCGTTCGCCTTCGACCAGGCGCCAGAAGCGGCTGTCCTCGACGTCTTCGCCGCGCTTGATCCAGCCGGCGCCTTCGAGGGCGGCCAGGAAGGTCGGGATCTGCGATGGTTCCGTCAGCCAGTCGTTGACCGAACGGCCGGCGACGCGGCAGTAATCGGAGTGCATGTTCTTGCCCACCCCGCTCTTGGCGGCCAGGATGCCGACCAGTTCCGACTGCAGGTCGAATTCGCCGATCACCGAGGTCGTGCTGGCCCCCAGCTCGTTCAGGCGGTAGCCGTCGACCACGCGCTGCCAGAAGGCGTCGCGGTCGCCGACCTTCGGCATCAGGTCGTGTACCGCCTGCACCGCCTTGCGCGCATGGCCGCTGGCGGCGTTGTCGACGGTGACGTGCAGGGTGAAGTAATAGGGGTCGATGCCCAGTTCGTTGAGTTCATAGGACGTGATCAACAGGTGCAGCGGCAGCTGTTCGTAGCCCAGGTTGTAGCCGACGACTTCGGGCAGGAAGTGCTCGGCGTGGTGGCCCAGCGCCAGCTGCAGCGCGCCTTGCAGGAAGTGTTCGTCGCCCAGGTCTTCCCAGCTCTCGCAGCCATGGGTGGCCAGCAGCTTGCGGTACAGGGTGACGTGGTTCTTGTCGGGCAGGCCGTCGCCCAGTTCTTCGAGGTAGGTCTTGATCAACGGGTGATAGGCGACGTCGTCCCACTGGCGCGTCAAGCCGTACAGCCAGGCGCCGTCGACCAGCTTGGTCGGCGCCACGCCCTTGATGAAGTACAGCGCATGCGCGCGGCACGAGAAATAGCGGCGCGGCGCGCCGTTCTTGCGCGCGGCGAGATAGTCGCGGTACTGCTGGCCAACGATATCGGTGCGCTCTTCGATCCACGCCAGCAACTGGTCCACGTTCGCGGGCAGGTCGGACGGCAGCGCGCGCGCGACCGCGATCTGCCCGGACACGAAGTCCCTGGCCTGCCCAGGCATTGCCGACGGATCGGCGTACAGCGACAAATACAGATCCTTCGCGCCTTCTGCGGTGGCAGGAAGGGCGGCCTCGACGCGCGGCGCGTCGGCAAACAGCATTGGTGTCATGTCTCGCATCGTAAAGTGTCCTATGGACGATTACCGACATTATCCAAGCTGGGCCATGTTGCGAGAATCGGTAGGGGCGCTGCGAGTGTGTAAGATAGGGATTACAAAATGCTATCTCGCGACGCGCTCAGCGCTTGCCAGAGTGCTCATGACAATGCGTCCCTTCCCTGCCGGCTGCCGGCGTGCGCCGCTTGCGGGTCGCCCTGCTCCCGCCTCGTGCGCCTGCCGGTGTTGCCGGCCCGGGCACGCCGCCAGGAAATGCGCCGCTGCCCCGTCAGGGCCGCGCGCCGAGTGCGACGTCGGCCACCAGGCCATGCTCCGACAGCCGCACCGGCACCGCGCCGGCGGCCAGCATGCGGGTCATGGCGTGGTCGCCGTCGCCGGGCTGGACGTCGACCGCGCGCATGGCCTCGGCCACGATCAGGACCTCGACATCGGCCAGGCCGTCGAGCACGGTGTTGAGCACGCAATAATCGGTGGCCAGGCCGCACACGGCGAGACGCCGGATGCCGCGCTCGGCGAGCGTGCGCGCAAGGCCCGTGCCGCTGAAGGCGGAATAGGCGTCGGCGTCGACCGTGTCGGCCTTGGACACGACGATGACGTCGTCCGGCAGGTGCAGGTCGGATGAAAAGCCGGCGCCTTCGGTCCCGGCCACGCAATGCGGCGGCCACGGTCCGCCCTGTTCGGCAAACGAGCAATGCTGTACTGAATGCCAGTCGCGCGACGCGTAGACCGGCAGCGCGCGCGCCCGGTACAAGTCGATCAGGCGGTTGATCGGCGCGATCACACCGTCGCCATGCGGCACGCCGAGGCTGCCGCCGGGAAGGAAGTCAACCTGGAGGTCGACGATCAGGAGGGCATCGCCCTGGCCGAGCACGATGGCGCTCATGAGAGATCTCCGCTTCGAGGACGCGCACGCGGCGTCAAAGCTGGCAGATTACCATGAAGCGCCGGCCAGGGCGACGCGGCGGGCCGGGGTGGCCCGCCGCAGGGAACGTCTTACTCCGCCTTATTGCGGCTTGTTCAGCAACGAACGCTGGCGTGCGTAACCGAAGTAGACGACGGCGCCGATCGTCAGCCAGATGCCGAACGCCAGCCAGGTATGCCAGCTCAGGAAGGACATCAGGACCAGGCAGAACACGATCGCCAGGCCCGGGATCACCGGCACGCCGGGGCAGCGGAACGCGCGTGGCAGGTCCGGACGCTTCTTGCGCAGCACGATCACGGCGACCGAGACCAGAGTGAAGGCGGCCAGGGTGCCGATGTTGACCAGTTCGGCCAGCACGTTCAGCGGCACCACGGCGGCGATCAGGCCGAAGATGATGCCCACCAGCCAGGTGGCGAAGAACGGAGTGCCGTATTTCGGGTGCACGGTCGACAGTTTCGACGGCAGCAGGCCGTCGCGCGACATGGCGAACAGGATGCGGGTCTGGCCATAGGCCATCACCAGGATCACGGTGCTCATGCCCAGGATCGCGGCCAGGTCGACGAAACCGGCGACCCAGTTTTCGCCAGCCACCTGCAGCGCCAGCGAGACCGGATGGTCGACGCCCTTGAAGTCCAGGTGCGGCACGATGCCGGTCATGATCGCGGCAACCACGACGTACAGGATGGTGCAGACCACCAGCGAACCGATGATGCCGATTGGCAGGTCACGCTTCGGGTTCTTGACTTCCTCGGCGGCCGAGGTGACGGCGTCGAAGCCGATGAAGGCGAAGAACACCAGCGCGGCGGCGCTCATCACCCCACCCATGCCGTATGGCATGAACGGTTCCCAGTTTTCCGGGCGCACGTGGCCGACACCAACGGCGATGAACAGCAGCACCACGCCGGTCTTGATGATGACCATCACGTTGTTGATACGCGCCGATTCGCGCATGCCCAGCGACAGCATCGCGGTCAGCGCAATCATGATCAGGAAGGCCGGCAGGTTGAACAGGGTGTCGATGCCGGGACGGGCGCCCGGGGCGGCGGTCAGCGCATCCGGCAGCACCAGCCCGAAGCCCGACATCAGCGACTGGAAATACCCCGACCAGCCGACGGCGACGGTCGAGGTGGCCAGACCGTACTCGAGCAACAGGTCCCAGCCGATCATCCAGGCAACGAATTCGCCCAGCGTGGCGTAGCTATAGGTATAGATCGAGCCGGCAACCGGCACGGTCGAGGCGAACTCGGCATAGCACAGGGCGGCGAAGCAGCAGGCCATGGCGGCCACGATGAAGGAGAGGGTCAACGCAGGGCCGGCGGTCACGGCGCCCGTGCCGGTGAGCACGAAAATGCCGGTGCCGACGATGGCGCCAATACCGAGCAGGATCAGGTCGGTCGGGCCGAGCACCTTTTTGAGTCCGCCCGGCTTGGCGCTGGCGGCCAGCATGGCATCCAGATTCTTGGTTCTAAAAATACTCACTACGTGTTCTCCAATCAAATAGGTATGTGGTCCCGCGTCTCGTCATTGCGCCGTGCCCGCAGGTGATGCGGGCACGCTCTCTTGATCCTGCCTGTTGGGCCGGCATGCCTGACATGAACCGCGCTTGCTGCACCTGCAAACCGTCAACTTTTTGCAGACGTGCAAATATAACCAGAATGCTGTTGCGAATCAAAGCAATCTCACAAATCTCCTGCAATTTACGTGCCGACAGGCAATTTGCACTACTGAAACGCCGTCTCGCGTCAACATCGCGGGCCGGGCCACCGCGCGTGTTTTCCAAAAATCAACATTCGATGAGAGACGGGCTTCGCGCAGGCGCTTGCGCGCGGCGCGCTGCTGGACGAGATGGCGGGCATGACCGGGCACCATCATGCGCAGGCAGGCGCCGTCACGGTGCAGGAAGGCCCTGAGCTGATCGCGGGGCACCTACACGGTGCGCAGCCACGACTGGCGCCGTTGTGGCGGATCCAGGCCGAAGCGGGCAACGAGCGCGACGCCATCGCGACCAACGAGCTTAGCATTGGCGTGGCCGAGGCCGAATGCGATCCGCTCAATCCCGCGCTGGGGGCGGCGAGAAATTCCTGGAGGCGATCTCCACCACGCCGGTGCGGCGCGAGGACGGCGCCACACCCGGGTCGGGCGCCTGGCTCGAACGCGTGACCTGAACGGAGGCCCGATACCCTACAGTGAACGCAGCAGGTTGCGGCGGGCGACGATCGCCGCCACCGTCTGCAGCAGCATCGCCGGCGTCACCGGCTTGGCCAGGTAGTCGTCGAAGCCCGCTTCCAGCGCACGCTGCTGGTCTTCGCGCCGCGAGAACGCGGTCAGGGCGATGGCCGGCACGCCCGCGACCTCGCGATCGGGCATCGACCGTATGCGGCGGATCATCTCGAAACCATCGACCACCGGCATGCCGATGTCGCTGATGACGAGATCGGGCCGGCGCGACTCGACCAGCCGCAGCGCCTCGCGCGCGCCGGTGGCGGTCAGGATCGTGGCGTCGGTGGCGGCCAGCACCTGCTGCACGAGTTCGAGCGAGTCGAGTTCGTCGTCGATCACCAGCACCGTCAAGCCGGCCAGCTCGGGCGGCGCGAGCGGCAGGCCGGCCAGGGGCTCGAGCCGCGCAGCCGGCACCGCGCCGGGCGCCGCCAGCGGCAGATGCAGGGTGAAGGTGGCGCCCTGCCCTTCTCCGGGACTGGCCACGCTGATCGCGCCGCCCTGCAGCTCGACCAGCTGGCGCGCGATCGCCAGGCCCAGCCCCAGGCCGCCGTGACGGCGCGCCGACGAGGAATCGGCCTGGCGGAAGCGATCGAACACATAGGGCAGGAATTCGGGCGCGATGCCGGCGCCGCTGTCGGCCACGTCGATCGCGACAGCGCGCTCGTCGCCTTCTTCCATCCGCAGCGTGACCGTCACCACGCCACCCGGCTCGGTGAACTTGATCGCGTTCGACAGCAGGTTCGACATCACCTGCTGCATGCGCGCCAGGTCGCCGCGCACCGGGCCGGCGCCATGGTCGATGCTGGCGTTCAGGGCGATGCTGCGCGCCAGCGCCGCCGGACGCGCAGTCTCGAGCGCCGCGTTGACGAAGTCCTGCGGCTGGATCGGGGCCGCGTCGATCCGCACCTTGCCGGCCAGCAGGCGGCTCATGTCGAGCATGTCTTCGATCAGCTGCGACTGGGCGCGCGCATTGCGTTCGATGGTTTCCAGGCCGCGGCGCAGCATGGCGCCGTCGCGATGGCCCTGCAACAGCAGTTGCGACCAGCCGAGCATGGCGTTGAGCGGCGTGCGCAGCTCGTGCGACAAGGTGGCGAGGAATTCGTCCTTCATCTGGCTGACGTTCTCGGCCTCGACCCGGGCGCGCTGCTCGTCGAGATACAGTTGCTGGCGCTCGGCCGCCGCCTGCAGCGATTCGGCGATCGTGTGGTTGCGCGCCTCCAGGCGCGCATCGAAGATGGTGGCCAGCAGCGCGATGCTGAGCAGGGCCACGGTGGTCACCGTGACCAGGGCCGCCAGGTGATCCTGGTCGACGCCGCCGAGCGCGGCGCGGCACACGCTGCCGGCCTCGAAGTGGGCGGCGGCCATGCCGGTATAGTGCATGCCGGCGATCGCGCCGCCCATGATGACGCTGGCCGCGAGCTGCGCGCCGCCGCGCGCGTGGCCATCCTCGCGCAGGCGCAGGCCGAGCTGGAGCGCCAGCGCCGAGGCGCCGATCGCGATCGCGACCGACAGCGCGAACAGCCACGGGGTGTAGGTGATGGCGGGGTCCATGCGCATGCCGGCCATGCCGGTGTAGTGCATGGCGTTGATGCCCAGGCCCATCAGGACCGCGCTCCAGGCCAGCTGGCTGCGCCCGAATGCGCGGTGCCGCACATGCCACAGCGCCAGGCCAGAGGCGACCACCGGCAGCAGCCAGGAGGCGAAGGTGATCATGGGATCGTAACCGACCGGGATCGGCAGGCGGAAGGCCAGCATGCCGATGAAGTGCATGGCCCAGATGCCGCTGCCCATCGCCAGCGCGCCGCCGGCGATCCACATGTATGGCGCGCGGCCCTGGGCCTGACGCACCCGCATTGCCAGGCTGAGGGCCGTGTACGACGCCAGCATGGCCACCAGGATCGACACAACGACCAGCAGGGGTTCGTAATACCCGTTTACCATCGGTTCAGTCCCGCTCTTATTGGATTCTTATATTCTCATCGGCCTGACGGCGTGCCGGCATGCCGGCCGGCGCCAGTGTACACGACCTGGCCGGCAATATCGGGTACGCTTGCAGCGCCTGTTCAACGCCAGCTCCCGGAGGAACGACCTTGTCCGACGAACGCACCACCGCCCTATCCATCGTCCAGCAGCGCCGCGCCCTGCTGCACGGCGGCGCCGCGCTGGCAGGCCTGGCGCTGGCCCCGGCCACAATCCTGCCCGCGCGCGCCGAGCGGCCCTTGCCCAGGGTGCCGTATGTGACGACGCCGCCGGACATCGTCTTGCGCATGCTGTCGATGGCGAAGATCGGGCGCGACGACGTGGTATACGACCTCGGCTGCGGCGACGGCCGCATCGTGATCTCGGCCGCGCGCCGCCACGGCGCGCGCGGCGTGGGCATCGATCTCGATCCCGAGCGTATTCGCGAAGCGCGCGCCAATGCGCGCTCGGCCGGCGTGCAGGACCGCGTGCGCTTTCGCCAGGCCGACCTGTTCCGCACCGATTTCAGCCCGGCCACCGTGGTCATGCTGTACCTGCTGTTCGAGGTCAACCTGCAGCTGATGCCGCAGTTGTGGCGCCAGTTGCGGGTCGGCGCGCGGGTCGTGTCGCACGATTTTCACATGGGCGCCCAATGGCCGCCCGAGCGCATCGTGCGGGTGCGCGACAAGACCCTGTATGCGTGGACGATCACGGAAGAACTCAAGCGGGAGATCGGGATGCCGCAGCAGCAGCAGCGCGGGTGATGATGGCGCCGGTGAAAACCGCGCCGGTGATGACGGCGCCAGAAATGCAAAACGCCCGCATGGTGCGGGCGTTTCGACGGTATCCTGTTGGTGGGAAGTGCAAGTTTCGAACTTGCGACCCCTGCAGTGTGAATGCAGTGCTCTACCCCTGAGCTAACCTCCCAACGAGGCCGTATTATGCCATACAGTCTTGATTATTCAAAATGGCAATCGACCAATTTATTCACCGACATCGTGTTCCCGAGAGACCACGAACAAGCAGCGGCGCCTGCATCGCTCCTCCGAAAACAAGAAGGCCGGCATACATGCCGGCCCTTGTGGATTCTGGTGGGAAGTGCAAGTTTCGAACTTGCGACCCCTGCAGTGTGAATGCAGTGCTCTACCCCTGAGCTAACCTCCCGAAGCGAGGCGTATTATGGCACAGAATCACTGCGCCGTCACCCCTGCAGAGAATAATTCCTCCACACGCAATTGCCCTTCACGTTCTTGTCGAGGCCGGCCAGCACCTCGTCGTGCGCCGCCAGTTCGTCGACGCTTGCCGCGATCACGATGATCTCGCCCAGCGGCACCACGTCGAGCGCATCGCCGGCGTTCGCGCTCTCGACTTCCACGTCCATGGTCAGCGAGTTCTGGCCACGGGTCATGGCCAGGTACACGTCGGCCAGCAGCTCCGAGTCGAGCAATGCGCCGTGCAGCTTGCGGTGCGCGTTCGAGATCTCGTAGCGGTCGCACAGCGCGTCGAGCGAATTGCGCTTGCCCGGGTGGCGTTCCTTGGCCTGCACCAGGGTATCGATCACGCCGCTGCAGTGCTCGATGAAAGGCGGCAGGCCGATGCGGGTGAACTCGTGGTTCAGGAAGCCCAGGTCGAACGGCGCGTTGTGGATGATGACCTCGGCGCCCTGCACGAACTGGCGCAATTCTTCGGCGATCTCATGGAACTTCGGCTTGTCGCTCAAGAACTCGGTGGTCAGGCCGTGGACCGCCAGCGCCGCCTCGTCCGACTCGCGTTCGGGATTGATATAGCGGTGGAAGTTATTTCCGGTGAGCTTGCGGTTAACGATTTCGACGCAGCCGACCTCGATGACGCGGTCGCCCGTGCGAGGATTCAGGCCGGTGGTTTCGGTATCGAGGACGATCTGGCGCATGGTGGTCTACTGGATGGATGGGAACCGAGTGGAAGCGGACCGCAGTATAGCAAAGCCCGCCCTTGCCTTGCGGCGACTAGCGCCGGACCGAGGCGGCGCCGCGATTGGCCAGCACGTCGGCCCGCTCGTTGCCGGGATGGCCGTTGTGGCCGCGCACCCAGCGCCATTCGACGGCGTGCTGCTGCTGCGCCAGGTCGAGCGCCTTCCACAGGTCGTCGTTCTTGACCGGCTCTTTCGCGGAAGTTTTCCAGCCGCGCGCCTTCCAGCCGTGGATCCATTCCGAGATGCCCTTCTGCACGTACTGGCTGTCGGTATGCAGCACGACCTTGCACGGACGGTTCAGGACGCCGAGCGCCTCGATCACGGCGCGCAATTCCATGCGGTTATTGGTGGTGTTCGGCTCGCCGCCGAAGATTTCCTTCTCGTGGCCGTTGGAGACGAGGAGCGCGCCCCAGCCGCCCGTGCCCGGATTGCCCTTGCAGGCGCCGTCGGTGAAGATCTCGACCTGGGTCGGGGTCGCTGCCGTAGTGGTGTGTTGTTCGTTCATTCCCTGTTCGCGGCCGGCACTGCCGCCGGTCGCTTGCTCGCTTTCTTGTTCCATGCAGGACCGATGATGTGCATGCCCTTGACCCGCTTGATCGCATGCACCACGTAGACCGCGCCGAGATACGGCCACCAGCGCGCGCCCGCCGATTCCATCATCGCGAAGCGGCTGAGCCAGTGGGTCGTGCGGCACGGTGGGGCGTAGCAGCCGAAATGGCTGCGGGTCACGCCCAGGTTCAGCAATTTTAGCCAGTCTTTGAGGCGCGGCAAAGAAATGAATTCACCGGACTCGGGCAGGTAGGCGCTCTGCGTGACACGCCGGAAGCCCTGGCGCACGCCCCACAGGCTGGCCGGATTGAAGCCGCAGACGATCACCTGCCCTTCCGGAATCAAGACCCGCTCGACTTCGCGCAAAACCTGATGTGGCTCCGCGGCGAACTCCAGCACGTGCGGCAGCACCACCAGATCGATGCTGCTGGTGGCGAACGGCAGCTCCTCGAAGTCGACCGCGACCGCGATCTGCTTGCCGCCCGCGGCAAACGCGAGTTCGTCCGCATGCGCGGCGCGCGTGGCCGCCTGCCATTTATTGGGCATGCGGCTGGCCGCCAGCGCATCGAGCTGGGGCACGCCGATCTGCAGCGCGTTGAAGCCGAAGATATCCACCGTGAGTTCGTCCAGGCATGCCTGCTCGAACGCGCGCACGTAGGCGCCCGCCGGCGATTGCAGCCAGTTGTCGAGCGCTATAATGGATTTTTCGGATGCGCTATCCATGCAACCCCTTTGACTGACGGTTCATCATGACGACTCTCGTACCCGCTCAACTCGCGGTATTGACGCTTCCTGCGTTTAAAGACAATTACCTCTGGCTTATACACGACGGCAGCAACGCGGCCATCGTCGACCCTGGCGAGGCCGGGCCGGTCAAGGCCGCCCTGGCCGCGCACAAGCTGCGCCTGACCGCCATTTTACTCACCCATCATCATGCTGACCATATCGGGGGTGTGCCGGGCTTGCTCGAGGAATGGGACGTGCCCGTGTTCGGACCGCGCAATGACGGCATCGCGCTCGTGACGCATCCGCTCGGCGAGGGCGATCGCATCGACGTTCCGGGGCTGGATCTTGCCCTCGACGTGCTGGAGGTGCCGGGGCATACGCTGGGCCACATCGCCTACGTGCGCGCTCCAGGCAACGACCCGGACGCCTCGTGGCTGTTCTGCGGCGACACCCTGTTCGGCGCGGGCTGCGGGCGGCTGTTCGAAGGCACACCGGGCCAGATGATGGCGTCGCTCGGCAAGTTCACGACCTTGCCGGACGAGACGCTGGTGTATTGCGCGCACGAGTATACGCTGTCGAACCTGCGCTTCGCCCAGGCGGTCGAGCCGGGCAATGCCGCGCTCGACGCGCGGACGCAGGCCGATGGCGACCGGCGCGCGGCCGGCCAGCCGACGATACCGTCGACGATCGGGCTCGAGAAAGCGACCAATCCCTTCCTGCGCTATGCCACGCCGCGCATCGCGCAAAGCCTGGTCGAGGCCGGCCGCCTGGCGCCGGAGGCGACGCCGGCCGAGACCTTCGCGGCGCTGCGCGAATGGAAGAACACGTTCTGAGCGACGACGCGCCGGCGTGGACCAGCGTCCACGCAGCGCATCACATCTCTTGCATCAGATCTCTTGGATCAGATCTCTTCGATCAGATTTCCTCATAGAGCGGCAAGGTCAGGAACTCGGCGAATTCCTCCGACGTCGACATCTCCTCGAAGATGACGGCGGCGCGCTCGTAGCTCGCATGGGTCCCGTCCGCCGCCACCTGCTTCACCTTGGCCAGTTCCTCCGGAATCATCGACCGCACCATGTCCGCCGTGACCTTGCGGCCGTCATCGAGCACGCCCTTCGGTGAGCGGATCCACTGCCACACCTGCGAGCGGCTGATCTCGGCCGTCGCCGCGTCTTCCATCAGGTTGTGGATCGGCACACAACCGTTGCCGGCCAGCCAGGCGCCCAGGTAGTGGATGCCGACGTTGATGTTGTAGCGCAGGCCGGCCTCGGTGATCGGCGTTTCGGGCTGGAAGTCGAGCAATTGCGCGGCCGTCACCTCGACGTCCGGACGCTGCTTCTCGAGCTGGTTGGGCCGGTCGCCCAGCACCTTGGTGAACTCTTCCATCGCCAGAGCGACGAGGCCAGGGTGCGCGACCCAGCCACCGTCGTAGCCGTCCGTGGCATCGCGCGCCTTGTCGGTGCGCACGCCGCCCATCGCGATTTCGTTTTTCTCCGGATCGTTCTTGATCGGAATGAGGGCCGCCATGCCGCCGATGGCCGGCGCACCGCGCTGGTGGCAGGTCTTGAGCAGCAGCAGCGCATAGGCGCGCATGAACGGCGCCGTCATCGTCACCTTGGCGCGGTCGGCCAGGCAGAAGTCGCGGTCATGCTTGAACTTCTTGATGCACGAGAAGATGTAATCCCAGCGGCCGGCGTTCAGGCCCGCGCTGTGCTCGCGCAGTTCGTACAGGATCTCGTCCATCTCGAAGGCGGCAAGAATGGTCTCGATCAGCACCGTGGCCTTGATCGTGCCCTGCGGCAGTCCCAGCGCGTCCTGGGTCATCACGAAGATGTCGTTCCACAAGCGCGCTTCCAGGTGCGACTCCAGCTTCGGCAGGTAGAAATACGGACCGGCCCCGCGCGCCAGCAATTCCTTCGCGTTGTGGAACATGAACAGCGCGAAATCGACGATGCCGCCCGAGACGCGCTGGCCGTCGACCAGGATGTGCTTTTCGTCCAGGTGCCAGCCGCGCGGCCGCACGACCAGCGTCGCCACCTTGTCGGCCAGCCGGTAGGACTTGCCGTTCTGTTCCAGCGAAATGGTTTTGCGGATCGCATCGAACAGGTTGATCTGGCCCTGGATCTGGTTGTCCCAGTTCGGCGTGTTCGAATCCTCGAAGTCGGTCATATAGCTGTCGGCGCCCGAATTGAGCGCGTTGATGACCATCTTGCGCTCGACCGGTCCGGTGATTTCCACGCGCCGGCAAGCCAGCGCCGGCGGGATCGGTGCGATCCGCCAGTCGCCGTCGCGGATATGGGCGGTCTGGGGCAGGAAATCCGGGCGCTCGCCGGCGTCGAGCCGGCGCGCCCGCTCGGCGCGCGCGGCCAGCAACTCCTGGCGGCGCGGGGCGAAGGCGCGCGCCAGCTGCGCCACGAGCGCGAGCGCTTCCGGGACCAGGATCTGTTCGTAGCCGGGCTTGATCTCGCCCGTGATCTGCATGCCGTCGGGGATGGTGAGGGACATTGTTGCCTCCAAAAAGTGATGAATAATGCGTGCGACGCCGCGCCCGCCAGGGGCGTTCCTTGGCGTTTGTCTTTGCATCAAGTATATTCACTTGAATAGCGCTAAACCATACAAATTCTCACAGCATCCGTGCGTTTTTGTATCAAATGAGAGAGAGGAACAGGTCAACACCATGGGCAAATTCACCCAGATGGCGAGCTTCGTCGAGGTCGTCGCGCGCGGCAGCCTGTCCGCCGCGGCGCGCGCCGAAGGCATTGCACCGGCCATGATCGGCCGCCGCCTCGATGCGCTTGAGGCCCGGCTGGGGGTCAAGCTGCTTCAGCGCACGACGCGGCGGCTGGTCCTGACCGACGAAGGAGCCGCCTTCCTCGAGGATTGCCAGCGCATCCTGGCCGAGGTCAATGACGCCGAGTCGGCCATTTCCGAGCACAGCATGCGCGCCTCGGGCCACCTGACGGTGTCGGCGCCGGCCGGCTTCGGCCGCCAGCACGTGGCGCCGCTGCTCCCTTCCTTCCTGGCCGAGCACCGCGACGTGACCATCAACCTGAACCTCTCCGACCGCGTGATCGACCTGGTGGCCGAAGGCGTGGACGTGGCCATCCGCATCGCCAGCCTGGACGACTCGAACCTGGTCGGCGTCAAGCTGGCCGACAACCGGCGCGTGGTGGTGGCCTCGCCCGCCTATCTCAAGCGCCACGGCCGGCCGCGCCAGCTGGCCGACCTGGCGCGCCACAACTGCCTGCCGATCAGCAGCGAAGGCAGCCAGCGCGGCTGGACCTTCATCGACGGCGGCAAGCCGGTGACCCTGAAAGTGGGCGGCAATATGGTGTGCAACGACGGGGCCGTGCTGCATGCCTGGGCGCTGGCCGGCAAGGGCCTGGCCTGGCGCTCGATGTGGGAAGTGGGCAGCCAGATCGCGAGCGGCGAACTGGTGAGCGTGCTGGACGACTTCGCGGCGCCCGGCAACGACGTCCATGCCGTGTTTGCCCAGCGCCGCCACCTGCCGCTGCGCATTCGCGCCTTCGTGGATTTCCTGCGCCGTAACTATGCCGCGCCGGACTACTGGCGCTATTCCTGACGCCGCCGCTGCAGCCCGCGCCAGCGGGCGGGCCAGCGACGACAGCAACGACAGGGGCTACGGCAACGACAGGGAGTACGGCGACGACAGGGACAGGAGTACGGCGACGACAGGGAGTATGACGACGACAGGCAAAAAAAATCCCCGGCAATTCCGGGGATTTTTATCTCGTAAAGCCCTGAGGCTATTACAGAGGCTGGATGTTCGAGGCTTGCTTGCCCTTAGGGCCGGTGGTCACGTCGAACGAAACGCGCTGGTTTTCCTGCAGCGACTTGAAGCCGGTGCTCTGGATAGCCGAGAAGTGCGCGAACAGATCTTCGCCGCCTTCATCAGGGGTGATGAAGCCGAAGCCCTTCGAGTCATTGAACCATTTAACGATGCCAGTTGCCATTACAATTTCCTATTTCGGTTAGTTGGGCTTGCGCCCGTTTCAGATCGTTTGAAGAAGCAAGAAAGAAATGACAGACAGACTGCACTACTACCTCGAACCCAACGATCCCGTATTATACCGAATAAAACCGACGCGCACCTATTTCGTTAAATAAAAAAACCGCCAGGCCGCAACGATTCTAAAAATCAATAAATAAGGGGCGCACGTTTTTATCCGGTACGAGGGAAAATATAGGCGTAAGACCCAACCAAATGTTTGCGATGAATCAAATTCCGCTCTGCCGCACCTTTGCGCATATCGCTTGTGGAGCGTCGCGTGCGAGTGGGGGCCCTGGCGATGGCTCAAGCGAGCGACTTGGGATCGCAGCGCGCGGCGCGGATGTATTCGTCGAGTTCCGCGCGCCAGGCTTGCCACTCCGTGGCGGCCACCACATCGAAGGCGCGCAGCACCCTTAGCCGCTGTTCCAGCAGGCGCGCATGGTGGCCCAGGCCGCGAAAGCCGAACGTGGCGGCTGAGCCGGCCAGCGTGTGCAGCATTGCCTGCACCTCACCGGCCACCGGGGCGACATCGAAGGCCGGCTCGCCGGCGCGCGCCAGTTGCCGCGACAGCGCCGCCAGTTGCTCCATGGTCGACGGCAGCCGCGCCGCGAACTGCTCGTTGAGCTCGGCGAGACGCGCGAAGAACTGCTGGTCGGCCGGCGGCACGGTAGCCATCGGCGCTTACTTGGTGCCGAAGATGCGGTCGCCCGCATCGCCCAGGCCCGGGATGATGTAGGCATCCGCGTCCAGGTGCGAGTCGAGCGAGGCGACGAACAGCCTGACGTGCGGATGCGCGTCCTGGAATACCTGCACGCCCTCCGGCGCCGCCACCAGGGCCAGGAACAGGATCTGCTCGTCCGGCACGCCGCGCTTCTTGAGCACGTCGATCGCGTGCACCGCCGAATTGCCGGTGGCAACCATCGGATCGCACAGGATGAAGGTGCGCTCGGTGGTGTCGGGCAGGCGCACCATGTACTCGACCGGTTCGTGGGTGTCCGGGTCGCGGAACACGCCGATGTGGCCGACGCGCGCCGACGGCACCAGCTCCAGCAGGCCGTCGCTCATGCCGATGCCGGCGCGCAGGATCGGCACCACGGCCAGCTTCTTGCCTGCGATTACCGGGGCATCGATGGTCACCAGCGGGGTCTTGATCGAGCGCGTCGTCAGCGGCAGGTCGCGCGTGATCTCGTATCCCATCAGCAGCGTGATCTCGCGCAGCAGTTCGCGGAAGGTGCGCGTCGACGTGTCGTGCTCGCGCATATGCGACAGCTTGTGCTGGATCAGCGGGTGGTTCAGGATGTAGAGGTTCGGGAAGCGCGGGTCTTGTTTCATGGCGGATTTCAAAGGATTCTGTACGAAGCATGCAAGCGCGCATTATCCCAGCCACGCGGCCGTTTGTCCCGGTCTGCACGTGAAAAAAAATAGACTTCAGGGCACCTCGAAAAACCGTCGCGAGCGGCAGCAGTTTCGGTCGGGCCGCGCAGGTCGAGAAGCGCAGCTGTACTGGAGTACAGCGAGCATCGCAGACCGAAAATGCAACGCGCAGCAGGTTTTTCGAGGTGCCATTCATAAGACGAGGGCGCGCGCCAGGATCGCCTCGAGGTCGAGGCCGGCGGGCAACCGTCCGTAGGCCGCGCCCACCGGCTGCAGGATGCGTGTGAGCAAAAACGCCTCGCCGACGCAAGGCGGCGCATGGCGCAGCAAGAGCGCGGCCTGCACCGCGACCACGATCTGCTCGGCCAGCAGCCGCGCACCGGATTCGTCGTGCATGCGTGCCGCGAGGCCCTCCAGCAGCGCCGCCACGTGGTCCGCGAAGCGCGGGTCCAGCCCCGCCGCCGGCGCCAGCTCGGCCGCCAGCGCCGCACGCGCCTCTTGCGGCGACTTGCCGAGCGCGCGCAGCAGGTCCAGGCACATCACGTTGCCCGACCCTTCCCAGATCGAATTGACCGGCAGCTCGCGGTACAAGCGCGCCAGCGGGCCGTCCTCGACGTAACCGTTGCCGCCCATGACTTCCATCGCCTCGGCGCCGAAGCCGGGGCCGCGCTTGCAGATCCAGTACTTCCCGGCCGCGGTCAGGATGCGGCCCAGCAACGCCTGGGACGGCAGTTGCCCCTCGTCGAAGCAGCGCGCCAGGCGCAGGGCGAAGGCGGTGGCGGCCTCGGATTCCAGCGCCAGGTCGGCCAGCACATTGCGCATCAAAGGCTGCTCGGCCAGCGGCCGGCCGAAGGCCATGCGGCCGCGCGCATGGTGCAGCGCATGGCACAGGGCGGCGCGCATGATGCCGGCGCTGCCCAGCACGCAATCGAGGCGGGTATGGCTGCCCATCTCGAGGATGGTCGGAATGCCGCGCCCCGGCTCGCCGACCATCCAGCCGAGCGCGCCGCAGAACTCGACCTCGGACGAGGCGTTCGAGCGGTTGCCCAGCTTGTCCTTCAGGCGCTGCACCCGAACCGCGTTACGCCGGCCGTCGGCGAGAAAGCGCGGCACCAGGAAGCAACCCAGGCCGCCCGCGGCGCTCTGGTTGCCCGCCGCGTCGGCGCCCTCGCCTTCGTCGCAGCGCGCCAGCACCAGGTGGGCGTCGGCCTGCGGGACCGAATAGAACCACTTGTGGCCGACGATGCGCCAGGCGCCCTCGCCGGCGGCGCCTTCTTCGCGCAGCTCGTCCGCCCCCAGCGGCGTGGCGCGCGTGGTGTTGGCGCGCACGTCGGAACCGCCCTGCTTCTCGGTCATGCCCATGCCGATCAGGGCGCCGCGCTTGTGCGCCACCGGCAACGGCCGCGGATCGTAGTCGCGCGACAGGATCCTGGGCAGCCAGAGCGCCGCCAGCCCCGGCGCGCGGCGCAGCGCCGGCACCGCGGCATAGGTCATCGTCACCGGGCACTGGGCGCCGTTCTCGGCCTGGCCGAACAGCAGGTATTGCGCCGCCCGCGCCACCTGGGCGCCAGGGCGCGGATCGCTCCAGGGCGCGCTATGGGCGCCGGCGCCGATCATCAGGGTCATCAGGGCGTGCCAGGCGGGGTGGAATTCGAGTTCGTCGATGCGACGACCGGCGCGGTCGAAGCTCGCGAGCAGCGGGCCGTGGACGTTGGCCAGGCGCGCCAGCTCCTGGACCTCGGCGCTGCCGAGGCGCGCGCCGAGCGCCTCGAGCTGCGCCGCCGCCCAGCCCCCGCCCTCGCGCCGCAGCGCTTCCTGCAGCGCCGGATCGCAGGCATACAGGTTGATGCCGGTGAACGCGGGGGCCTGGTTCTCGACCTCGTGCGTGGCGAATCTGTCCATCGTGTCTCCTCCGTGCCCATCTGCTTCCTGTAGAATGTTGCATCGAGGCATCAAAATTGCACTTTATTATGTCGTTACAAGCAAGAGTGCGCGACAATATCGTGTGACATTCTTGAGCTTCCAGCAAGGAGATTAGCGCCAACATGCTTGCCGGACAAGCAGGCTGCGCAGGCTCAATGAACGTCGAAAACACCGCATGGCTTGTGCTTTCTAATGCTTTGCGGAATTTTTCAGTGATAGAGTCATCCCTGGTTTGGTAGACTTGCACGGAATCACATGTGACATTGGCATGACGTGCACGTGCCGCAACAAGAAAGCTTCTAGACGACATGCACACCAGTTCCTCCGCCGTGCCCCCGCCCCAGCCGGCGCTCGCTCCTGTGCAAGCCGCGGCGCTGCTCGACGGCTTGCTGGAGACGGCCGGCGACGCCGTGTTCCGCGTCGCGCCCGATGGCGTGATCCACGCGGCCGGCCTGCGCGCACGGCGGCTGTCGGGCTTCGAGGCCGGTTGCTCGCTGGTGTCGCTGGCGCACGAGATCGACCAGCCGGCGCTGTCCAATGCGCTGGCCGCCGCCGGCCACGAGACGGTGATGGTCGAGACCCGCTTCCGCTCGGGCGAACGCGACATCTGGTTCGAACTCAGGATCGCGCGCCTGGCCACCGGCGACGCCGCCCCGCTGCTGGTGATTGGCCGCGACATGTCGGCCCAGCATGCGACCGAAGAACGCCTGCGCCACATGGCAACCCATGACGCCCTGACCGAGCTGCCCAACCGGGTGCTGCTGTCGGACCGGATCCGCATGGTGATCGCCAATGCGCGCCGCTCGGGCCAGGGCTTCGCGGTCGTCGCCGTCGGCCTGGACGGCTTCAAGAAGGTCAACGACGGCCTGGGTCACCCGCTGGGCGACACCGTGCTGCAGATGGCGGCCGTGCGCCTGCGCCGCACCCTGCGCGACAGCGACACCCTGGCCCGGGTCGGCGGCGACGAATTCGTGGCGGTGCTGCCGGGCACCTTCACCGAGCCGCAGATCAAACTGGTCACCGGGCGCCTGATGGCCACCCTGCAGTCGCCATTCGAGGCCGGCGGCCACACGATCTACCTCGGGGCCTCGATCGGCGTGGCGATTTACCCGGACCACGCCGAAGACGAGGTGCGCCTGGTGACGCTGGCCGACGCCGCCCTGTCGCGCGCCAAGGAAACCGGCAAGGGCCGCGCCGTGGTCTACAGCCCCGGCGACCAGAGCCCGCCGCAGCACGACATCTCGCTCGAGGCGGCCATGTTCAATGCGGTGCGCGAGGGCGAATTCCTGCTCTACTACCAGCCCATCGTGAACGCCCGCAGCCGCATCATCGAGGGCTTCGAGACCCTGATGCGCTGGAAGCACCCGACCCTGGGCATGGTGCCGCCGGCGCGTTTCATCCCGATCGCCGAGAGCAACGGCCTGATCAACCTGCTCGGCGCCTGGGCCCTGAAGGCGGCCTGCATGCAGATCCGCCAGTTCCAGGAAGTGGCCGGGCGCGAGCTGTACATCTCGGTGAACATCAGCCCGCGCCAGTTCCGCAGCGACCGCTTCCTGACCGTGCTGGACGACGCACTCGCGCTGTCCGGCGTCGAAGGCCGCCAGCTGCTGCTCGAGATCACCGAAGGCACCCTGATGATCGACCCGGCGCACGCCGAGGACATCCTGGCGCGCATGGTGGAGCGCCACGCGCGCATCGCGATCGACGATTTCGGCACCGGCTATTCGTCGCTGGCCTACCTCAAGCGCTTCCCGATCTCGGTGCTCAAGATCGACCGCGCCTTCGTGAAGGACTTGCCGACGTCGACCAAGGACGCGGCCATCTGCAACGCGATACTCGACCTGGCCGGGCACCTGTCCCTGTCGGTAGTGGCCGAAGGGGTCGAGACCGAGGAGCAGCTGACCTGGCTGGACGACCAGGGCTGCCATTACGTCCAGGGCTACCTGACGGGCAAGCCGATGCCGGCCAATGTGGCCATCACGGCGCTCAAGGAAAATCTCTATACCGCGCTTCTGCCGGCCGACCACCGGACAGGAAAATCATGACCACACAAGCCACCACCCCGCGTTCGGCGAAGTCGCAAGCCACCCTCGCCCTGCTATGGGAACGCATCCGGCGCCAGGGCGACATGCCGGGCTTTACCAGGGCCATCAGCGCCATCCTGGCCTCGATGCGCGGCGAAGACGAGCGCGATTTCTCGATGACGCAGACGGTGCTGTCCGATCCGGTGCTGACCCAGAAGGTGCTGCGCCTTGCCAACAGCAGCATGTATGCGGCCTTCGGCCAGCACGTCAACACCATCTCCAAGGCGGTGCTGGTGCTGGGCACCGAGTCGATCGGCCACCTGGCGCTGGGCCTGAAGCTGATCGAGGAACTGAGCCGCAGCAGCCCGGACACCGAGGCCGCCCACGTCGAGATGGAAAAGGCGGTGCTGGCCGGGATGGTGGCGCAGCAGCTGGCTGCCGACGCCCGCTCGCGCGACCCCGAGGAAGCCGTAGTGTGCTCGATCCTGCACTCGCTGGGCCGCATGATGCTGACCTTCTACCTGCCGGAACGCTGGTCCAGCATGCGCGAGGCGGCCGGCGAAGGGTGCGAACAGAACGCCGCCCACGAGGTGCTCGGCCTGTCGCTGGAAGAAGTGGGCCGCGCCACCGCCGCGCACTGGGGCCTGCCGCGCAACCTGGTGGCCGGCATGCGCCGGGTCGAGCCGGGCGAGCGCTTCGAAGGCTTCGCCCACGAGGACTGGCTGGCCGCGCTGGGCAGCATGTCGACCCAGGCCGCCGACGCCCTGTGGGCCGACGATGAGGCCGGCGCCGACAAGGTCGCGCAACTGGCCGAAAGCTTCGCGCCGATGCTGGGCCTGCCTGCGAGCCGCATCCTGGCCTCGATCGACAAGGCCAAGGTAGAAGCGGCGTCCGACCTGTCGATCGCGCCGCTGTCCAGGCCGGCCGAAAAACGCGCGCAACAGGTCGCGGCCACGAAGAAACGCCTTGCCGGCAACAAGATCCTGATGAGTGGGGTGGCCGACATGCGCGACGCCGACGCCACCGCCAGCGCCGGCCAGATGATTTCGATGGCCCTCGAGACGATGCACGAGGGCCTGTCGTTCTCGCGCTCGTTCGCTTTTTTCCGCAACCGGCGCGAAGGCCGGTACACGGCGCGCCTGGGACTGGGCGAGGGCGCCAAGGCGATGCTGCCGGACCTGGCGTTCGACGACGCCTACGAGCCGAACGTGTTCCATGCGGCGCTGGGAAGCGACCGCGTGATCTTCATCGAGAATGCGCACGACAGCAAGTTCGCGACCAAGCTGCCGGGCTGGTGGAAAGACACGCTTGCCGCGGCGCGCTGCTTCGTGATCATTCCCCTGTCGGCCCACGGGCAACCGGCGGGCTTCATCTATGGCGACTGGGACCACAGCTTCCCGCAAGTGATCCTGAGCCAGACCGAGTTCTCGCTGCTGAACGACCTGCGCACTCTGGTGGTGCGCACGGTCGAACGGCGGCATCAGACGGAAGCGATCGTTACCCGCGCTTGACGTGGCTGACATGCGGCGGCTGTCACGCGCTCGCGCCGCGACGCGGGGTGGACGGCCGGGCCGTCCACCCGGCCTCAGCTCAATCTTGGCGTGGCCACCTGCACATCGCCGCACTGCGCGCGGTGCATCAGCGCGTGATCGATCAACACCAGCGCCAGCATCGCTTCCGCGATCGGCGTCGCCCGGATGCCCACGCAGGGATCGTGGCGACCGAAGGTTTCGACCATCGCCGGATTGCCGGCCTTGTCGATCGAGCGGCGCGGCACGCGGATCGAGGACGTCGGCTTGATCGCCAGCGACACCGTGATGTCCTGGCCGGTCGAGATCCCGCCCAGCACCCCGCCGGAATGGTTGCCGATGAAGCCCTCGGGGGTCAGCTCGTCGCCATGCTCCGAGCCGCGCTGCGCCACCGAGGCGAAGCCGGCCCCGATTTCCACGCCCTTGACCGCGTTAATCCCCATCATCGCGTACGCGATGTCGGCGTCGAGCTTGTCGTAGATCGGCTGGCCCAGGCCCACCGGCACCCTGGTCGCCACCACGTCGATGCGCGCGCCGATCGAGTCGCCGTCGCGGCGCAGCTGGTCCATCGCCTGTTCCATGCGGGCCAGGAGGGCCGCGTCGCCGGTGGCGGCGAAGAACGGATTGGCGTGCACGTGCTCCCAGCCTTCGAAAGGCACCTCGATATCGCCCAGCGCACGCATGCAACCCATGAACTCGGTGCCGTACTTTTCGCGCAGCCACTTCTTGGCGACGGCGCCGGCGCCGACCACGGGCGCGGTCAGGCGCGCAGACGAGCGGCCGCCGCCGCGCGGATCGCGCACGCCGTATTTATGCCAATAGGTGTAGTCGGCATGACCCGGGCGGAAGCTTTCGGCGATGTTGCCGTAATCCTTGCTGCGCTGGTCGACATTCCGGATCAGCAGCGCGATCGGGGTGCCGGTGGTGACGCCCTGGTAGACCCCGGACAGGATCTCGACCCGGTCCGCCTCCTGGCGCTGGGTGACGTGGCGCGAGGTGCCGGGCTTGCGACGGTCGAGCTCGGGCTGGATGTCGGCCTCGCTCAGGGTCATGCCGGGCGGGCAGCCGTCGATGACGCAGCCGATCGCGGGGCCATGCGATTCGCCGAAGGTGGTGACGGAAAACAGCTTGCCAAATGTATTGCCGGACATGGGAGTGATTGGTTCAGTTTGATCGAATTACCATTCTAACAGGCTGCCTGGCAAGCAGAAATGAACATCGCATGGTCGACTGTCGCAAATATGTTTCCGCATGGATATTTTTTCGCTAACTACCCCGGATCATTCTCTTTCCTTTTTACAATTGCATATATACTGAACTTATCCATGCCGAGTCAACCTGGAGACGTAGCACATGCCAGCATCGATTACGCCTTCGGGACCACTGAAGGATGCCAGCAGCGACGGTGACGTCGTTCGCGACGACCTCGTCTTCGCCGACGAAGCCGCCGTCGCCGCATCCCCGCGTCCGGCATGGCGGATCCTGCTGGTCGACGACGATGCCGACGTGCACTCGACCACCACCTTCGCCCTCGGCAACGTCGAGATGCAGGGTCGGCCGCTGGCCTTCCTGCACGCGTATTCCGCCGGCGACGCCTTCGACCTCCTGGCGCGCGAACGCGACATCGCCGTGATCCTGCTGGACGTGGTGATGGAGCGGGCCGACGCCGGCCTGCTGCTGGTGCGCCGCATCCGTGACGAACTGGGGCTGCACGACGTGCGCATCATCCTGCGTACCGGCCAGCCCGGCTATGCCCCCGAGATGGAAGCCATCCGCGGCTACGACATCAACGATTACCGCACCAAGTCCGAGCTCACCCGCACCAAGCTGTATACGACGGTGGCGGCCGCGATCCGCTCCTACCAGCAGATCCGCGCGCTCGATGCCAACCGCATCGGCATGGAACGCATCGTCGCCGCCTGCGCCGAGCTGATGACCCTGCACGGCGTGCGCAACGTGGCGGCCGGCATCCTGGCCCAGGCCGGGCGCCTGGTCGGCCAGCCGCCCGAGGGCGTGCTGTGCAGCCGCGACGGCGGCCATGGCCGCCCCGAGACCCTGCGCGCCGTGGCCGCCGCCGGCGCCTGCCGCAACCTCGAGGGCCTGGAACTGACCGGCCAGTTCGCGCTCGCCGCCGAGCGCACCTTGCTCGAGCGCCAGTGCGGCGCCGAGGACGGCCTGCTCAATATGTATTTCCCGGGCAAGGCGGGGCGCGATTTCGCGGCCTGCATCCCGCTCGATCGCCCCGTCGACGAGGTGGAGCGGCGCCTGCTGCAGGTGTTCTGCGGCATGGTGGCGGTGTGCCTCGACAACTGCGAACTGGTCACCAGCCTGAACCAGTCGGCCTTCCACGATCCGCTCACCGCCCTGCCGAACCGTACCCGCATGGTCGAGTTGCTCGAGGCTACCCTGGCCGGCCCGCGCGGCGCGGCCCCGGTGCTGGCCCTGGTCGACCTCGATCACTTTGCCGAAACCAACGACGCCCTCGGCCACCATTTCGGCGACCTGCTGCTGGTGGCGGTCGGCCAGCGCCTGAAGTCGCGCCTGGCGCAGGGCCTGGAGATCGGCCGCATCGGCGGCGACATCTTCTGCGTGCTGGGCGACGCCGATGCGGTGCAGCCAGACCAGATCCAGGCCCTGTTCCGCGAATCGTTCCGCATCGACGGCCAGGACGTGCTGGTGTCCGCCACGCTCGGCCTGGTGCGCCTGCTGGAGCACGACGGCAGCGGCGCCGACGCCCTCAAGGACGCCGACATCGCGCTCAAGCGCGCCAAGTCGCAGCAGCGCGCCGGCCACTTCTATTTTTCGCGCAGCATGGGCGTCGAGATCCGCGAGCGGGTGCGCATGATGCACGCGCTGCGCAGCGGCTTCCAGCGCGGCCAGCTGTTCCTGCATTACCAGCCCCAGGTCGATCTGAGCACCAATCGCCCGTTCGGCGCCGAGGCGCTGCTGCGCTGGCGCCTGGACGACGGCCGCCTGGTGCCCCCCGACCGCTTCATCCCGATCGCCGAATACTCGGGCCTGATCGTCGAGATCGGCGAATGGGTGCTGCGCCAGGCCTGCGCGGAACTGATGCGCCTGCGCGCGGCGGGTCACCTCGACTTCACGATGTCGGTGAACGTCTCGCAGGTGCAGTTCCGGCATCCGCACTTCGTCGACATGCTGCAGCGCGCGCTCGCCGACACCGGCGCGCCGCCCGACTACATCGAACTGGAGATCACGGAATCGATGGCGATGGAAGAACCGGCGCTGCTGGTCGAGAAGCTGGCCCAGGTCAAGCGCACCGGCGTGTCGATCGCGATCGACGATTTCGGCACCGGCTTCTCGTCGCTCTCGCATCTGCAGCGCCTGCAGGTCGACCGCCTCAAGATCGACCGCACCTTCGTCACCGAGATCACGGGTTCGGCGCGCGGCAGCAGCATCGCGCAGATGGTGGTGCAGCTGGGCCGCAACCTGGGATTGTCGGTGATCGCCGAGGGGGTCGAGGACGAGCGCCAGGCGCAGATCCTGCGCCAGCTCGGCTGCCCGCTGGCGCAGGGCTTCCTGTATGCGCGGCCACTGTCGCCGGAAGGACTGCTGGAATGGCTGGCGGGGAATCCGATCACGCGCGCGGCGTGATCGATGGCCACCATTGGCAGCGCACTCGATACGCCAATCAACGTCGTTCCCGCGAAGGCGGGAACCTGAGTCACCTGAGTCGCCGAACCGATTGACTGTTGCGTCAGCGCGGACAAGCTTGGGTTCCCGCCTGCGCGGGAACGACGGCTAATCCGGAGCCGACATCGGTCAATCTGGCGCGCCCTGCTCCGCCGGCCAATCGCGGATATATGCCTTGAGCATGCGATTCTCGAAGCTCTGCGCTTCGAGCACGGCGCGCGCGACGTCGTAGAATGAGATCACCCCCAGCAGGGTGCCGGCGTCCATCACCGGCAGGTAGCGCGCATGCTTTTCGAGCATGATGCGGCGCACCTCGTTGACCTCGGTGTCCGGGGTCACCGTGATCGGGCTGTCGTCCATGTGGCGACGCACGGTGCCGGAGCCGACCGCGCCGCCGTTCGCGTGCAGCGCCTTGAGCACTTCGCGGAAGGTCAGCATGCCGACCAGGTCGCCGTACTCCATCACCACCAGCGAACCGATATCGTTCTCGGACATCGTGGTCACCGCGTCGACCAGCGACTGGTCGGGCGTCACGGTGTACAGGATATTGCCCTTCACTTGCAGGATTTCGGAAACTTTCATGTTTGCCACCCCCGCTTCGTCAATATTGCTGATACTGGATAATTTTGTATAAGGCATAACACCGACTGTAGCCTATGCCCGCCAAAAAATCCAGCGTTGCGCTGCATCATGGTGCGCGCTCGGCAACGAGATGGTGCAGCGCAGATTGCGCAAAGGCGCGTAACTGCTAGGATGCCCAATCTTCACTGATGCGAGTCCAGCATGAGCGGTCCCCGACCTCCCGGTTTCGACACCCTGTCCCTGCACGCGGGCAGCGCCCCGGACCCCGCCAGCGGCGCGCGCGCCACGCCGATCCATTTCACGTCCTCGTTCGCCTTGCGCGACGCCGGCCATGGCGCGGCGCTGTTCAATATGGAGCAGGCCGGCCATGCAGACGCCGGCATCTCGAATCCGACCAATGCGGTGCTGGAAGAACGCGTCGCGGCGCTCGAAGGCGGGGTGGCCGGCATCGCCACCGCCAGCGGCCAGGCGGCCATGCACCTCGGATTGAGCACGCTGGCCGGCGCCGGCGACCATATCGTGGCCTCGCGCGCGCTGCACGGCAGCGCGCGCGACCTGCTGGCCCATACCCTGCGCAGGTTCGGCGTCGAGACCACCTTCGTCGATCCGCGCGATCTCGCTGCCTGGCGCGCCGCGATCAGGCCTTCGACCCGGCTGCTGTTCGGCGCAGCGCTGGGCGGCCCCGGCATCGACGTGCTCGACATCCCGGCGATCGCCGAACTCGGTCACACGCACGACCTGCCGCTGATGATCGACGCGACCTTCGCCACACCCTACCTGCAGCGCCCCTTCGACCTTGGCGCCGACCTGCTGTTCCACTCGGCCACCGAATTCCTGTGCGGCCACGGCACCGCCATCGGCGGCCTGCTGGTCGATGGCGGCACCTTCGACTGGCAGGCGGCGCATGAACGCAGCAGCCGCTTCGCCACCCTGTGCGAGCCGGTTGAACGCCTGCATGGCATGGTGTTCAGCGAAGCGTCGACCGTCGGCGCCTTCGCGCTGCGCGCGCGGCGCGAAGGCCTGCGCGACTTCGGCGCCGCAATGAGCCCGCACAACGCCTTCGCGATCCTGCAGGGCATCGAGACGCTCGGCCTGCGCATGGAGCGCCACGTCGCCAACGCGCGCCGTGTGGCCGCCTTCCTGGCCGCGCAGCCGATGGTGGCGTCGGTCTCCTACCCGGAACTGGAATCGCACCCCGACCATGCGCTGGCGCGGCGCCTGCTGCCGAAAGGCTGCGGCGCCGTCCTCGCCTTCGAACTGAAGGGCGACCGCGCGGCGGGCCGCCGCTTCGCCGACGGCCTGCAGGTGTTCTCGCACCTGGCGCACGTGGGCGACGCCAGGTCGCTCGTCCTTCATCCGGCCTCGACCACCCATGCCCGCGTGCCGGCCGCGCAGCTGGCGGCGGGCGGCGTCACCGAAGGCCTGCTGCGCCTGTCGGTTGGGCTGGAAGACCCGGACGACCTGATCGACGACCTCAAGCGCGGCCTGAAGCTGGCCGCCAAGGGGGCCTGAGATGCTGCTCGACGTCCACGGCCTGCAGGCCTACTGCCACACCGGCGGCAAGGCATTCGACCCCAGCCTGCCGGCCGTCGTGCTGATCCACGGCGCGCAGAACGATCACTCCGTCTGGGCCTGGCAGAGCCGCGCCCTGGCCCATCGCGGCTACGCGGTGCTGGCGCCGGACCTGCCGGGACACGGCCGCAGCAGCGGCCCACCCTTGCCCACGGTCGAGACCATGACCGCCTGGGTGCTCGCCCTGCTCGACGCGGCCGGCGCCGGCCGCGCGCTGCTGGCCGGGCACAGCATGGGCGCGCTCATCGCGCTGGAGGCGGCCCACCGCGCGCCGCAGCGCGTGGGCGGCCTGGCGCTGCTGGGCGCCGCCTTTCCGATGCGGGTGTCGGACGCGCTGCTCGAAGCCGCGCGCACCGGGCAGGACGCGGCGATCGACATGGTCGCCGCCTGGTCGCATGCGGCCTGGCTGCCCGGCCCTTCCCGCGCCGGTCCGGGCGTTTCGGTGCACAACACCGCGCGGCGCCTGATGCAGCGCATGGCGGCGCGCGGCGCGCCGCAGCTGTTGCATACGGATTTCGCCGCCTGCAACGCCTACGCCAATGGCGAGGCGGCGGCCTCGGTGGCCTGCCCGACGCTGTTCGTGCAGGGCAGGAAAGACGTGATGACGCCGCCGCGCGCGGCGCAGTCGCTGACCGGCGCGGTCAAGCACGCCCGGGTCGTCGGGGTGGACGCCGGCCACGCGATGATGAGCGAAGCGCCGGACGCGGTCCTCGACGCCCTGCTGCGCTTGGCCGCAGATGCTCACCCGGTTCAGGCGACAGGCTGACGCTGCTGTTGCCACGGCAGGCGCAGGCCACGGCCGCGCATGCCGGCCGGCAGGCTCAGTGGCCGGCGCGCGCCTCGATGTCCGCCACCACGGCCACTTCGGGGTCGCCGAAGTGCGCCGCCAGCGTCCGTTCCAGCCCCGCCTCGACCGCGTCCTCGACCCGGCGCGCCAGGTCGCCGACGTCGAGCGCCAGCGCCGTGTCCGGTTCGCCGTCTTCGCGCTGCGCGCTTTCCGCCGCCGCCCAATCGAACACGAACAACCGGTAGACGTCGGCCAGGCGCAGGCTGGCCGGATCGGCCAGCAGCACCCAGTTCTCCTGGTTGCCGCGACGGTTGAAACGCCAGCCGGCCCGCGTCCGGGCGTCGTCCTGCACCCGGCCGACCCAGCCCGCGCCCACCATGCGGTCCAGCAGGCGACCCAGTTCGTCGTAGCCGATCCGGGTGTGATCGCGGATCGTGCTGCTGGCCACCAGCGCATTGCCGCTCAGCTTCGCGCTGCCGTACAACACCTTGAGCACCGACATCGCGTCGACGAAAGCGCCGCCCGGCGCCGGCTGATACCACCAGCGCTCGTGCTTGACCACCGGCAGCGCCGCCGTCAATACCGCGCCGACCAGCGTGATCATCCAGGTCACGTAGATCCACACCAGGAACAAGGGCAGCGCCGCCAGCGCGCCGTAGATGATGGCGTAGGTCGGGAACTGGCGGATGAACAGGCCGAAGCCGCGCTTGGCGATCTCGAAGGCGAGCGCCGCGGCCAGCGCGCCCCAGAAGGCGTCGCGCCACGCCACTTTGCAGTTCGGCACCATGACGTACAGCAGGGTATAGCCGGCGGTGGTCACCGCCACCGAGGCCACGGTGAAGAACAGGGTGCCGAGTACGGAGGCGTCCTGCTCCAGGCCGCCGGTCACGTCCACCAGTTGCGACGTAAAGCTGATCGACAGGCCGAACAACGCCGGCCCCAGCGTCAGCAATGCCCAGTAGACCAGCAGGCGCTGGGCCAGCGGACGCGGCAGGCGCACGCTCCAGATCTGGTTGAACACGCGCTCGATCAGGCTCATCGTGGCAGCCGTGGTGAACAGCAGCGCCACCCCGCCGAGCGCCGACAGGCCCTTGGCCTGGTCGGCGAAATGGGTCAGGTTGCCGCTGATGGTGCTGGCGATCGCCTTGGGCATCAGGTTCTGCACGAACCAGGCGTCGATCATCCCGCGCACCTGGCCGAAGGCCGGGAACATCGTAAAAATGGCCAGCACGATGGTGAGCAGAGGCACCAGGGCCAGCGTCGTGGTGAACGTCAGGCTGCCCGCCACTTGCGGCAGGCGCTCTTCGCGCAGGCGACGCGCGGCGAAGCGCACCAGGTCGCGCGCTTCAGGCCAGGTCAGGCCGCGCCCGGCGCCGCTCCCCGCGAACTCGGCGCCGGCATGCGGCGCCCGGTCAACCGTCTTGTTCAGCATGGTGTTGGATTCACCGTATTCGTCATCGTCGCCAGCATGTCATTTCAACAAAGCGCACTATAATACCAAGGATGAACATGACCCCACTGAGCATCCTCGTCCTCTATTATTCGCGCCATGGCGCCACGCGCAGGCTGGCCGAGCTGATCGCCCAGGGCGTCGACAGCGTGCCGGGGGCCGAGGCCCGGCTGCGCACCGTGCCGCCGGTGTCGTCGGTGGCCGAAGCGACCGCACCCGGGATTCCCGACCAGGGCTCGCCCTACGTCGACCATGACGACCTGCGCGAATGCGCCGGCCTGGCGCTGGGCTCGCCTACGCGCTTCGGCAATATGGCGGCGAGCATGAAATACTTCCTCGATGGCACCGCCACCGAATGGGTCAATGGTACGCTGTCCGGCAAGCCGGCGGCGGTCTTCGCGTCCACCGGCAGCCTGCACGGCGGCCAGGAGGCGACCCTGCTGTCGATGATGATCCCCTTGCTGCACCACGGGATGATGGTGCTGGGCCTGCCGTATACCCATCCCGAATTGATGAACACCGCCAGCGGCGGCAGCCCCTACGGCGCGACCCATTGGGCCGGCGTCGATGGCAAGCGCCCCGTCACCGAAGAAGAGCGTACGCTGGCGATTGCGCTCGGTCGCCGCCTGGCAGAGGCGGCCCTGAAACTGCAGGGAAGCCGCTGATGGGAACAGGGAAAAAAGTCTTTCACGTAGGGGCGATCGCCAGCCTGATCTGGCTGATCGGCTGGCTGGTCGCCTGGGAAGTCTTCGTGGCGCCGCTGCAGCCAGGCAGCTGGCTGCTGGCGCTGAAGGCCTTGCCCCTGTTGTTGCCGCTGCGCGGCGTCATCAAGCGCGACCTGTACACGCTGCAATGGTCGTCGATGCTGGTCCTGATCTATTTTGCCGAAGGCGTCGTGCGCGCCTGGGCCGACCAGAGTGCGACCTCGCGCCACATGGCCATCGGCGAGATCGTGCTGGTCGTGGTGTACTACTTCTGCGCCCTGCTCTACCTGCGTCCCTACAAGAAAGAGGCGCAGCGCCTGGCCAAGGAATTGCTGGACAAGGTCAAAGTACCGCATGGCTGAACCGCGAGTCGATGCGCTGCTGGCGCGCTGCCGCGCGATCGTCGGCGACGCTTACGTCGTGACCGACGCCGTGGCGATGGCGCCCTTCATGGCGGACTGGCGCGGCCGCTACAGCGGAAGCGGCCGGGCGGTGGTCCTGCCCTCTGACACCGCGCAAGTGGCCGCCATCGTCGCCGCCTGCGCCGCGGCGCGCGTGCCCCTGGTCCCGCAAGGCGGCCGCACCGGCCTCGTCATGGGGAGCGTTCCGGACACCTCGGGCCACGCCATCGTCCTGTCGCTGCGGCGCCTGAACCGCATCCGCGCCATCGATCCCCTGAACCGCACCATGACAGCCGAGGCCGGCTGCATCCTGGCCGACGTGCAGGCGGCGGCCAGCGCCGCCGGGATGCTGTTTCCGCTGTCGTTGGCGGCCGAAGGCAGCTGCACGATCGGCGGCAACCTGTCGACCAATGCCGGCGGCACCGCCGTCCTGCGCTACGGCAACGCCCGCGCGCTGTGCCTGGGCCTGGAAGTCGTCAACGCCCAGGGCGAGGTCTGGGATGGCTTGCGCGGCCTGCGCAAGGACAACACCGGCTACGCGCTGCGCGATCTCTTCATCGGCGCCGAGGGCACGCTGGGCGTGATCACGGCGGCGGTGCTGACGCTGTATCCGGCGCCGCGCGCCGCGCTCACGGCCCTGGTCGCCCTCGACTCGCCGCGCCAGGCCGTAGAGCTGCTCGGCCTGCTGCAGGCGCGCTGCGGGGCGTCGCTCACCGGCTTCGAGCTGATGTCCGCCTTTTGCCTGGGCCTGGTGGCGGCGCAATTTCCCGCGCTGCCGCGGCCGTTCGCGCAGCAGCATCCACAATATGCCCTGGTCGAACTATCGAGCAATGAATCCGACGCCCACGCCCAGGCGCTACTGGAGTCGAGCATCGGCGAGGCGCTCGAGTCCGGCGCGGCGCGCGACGCCGTGGTCGCGACCTCGCACCAGCAGGCAATGGATCTGTGGCGGCTGCGCGAACACATCCCGCCGGCGCAGGCGGCGGCCGGCAAGAACATCAAGCACGACATCTCGCTGGCGGTGTCGCGCATCCCCGACTTCATCGCGCGCGCCGACGCCGCGCTGCAACAGGCCTTTCCCGGCTGCCGGCCGGTCACCTTCGGCCACCTGGGCGACGGCAACCTGCACTACAACGTGGCCGCGCCAGCCGGGGAGGCGATTGACGCCTTCCTGGCGCACCAGGAAGCCGTCAACCGCATCGTGCACGACCTGGTTGCGCAGGTCGGCGGCTCGATCTCGGCCGAGCACGGCATCGGCATGCTCAAGCGCGAAGAACTGGTGCGCTACAAGTCGCCGGTCGAACTCGGCATGATGCGTGCCATCAAAGCCGCGCTCGACCCGCTCGGCATCATGAATCCCGGGAAGATTCTATGACCGGGAGCCGCGCATGTTACGCTTGCTTATCGTCGCCACGGCCTGCATCCTGTGCCCGGCGCACGCCGCCGGCGCCATCTACAAGTGTCTTGAGGGCGGCCGCGTGACCTACGCCGACCGCCCCTGCCCGCGCGCCGGCGCCGAGTTGCCGGTGCGCGCCGCGCAGCCGCCCGATCCCGAGACGCTGGCGCGCCTGGATCGTGCGCGCGACATGGCCCTCGAGATAGACAAGCAGCGCGCCGAGCGGGCGCTACTCGACGAGCGCGACGCCGAACGCGCCCGGCGCGCGGCGCTGGCCCTGCGCAAGCGCTGCGACAAGCTGCGCCTGCAGCGCCGGTGGCTGGAGGAAGACCTGGCGCGAACCGACGCGGCCGCCCGCGAGGCGGCGCGGATCAAGGCGCGGCGCCAGGCCGAGACGCTGGCGGTGGAATGCCCGGCCTGAACCGGCTGTCCCGCTGGCTGTTGCTCGGCGAGTGGCGCGCGCATCCGGTGCGGGCGCTGGTCGCCATCGCGGCGATCGCCGTTGGCGTGGCGATGGGCTTCGCCATCCACCTGATCAACGCCGCCGCCTTCAACGAATTCTCGGCCGCGGTCAAGAGCTTGTCGGGCCAGGCCGACATCCAGGTGCAAGGCCGCGAGCCGCTGTTCGACGAATCCGTCTATCCCTTCCTGGCCGAACATCCCGAGGTGGCGCTGGCCTCGCCCATCCTCGAGGTCCAGGCCGGCGTGCCGGGAGCCGAAGGGCCACTGCGCGTCATCGGCATCGATCCTTTCCGCGCCGGCGCGATCTCTCCCGACCTGCTCGGGGTGACGGGCGCCGGGCGCCGGCTCGACATCCTGGCCGACGACGCGCTGTTCCTGTCGCCGGCGGCCGAGGCCTGGCTGAACAAGCAGCGCGGCGACGCCCTGCTACTGCGCACCGGCACCGGGGTAGTGACCCTGCGCGTAGCCGGGCCGGTCCAGCGCGCGCGCGCCGGCCAGCGCCTGGCGGTGATGGACATCGGCGCCGCCCAGTGGCGGCTCAACCGGCTGGGCCAGCTGTCGCGGGTCGACCTCAAGTTGCGCGACGGCGTCGACCGCGCCGCCTTCCAGCGCGGCCTCGCCGCAGAACTCGAGCGCCGCTGGCCAGGCCGCTTCACGGTCGGCCAGCCGAACGACGCCGAACAGGAAAGCCGCACCGCCAACATGAGCCGCGCCTACCGCGTCAACCTCACCGTGCTGGCGCTGGTGGCACTGTTTACCGGCGCCTTCCTCGTGTTTTCGACCCAGGCGCTGTCGGTGATGCGGCGGCGCAGCCAGTTCGCGCTGCTGCGGGTGCTGGGCCTCGAACGCGGCCAGTTGCTGCGCCAGGTGCTGCTCGAAGGCGGCAGCCTGGGCGTGCTCGGCGCGCTGCTCGGCATCGGCGCCGGCTATGCGCTGGCCGCCGCCGCGCTGCATTTCTTCGGCGGCGACCTGGGCGCCGGCTACTTCCCCGGCATCCGCCCGCAGGTTGCGTTCACGCCCGGCGCCGCCTTTGTATTCTTCGGGCTGGGCCTGGGCGTGGCCCTGCTCGGCTGCCTGGCGCCGGCCTGGGAGGCGGCGCGCGCACGCCCGGCGGTGGCCATCAAGTCCGGCGCCGACGAGGCGCCGCTCACGCGCCTGGCGCGGGTCTGGCCCTCGCTCGCGTGCCTGGGGCTGGCCGCGCTGTTCGCCTTCGCGCCGCCGGTGTTCGAGCTGCCGCTGTTCGGCTACCTGGCGATCGCCCTGCTGCTGGTCGGCGGCATCGGCCTGATGCCGCGCTTCGCGGCGCTCACCTTCCGCGCGCTCGACGCCGCGCTCGCGCGGCGCAAGCGCAGCCCGGCGGTGCTGGCGCTGTCGCTCGCGCGCCTGGCCAACGCCCCGGGCCAGGCCTCGATTGCCCTGGGCGGCATCCTGGCCAGCTTCAGCCTGATGGTGGCGATGGGGATCATGGTGTCGAGCTTCCGGGTGTCGGTCGACGAGTGGATGGGCCACATCCTGCCGGCCGACCTGTACGTGCGCACGGTCGATGCCGGCGGCACCGGCTTCCTGAGCGGCGAGCAGCAGCAGGCCCTGGCGAACCTGCCCGGGGTCGAGAAAGTCCAGTTCCTGCGCACCCGGCGCGTGTCACTCTCGCCCGAACGGCCGCCGGTCGTCGTCATCGCCCGCGACATCGACGCCAGCGATCCCGCGCGCCTGCTGTACCTGGTCGGCGCCACCGCGGCGATCCCGGCAGGCGCCCGTCCGGCCTGGGTGTCGGAAGCGATGCTCGACCTGTACGGCGCCCGCGTCGGCCAGCGCCTGGCCCTGCCCCTGGGCGGCGCACAGGCCGAGTTCTTCGTCGCCGGCGTCTGGCGCGACTACGCCAACCAGGCCGGCTCGGTGGTGATCCAGCTGCACGACTACCGGCGCCTGACGGGCGAGCGCGACGTCACCGACGCCGCCCTGTGGGCCGCGCGCGGCGTGGACCCGGCGACGCTGGAGGGCAGCTTGCGCGCGCTGCCGTTCGGAGCATCCCTGAACCCGATGCGGCCCGGCGAGATCCGCGCCACGAGCCTCAGGATCTTCGACCGCAGCTTTGCCGTCACTTACCTGCTCGAAGCGATCGCGATCGCGATCGGCCTGTCGGGCATCGCGGCCAGTTTTTCGGCCCAGACTTTGGCAAGGGCGCGAGAATTCGGTATGCTGCGCCACGTCGGCGTCACCCGGCGCCAGATATTGCAGCTGCTCGCCTTCGAGGGTGGACTGCTGACAAGCCTCGGCGTCGTCGCCGGTTTCGCGCTCGGGCTGGTAATCAGCCTGATCCTGGTGTACGTGATCAACCCGCAGTCCTTTCACTGGACCATGGGTTTGCACCTGCCCTGGCCCCTGCTCGGCAGCGTGGCCGCGGTGCTGGTCGCGGCGTCATGTGCCACCGCGCTGGTCTCGGGACGCCAGGCATTGTCCGGCGGTCCGGTGCGCGCGGTCAGAGAGGATTGGTAATGCATCTTGTATCGAGTTTGTTGTTGCTGTTGTCGCTGTTGTCGCTGTCGGCCCATGCGCAGGGGCCGACCCAGTTGCCCGCTTATGCGCCGGTCACGCCCGGCGCCGGTCTGACGTTCCCGCGCGACTACGGGGCCCATCCGGAATTTCGCACCGAATGGTGGTACGTCACCGGCTGGGTCGAGACGCCCGACAAGCGTCCGCTTGGCTTTCAGGTCACGTTCTTTCGCACCCGCACCGGCGTTGATAACGCCAACCCGAGCCACTTCGCGCCGCGCCAGCTGGTGATCGGCCACGCGGCGCTGTCCGATCCCCAGGTCGGCCGCCTGGTGCACGACGAGCGCAGCGCGCGCGAGGGTTTCAGCATGGCCTGGGCCCGGCCCGGCAACACCGACCTGAAACTGGACGACTGGCGCATGGTCCGCGACGCAAGCGGCGTCTACCGCGTCACCATCCGCTCCAACCAGCTCACGCTCGAACTGCGCCTGCGCCCGACCCAGCCGGTGCTGGTGCAGGGCCAGGGCGGCTATTCGCGCAAGGGACCCAGCGCCCAACACGCGAGCTATTACTACAGCGAACCGCACCTGGAGGTGTCCGGCACGGTCGGGCGCGCGGGCATGGCAGCGACGCAAGTGACCGGCAGCGCATGGCTCGATCACGAATGGTCGAGCGAGGCGCTGCAGCCCGACGCCGTGGGCTGGGATTGGGTCGGCGCCAACCTCGACGACGGCGGGGCCCTGATGGCTTTCCAGATCCGTGACCGTCAAGGTGGTAAACTATGGGCGCACGCCACCCGGCGCGACAAGGCCGGCAAGGTGGTGCACTACGCGCCCGAGCAGATCACCTTCACGCCGCAAACGCACTGGAAGTCGCCGCGCACCGGCGCCACGTATCCGATCGCGACCACGATCACCACGGGCGGCCAGAGCTGGCAGGTGGTGCCGCTGCAGCAAGACCAGGAACTCGACTCGCGCCGCTCGACCGGCGCCGTGTACTGGGAGGGCGCGGTCACGATCCAGCAGAACGGCCGCCGGGTGGGCCGCGGCTACCTCGAGATGACCGGCTATGTGCAGCCCATGAAGCTTTGACCAGACATCGGCAACAAGAACAACCGACACAAAATGACCGACACGCCAGAACACGATGACCGTCCGTAACACCGGCAAGACCGACCCAGAGCCATCCAGCAAGAGCAGCCTGGCCACCCTCAGGGGCCTCGGCCCCTTCCTGCGTCCCTACCGCCGCCAGTTCCTGCTGGCCGGCGTCGCGCTGCTGTTCGCCGCCGGCGCCACCCTGGCGATCCCCGCGGCCTTCAAGCAAATGATCGACATGGGCTTCGGCGCGGCCGGCGCCGCATCTGGCACCAGCGCGGCCACCAGCGCGGCCGGCGCCGCGATCGAAGGCGGCAGCCTGGAACACATCAACGCCACCTTCCTGGCCCTGTTCGGCGTGGCCGCGGTGCTCGCGGTGGCCACCGCGGCGCGCTTCTACATGGTCTCCTGGCTGGGCGAGCGCGTCACCGCCGACATCAGGAGCAGCGTCTACGGCCACGTGGTGCGCCAGAGCCCCGAATTCTTCGAGACCACCCGCACCGGCGAAGTGCTGTCGCGCCTGACCACCGACACCACGCTGATCCAGACCGTGGTCGGCACCAGCATCTCGCTGGCGCTGCGCAACACCCTGCTGTTCTTTGGCGGCCTGGTGATGCTGTTCGTGACCAGCCCGCGCCTTTCCTCCATCATCCTGGGCCTCCTGGTGCTGGTGGTGCTGCCGATCGTGCTGTTCGGACGCCGCGTGCGCAAGCTCTCGCGCGATTCGCAGGACCGCATCGCCGACGCCTCGGCGGTGGCCGGCGAGATCCTGAACGCGATGCCGACCGTGCAGGCGTTTACCCGCGAAGCCCACGAATCGGGCCGCTTCTCGAGGGAAGTCGAAGGCGCCTTCGCCACCGCGATGCGGCGCATCCGCGCGCGCGCCACGCTGACCATGCTGGCCATTGTGCTGGTGTTCGGCGCCATCGTGTTCGTGCTCTGGCTCGGCGCCCACGCCGTGCTCGAAGGAACCATGACCGGCGGCGACCTGGGCCAGTTCATCCTGTACGCCGGCATCGTGGCCGGCTCGGTCGGCGCCCTGTCGGAAGTGATGGGCGACGCCCAGCGCGCCGCCGGCGCCACCGAACGCCTGCTCGAGCTGCTCGGCGCGCGCTCCGAGATCCAGGATCCGCTGCAGCCCAGGGCGCTGCCTGCACGTACCGAAGGCACGGACGGCGGCGCGCGCGTGACGCTCGACGACGTGACCTTCGCCTATCCGTCGCGCCTGGACGAAGCCGCCCTGTCGCACCTGACGCTCGACATCCGCCCCGGCGAGACGGTGGCCGTGGTCGGCCCTTCCGGCGCCGGCAAGACCACCCTGTTCCAGCTGCTGCTGCGCTTCTACGATCCGCAGGCGGGCAGCATCCGCCTCGATAGCGTCGACGTGCGCGACCTGGCGCTGCAGACGCTGCGCGGCGCGGTCGGCATCGTGCCGCAGGACACCGTGATCTTCTCGCTCGACGCCATGGAAAACATCCGCTATGGCCGCCCGGACGCCAGCGACGACGAGGTGATCGCGGCGGCGCGGATGGCCGCGGCCCACGATTTCATCGAGCGCCTGCCGCAGGGCTATGCGTCGTTCCTGGGCGAGCGCGGGGTGCGCCTGTCGGGCGGGCAGCGCCAGCGCATTGCGATCGCGCGCGCCCTGCTCAAGAACCCGCCGCTGCTGCTGCTGGACGAAGCCACCAGCGCGCTCGACGCCGAATCCGAACGCCTGGTGCAGCGCGCGCTCGAAGCCGCGATGGTCGGCCGCACCACCATCATCATCGCCCACCGCCTGGCGACGGTGCAACGGGCCGACCGCATCATCGTGCTGGACGAAGGGCGAATCGTCGAATCCGGCACCCACGCCGAGCTGATCGCGCTGCATGGCGTGTATGCCAACCTGGCCGCGCTGCAATTCCAGACCCACGCGCCGGTGGCCGCATGACACCCGCATAAGGCAATCCGTAGCAATACGTAGCAAGCCGACAAGCTGTTGTTACAGGGACACCCAAAGTCATTCCATAACTCACTAATTGTTGCGGTGCGAAAACTTAGCGGGGTATTATCGCGTCTAATATCTCTCTACTTTTTCCGCACATTCAATGAGCAACCGCAAATTTAGAACTGCCACCTGGAATGTTGGGACGCGCATCAGCGTCGTCACCTTTTTGCTTGCCGGCGCCATCATTGCCGCCCTGATCGCGACCATCACCGTCCTGACCTCCGGCATGCTCGAGCGGCGCGCCGTCGACAGCGTGAGGAACGAACTGCACGGGGTCGCCAGCACCGTCGACCTGTTCAACCGGACCGTCAGCAGCCAGGCGGTCAGCTTCGGTCGCATCTTCCACGCCGGCCTGCCGGGCGACTTCGCGCTGGACGAAGCGACCACCGTCGACATCGGCGGACGCCAGGTGCCGACCCTGAGCGTGGCCGGCAAACCGCTCAATCTCGACTTCAGCGCACCGGACGCGTTCACAGAACGCACCGGCGGCAACGCCACCATCTTCGCCGTCACCGGCGAGGACTTCGTGCGCGTGACGACGTCGGTCAAGAAGGAGAACGGCGAGCGCGCGGTGGGCACTGCCCTAGACAAGGCCTCGCCGGCCTATCAAGCGCTGCGCGCCGGGCGCAACTACGTGGGCCTGACCACGCTGTTCGGCAAGCAGTTCATTACCCAGTACGAGCCGGTGCGCGACGCGGCCGGCAAGGTCGTCGGCGCGCTCTACGTCGGGGTCGACATCACCCCCGACGTGGCCGCACTCAAGGAGCGCATCAGCGCCGTCAAGGTCGGCGAGACCGGCTACTTCTACGTGCTGTCGTCGGCGCCGAAGACCTATGGCGACCTGATCGTCCACCCGAGCAAGGAAGGCGAGAACATCCTCGACAGCCAGTCGGCCGACGGCCATCCCTTCATCAAGGAAATCCTCGAGAAGAAGGAAGGCACGATCAACTACGACTGGAAGAATCCGGGCGAGAACAGCGCGCGCGAAAAGTTCGCGGCCTATTCGGAGATGAAGGACTGGAACTGGGTCATCGCCGGCGGCACCTACCGCGACGAGATCACCGCCGCCGCCACCGAACTGCGCAACCGCTACATCCTGTTCGGCCTGCTGGCGCTGGCCGTGCTGGCCAGCGTGCTGTACTTCCTGGTGCGCGCCACCGTCACCCGTCCGCTGGCCGAGGTGCAGGCGGTCGCCACCCGCATCGCCGACGGCGACCTGACCGCCCAGGTCAAGGCGCGCCGCGACGACGAGATCGGCCGCCTTACCGGCGCCATCAACGAGATCGGCGCACGCCTGTCGAGCGTGGTCGGCCAGGTGCGCGACGGCGCCGAGCACATCGCCACCGCCTCGCAACAGATTTCGAGCGGCAACCTGGACCTGTGCAGCCGCACCGAGGAACAGGCGGCGAGCCTGGCCACCACCGCCTCGTCGATGGACCAGCTGACCACGACCGTGCGCCAGAACGCCGACAATGCGCGCCAGGCCGACCAGCTGGCCCGCAGCGCCTCCGAGGTCGCCCAGAAAGGCGGCAGCACGGTGTCGCAGGTGGTGGCGCGCATGGATTCGATTTCCCAGGCGTCGCGCAAGATCTCCGACATCACCAGCGTGATCGACGGCATCGCGTTCCAGACCAATATCCTGGCGCTGAACGCGGCCGTGGAAGCGGCCCGCGCCGGTGAACAGGGCCGCGGCTTCGCGGTCGTCGCCAGCGAAGTGCGCAACCTGGCCCAGCGCTCGGCGGCCGCCGCCAAGGAAATCAAGAGCTTGATCGAGGCGTCCAACAGCGAAGTCGATGCCGGCAGCCAGCTGGTCGGCCAGGCCGGCGTCACGATGCAGGAAGTGCTGGACAGCGTGCAGCGCGTGACCGACATCATGTCCGAGATCAGCAGCGCCAGCCAGGAGCAGACCCAAGGCATCGAGGAAATCAACCGCTCAGTGGTCGAGATGGACACCGTGACCCAGCAGAACGCGGCCCTGGTCGAAGAGGCCAGCGCCGCGGCCCAGGCCATGCACGAGCAGGCCGAAGCGCTGGCGCAGTCGGTGCGGCGCTTCCACCTGGCCGACGAGCGCGAGACCACCGCGCTGGCCGCGCCCGGTCGCCGCGCGCTGATCGAGAACTGATGTTCTTCTGAAAATCCGCCAGCCGGTCCTTGGAACCGCGCCGGCGGCGGTGTACAGTAACGGGCTCGCCTTCCAGGAGCCCGTCGTGCCCGACACCGACCTGCAGCGCCGCTGCCACACGATCTTTCCCGGCCATCGGCCGCAACGCCCGGCCGAGCTGTTCGCCGCCATGGCGGCCTGGTGCGACAAGCACGACGTCGCGCACGACGTCTACGGCAACGGCGAACTGCTCCAGGACTTCGAACGCAAGGTGGCTGCCCTGCTGGGCTTCGAGGCGGCCGTGTTCTGCATCAGCGGCACCATGGCCCAGGTCACGGCGCTGCGCCTCGGGGCGCACGAGTTCGCCGCCAATGGGGGCAGCCGCCTGGTGGCCCTGCATCCGACCTCGCACATCCTCGTGCACGAACGTTCCAACTACCAGTTGCTGGACCATTTCCAGGCGCTGTCCGTTGGCGAGCGTCATCGTCCCTGGCTTCATGCCGACCTGGCCGCGGTGCCGGACCGCCTCGGCGCCGTCGGCCTCGAAATACCGATGCGCGAGATCGGCGGCCAGCTGACTGACTGGGACGAGCTCGAGGCGATCAAGCGCCACTGCCGCACCCGCGGCATCCACCTGCACATGGACGGCGCGCGCCTGTGGGAGGCGGCGGCCGGTTATGGCCGCGGCGTGGCCACGATCGCGGCCGGCTTCGATTCCGTGTACGTGTCGCTGTACAAGGGCATCGGCGGGCTCGGCGGGGCCATGCTGCTCGGCAGCCGCTCCTTCGTGGACTGCTGCGCCGAGTGGTTGCGGCGCCAGGGTGGCAACGTCATCCACCGCTCGCCCTATGTCGTGGCGGCGGCCATGCAGTTCGACGCGCGGCTGGCGGCGATGCCCGCGTATTTCGAGCGCACCCGCTTCCTGTACCAGGCCTTGCGCGCGCATCCCGCACTGCGCGTCAACCCCGCCGCGCCGCAGGCGAACATGCTGCATATCCACCTGCCGGTGGAGCGCGAACGCGCGCTGGCGGTGCGCGACGCGCTGGCGCGCGAACACGGCATCTGGATGTTCAACCGCGCCGTGCACGGCGCGCTGCCGGCGTCCTCTGTCATCGAGATCTACGTCGGCGACAACCTGCTGTCGATGCCCGACGCCGCGGTGCATGACGCGCTGCGGCGGTTCGCCGCGGCACTGGCGGACAGCGCTCCCGCCGAATGCTAGAATGACGGATTGTCCAGTCCCATAATGCAATGCGCCAATATCTCGAATTCATGCGCCATGTGAAAGAGCATGGCGCCATCAAGACCGACCGCACCGGTACCGGCACCCGCTCGGTGTTCGGCTACCAGATGCGCTTCGACCTGCAGCAAGGCTTCCCGCTCCTGACCACCAAGAAGGTGCACCTGAAGTCGATCATCCATGAACTGATCTGGTTCCTGCAGGGCTCGACCAATATCGGCTACCTGAAGGACAACGGCGTGACCATCTGGGACGAATGGGCCGATGCCGAGGGCAACCTCGGTCCGGTCTATGGCTATCAGTGGCGCAGCTGGCCGACGCCGTCCGGCGCGCACATCGACCAGATCACGCAGGTGCTCGACCAGATCCGCACCACGCCCGACTCGCGCCGGATGATCGTCTCGGCCTGGAACGTGGCCGACGTGCCGGCCATGAAACTCCCGCCCTGCCACGCCCTGTTCCAGTTCTACGTGGCCGACGGCAAGCTGTCCTGCCAGCTGTACCAGCGCAGCGCCGACATCTTCCTGGGCGTGCCCTTCAACATCGCCTCGTATGCGATCCTGACCCACATGATGGCCCAGCAGGCGGGCCTGGAAGTGGGCGACTTCGTCTGGACCGGCGGCGACTGCCACCTGTATTCGAACCACATGGAACAGGTCGAGCTGCAGCTGTCGCGCGAGACCCGCGCGCTGCCGCGCCTCGAGATCAAGCGCCGGCCGGACTCGCTGTTCGACTATCGCTTCGAGGACTTCGAGATCACGGGCTACGATCCGCATCCCGCGATCAAGGCGCCGGTGGCCGTATGAACAGCGCACCCCACCTGACCCTCGTGGTCGCGGTCGACGCCAACAACGGCATCGGCCTGGACAACCAGCTGCCCTGGCACCTGCCGGCCGACCTGGCGCACTTCAAGCGCGTCACCCTGGGCAAACCGATCATCATGGGCCGCAAGACCTTCGACTCGATCGGGCGCCCGCTGCCCAAGCGCCGCAACATCGTGGTCACCCGCAATGCCGGCTGGTCGCACGAAGGCGTCGACAGCGCGGCCTCGCTCGACGCCGCCATCGCGCTGCTGGACGGCGAGCCGGCCAGCATCATCGGCGGGGCCCAGGTATTCATTGAGGCGATGGAGGTCGCCGACGCCATGATCGTCACCCACATCGACCACGCCTTCCGCTGCGATACCTTCTTCCCGCCGATCGACCCGGACGTGTGGGTCGAGACCGCGCGCGAAACCCACCGCGCCGACGAGCAGGGTTTCGACTATGCCTTCGTGACCTACGAACGCAAGGGCGCCCGGTGAGCGCAGCGGCGACGCTGCTCACCAAGGGCATCCGGCGCGCCGGACGCCGGCTCGGCTAGAGTGCGCCACCCTTGCGGGACAGTGGCTAACCTAGCAAAAAAAACTTGCACCGGGAGCCGTGTTTTCTGCGAAAATCCGCTTCTCATTTTTCTACGGTGCCGTGCGCGGCGGCCAGCTCCTGTCGGAACCATCCGCCGAGGACCTGCCGCTTCCACGGCGCTTCGTTTTGGAGCTGTCCATGAAATTTCGTTTCCCTATCGTCATCATCGATGAGGACTTCCGCTCGGAGAACACCTCCGGTCTCGGCATTCGCGCCCTGGCGGCCGCAATGGAACAGGAAGGCATGGAGGTGGTCGGCGTGACCAGCTACGGCGACCTGTCCCAGTTCGCCCAGCAGCAATCGCGCGCATCGGCCTTCGTCCTGTCGATCGACGACGAGGAATTCGGCGGCGGCTCGCTCGAAGAGACCGATTTCGCGCTGACGGGCCTGCGCGCCTTCGTGAAGGAAATCCGTCACAAGAACGCCAACATCCCGATCTATATCTATGGCGAGACGCGCACCAGCCGCCACATTCCGAACGACGTCCTGAAGGAGCTGCACGGCTTCATCCACATGTTCGAGGACACCCCGGAATTCGTGGCGCGCCACATCATCCGCGAGGCCAAGGCCTACCTGGACAGCCTGGCGCCGCCGTTCTTCCGGGCGCTGGTCAACTACGCCTACGACGGCTCCTATTCGTGGCACTGCCCGGGCCACTCGGGCGGCGTGGCGTTCCTGAAGTCGCCGATCGGCCAGATGTTCCACCAGTTCTTCGGCGAGAACATGCTGCGCGCCGACGTCTGCAACGCGGTCGAGGAACTGGGCCAGCTGCTCGACCATACCGGCCCGGTGGCCAAGTCCGAGCGCAACGCCGCGCGCATCTACAGCGCCGACCACTGCTACTTCGTGACCAATGGCACCTCCACCTCGAACAAGATGGTGTGGCACTCGACCGTGGCGCCAGGCGACATCGTCGTCGTGGACCGCAACTGCCACAAGTCGATCCTGCACTCGATCATCATGTGCGGCGCGATCCCGGTGTTCCTGATGCCGACCCGGAACCACCTGGGCATCATCGGCCCGATCCCGCTCGAAGAGTTCACGCCCGAATCGATCGCCCGCAAGATCGAGGCGAATCCGTTCGCGCGCGACGCCGTCAACAAGAAACCGCGCATCCTCACCATCACCCAGTCGACCTACGACGGCGTGGTGTACAACGTCGAGACCCTGCGCGAAATGCTGGACGGGAAGATCGACACCCTCCACTTCGACGAAGCCTGGCTGCCGCACGCGACCTTCCACGACTTCTACAAGAACATGCACGCGATCGGCCAGAACCGTCCGCGCGCCAAGGAGTCGATGATCTTCTCGACCCAGTCGACGCACAAGCTGCTGGCCGGCCTGTCGCAGGCGTCGCAGGTGCTGGTGCGCGAATCCGAATCGGTCAAGCTCGATCAGGATGCCTTCAACGAGGCCTACCTGATGCACACCTCGACCTCGCCGCAGTATTCGATCATCGCTTCGTGCGACGTCGCCGCGGCCATGATGGAAGCGCCAGGCGGTACCGCCCTGGTCGAGGAATCGATCCTGGAAGCGCTGGACTTCCGCCGCGCGATGAAGAAGGTCGACGAGGACTTCGGAGACGACTGGTGGTTCCAGGTCTGGGGCCCGGATAAATTCTCGGAAGAAGGCATCGGCACCCAGGACGACTGGATGATCCGCGCCGAAGAAAACTGGCACGGTTTCGGCAACCTGGCGCCGGGCTTCAACATGCTCGACCCGATCAAGGCCACCATCGTGACCCCGGGCCTGGACCTGTCGGGCCACTTCGGCGAGACCGGCATCCCGGCCTCGATCGTCACCAAGTACCTGGCCGAGCACGGCGTCATCATCGAGAAGTGCGGCCTGTACTCGTTCTTCATCATGTTCACCATCGGCATCACCAAGGGCCGCTGGAACACGCTGGTGACGGCGCTGCAGCAGTTCAAGGACGACTACGACCGCAACCAGCCGATGTGGCGCGCGATGCCGCAGTTCGCCTCGGCCAACCCGCGCTACGAGACCCGCGGCCTGCGCGACCTGTGCACCGAGATTCACGGCTTCTACAAGTCGCGCGACGTGGCGCGCCTGACCACCGAGATGTACCTGTCGGACATGATCCCGGCCATGAAGCCGTCGGACGCCTTCGCCAACATGGCGCACCGCAAGATCGAGCGCGTGGCGATCGACGAGCTGGAAGGCCGCATCACCGCGATCCTGCTGACGCCCTACCCGCCGGGCATCCCGCTCCTGATCCCGGGCGAGCGCTTCAACAAGACCATCGTCGACTACCTGCGCTTCGCGCGCGACTTCAATGAACGCTTCCCGGGCTTCGAGACCGACGTCCACGGCCTGGTCAAGCGCGAGGTCGACGGCAAGCGCGGCTACTTCGTCGATTGCGTGATGCAGGACGCCTGACGGCGTCCGTAGCGGCGCGGGCCGCTACCCGCCGCGAAAGGCCCGGAGCGATACCGGGCCTTTTTCTTTGCGTCTCGTCGCAGCATGCACACCAGCGACGCCGACGCCGCGACACCTGGCGCGCGGCGCGCCAGGAATGCCAGAACAACGATCAGGTCTTCGGCAGGGTCACGCCGCGCTGGCCCTGGTACTTGCCGCCACGGTCCTTGTACGAGGTCTCGCAGACTTCGTCGCTTTCGAAGAACAGCACCTGGGCGCAGCCTTCGCCGGCGTAGATCTTGGCCGGCAGCGGGGTCGTGTTCGAGAACTCGAGGGTCACGTAGCCTTCCCACTCCGGCTCGAACGGCGTCACGTTGACGATGATGCCGCAGCGCGCGTAGGTCGACTTGCCGAGGCAAACGGTCAGCACGTTGCGCGGGATGCGGAAGTACTCGATGGTGCGCGCCAGCGCGAACGAGTTCGGCGGGATGATGCAGACGTCGCTCTTGACGTCGACGAAGGAGTTCGAATCGAAGTTCTTCGGGTCGACGATGGTGCTGTTGATGTTGGTGAACACCTTGAATTCGTCGGCGCAGCGGATGTCGTAGCCGTACGAGGAGGTGCCGAACGAGATGATGCGGCGGCCGTCCTGCTCCCGTACCTGCTGCGGCTCGAACGGTTCGATCATGCCGGTGCTTTCCGCCATGCGGCGGATCCATTTGTCGCTCTTGATAGTCATTGTCGGTTTCCAGCAGGGAGAAAATCCCGCGATTTTACGCGAAATGGCAACGCCGGTGATGGTCCCCGATGGCCGGCCTGTCAATATAGATTGCGGACGAGCGAAATTGTGAATACCATCAGTTACCCACTTCGATGGAGATCCCCATGCAACACCTGACCAGGGCCGTGATCGGCGTGTTTGTCCTGACCCTCGCCGCATGCACGACCGCGCCGACCACCGAACAGCCGACGCCGCCGGCCGCAGCGGCGCCCGCCATCGCGGCCAGGGTCGACGATGAATCCCTGACCGGCTCGCGCATCCCGAAAAAAGGCGGCGGCGACCGCACGGTCAAGACCGTCGGCGCGCGCGACGCGCGCGACGCGTTCGACAACCAGGCCAAGCCCCTCGACCGCCAGTAGGCTAAGTACTCAACCGGAAATAAATGTGAATTTTGGCAAACAGAACCGGAGGTGCGGCTTGCCGATGCGGTCCAAGGCGGGAACTGCGCCGCAGTGCGAGCACTGCAAGCTGGAGCCAACGCAGCAACGCGCCGGTTCTGGCAGCCAAAAACACATTTATTGACGGGTGAGTACTTAGGGCCGCGAAGGCGCGGCCAGCAGGCGCCCGATCATCGCGTGCGCCAGGCGCGCCGTCTCCTGCGGCTTCTCCAGCGGATACAGGTGGCCGCCTTCGATCATCACCAGGTTCTCGCCCACCAGCTTGCGGGTGGCGGCCATGCCGGCCTGGCGCATCTCTTCCGAGCGGGTGCCGGCGACAAAGCCGACCGGCACCGGGAACGGTTCGCGGATCACGGCGTCCATGTGATGCGGGAGCGTCTGGTAGATGGCCGACTCGACGTCGCGCCGGAAGCGCAGGGTCACCCCTTGCGGATGCGGCGCCAGGCCGTGCTCCAGGTAGTCGTCCAATGCGCCCGGGGCCCATGCCTGGAAGATCGGCTTGGCGCTGAAATGCGCGTAGGCGGCGTCGCGGCTGGGCCACAGCTCGCGGCGCTTGCGCGCGAAGCGCGCCGGCGACAGCCGTTCGCCCCAGCCGGCCAGCTTCGCCAGACGCCAGCCGAGCGCGCGCCAGCCCGCCACCACGGGCGAATCGAGCATCACCACGCAGCGCGCCAGGTCGGGGCGGCGCTTGGCCGCCAGCATGCACAGCATCCCGCCCAGCGAATGGCCGACCAGGATCGCCGGCCGGCCGTAGCCTTCCAGGTGCTCGACCAGTTCGTCGACCAGCGCGCCCCAGCCGTCGGCGACCGGATGGCGCGGATCGTGGCCGTGCATGTCAAGGGTGCGCACGTCGTAGTGCTCGCGCAGCTGCGCCAGCAGGCGGTTGTAGGTGCCGGCCGGGTAGCTGTTGCCGTGGGCGAAATGAAGGAGGGGTCTGGACATGGTGCGGGCGCGATCGAATGCAGGAGCGCCCCATTGTAATGTCCAGTGCCGCCAGGCGGTCCGCCTTTAGAAGGAAACGCCTACAAGCGGCCCGGCGGTATGGCCCTTGGCCGCATTGCCTGTTACGCTCGCCATCTGCAGCGCCGTGCCGTCGCCAAAGAACTCGCCGCTGGCGTCACCGATACGCGCCAGGTGGTGCACGCTGCCGGCGTGGTGTGGCGGGTGGTGCAAGACCGCCCCAAGGAGGTAAATCCGGGTAAAGCCGCGCCATGCGCAAGAGACCGCGGCGCGCGACTGCGCTATCCTGTCGCCATGAACCAAGTATTGCTGATCGACGACGACGTCGAACTCGTCGGCATGTTCGCCGAATACCTCGAACGGGAAGGTTTCAGGGTCGCCTGCGTCCACAACGGCGAGGATGGCGCGCGCGAAGCGCTCAGCGGCCGCCACGCCATCGCCATCCTCGACGTCATGATGCCCGGCGCCAGCGGCATCGATGCGCTGCGCCGGATCCGCGCCGAAAGCCGCATCCCGGTATTGATGCTGACCGCGCGCGGCGACGACGCCGACCGCATCCTCGGCCTCGAACTGGGCGCCGACGACTACGTGGCCAAGCCATGCACGCCGCGCGAACTGACGGCGCGGGTGCGCGCCATCCTGCGCCGCACCCAGGCGCAGCCCGAGAGCAGCCCGGGCGCTGCCCTCACGGTGGGCAAGCTGACCATGCATCCCGAGGGGCGGCGCGCCACCTGGGACGGCCAGCCACTGGACCTGACCAGCACCGAGTTCAACCTGCTGGAAGTACTGGCCCGCAATGCCGGAAAGCCGGTGAGCAAAAGCGACCTGTCGGAACAGGGCCTGGGTCGGCCGCTGGCGCGCTTCGACCGCAATATCGACGTCCACCTGAGCAGCCTGCGCCACAAGCTCGGACCGCTGGCGGACGGCCGCTCGTGCCTGCAGACCATCTACCGCCAGGGCTACCAGTTGATCCGGGACTAGCATGGGGCGGCTGTTCTGGAAGTTCTTCCTTTGCATTCTACTGGCGCAGCTGACCGCCACCATTGCCATCGGCGGCGCCTTCTGGCTGCGCGACCAGGCGCGCCAGAAGGCCAGCTCGAGCCTCGATTCCGGCCCACCGGCCGCAGTCGCCCTCGACGCGGCCGCCGCCACCCTGCGCTACGGCGGCGAAGCGGCGCTGCGCGGCCTGCTGGCCGACCTGCGGCGCCCGCAGCTGTACGTGCTGGACGCGGGGCGCCGCGACCTGCTCGGGCGCGCGGCGCCGGCCGAGCTGCTCAAGGAAGCCGAGCGCCAGCTCGGCAACGGCGAACAGCGCGGCGCGCGGCGCCTGGTCGGCCCCGACGGCGCGCAATACCTCGCGTTCGTGCCGCGCCGGTACGGGCGGCCGGAACGAGCGCGGGGCGGACCGCCCGATCCGTTGACGCCGGCGCTCGACCCCGGCGCGCGCCGCCGCATCGGGCAGACCGTCGTGATCGGCGCCGCGGTCGTGGCCAGCCTGCTGTTCGCGGCCCTGCTGGCCTGGTATTTCTCGCGCCCCATCCGCGCCCTGCGCAGCGCCTTCGAGGCCGCCGCCGCCGGTGACCTGGCGCCGCGCTTCGGGCGCGCCACCAAGGGCGGCGACGAGCTGAGCGACCTGGGACGCGATTTCGACCGCATGAGCGGCCGCCTGCGTGCCCTGATGGACGGCCAGCGCCGCCTGCTGCACGACGTTTCGCACGAGCTGCGCTCGCCGCTGGCGCGCATGCAGGCCGCGGTCGGGCTGGCGCACCAGCAGCCGGACAAGTTCGCGAGCACGCTCGAACGCATCGAGCGCGAGAGCAACCGCATGGACAAGCTGATCGGCGAGCTGTTGACGCTGTCGCGCCTGGAAGCCCTGCCCGACGCGCTGCGGCGCGAGCCGGTCGACCTGGCCGAGCTGGCGGACGGCATCGTGGCCGACGCCCGCTTCGAGGCTGCGCAGCAGGAGGCGGGCGATGGGCCGACAACCAGCATCGCCATGCGCTTCCTGGTCGAGGCCGAAAGCAGCGTCGGCGTGACCGGCGACCCCGACCTGCTGTGGAGCGCCCTGGAAAACGTGGTGCGCAACGCCGCCAAGCACGGCGCCGGCGGAGGCGCCGTGACCGTCGCGGTGAGCGCCGGCGACGGCCTGGCGCGCATCGACGTGTTCGATCGGGGGCCGGGCATCCCGCCGGCGGACCTGGGGGCGGTATTCCAGCCCTTCTTTCGCGCCGGCGCAGCGCGCGCCGGCGCCAGCACCGATGGCCACGGCCTGGGGCTCGCGATCGCCCAGCGCGTGGTGCAGGCCCATGGCGGCGCGATCGTGGCGCGCAACCGCGAGGGTGGCGGACTGCGGGTGACGATCACGTTGCCGCAGGCGTGAGCCCACAAGACGTCAGCGGCCGTGCCAATAACGCGCGTGCGTCTCGCGATGGGTCTCGACCTGCAGTGCGGCGCCGAAGCGCAGCGTGACGGCGCCGCGCTCGTCGGTGCGCAGGCGCCGTATCCCGTGCTCGGCGTAGCGCGCGTAGACCTCTTTCTTGGGATGCCGGTAGCGATTGCGATGGCCGACCTGGAAGATGCCCAGCGACGGCCCGACCGCCTGCAGGAAGGATGCGGTCGACGAGGTGCCGCTGCCGTGGTGCGGCGCCAGCAGCACGTCGGCCCGCAACTGCGGCGCGCCCAGGCGCAGCAGCGCTGCCTCTTGCGCTGCCTCGATGTCGCCCGCCAGCAGGATCGCCTTGCCGCCGGCGCTCACCCGTAACACGCAGCTGCGCGCGTTGGCCTTCAGGCGCGCATTGGCGTAGCTGGCGGCGTCGGGCGCGAGCATCTCGAAGCGCACGCCATCCCACTCCCAGCCCTGGCCGGCCAGGCAGCGCTGCCGGTGCGGCGCCAGGCGCAGCAACGGGTGCGCGGGCGGCAGCGACGACTTGACCTCCCCCACCTCCAGCGTCTGCAGCACGGCGTCGGCGCCGCCGACGTGATCGAGGTCGCTGTGCGACACCACCAGGGTGTCGAGCCGCCCGATGCCGCGCCCGCGCAGGTAAGGCAGGATGACGCGGGTGGCGCCGCTGGCGCCCGGCGCGTACTGCGGGCCGGTGTCGTACAGCAGCCGGTGGCGGTGGGTTTCGACCAGCAGCGCCATGCCCTGGCCGACGTCGAAGGCGGTGACGGTGAACGCGCCGGGCGGCGGCGCCGTCGGCAGTTGCGTCAGCAGCGGCGTCCAGGCCGCGAAGCCGGCCCAGCGCTGCGGCCAGCCGCGCGGCGCCAGCATCCATGCCGTGCCGATGAGCGCCAGCCCGAGGATCCAGGGCGCCGGCGCCGGCGCCGTCCATACAGCCAGCGCGGGCGCGGCCAGCCGCTGCAGGGGCCACGCCAGCAACTCGATGCCCAGGTGGGCCGTGCCCAGGACCAGGCCAGCCAGCGGCGACGGCAGGATGCTGCCGACCAGCGCCAGCGGCGTCACGAACTGGCTGATGACGGGGATCGCCACCGCATTTGCCAATGGGCTGACCAGGGACACCTGGCCGAACAGCAGCAGTGTCAGCGGCGCCAGGCCAATGGTGACGGCCCATTGGGTGCGCGCCGCCACCAGCAGCCCCGCGCGCCAGCCGCGCGTTCGTTCGCCGAGCCGCCCGCTGCAGGCATACAGGATGGCGGCCACCGCGCCGAAGGACAACCAGAAACCGGGCCACAGCATGGCCCAGGGATCGAGCAGCACGACGATGCCGAGCGCCAGGCACAGGACGTGCGAACTGGAAGCGATGCGGCCGCACCATACGGCGCTCGCGACCACGGCCAGCATGTAGAAAGTGCGCTGGGCCGGCACGCCGAAGCCGGCCAGCAGCACGTACATCAGCGCCACCGTCGCCCCGGCCAGAACGGCCGCCTTCTGGGCCGGCAGGATGAGCGGCAGCTGGGCGTCGGTCCAGAACGAGCGGCGCCACAGGCTGGCGACGATCCACGCCGCGAGCCCCGCCACCATCGTGATGTGCAGGCCGGAGATCGACACCAGATGGCTGATGCCTGTGCGGTTGAAGACGTCCCAGTCGTCCTGGTCGATGCCGCGCTGGTCGCCGATGACGAGGGCCACGATCACGCCCGCATACGGTTGGCCGTCGAGGACGGCCAGGATGCGCGCGCGCAGGTAGCCGCGCGCGCGTTCGATCGCGTAGCCGACGCCAGGGGACCAGTCGGCGAGACGTTGGTTCCGGCTGCCTGCGGGACGCACATAGCCGGTGGCGCGCACGCCCTGCTCCAGCAGCCAGGCTTCGTAGTCGAATCCGTGGGGGTTGGCGTTGCCGTGGGGGCGCTGCAGGCGAACCACCAGGCGCCAGCGTTCGCCGGGATGGACGAAGGCGGGATCGGCGGCGGCGGCGCCGTACCAGGACAGGACGATCCTGGGCGGGACGGTGGCGTCGCGGGTCTCGGTGCGCGCGACGTCGAACTGGAAGCGCACGCCGCCGTCGAAGCGGTGCGGCAGGCTGGCGACGATGCCGGTGACGGTGATGTCGCGGCCTTCGTCGTGGTGCGGCAAGGCGTCGTGCAGGGCCAGGTGGGCGCAGGAGGCGGCCCAGAAGAAGCCGAGCAGGAGGCCGGACGTGATTGCGCGGGGCAGGCCGCGCAGCAGAAGGCATGTGGCGATTGTCGTGATTGCGCCAGCCAGCATGATGCTCGCCGGCGGCAGCGCGGGCTGAAGTTGAAGTGCGGCGGCGCCGGTGGCGAACGCGAGGATCGCGCTTCGCATGGACTGGGCCGCGTTATGATTCGGTGCGCCGCATGCCAGGGTGGCTCTTGGCGCGTGGCTCAGGGGACAAGGGCTCTGCAGTCTCCGGACGACGCACTCTTATACTGCTCACGATGCGCTCCCACAGATCGAGCATGGCTGCCTGCGAGAGGGTCGATTGAACGGGACGGCCACCAGCGACCGGATTCACCCCGGACTCGAGCTCGATCAACAGTAGTGGAGCGTACAAATCATTCTTTTTGCCTGCCATTTCCCATTGAAATGAATATCCGGTCGTCAAGTTCGATTCGCGGATTCGCATGGCGAGCTCTTCGCCAGTCAAACCGTTGATGGTACGAGGACGCTGACGAAGATATTCGAAGCCAAGCCGCATGAGCACAGGATGGCGCGCCCTGTTTCTATCATGCCGCTCAAGCAAGCCCGGCGCAGGATCGGTCCCTGCGATGGATGACAGTACGATATTGACGTCGCGGTGACCAGGCAAGCTGGCAACGAGCACAACGCTCTCATTGCCTCTATGTTCGAATGGATCGCGTACGATCGCTCGATTGATACAAAAGCCCTCCTCTGAGGGAATTTCTCCTGAATTCAAGGCGCGAACTCGTCCAAACGTCTGCTCAAGCCGCGCCCCCACATCCAGGGGCCGATGGGTCGCACTTGCCGTTACACTCAGTCCGTCGATACGGAGAACACCTGTCACGCTGACGTCTTCGATATCCGCGAGGCGACCGTCTTCTACGGTCTGTCCTCGTCGCCTGTCATATACAGCGACCTTTCCTCGTGCGTCGCCTACGCCGAATGCCTTGGCTGTCTCGAGATGTGGTGGCTGCTCTCCGACACCGACGGCGACTATTTGCGATTCCAGCGCATTGAGCCGGGTATCGAATTCCTCTTCAGTTTCATTGGCAGAACTCTCTATATTGAACCCTCCAACGAAACCCGGGCGTACATCTATGTTCGCATCGGCAGGCAAGTCAATCAGGAAGCGGCCCACGCACACGGCATGCATGTTCTCCGTGAGCCGTAAGATCGCGCTGCGGTCCCTATCGTTCTGCAACGCCCGGTGCGTCCCGAACACCAGGACTGTCGAGAGTACCGCCATCAAGCAAATCCATCCAATCCTGCGTCGAGTGATCCATTTCATGTGCATTTCTCGCTGTGACATGGCCGCTAGCCGCTCACCTTATCCATGTCGGCACCCTTGGTGCACAGGAATTAGTTACCGGCTGCCAGGAACTGCGGTAACAAATGACTGCAGGTACGGCCATAGCAGCTCGTGAATGGCCATTCTCAGCCGCCAATCTTTACACTGTTGAGTCGCCACCTGTACCTTGTGGTTTCGACTCGTCCGGTGTGATTTCCGGGAATGGATTGGCATCGACATGACGTACCAGTTGCCAAGCACTGCGCCGATGAATCAGTTCGGAGTGCCCGCCACCCCGGCCACCGAACTGCGCGCGAAAAGTCGCGGCGGGAAGCAAGCTCCCGGCTGCAAACCAGCGGGTACCATCGAGCGCATGGCTATCTTCACATCGCCACCATCCGCTGGCTGGACAGGCGGCACCTGTCTTCACAACACTACCAATCGGCGCCTCAAAACTTCCAGTAGGGTGTCCTCCCGCCGCGAGGACGAGAAACTCTGGAGACGCCAGCGCCTGTTCGAGCCCGCTATGATGCAAGACTCGAGTACTTCGCCGCCTGTCGACCAGCGCCCACAGCGTCGAGTTCTTGCTCTCATAACTTGGTTGTACACCCCGTAACCGCTGCCACATCGTCTGCTGCGGTAGAAGCAGTGCCTGCGGCATGAACTGGCCCTGTTTGATGAATTGACGTTGGCCACCGAGGACTGTGACTCCAGTGCCGCCGTCGGCACATTGCCACCAACCAGTCTGAGGACAGACTTCTCCCGCCAGAGCACTTGCTCCCAACGCGACGCGAGGCTCCTCGGCCACGGCCCCCGTCCGCTCCACGTAAGGCCGCAAACGGATACTGTTGACGATGCTCTCCCAGAGTTCGAACATGGCCTCTTCGGACAGCGTCGACTGGAGAGGCTTTCCACCGGCAACTGGATTCACCCCGGACTCAAGCTCCAGCTTTAACGTCGGTGTGTAGACATCATCCGGCCTTCCTGTCGCCTCCCACTGGAATGAGTAGCCTGTGGTAAAACTTGGCTCACGTATGCGCATCACCAGTTCTTCTCCATCAAGCCCATTGATGGCGCGCTTATGCTCACGTAAGTTGCTGAACGCCAGTCGCATAAAAAGGGGCTCGCGCGCCGCTGCCTTTGCATTTCGTTCGAGCAGCCCTGGCGCGGGGCGCGTGCCCGCCATGGAAGAGAGAACGATGTTCACATCCGGATGGCCCGGCAACCCAGCGAACATGACCGCGCTTTCGCGATTGTTGTGCTCGTAAGGATCCAGGACAATTGCGTGTCCAACGCAGAAACCGCTCTCACGAGGAATCTCTCCTTCTCCGAGCGGTCGAATAAAGTTCAGGATGCTTGTTATTCTCGGAATATTACGGGGTGCCACCCATTCGATTTCACCAGTAATGCTCAGGTTTGGAAATCGCAGCAAGCTGAGGAGAGCGACATTTTCGCTGAAGGCGAATCCATGATCTTCCAGCACCTTCGTTCGCCGACGGTTGTATATAAAAGTTTTTCCCTGGCCGGCGTTTACTGCGATTTCCTTGCTGGATTCCAAGCTGGGGCGCCCCTCCCTATTGATAGCTTCTGCCATTTCGATTTCGGTCTGACGCAACCGGGATGCGAACTCTTCATCCGACTCGACGGTGGTACTTTCGATATCCAAGCCACCAACAGATCCGTATCTAATTTTCACCGGCGCATCAGCAGGTAGATCTATCAAAAAACGGCCGACGCAAACTGTTCTCATTTTTTCCGTCATTTTTGCCACCTTCTGCTTGTCATGCACCGTTTGCACCGAATTCGCAAGGAACGATGTCAGGGCCAGCGCGACTGCCGTGAGCCCACATACCCAACGGACACGCCGACCGCGACTCCGCTTCATTGGACGTCCTGTACGATCTTGACGATGAGATGCCGTATCAGGAGGCGCATTGTCTCGGGCTGGAGGGTATCTTGATGACGCAGTCCTGCCGGCGCGAACATCTGCCGTATATGTGCAGCGGGGCCGGCACCGGATTGCACCGGTACGGTTTCGTCTCCATATGCATCTTCGGGCCAAACCGAAAAGCGCAACTGCAAGTCCTGACCGATGTACACCTCGCGGGAGCCTTGCTCAGTGATTGACTTGAGGTTTCCCTTGCGAATACTTGATGGCGTAAGCGCTGCAGGACTCACCGAGGGTTCCCGGGCAACCCATCGAATCTGTCCATATGCCTTCAGAGACTTGTCTGCACCGTAAAAGGCATAGGTATTCGGGTGATAGTAAGGTGTCTGCGCCTTATTACCGTCCTGTGAAGTCAGTAGTTCGGTATGAAAATATTCAGCTTCTCGAATGGCATCCGATATGCCATCAACGACACTACGCTCGGAATCTTCGAAACGTCTGGCCGGATCCGCGAGATCGGGGTCGATCATGCGGTACCAGGACTTCATGTCGCGATAGAGGTCGTATGGATTGCCATCCGGGAGTGAAAGCAAATCACGCACATCGTCGCGCCGATTTACCGATCGAATCGTCTTAATGACGAGCCAAGGCTTGGGATAGAGGTGGTTTGGCAACAACTGAAGCACCCCTGGCGAGAGAGCCATCACAGGAGTCGTATCTGCTGCGCTTTCACCTGCAATGTCCGCCACGGCTCCTGCCTTGAGATTGTCCCCAAGCCCATTGGTATAGCGCCCACCTTCCGTGCCGCATGCAATGCGCCGATAGGTGACAGGAGCGCCGAGCGCGGGCATGGCTGCATGGATAATTCCCGCGATATCGGGCGCGCTACCGTCACCAGGCGAACTCAGTCGCGCACAGGCCCGCGCGACCAGCCCCCCCATGGAGTGCGTTATCAGGATCACCTTCCCGCATTCGTGTTTTCGCTCGGTCCAAAATTTCTTGATTTGATCAATACGTGTACGCAATCGGCGCGCCGATTTCTCGCATGATTCAAGCCAGTTGTAGCCGAAGGCATAAACTGGATACTGATAGGCTGCATATTTTTCGAGTTCTGCTTCGGTCACTTTCTCGATACTGCGCACACCCCAAGATCCCGCTTGGGACTGCATGACCCGAAGCCAGAAATGACGAATCTCCCGCTCGCCACGCGGAGATACCTGAAATGTCTTGTCAAGGTGCCTCTGCAGGTCGATCAGGAGGGCGCCGTAGGAGCCGGCATGCACCTCTCCCCATCCCCGCTCCCGTAGCATCCGAGGGTCGACATTGCTAGGGCCAAAGGCCAACTCGCCATCCGGATCGACTTCAAGGATGCTGGCATCGAGAATGCGCTGCCGTTCGGAAGGGGAGCGCTCCGCCCACTTTCGTGCCTCCCAAAAACCTTCAACGACGCCGTTCGGTGGTCTCCAGGCCGGCTCGCCGGGTGCGAGAATATCGTCCTTCCGGACTCTCATGTTGGCACGGGCTCGAAGATTGGATCCCATGATGCCGGGTACAAGGATCACCGGAATCACCTTGCGCGACCCAATCGTGACCCTGGCCCTCACCTTGAAGGCCGTCGGCGTCGCGACGGTATGTGCCACCAGGCTTCCATCGCGGTCGACAGTTGGCTGGGGAATTGGTCGGGTCGGCTCCTTCATGCCCGGCCCGCACCGGGTTCGCTCGGTTCGTCATCGGGCAACAGACGGATTTCGATATCGCCCATGGCGTAGCTGCTCAGGATGCTGGTGCGTCCCTCGTCGTCGGTGACGCCCTCGATGCGCGTGCCGTCTTCGTGGCGCGCGATGTAGCGCTTGCCCCGTGCCGGCAGATTGGTCTGGCGGTCGATCACGACCACCCGCTCGTCCGTTTCCAGTTCGGTCGCCGGCAGGCGCAGGCCGGCGGGCGTGCCTGTGCCCGGCGACAGATGCTCCACCGAGGCCGCCCTGACCACGTGCTTGCCGCTGCTCTGGTGGGTGATGGTGCCGCCGTCCCAGTCGGTCTGGGTGCCCTGCGACACCACCTTCACCGATGGCGCTTCCAGCTCGATGCCGGTGGCGGCGATCAGGCGGATACGGTTCGAGGACTTGATCTCGATGTCGCCACGGTGGGTCTCCACCACGATGTCGCCACGGGCGGCGATCAGCTTCATGCCCAGTTCATAGGCGAACATGCTGAGCGCGCGCGAGGCGCGCAAAAAGAGGCTGCGGCCGGTCGCCAGTTCGGCGTCGCCGGTCGAGACGATGTCGACCTTGGTCTGGGCGCCGAGGGCGATGCTGTCGTCGCTCGCGACCACCACCCCGGCCGGGGCGCTTACCGCCACCATCGGCGCGCCGCCCGCGCCCGCATCGGCGCCCGGCGCGACGTTCGAGCCGTCGTGCCAGTGGCGCAGCCGTTCGGCCAGCGCATCCAGGCGCGGCCTGGCTTCTTCGTTCTCGCCATGGTCGCCCGCCAGTCGTCCCAGCGTGTCCAGCACGCCGTGCATCGCCTCCGCGATCCCGACCAGGCTGGCGCGTTCGAGCTGGGCGCCGGCATCGTCCTGCTTGCCCCCGGCGCTGAGCAGGATGCCTTCGCCGCCGCGCAGCGCCACCGCCTTGTCGCTGCGCAGCTCGGCGCCCTCGCCGCGCGCGCCGCCCTGGCCATTCGACCTTGGCTCAGTCAACCAGCCGAGGTTCAGTTCGGAGCCCGCGTGCTCGCTGGCGATCTGCACTCCGATCTGGCCCGGCGTATCGTCGAACAGCAGCTGGCCGCCGCGCGCCCCGCCGATCTCGCGGCTGCGCATCCCCGACAGATAGCGGTTGCCCGGCAAGTCCCCCGCCCGGCTCAGCGCCGGCGGCTGCGCGCGCTGGTTGTACAGCTGCGACAGGATCACCGGCCGGTCGGGGTCGCCGCCCATGAAGGCCACCAGCACCTCGGTGCCGACGCGCGGCAGGCCGAGCGTGCCGGCCTGCTGCTGGCTGCCCGGTCCGGCGCCGGCCCAGTTGGACGCCACACGCACCCAGGCCGAATCGGCCGGCGTGTCGGATGCGCCGGCGCCGTGCGCATGGCGGTGGTCGCTGGTCCGCATGCCGGGAAAGCGGATCTTGACCCGGCCCAGCGCGTCGCAATGCACCTCTTCGCCGGGCGGGCCGGTGACGATCGCGCTTTGCAGCTGCGGATGCGGCAAGTCGACCCGCGGGTCGAAGCTGGGCACCAGCGGGATGCCGCGCCGGACCGCGTCGAAGCTCACGCGCACCCGCACCGTATCCAGCGATGGCGCGGCGTCCGGGAAGGCGTCGGCGTCGGCCCAGGCGCCCATCAGGCGCCGCACGCGCGCCGAGACGTCAGCCGGGAGGTTGTTCTCGGCCTCGACGTGCAGCGCGGTGATGGTGAAGTCGCGCTCGGCCGCCGGGTGGGTGTCGATCTCCGGGTGGCCGCTCAGGGTGAACCATTCGCCGGCGCGCAGGTCGCGCACATTGCCCTCGCCGTGGAAGCACTTGGTTTCGAATTCGTGGCGGTTCATGCGCACCTGGCCGAGGCGCCAGTGGTCTTCGACGTCGTTGCCCGCATGCGGCATCTCGACCTGGTAGTCGTCGAGGCTGGCGGCGAGCTGGTTGCCGCTGCGGCCCTGGTCGGCCATGCTGCGCGCGGTGGAGGTCATGAACTGGGTGCCGAGCGGATTGCGGTAGTCCCAGCTGTGGCGCGTGGTGCTGCCCGCCTGCAGGCGGCGCGCGGCGCTCCAGGACGCGATGGTGTCGCGCTCTTCGCTGGCCCCGCCGCGGTGGTAGCGCACGGTGCCGGCGCCGTTGCGCGGCAGCGAGTCGGCATCGGCGAACAGCACCAGCGTGTGCACCGGCGAAGTGTCGCGTTCGACCTCGAGCGTCCGGGTGCGCGCATGGCCGGGGCGGAAGGTCCAGGCCACGCCGCGCCGGCGCAACAGGCGGCGCACGAAAGCGGCGTCGGATTCGTTGTATTGCATTGTCTGTTCGCGCGGCGGGAACTGGCGCATGTCGAACAGCGGATCGAGTTCGTATTCGAAAGCGCTGGCCAGCACGCCGTTCGACTGGCGCCATTCGTCGAACAACACCCGCACGATCTCGAGTTCGTTCTGGTAGCGGAACACGCGGCTGTTGACGCGCTTTTCCATGATCGCCAGCGCGTCGCGGATCACCAGCTGGTAGACGCCCAGGCCGCCGTCGTAATCGCCGGCCCTGGCCTCGGCCACGATGCCGCAGGCGCCGCGCAGCTGGCCGCGGTCGGTGACGAACTGGATTTCGGCCGGCAGCGCGATCAGTTCCTTGAGCGGCAGGCGCGGGGTCGAGGCGACGCAGGTGACGACGTATTCGAGGCTGCCGCAGACGGATTCGCTGCCGCTCACCCGCTGCGGCAGCAGGACTTCATCGGCGAGGTGGTCGGCGTGGCCCAGGCGCAGCCGGATCGGCCGGTGCGCCGTCGTCAGCGATTTCTCGTGCTGCAGCATGCGCAGGAATTCGCTCGCGCTGTCCAAGTGTGTCTCCCGTCCGGTATTTATTCATGAGGAAGCACATCTTGTCACAGCGGGCAACTACGGGATTTGGGGCGTGTCAGCAACTGTCGAGTGAGATCGGCTGAACTTCCCGGAACGCTGACGGTCGTCTATATGACGCCACACAGCCCGGAAAGACGGGGGATTGCGGCGATCGATGCCTGAAACGCTGCCTGGCGCACCTCCTCCACCCCGATCCCTCGCAGCTCGGCCAGGGTGGCGCCGATGCCCGGAAGTTGATCGGGGCTGTTGCGTCCCGGATGAATCCAGCTCGGCGCGATGTCGGGCGAGTCGGTCTCGAGCACGATGGACGCCAGGGGCAGCTCGGCCGCCAGGCGCCGGATCTGCAGCGCGCGCGTGAAGGTCATGTTGCCGCCGAATCCCAGGTGGAACCCGAGCTCAATGAAATTCTGCGCCTGCTGGAAACTGCCGTTGAACGCATGGGCGATTCCCGATGGCGGGCGAATCTGGCGCAGGTGCTTGAGCACCTGGTCTTGCGAGCGCCGCACGTGCGTCAAGACCGGCAGGCCGAAGTCGCGCGCGATGCGCAGCTGCTCGCGGAAGAACCGCTCCTGCTTGTCGCGCATGGCCGGCGCGGTCAGCTCCGGGATGAAGAAATCCAGGCCGATCTCGCCGATGCCCACGAAGCGCGGGTCGCTCATCGCCTGCTCCACCCGGGTGCGCAGATGGGCCAGGTCGTCGTCCTGCGCCTGCGGCACGCAGATCGGGTGGATGCCGAGCGCATAGCAGGCGTTCGGGCTGGCGTGCGCCAGGCCGGCCACGGCGTCGAAGTTGCCCCGCTCGACCGCCACGATCACGATCATCGACACGCCGCTTTCCTGCGCCTTGCGCGCGACCCCCGCACCGTCGCCGCCGTATTCGCGCGCGTCCAGGTGAACGTGGGTGTCGATCCACATCGCTCAGCCCTGGGCCGGCTGCAGGCCGTGCTCGGTCATGCGCAGCACGCGGTCGCAGCGGCGCGCCAGCTCCATGTCGTGGGTGACGATCACGAAGGCGGTGCCGAGGGTGCGCGACAGTTCGAGCATCAGGTCGAAGATGATCTGCGCCGTGGTGTGATCGAGGTTGCCGGTCGGTTCGTCGGCCAGCACGCATGCGGGCTGGGTGACCAGCGCGCGCGCCAGCGCCACCCGCTGGCGCTCGCCGCCCGACAGTTCGCCCGGACGGTGCGCCACGCGCCGGCCCAGGCCCACGCGTTCCAGGATCGCCTGCGCACGCTCCATGGCCACCGGGCGCCGTTCGCGCCGGATCAAGAGCGGCATCATGACGTTGTCGAGCGCCGTAAACTCGGGCAGCAGGTGGTGGAACTGGTAGACGAAGCCCAATGCCGTGTTGCGTAGTTCGCCGCGGCGCGCCTCGGACAGGTTGGCGAAATCCTCGCCGTGCAGGGTCACCGAGCCGCTGCTCGGCGTATCCAGGCCGCCCAGCAGGTGCAGCAGCGTCGATTTGCCGGAACCGGAGGCGCCGACGATGGCGACCCGCTCGCCGCGGTGGACGGCGAAATCGATGCCGTCGATGACGCGCACGTCGGCGTCGCCCTGCCTGAAGGTTTTACCGAGGCCGCGGCAGGCGAGCACCGGCGCGCCGTTGAATGCATCACTCATAGCGAAGCGCCTCCGCCGGTTTCACACGCGATGCGGCCCAGCTCGGATAAACGGTGGCGGCAAACGCCAGCAGCACCGAGATGACGCCGATGACGGCGACGTCCGGCCCATGCAGGTCGGATGGCACGGTACTGATCAAATATATATCTTTGGACAAGAACTCCACTCCCAGCAAACGTTCGATGAACGGAACGATGACATCGATGTTCAGGCTCACCGCTACCCCCATGCCGACGCCGGCAAGCGTGCCCAGCACGCCGATCACGCCGCCCTGCACCATGAAGATCTTCATGATCGACCGCGGCGACGAGCCCAGCGTGCGCAGGATCGCGATGTCGGCCTGCTTCTCGGTCACCGTCATCACCAGGCTCGAGACCAGGTTGAAGGCGGCCACCGCGATGATCAGGGTGAGGATGATGAACATCATCTTTTTTTCGGTCTGTACGGCAGCGTACCAGTTGGCGTTGAGCTTGGGCCAGTCGCGCACCGTGAGCGTCCCCTCCTTCGCGCCGCTCATCTGGTTCCTTAACTGCTCGGCCACTTCAGGCGCCTCGCGCACGTTGGCGATGCGCAGGCGCAGGCCCGACGGCGCCGGCAGCCGCTCCAGGCGCTGGGCGTCTTCCACGTGGATGAAGGACAGCGCGGCGTCGAAATCGAAGTGGCCGGCCTCGAAGATGCCGGCGACGGTGAAGCTGCGGGTGCGCGGCACCATGCCGGCGGGCGTGACCTGGCCCTGGGCCAGCACCATGGTGACCTTGTCGCCCAGCCCGACGCCGAGCGAACGCGCCAGCGCATAGCCCAGCACGATGTTGAAACTGCCGGGCTTCAAGGCGTCGAAACTGCCGGCGCGCACCTGGCGCGCCACGGTCGAGACCTTGTCTTCCTCGCCCGGCAGCACGCCGCGCACGATCGACGGGCGCATCACGCCGTCGCGCACCAAGAGGCCCTGGGTCTCGACGAACGGCGCCGCGCCCAGCACGGCGGGGTTACGCAGCGCCTCCTGCGCCGACGCGCGCCAGTCGGGCAGGCTGCCGGAAGCGTCGAATACCTCGATATGGGCCAGCACCGACAGCATGCGGTCGGTGACCTGCTTTTGAAAGCCGTTCATCACCGACAGCACGATGATCAGGGCCGCGACGCCGAGGGCGATGCCGGCCACCGAGATCAGCGAAATGAAGGAGATGAAGCTGCTGCGCCCGCTGCGCTTGCCGGCCCGCGTGTAGCGCAGGCCGACCTGCCACTCATACGGCAGTTTGTGGATGATGCTCATGTGTTCCCATGATCGGATTGGTGATGACGGAGTCGGCGTTATTCATACCTGAGCGCCTCGGCCGGCTTGACGCGCGACGCGGCCCAGCTCGGGTAGATCGTGGCCAGGAACGCCAGCACCACGGCCACGCCCCCGATCCAGCCGACGTCGCGCCATAGCAGCTCGGACGGCATTTCGCTGATCAGGTAGACCTCTTGCGACAGGAAGTGCACGCCGAGCACGCGCTCGATGGCCGGCACGATCACGTCGACGTTCAGCGCCACCAAAACGCCAAGGCCCACGCCGAGCAGGCCGCCCAGCATGCCCACCAGCGTGCCCTGCACGATGAAGATCTTCATGATGCCGCGCGGCGAAGCGCCCAGGGTGCGCAGGATGGCGATGTCGGCCTGCTTGTCCTTGACCGTCATGACCAGGGTCGAGACCAGGTTGAAGGCGGCCACCGCCACGATCATCGTCAGGATAATGAACATCATGTTCTTTTGCGACTGCACGGCGGCGAACCACACGGTGTTCACCTTGGTCCAGTCGCGCATGATCAGGTCGCCCGCCATCGACTGCTGCAGCTCGTAGGCCACGCGCGGCGCCTGCTGCAGGTCGGCCAGGCGCAGGCGCAGGCCGAGCGGCGCCGTGGCCCCGGTCGCGGTCTCGGCGTCACGGATGTTCACCAGCGCCAGCGTGGAATCGAATTCGAAGTGACCGGCCTCGAAGATGCCCGACACGGTCAACGCGCGCGAGCGCGGCAGGGCGTTTTCGCCGGGCGCGCTGGCGCCGCCCAGTATGCCGCTGCTGGCCACCAGCAGCGAGACGCGGTCGCCCATTTCGACCCCAAGCGAGCTGGCCAGCGCGCGGCCCAGCACCACGTTATAGGACCCGGGACGCAGCGATTCGATACTGCCTTCCTTCATCTGCTGCGCGACGTCGGACACGTTGGCGTCTTGCGCCGGCTCGACGCCGCGCAACAGGGCCGGCTTCATGACCCCACCGGCCAGCAGCATCGATTGCGCATCGAGGAAAGGGGCGGCGGCGCGCACCTCGGGGTGGCCAAGCGCCGCGCTGCTGGCGGCGCGCCAGTCCGGCATCGCGCCGCGCGCATCGAAGATCTCGACATGGGCCAGCATCGACAGCATGCGGCTGGTGACTTCCTTCTGGAAGCCGTTCATCACCGACAGCACCACGATCAGGGCGGCCACGCCGAGGGCGATGCCGGCCACCGACGCCATCGAGATGAACGAGATAAAGCTGTTGCGGCCGCTGCGCTTGCCGGCGCGGGTGTAGCGCAGGCCGATCTGCCATTCGTACGGAAGTTTGTGGGTGATGCTCATACAATCCTGTCGGTTCTTGTTCTTTTGGCTGCGCCAACCCGGCAGTTTGCCAGACAAACCACTTTTGTGGCGCCAATTATCAAAAACCCATGTGCAAACACCTGGCGGCAAGCCGAGATCGAACCCGCCGACCGGCCGGTTTTGGCCTAAAATAGCGGGATGGCTCATATTACGCTTGTCCTGCCGTTCGCCCTCCCGCTCCCCGAATTCGCCCCCGACCTGGTCCGCGCCCTGCAGGCGCCGGCATTGGCCGCGCTGCTGTCGCGCACCTCGAGCGCCCGGCGCGCCCCCGGAGCCGACGCCGCCCACGCCCTGCCGCACGAAACCTGGCTGGCGCGCCAACTCGGCCTGGCCGACGATGGCCCCACCCCGTTCGCCGGCGCCGCCATGCGCGGCTTCGGGTTCGAACCCGGTCCCGGCCGCTGGCATATCGTCACGCCGGCCCACATCCAGATCGCGCGCAGCCACCTGATGATGGCCGACGCGCGCCAGGTGAGCCTGGACGACGAGGATGGCCGCGCGCTGTTCGAGGCCGCCCGGGTCTTGTGCGAAGAGACCGGCCACGCACTGCGCTATGGCGATGCCCATACCTGGTTCCTGCGCGCCGACGACTGGACCGGCTTCGACACCGCCAGCCCGGACACCGTCGCCAATATGGACCTGACCGACTTCATGCCCAAGGGCGCCCGGGCGCAAGCGTTCCGGCGCCTGCAGAACGAGGTGCAGATGGCCTGGCATGCCCACCCGGTGAACGCCGCGCGCGAGGCGCGCCGGCTGCCGGTGGTGAACGCCTTCTGGGTCTGGGGCGCGAGTGTGCAGGGGCAGCCGCCCTCGACGAAGATGACCACCTACACATACGCCGTCCCCGGCTGGCTGGCCGCCCTGGGCCAGCAGCGCCTGGCGTCGCTCGACGACCTGGACGGCGTCCTGGCGCAGGGCGGCCTGCTGGTCGCCGGCAACCTGGGCCAGGCCGCGCTGGCCGCCGACTGGAGCGACTGGCTGCAGGGCATGCAGCACCTCGAAGACGCACTGTTCGCGCCGCTGCTGGCGGCGCTCAAGGATGGCCGGGTGCGCGAACTGCGCCTGGTCCTGAGCAGCCGCGAGGCGCTCGCCGACTACACGACGAGCGCGCTGGCGCAGCGCAAGTTCTGGCGCCGCCCTACATTGGACTCACTCATCTGACCGCATGGTTGACCGCATCTTGACTACCTCGACCCGCATCTCCACCCGCCCCTGCCCGTTCCGCATTTCGGAACTGCTGCGCCAGGATGGCGTCCACCCGGTGCTGGCGCGCATCTATGCCGCGCGCGGCCTGGAGCACGTGCGCGAACTCTCGAGCGAGCTGACGGCGCTGGCGCCGCCTTCGGGCCTGAAGCACATCGACGCGGCCGCCGCGTTCCTGGCCGACGCCATCGGGGCCGGCAAGCGCATGACCATCGTCGCCGACTACGACTGCGACGGCGCCACCGCCTGCGCGGTCGCCCTGCGCGGCCTGCGCGCGATGGGCGCCCAGGTCGACTACTTCGTGCCCAACCGCGTGGTGCACGGCTATGGCCTCACGCCCGGCATCGTCGAGATCATGGCGCGCGAAAAGAACCCCGACATCATCGTCACGGTCGATAACGGCATCGCCAGCATGGAAGGCGTGCTCGAGGCCAACCGGCTCGGCATCGAGGTCGTCGTCACCGACCACCACCTGCCGGGCGACGCCCTGCCGCCGGCGCGCGTGATCGTCAACCCGAACCAGCCCGAATGCGGCTTTCCGAGCAAGCACCTGGCCGGCGTCGGCGTGGTGTTCTACGTGCTGCTGGCGCTACGCGCCGAACTGCGCCGGCGCGGCGTGTTCGACGCCCAGACCCAGCCGAAACTGGACAGCCTGCTCGACCTGGTCGCGCTGGGCACCGTCGCCGACGTGGTCAAGCTGGACGCCAACAACCGCATCCTGGTCGCGCAAGGCTTGAAGCGCATGCGCGCCGGCCGCATGCATGCGGGCGTGGCCGCCCTGTTCCGCGTGGCCGGCCGCGAAGCGCGCTGCGCCTCGCCGTTCGACCTGGGCTTTGCCGTCGGCCCGCGCCTGAACGCCGCCGGCCGGCTGGAAGACATGGCGCTCGGCATCGAGTGCCTGACCACCGACGACGAGGGTCGCGCCTGGGCCATCGCCCAGCAGCTCAACGAGATCAACCTCAAACGGCGCGAGATCGAGGCCGAGATGCAGGACACCGCCCTGCTGCACCTGGACAGCTTCGAGCCCACCAGCGCCAGCACCATCGCCGTGTTCGACGAAGGCTGGCACCAGGGCGTGATCGGCATCGTCGCTTCGCGCCTGAAGGAAAAATTCTACCGGCCGACGATCACCTTCGCCCCGGCCGGCGACGGCTGGATCAAGGGCTCGGGCCGCTCGATCCCGGGCTTTCACCTGCGCGACGCGCTCGACCTGGTGTCCAAGCGCGTGCCTGGCCTGATCGACAAGTTCGGCGGCCACGCGATGGCGGCCGGCCTGTCGATCCGCCTGGATGCTTTCGATCATTTTTGCCAGGCGTTCGAGGCGGTCGGCCAGGCCTGGCTGACCGAAGCCCAGCTCGAGCGCATCGTCGAGACCGACGGCCCGCTCGAAGACGAGTTCTATTCGACCCAGTTCATCGCGCTGATGGACGACCAGGTATGGGGCCAGGGCTTCGCGCCGCCGGTGTTCTGCGACGAGTTCCGCGTGGTCAGCCAGCGCATCCTCAAGGAGCGCCACCTGAAACTCCAGCTCGAGAAGAATGGCCGCCGATATGACGCGATCTGGTTCGGGCACGCCGACAGCCTGCCCGAGCGCGCGCGGGTCGCGTTCCGGCTCGACGCCAATGAATACAATGGGGTGACCAAGGTGCAGCTGCTGGTGGAGCACGCCGAAGCCGCTTAGGATGCCCCGCTCGATCTGAGCCAGTACCAGGCATTCCCGATCAGCTCATACGTGGCGTACCACGAGCGGCGCATGCCCTCGGCGCTCGGCACCCAGGCGAGCGCGCCGCGCGCCTGGTCGCCGAAGAACATGGTGGGCGCATCCGTCACCCGCAGCCCGGCGCGCTGGAACACGGTGCGGGCGCGTTCCATGTGCATCGCATCGGTCACCAGCAGCACCCGCTCCACTTTGTCAAGGCGCAGCAGCGCGGCGCTGAAGGCGGCATTCTCGGCCGTATTGCGCGAACGCCCCTCGACCCAGCGCACCGGCACCCCGAAATCCTCGCGCAGCGCGCTGGCCATCGCATCGGCCAGGCTCGTGCTGCCCGCGCGTGGCGCGCCGCCGCTGACCAGGATCGGCAGCCCGGTGCGCCGATGCAGGTGCGCCGCGTAGCGCAGGCGCGCCAGCGCGACATGGTCGGGGATGTCGCGGCCGTCGTATTCCGGCGCCGCCCGCAGGCGGCCGGCAGCCAGCACCACGATCGCCTGCGCCCCGGCCTTTTCCGGCTCGCGCAGCGGGGTCGCCATCGCCTCCAGCGGCCGGACCAAAAAGCCCGCGCCGGCGCTGCTCGACAGGAGGACCAGCAGCGCCAGGGAAAAACCGGCGACGATGCCCCCGGCGCGCCGCCAGCGGCGCCGCAGCAGCAGGCCGAGCGCGGTCAAGAGGAGCAGGCTGGCGGGCGGAAGAATCAGGTTGCGCGCGACCGCGTTGAACAGTTCTGTCACTGGGCGATGGGGGATGACGGGGGCGACGCAGTATACACCCCACATGACTTCAGGAAAATTCCTGGCGACATGCAAATTGCATTCCCGCTATGATTGCCCGGTTCCGGACTCCCCCTCGCCGGCCCGAACCGGCGTCAGTACACATGTTTTCACTCATCCTCAACGGCATCGGCACGCTGATGCATTTCTATGTGGCGCATCGCCTGTATGCGCTCGCTCCCGTCCGCACGCGCGTCAAGGCGCGCTGGTGGTGGCTGGGCGCGCTGGTGGTCTGGGCCGTCTACCTGCTCGGCGTGCGCCTGGGCGACGCCGCCCTCGACTGGCGCTGGTGGCCGGGCCAGTTCGCCATGACCTGGCTCGGCATCCTGTTCGTCATGACCCAATACCTGCTGCTGGCCGACCTGGCGACCGGCTTCGGACTGTGGCTGCGCAAATGGGCGCCGAAGATTTTGGCGGCCGGCGCCATCGCCGGCGTGTCGGTCAGCGCCTTCGCCGTCTTCCAGGCGCTGCGCGCACCAGGCATCGTCGAGCACGAATTGACGCTGGCCGGCCTGCCGCAGGCGCTCGACGGCACGACCCTGGTCGCGATCAGCGACACCCACCTCGGCGCCCAGCGCCGCGCCGCCTGGCTCGGCAAGCGGGTCGACCAGATCAATGCGTTGGAACCGGCCGCGGTCGTGATGCTGGGCGACCAGGTCGAGGACGAGCCGATCAACGACGACCAGCTGGCGCCGGTGCTGCGCCGCCTGCGCGCGCCGCTGGGCGTGTGGGCGGTGACGGGCAACCACGAATACTACGGCGACGCCGGCGGCACGATCGCGGAATTCGCTGCCGGCGGCGTGAGATGGCTGCGCGACGAGCGGGTCGAGATCGCGCCCGGGCTGCACCTGGCGGGCCTGGACGACATCGGCCGCGCCCTGCGCAGAGGCGGCGACATCCATGCCGGCCTGGCCACGACGATCCCGAGCCGCGCCCAGGGCGCGACGATCCTGCTGGCGCACATCCCGGCGCCCGCCCTGGTCGAGCGCGCGGCGCGCGAAGGGGTGAGCCTGATGCTGTCCGGGCACACCCACGGCGGCCAGATCTGGCCCTTCAGCTACCTGGTCAAGCGCGAATTCCCGCACCTGGTCGGACTGCACCGCGAAGGCGACATGCAGCTCTTGATCAGCCGCGGCGCCGGCGGCTGGGGCCCACGCATGCGGCTGTGGCAGCCGGGCGAGATCCTCAAGCTCACCCTGCGCGCGCCGCCAGCGTAGCGGTCAGCGCGGGGCGGACGCGCGGTAGGTTTCCCCGATCTTCATCACGAAGAATTCGTCATCGGCCACGCCCTGCGCTCGGCGCGCGGTGGCCAGGTCGATCGCGGCCTGGTCCAGCCGCTCCTGCCCCATCGGATACGTCCCCCAGTGCATGCCGACGCTGCGCCTGACGCCCAGCTCGCGGTGGATGCGCACCGCTTCTTCCGGGCTGACGTGGGAATTGCGGTACCAGATCGGCTGGTAGGCGCCGATACCGATCGCCGCCAGGTCGAAGCCGCCGAAGCGCGCCGCGATGTCCTGGATGTCCTTCGAGTACCCCAGGTCGCCCGAGAAGAAGAAGGAATGACCCGGCCGCGTCACCGCGAAGCCGCCCCACAGGGTCGCGTTGCGGTCCCACGGCGAGCGCGCCGACCAGTGGTGCACCGGCAGCAGGTGCAGTTCGAGCCCCTGGTAGAAGGTCGTGTCCCACCAGTCCAGCTTGACGATGCGCGAACGGTCGCCACCGGTGACGTTCTTCTCCAGCCACCGGTCCACGCCCAGCGGGGCGACCAGCAGCGGCGGGCCGCCGGCCTGGCGGTACAGCCGGCGCAGCGAGTCGCGCGACAGGTGGTCGTAGTGCGAGTGGCTGATCAGGATGACGTCGATGCGCGGCAAGTCGGCAAGCGCCACGCCCGGCGGCTGCTGCCGCTTGGGACCGGCAAACGACAGCGGCGAGGCGCGCTCGTCGAACACCGGATCGAACAGGAGGTTCACGCCCGTCCCGGTCTGGAACAGAAAGGTCGCATGGCCGATCCAGGTCAGCGCCGGCGTGTCCCGGTTGGCATGGATGAAAGCCAGGTCCGGCGCCACCGCCGGGATCGGCGCGCTCGGCGCCCGCGCGGATTCGTCCTCGGTCCAGTTCTTGATGCGCGCCGTCCAGCCCTCGAAGAAGCCGAGTTCCGGCCGCCGGTAGGCGGGGTTGTTCGGATAGTTATTGGCAAAGCCTTCGGGCCGGTGGTGCGGCTTGGCTGAGTCGAAATACGGATTATGGTTCGCACATCCGGCCCCGAGCAGGACAAGGGTCAGGATGAGTAGTACGGGTAAAGTACGCATGCGGCAGAGTCCGGCTGTCAAAAAGCGCAAGTGTACGCGGAGATGGGAGCGGAGATGCGGGCTTACTATCGAGAAATTGCCGATAACTTAGCAAGCTTGCCATGATCTGCTCTTGATCGGCGGCATCCAGCGTGTCCTGCCGGCTGATCGGGTCGCGATTTCGGCCGATATCGCCCCTGCCTGATGTGCTTTCGCCGGCTTTCCGGTACGATAGCGCCTTTTGCTGGTCGGTTATTTAGCGCCAGCAATCCCGCAGCGACATGTCGCATCCGGGACGATCACTGTCAGAGCCCAGGTCGCAACTGCTGGGTTCCCTCTACTGGAAGCGAATGGAGAGTCCCCAGATCCCTCAGCCGCGCCCCCGCAATCTCGTCTTGCTCGGCTGCGTGCTCCTCGTGCTGCTCATGATCGGCGCCGAGGGCCTGCGCTGGAGCCGCGGCGCCCAGGCCGCCGCCCAGCCGAGCCTGGCCGATGCCGTGCGCGGCGGCCCGGTCACGCTCACCGAACTGTCGAGCACCCATATTCCGGCGCCGCTCGGCATGCCGTCGGCCCACGCCAGCTCGATGACGCCGCTGCCGGGCAACCGCATGCTGGCCTTCTGGTGGGCCGGCAGCCGCGAGAGCGGCCCCGACGTCAAGGTATATGCCTCGACCTGGGCCAATGGCGCCTGGAGCGCGCCGTGGATGGTCGCCAGCCGCGAGTCGCTTGGCGCCGCGCTCGGTTTCGGCGTGCGCCGCATCGGCAATCCGGTCGCCTGGACCGACCGCGACGGCAAGATCCACCTGTACGTCGTCGCCACCGGCCTCGGCGGCTGGGCGGCGTCGCGCATCGCCCACATCGTCTCGAACGACCAGGGCGCCAGCTTCCGCGTACGTCGCGTGCTGCCGACCTCGCCGCTATTCAATACCAGCGCGCTGGTGCGCACCTCGCCGCTGGCGCTCAGCGACGGCGGCTGGTGGCTGCCGGTGTATTTCGAGATCGGCAACAAATATCCGATGCTGATGGCGTTCGACCCCGAGGGTAACCCGACCTCGCTGGCGCGCATCGGCACAAGCACCTCGACCCTGCAGCCGGCCATCGTGGCGGTGTCGAAGACCGAGGTGCGCGCGCTGCTGCGCGACAATAGCGAAGCGCGTCGCATGCAGCATGCGGCCAGCATCGATGGCGGCGCCAGCTGGCGCGACCTGCCGGCGCTCGACCTGCCCAATCACAATACCTCGATGGCTGCGATCCGCCTGTCCAGCGGCCAGTTCCTGATGCTGCACAACCACGCCGCCGACGACGCGACCGCGCGGAGCAGACTGCGCCTGTCGATTTCCGACGACATGCGCAGCTGGCGCACGGTGGCCGATATCGCCATGGGCAAGGCCGGCGACGAGTTTTCGTATCCGACCCTGCAGCAGGTCGGCGACGAACTGCACGTCACCTATACCTGGCAGCGCCAGGCGATCGCCCACCACCGCTACCGCATCGATGCAGAAGGGACGATTTGATGGACCTGCCGGATCTCTCGACGCAAATCCTGTACGGGCGCCTGGGCTGGGCGATCGTCCTCGCCACCCTGGTGTGTGCGCTGTGGCGCCGGTCGGCGCCGATGTCGCGCGTGGCGCTGGCCGCGGTGCTGGCGCTCGCGCTGGCGGCGATGGCCCTGCCGGGCGCGCTGTCGCCGGCGTGGTGGCTGGGCCTGGCCTTCCAGTATCCGAGCGGACTGCTGGTCGGCTGCTGCCTGCTGCGCCTGGCCGAGCGCTGGCGCGGCATCCGCCGCAGCCAGGTCATGCCGCAGGCGCTGGCCGGCGTGCTGGCCGTCGGCGGCGCGCTGCTGTATCTCGACGCCGTCGGTTTGTTGGCGCGCGGCTTCTACTATGCCGGCTTTGGCCAGGGCGCCGCGCCGCTGTTCGGCATCGTCGCCGCCATCGCCTGCGTGCTGGCCATCGTGCGCGGCCACGCGCGCGCTCCGGCGGCGAGCCTGCTGGGCGCGCTCGCCCTCTTCGCGCTGCTGCGTCTGCCGACCGGCAACCTGTGGGATGCCCTGGTCGACCCGCTGCTGTGGGCCTGGGCCGTGGCCGCCCTGCTGGCCGCCGCGCTGCGTCGCGCCGGCCGCCGCGCCGCCGACCGCCTGCCGGAATCCGAACCCGATCCGGCCCCGACGCGCGCGCTGCAGCCGCTGGCGGCCGAACATTTTTCGTCTTTGAAGGAGTAATTGAGTGGTAGATAACAAATGGTACAAGCATCCGGTCATCATCTCGGCCTCGATCATCAACGCGTTCTGCCTGCTGCTGGCCCTGATCTGGGCCAACAATCCGCATGAGCTGTCGCGCCTGCTGGTGGAAGACGGCATCGTCGAATGGATGCAGTTCCTGGCATTTTCGCTGACCTCGGGCCTCCTGGGCTATGTCGCGCTCGCGCGCTGGAAGAGCGGGGGATTCGATCTCGGCGTGCTGGCGCTGGCGGGCCTGACCGGCCTGGTGGCCCTGGCCGCGCTGGAAGAAGTCAGCTGGTTCCAGCGCATCCTGAACATCCAGTCGCCGGAATGGTTCCTGCAAAATAACCGCCAGGCCGAAACCAATCTGCACAACCTGGGCTTCGGCGAGGAAAGCCTGCACAAGGCCGTGCTGCTCAAGGTCATCGTCATCACCGGCCTGATCCACAATCTGTTCCTGCCGCTGCTCGCGCTCAAGCGTCCGGCGATCCGCGCCTTCGTCGAGCGCTTCGGCCTGTACCTGCCGCCGCTGGCCGCCTCGGTGCCTTACCTGATCCTGGTGATCCTGTCGCACCTGCTGGTCGACCATCCGCGCAAGGGCGAGCTGGGCGAGACCTTCGGCGCGGTGCACTACATGGCCACCGTGTTCGGCGCCTATTTCGTCGGCGTCGCCTACGGCAACAAGCCGCTGTTCGAGGGCATCAGCGCGCGCCGCGTGTCGGTGCTCTTCACGCTGCTGATGTTCTACCTCCTGATGATGGGCTGGATGCTCAGCGCCGGCGCCGGCGCCGATGCGGCCATCGCCACGGGCCTGGGCGCGGACTAAGACGCCGAACGCGAGCGGGGCGGCGCCGGGGTCGCCCCGCCTGCCGCCCCGCTTTTCTTCCCTCTTTTCTCTCCGCTTTTCTCCCCGCTTCTCCCCGCTACTCTCCCGTGCCTACTCGGTGCAGTCGCACCCGCGATCGAACACGACCGCCCATCTTCCCGGCGCCTCCAGCCGCCACACCGTGTTGAAGCTGCCGATACGGCGGCCCGCCGCATCGCGCACCGGCCCGGTGCTGTAGGCCATCGTGCCCGACTCGACCACTTCCACCTGCCCGGGCTCCCATGAGAACGGCGGCTGCCGGCCGTCATAGTAGCGGCGCCAGGCGTTCAGCACCGCCTCCTTGCCGCGCTGGGTGCTGCTCCCGGTCATGAACACGGCCTCACGCGCCAGATAACGGCCAAAGCCCTCGAAGTCGCGCGCCGCCATGGTGGCGGCGAACGCGCGCTCGTGCTCCACCACCTGGCGCCGCAGGTCTTCGTGGGTCACACGCGCACGGCCGGTGGCGACGGCGGCCACGAGGCAGACGACGATCAATGATAGGGAACGGAGGCGCATTTGGCGAAAGTACAAAACTTTGCTATTTGGCAATTGAATGATTCTGTCACGGGACGGCTCGCTTGACAACCGTCCCTTGCACGCTATCCTGAAACGGAGTATAAATACTCCTATATCGGAGGAATCATGAGCGTGGCCTATGCCTATCCCAAGAGCCGGTTCGAGCCGGCGACCCTGGTCGATCTCCATTCGCGGGCCGAGCGCGAACGGCTGTCGCCATCGGCGCTGAAAGGTTTTTTCCGGCTGGCGGCGGCCTGGAACCTGCGCGACGACGATGCGCGCGAACTGCTCGGCGGCCTGTCATCCTCGGCGTTCTATGACTGGAAAAAGCACCCGGACCGGGTGCTGGAAGTCGACCGCATCACCCGCATCTCCTACCTGCTCGGCATCTATAAAAGCCTGCACATCCTGTATGGCGACAAGCTGGCCGACGAATGGGTCCAGCTGCCCAACACCAATCCCATCTTCGCCGGCCGCACGCCGCTCGCCTTCATGCTCGCTGGCGGCCTGCTCGCGATGCAGGGCGTGCGCCGCCTGCTCGACGCCCGGCGCGGCGGCCTGTGATCGATGGCCAAGCTGAGTCCGCGCCTGACCCTGCTGCGCCAGAACGATACCTGCCGCCTGATCCCCTCGCGCTTCGCCGACATGGAAAACTCGGTGCTGGCGCCGCTGGCCGAGGACGACGACGTGCTGCGCGACCTGTTCGACCTCGATAACGCCACCAACGACCGCCTGCGCGGCGAGTCCGGGCTGTTGCCGGGCATCGGCATGGACGAGCTGGTGTTCGGCGTGCCGAACTTCCGCATCGTCAACGCCGCCTTTACCTATGCCCGCCCCGAGGGCAGCCGCTTCAACGACGGCGAACGCGGGGCCTGGTATTGCGGCTTCGATGCCGCGACCTCGCTGGCCGAGGTAGTCTTTCACAAGACGGTGGAATACGCCGAGATCGGCCGCTTCGACGACAGCGTCTCCTACCAGTGCCTGCTGGCCGATTTCAGCGCCACCTTCCATGACCTGCGCGGCATCGCCGCCTACGAGGATTGTCTCGATCCAGGCAGCTACGTCGCTTCGCAGGCCCTGGCGCACGACTTGCTCGACGGCGGATCGATGGGCGTCATCTACCCCAGCGTGCGGCATCCGGCCGGCACCTGCCTGGCCTGCTTCCGGCCGGCGCTGGTCGGCAATGTGCGCAAGGCGCAGACCTATCGGTTAACATGGGCGGGTTCGCCGCATCCTGCGGTCGAGATTCTTTGAACAGATTCACGATGAAAACCAAACCCGAGAAAGACACCGAACTGCACGACAAGATCAACCGCGAGACCGGCCGCGTCAAATGGAGCGAGCTGCAGCGCCACTTCGCCAGCGGGTCGGTCATCTGGGTCAGCGAAGCGCTGGACCTGATCGAGGTCGCCCTGCGCATCGCCCACGACGACCGCGACAGCGTGACGCGCTGGATGACCGACGGCAGCGTGGCCAAGGTCAGCGACGCGCAGGCGCAGGGCTGGCTGGAGGCGGATGAAATCTTGTGGGCGTCGGTGGTGAGCCCGTTCGTGCTGGTGCAGGCCGAGAAGAAGCAGCTGCATTGAACGTCGTCGCGACATTCAATACGTCGTCCCCGCGAAGGCGGGGACCCAAGTGTGCCTGCTTATCGGATCTTCAAGCGCAGTCTCAACGCTAACGACTTGGGTCCCCGCCTGCGCGGGGACGACGGTTCATGGGGTAACGAATTACTTCGACAGGTCCACCGCATACAGCGCCGTGCCCTTGCCGCTGCCATCGTCGGCCTTCAACTGGCTGACGTTGTCGATTCCCGCCTCGCGCGCCAGCCCGACCAGCTCCGGCGCCGAGCGGAACACCACCGGCCCGGCCGTTTCTACCCGGGCGAAACGCCAGCTGCGCGCCGCGCCGTGGGCCTTGCGGCCCAGTTCCTTCGCACCGCGGATGTATTCGATCAGGATGTCGCGGTTGTTGTCGGGCGAGGCCAGCACCACATTGCCGCCGTCCAGGCCCGGGAAGCCGCCGCCACCGCTGGCGCGGTAATTATTGGTCGCCACCAGGAATTGCTGCGTCGGCGCGACCGGCTTGCCCTGGTAGGTCAGCTTGCGGATGCGCTCGCCCGGCGCGCGCGTCACGTCGATCTCGTAGCGCACGTCGGGCGAGGTGATGGTGTCGAAGTTAAAGCTCGGGAAGCGGCTGTTGACCAGCTCCTGCGCCTCTGGCTTCGCAGGGTCGATGGTGTTGAAGCGCCCCGCCGCCGTTTCCAGCCACGCCTTCAGGCCCGCGCCGTCGACCTTGACCGCGTACAGCGAGTTCGGGAACAGGTACAGGTCGGCCGCGTTGTTCAGGGCGAGATCACCGGCCGGCACGTCGGTGTAGTCGGCCACGGTCGGAAAGCCGGCCTTGAACGGCGCCGTCACCGACAGCACCGGCAGGCTGGCGTATTGCGGCAGGTTGGCCTGGACGTACTTGCGGACATAGTCGGCCTGCGCGCGGTTGACCACTTCCAGCGCCGACGGATCGCCCACGTCGGCGAAATAGGTCGTCATGCGGAAAGCCGACCTGCCCACCGGCGTCCTGACGTAGGCGATGGTCGCCTCGTGCTCGGCGCGCACCAGCGCCGTCACTTCGGGATCGGGCTCGACGAAGGTTTTAGGAGCGGTCTGGGTCGAACGCGCTTCGACCACGGTCTTGTCCTTTTCCACCGTCCAGCGCTTGCCGTCCGACTTCAGATGGAGTCGAACCACGCCCAGATGCTTGCCCCACTGGCTCGGCATCACGGCCGGCACGCCGTGCACCAGGCCGCGCGCCTTGTCCACGCCCGGCAGGTTGAACTGGGGCACGCTGCTGTCCTTGTTCGGGAACAGCTGGTGCGAATGGCCCATCAGCACCACGTCCACGCCCGGCGCCTTGGCCAGGTGCCAGTTGGTGTGTTCCATCTTCGGTGAATAGGCGGCGTCATCGAGGCCCGAATGGCCCAGCACCACCACCAGTTCGGCGCCCTTCGCGCGCATTTCGGGGATGTAGCGCTCGGCGCTGGCCTTGATGTCGACCGGCTCGACGCGGCCCGCGAGCCAGCGCTTGTCCCAGGCCATGATCTCGGGCGGCGTGAAGCCGATGATGCCGACCTTGACGGTGCTCTCGACCTGTTTGCCGTCCTTGCCGGTCGCGACGATCTTCTTGTCGATGATCTTGTAGGGCGCGAACAGCGGCTGGTTCGTCTGCAGGCTGTGGATGTTGGCCAGCACGATCGGGAAGTTCGGCCCGGCGCAGGGCCTGGCCTGCGGCGCGACGTCCTTGACCTGGAAGCTGCTGCCCGTGACTTGGTTCAGGAACGGCAAGCCGTAGTTGAACTCGTGGTTGCCTACGGTAGCCCCCTCGTAGCCGAGCGCGTTCATGATCCTGTAGATGCCCAGCACCTGGTCGCAGCCCGGCGGTTTCACGAGCGCCTGGTAGTCGGCGAAGGCCGTGCCCTGGATCGTGTCGCCATTGTCGAGCAGCAGCGTGTTGGCGAATTCCTTGCGCGCCTGCCGGATCAGCGTGGCGGTGCGGTCCAGGCCGATCGAGGCGTCCGGCGCCAGCTTGTAATAGTCGTAGCCGACCACGTTCGCATGCAGGTCGGACGTCTCGAGCACGGCCAGCACGGCGGTCGAACCGCTCGGGGCCTGGGCGGCGTGGACGGGAAGGATGAGCAGCAGCGGCGCGCAGGCCATGCCAATTTGGTAACGCAGGGAGCGGTTCATGAGCAGTTCTGGATACAGGACGGGGCCGATGATACGGCAGCAGCCACGGCCGTGGCAATCCATACGGCGTCGTCGGCGCAGTGGTCAGCGCAGGCATTGGCGCCGTCGTCGGGTATAATCCCCGGTTCGATTCAACCAACCAATGAGACTGCCGAGACCATGGAAGCCGAACGCATCAACGCCATTTCCGCCCTGCTGAACGACCTGACCGGTCGCGAGGCCGAACTTCGGAGGTATCTTTGACTTCGATAAGAAGTCGGAGAAACTAGAACAGGTCAACCAGGAGATGGAAGACCCCTCCATCTGGAACGACCCGAAGAAAGCCCAGGAAATGGGCAAAGAGAAGAAGGCGCTGGAAGGCGTCGTCCTCGTGCTCGAGAAGGCCAAGGCCGACCTGGCCGACGCCAGGGACCTGTTCGACATGGCGCGCGAGGAAGGCGACGACGACACCATGGAAGCGGTGTCCGGCGACCTGGACGAAGTGCAGAAGATCATCGAGGCGATGGAGTTCCGCCGCATGTTCAGCAATCCGATGGACCATGCGAACTGCTTCATCGACATCCAGGCCGGCGCCGGCGGCACCGAAGCCCAGGACTGGGCCTCGATGCTGCTGCGTCAATACCTGCGCTACTGCGAACGCAAGGGCTTCAAGGCCGAGATCCTCGAACAGTCCGACGGCGAGGTCGCGGGCATCAAGACCGCCACCATCAAGGTCGACGGCGAGTATGCCTATGGCCACCTGCGCACCGAGACCGGCGTGCACCGCCTGGTGCGCAAGTCGCCGTTCGACTCGGCCAACGGCCGCCATACCTCGTTTACCTCGCTGTTCGTGTATCCGGAAGTGGACGACTCGATCGAGATCGAGATCAACCCGGCCGACGTGCGCATCGACACCTACCGCGCATCGGGCGCGGGCGGCCAGCACATCAACAAGACCGATTCCGCGGTGCGCCTGACGCACGGCCCATCGGGCATTGTGGTCCAGTGCCAGAACGACCGTTCGCAGCACCGCAACAAGGCCGAGGCCTGGGACATGCTGCGGGCGAAGCTGTACGAACTCGAACTGCGCAACCGCATGAGCGAGCAGCAGAAGCTCGAAGACTCCAAGACCGACGTCGGCTGGGGCCACCAGATCCGCTCCTATGTGCTCGACCAGTCGCGCATCAAGGACTTGCGCACCGGCTTCGAAACGGGCAACACCAAGAACGTGCTCGACGGCGACCTGGACGACTTCATCTCCGCATCCCTCAAGCAGAACGTCTGACGAGGCAGAACCCGATGACCGCACCCGAGCGCGCGCTGATCTTCGACATGGATGGCACCATCGTCGACAACATGGACTTCCACACCCAGGCGTGGATCACCTTCTTCGCGCGGCGCGGGCAGGTCATCGAGCCGGACGCTTTTTTTCGCGACACGGCCGGGCGCCAGGGCAAGGAAATCCTGCGCCATTACATCCGCGACGATCTCGCCGACGACGAACTGGCAACGCTCAACCACGAGAAGGAAGCGCTGTACCGCGAGCTGTACGGCCCGCACCGCCGCACGATTGCCGGATTCGACGCCTTCATCGAGGCCGGCCGCGCGCGCGGCTGGAAACTGGCGGTGGCCACGTCGGCGTCGCCCGGCAGTGCGCGCTTCATCCTGGACGAGATGGACTTGAGGCCCCGCTTCGACGCGGTGGTGGTCGGCACGGTCGACGTCCCGCGCGGCAAGCCGCATCCTGACGTCTTCCTCAAGGCGGCCGACCGCTGCGAGACGATGCCGGCCGGGTGCATCGTGTTCGAGGACGCGCCGCTGGGCGTGGAAGCGGCGCGCCGCGCCGGCATGCGCGCGGTGGTGCTCACCACCACCCTGCCGCCTGATGCCTTCGCCGAGTTCGACAACGTCATCGCCGTCGTCAACGATTTCACGCAGCTGGACGTTGAGACCCTGCTGGCCTGAACCAACCAACACCAGAATCACACAATAATGAATATCGAAAACCAAGAACAGGCTCCGCTTCCGGCGCTTGACGAAAACAAGATCATGGCCGAGCGCCGCGCCAAGCTGGGTGCGATCCGCGAGAAAGGCGTCGCCTTCCCGAACGACTTCGTCCCGCAGCACAAGGCCGCCGACCTCGTGGAAACCTACGGCGGCAGGACCCGCGAAGAGCTGGAAGCCGAACCGGTTCCGGTGGTGCTGGCCGGCCGCATGATGCTGCGCCGCGAAGCAGGCAAGAAGGCCGCCTTCGCCACCCTGCAGGACAGTTCCGGCCCGGCCGCGGCGGGCCGCATCCAGGTCTACATCGCCCTCGACAACGCCGGCGAGGAAGCCATGGAAGCGCTGCGCAGCTACGACCTGGGCGACATCCTGGGCGTCGAGGGTGTGCTCTTCAAGACCAAGACCGACGAGCTGACCGTCAAGGTGACCACGCTGCGCCTGATCACCAAGGCGATCCGCCCGCTGCCGGACAAGTTCCACGGCCTGGCCGACCAGGAGACCAAGTACCGCCAGCGCTACGTCGACCTGATCATGAACGAAGAGACGCGCCGCACCTTCAAGGCGCGCACCGCCGCGATGTCGTCGATGCGCCGCTTCATGGAAAAGAACGGCTTCATGGAAGTCGAGACCCCGATGCTGCACCCGATCCCGGGCGGCGCCGCGGCCAAGCCGTTCATCACCCACCACAATGCGCTGGACATGGAAATGTACCTGCGCATCGCGCCGGAACTGTACCTGAAGCGCCTGGTGGTGGGCGGCTTCGACCGCGTGTTCGAGATCAACCGCAACTTCCGCAACGAAGGCGTGTCGGTCCGCCACAACCCGGAATTCACGATGATGGAATTCTATGCGGCCTACACCGACTACAAGTGGATCATGGACTTCACCGAGCAGGTGATCCGCCAGGCCGCGATCGACGCCCAGGGCAGCGCCGTGCTGAGCTACGGCGGCCGCGAGCTGGACCTGTCGAAGCCGTTCCAGCGCCTGACCATCGTCGAGGCGATCGACAAGTACGCGCCGGGCTACACCCCCGAGCAGCTGAACGACGCCGAGTTCATCAAGACCGAGCTGAAGACCAGGTTTGGCGTCAAGCCGTTCGCCACCGCCGGCCTGGGCGCGCTGCAGCTGGCGCTGTTCGAAGAGACCGCCGAGGCCCTGCTGTGGGAACCAACCTTCATCGTCGACTACCCGGCCGAGGTCTCGCCGCTGGCGCGCGCCTCGGACACCCGTGAAGGCGTGACCGAGCGTTTCGAGCTGTTCATGGTGGGCCGCGAGATCGCCAACGGCTTCTCGGAGCTGAACGACCCCGAAGACCAGGCCGCGCGCTTCCTGGCCCAGGTGGCCGCCAAGGATGCGGGCGACGACGAGGCGATGTTCTACGACGCCGACTACATCCGCGCGCTGGAATACGGCATGCCGCCGGCCGGCGGCTGCGGCATCGGCATCGACCGCCTGATGATGCTGATCACCGACTCGCCGAACATCCGCGACGTGCTGCTGTTCCCGCACTTGCGCAAGGAAGACTGACGCAAGGAAGTTTGACGCAAAAAAGCCGCCGATAGGCGGCTTTTTTCATGCGCACATGCGCAGCCTACTTCACCCGCACGCCGTATTAGGGCAGCGGGCCGTTTATTGCACGATGGTATAACAAGGCGTATACGCCTTGCCCGGCAATTTCATGCGGCTCTGCTCGACGAACGACGCCAGCAGCGCATCCATCGGCCCCATGATCTCGGACTCTCCGTGGATCTCGTACTTGCCGTACTGCTCGATCGCGCGGATCCCCTCTTCCTTCACATTGCCCGCCACCACGCCGGAGAATGCGCGGCGCAGGTTCGCCGCCAGCAGGTGCGTGGGAATGCCGCGGTGCAGGTCGAGGTTGCGCATGTTCTCGTGCGTCGGCTTGAACGGCTTCTGGAATTCATGGTCGATCTTGAGCCGCCAGTTGTAATAATAGGCGTCGCTGTGCGCCTTGCGGAAGGCGCGCACCTCTTGCACGCCGGCCTGCATGGCGCGCGCCACCCCGTCCGGGTCGTCGATGATGATCTGGTAGCGCCGCTGCGCCTGTTCGCCCAGGGTCACGCCCAGGAAAGCGTCGATCTGGGTGAAGTAGTCGCGGCTTGACGCCGGCCCCGTGAACACCAGCGGGAACGGGATCTCGGCATTGTCCGGGTGGAGCAGGATGCCCAGGATGTACAGGATCTCTTCGGCGGTGCCGGCGCCGCCCGGGAACACGACGATGCCGTGGCCGGTGCGCACGAACGCCTCCAGGCGTTTTTCGATGTCCGGCATGATCACCAGGTCGTTGACGATCGGGTTCGGCGATTCGGCCGCGATGATGCCAGGTTCGGAGATACCCAGGTAACGCCCGTTGCCGAGGCGCTGCTTGGAGTGGCCGATGGTGGCGCCCTTCATCGGGCCTTTCATGGCGCCCGGTCCGCAGCCGGTGCAGATATCCATCTCGCGCAGGCCCAGCGCATAGCCGACCTTCTTGGTGTAGTTGTACTCGATGCGGCTGATCGAATGGCCGCCCCAGCACACCACCAGGTTGGGATTCCTGTGCGGCTGCAGCACGTTGGCGTTGCGCAGGATATGGAAGACGGCGTCGGTGATGCCCTCGCTGCGGGTCAGGTCGAATTTGGGGTTGTCGGTGACGTCGAAATTCACGAACACGATGTCGCGCAGCACCGAGAACAGGTGCTCGTGGATGCCGCGGATCATCTTGCCATCGACGAAAGCATTGCCCGGCGCGTTGCGGATGTCGAGCTTGATGCCGCGCTCGCGCTGCAGGATGCTGATGTCGAAGGACGCATAGCGCTCCAGCAGCTCCTTGCCGTCGTCGATGTCGCTGCCGGTATTGAGCACGGCGAGCGCGCACTTGCGAAATACGTCGTACAGGCCGGCCTTGCCGGTTTCCAGCAGCTTGGCCACTTCGGCCTTCGACAGCACTTCGAGCCGGCCTTGCGGCGAAATCAGGGTGTCGACCAGTTGCAGGCTTTCGGGTGAAACGAGTGTATCGACTACGTCGTGGGTCATGGTCCTGTTTTCCTCTTCTCTCTAAGTAACGTTACGGCCTTTACAGCAATATACGCCAAACCGCGGCAGTTTGCGCCTGATCCGTGCCCCACAAATGTGAGTCTAGCGGGGTGCAGTGCACCATCTTCGACCCGTCATAACACACGGGGAAAAAACTTTCTTGTGATGAAGAATATGCACTAGAATGCCTGCCTATTGGAATGTTCGGCCTACGAACTAGTCCATTCTCTATTACTCTGTCACTACATTTTCGGGAGGAACCGCATGAGCGGTGCAGCTACTACACCCGCCAGCCGACCTCTTCCAGAATTCAAGCAGATCATGGGCCACCCAGCACCGCTGTGGATGCTGTTCATGACCGAATTCTGGGAGCGCTTCGCTTTCTACGGCATTCGTTGGGCACTCGTCCTTTACATCGTTGCCCAGTTCTACGGCGGTGACGCGGCCGGCCAGGCCGACGCCAACCTGACCTACGGTTCCTATCTCGCGCTGGTGTATGCCGGCGCCGTCTTCGGCGGCTATGTCGCCGACCGCATCATCGGCTACCAGCGTTCGATCCTGGTCGGCGCCATCTTCATGGCCGCCGGCCTGTTCATGATTTCGGTCCCGAACCACGACGTCTTCAAGCTGGGCCTCGCGACCATCATCGTCGGCAACGGCCTGTTCAAACCGAACATCTCGACCATGGTCGGCCAGCTGTATGCGCTGAACGACACCCGCCGCGATTCCGGCTTCACCATCTTCTACATGGGCATCAACGTCGGCGCCTTCTTCGCGCCGATCCTGACCCAGATCCTGGCCGAGAAGGTGTTCGGCACCCAGGCCATGCCGTCGTACAAGATCGTGTTCCTGGCCTCGGGCATCGGCATGCTGATCTCGCTGTTCTGGTTCTACGTCGGCCGCAAGTCCCTGAAGGGCATCGGCGCGCCGATCGGCGACCTGGCCAATCCGAAGCGCCTGGTCTTCACGGTCGTCGGCGCGCTCCTGGTGATCCCGGTCATGTACCTGCTGCTGCAGGCGGGCGCCAACAACCTGCAGATCCTGTTGACCATCCTGTTCATCGGCCTGGCCGCAATGCTGGTCATGGAAGGCATCCGCGAGGGCAAGGTCGCGCGCGACAAGACCTGGGCCATGATGATCATCTTCTTCTTCAACATCCTGTTCTGGTGCTTCTTCGAGCAGGCCGGCAGCTCGTTCACCTTCCTGGCCGACAACATCGTCGACCGCGACTTCGGCGGCTGGACCTTCCCGGTCGCCTGGTTCCAGTCGGTGAACTCGGTCGCGATCATCGTGTTCGCGCCGATCATCGCCGCGATCTGGGTGTGGCTGGGCAGGCGCAACGCGAATCCGTCGATCCCGCGCAAGTTCGGCCTGGGCCTGGTGTTCAACGCGCTGGCCTTCGGCCTCCTGATGTACGCGCTGTCGCAGCTGATCAACGACAACGGCAAGATCCCGTTCTGGACCCTGTTCGCGGTCTACGTGATCCAGTCGATCGGTGAGCTGTGCCTGTCGCCGATCGGCCTGTCGATGGTGACCAAGCTGGCGCCGACCCGCCTGGTGGGCCTGGGGATGGGCGGCTGGTTCCTGTCGACCGGCATCGGCAACAACCTGTCGGGCATCTTCGCTTCGCACGTCTCGGGCGATTCGGGCATGTCGGTGGCGTCGGCACTGGGCGGCTACAGCTTCGGCTTCTGGTCGCTGCTGGGCGGCGGCGTGCTGCTGCTGCTGCTGGCGCCGGTGATCCAGAAACTGATGCACGGCGTAAAGTAAGCGCGTCCTGCTCCAACGCAAACGGCGGCCCGCGGGCCGCCGTTTGTCGTTCCGGCGCGCGGATCGGCCAGCACGGATCGGCAAGCACTAATCGAGATGCGCGCGCATGGCCGCCATCTCGGCCACCATCCACTCGCGAAAGCGCCGCACCTTGAGCATGTGCTCCTTGTGCGGGTTGGCGAGAAAACGGTAGCCGTTCGCGAACGGCATGCTGCGGCAGGGGATCAGGCGCAGCGCGCCGGAAGCGATGTCCTGGTACGCGATCCCGTACGGCACCAGGGCCACGCCCTGCCCCGCCACCGCGGCCTGCACCAGCACGCCCCAGTGGCTGTAGGCGCGCGAGAAATCGTATTCGCCCCTGAGTGCGCGGTTCTCGTTGAGCAGTTGCAGCCAGGCCTCGGGCGAGTGCACGATCAACAGGCGGTGCCGGTCCAGATCGGCCAGGGTCAGCGCCGCCTGGCCCGGCGCCAGCAGGTCCGGGCTGTAGGCCGGCACCAGCCGCTCGCGAAACAGCACCGCCGGATCGGCATCCAGAACGGGGCCATAGCGGATCGCGACGTCGGTGCTGTCGGCCTGCAGGTCGACCGGCGCGTCGTTCGAATCGAGCCGGATGTCGAGTTCCGGATACAGTTTCGTGAAACGGTGCATGCGCGGCACCAGCCACTTGATCGCGAACGAGTGGGTAGTGGCGATGCGCAGCACCGCTTCTTCGTCGCCGCTCTGCAGCGCGCTGACCTTGGCGCGCAATTCGCCCAGCATGCGGGCGGTGGCGATCGCCAGCTCCTGGCCCTTTTCGGTCAGCGCGATGTGGCGCGGATGCCGCACGAATAGCGCGAACCCGATGGTTTCTTCCAGCTGTTTTACCTGAAGGCTCACGGCCGCCGGCGTCTTGTGCAGCTCGTGCGCGGCCAGCTTGAAACTGCCCCAGCGCGCGGCGCACTCGAAGTCGATCAGGCCGGACAGGCTGCGCAAGGCCTTCACCGCAACCTCATGGATAAGTTTTTCTTAGTCATTGGTGTGATTTTTTCTCGGTTGATGAATTGTACTGCTCCGAGGAAAATAATAATGATCACACAAGGAAGCACCATGCCCAAGAATATTCTCGTGATCGGCGGAACCCGGTTTTTCGGCAAGCTGCTGGTGCAGCGCCTGGTCCGGGCCGGCCACCACGTCACCATCGCCACCCGCGGCTACGCGCCGGATCCTTTCGGCGCGCGCATCGCGCGCGTCAGGGTCGACCGCCGCAACGAGCACGCCATGCGCGCCGCCTTCGGCGGCGTGAAGTTCGACATCGTCTACGACCAGATGTGCTACTCGCCGCTCGACGCGGCCATCTCGAGCCGCGTTTTCGGCGGCAACGTCAAGCGCTACGTCATGACCTCGACCATCGATGTCTACCGCGCGCTGGAGCCGCAGTCGCAGGCCTTCGACGAGGATGCGCTCCACGTCGACGCCCAGCCGATCGATGCCTCCTATCCATGGCACGACCCGGCGCACGCGGTCGACAGCTACGTCGCCGGCAAGGTGCAGGCCGAGGCTTACCTGTACCGCGCCGGCAGCATGCCGGTGGTGACCGCGCGCCTGGGCCACGTGCTGGGCGGCCCGGACGACTTCACCGGCCGCCTGGCCCATTACGTCGACCTGGTGCGCCAGGGCGCCGCCCTGCCGTACACCAGCGCGAAGGCGCGCACCTCCTTCCTCGAGGCGCGCGAGGCAGCCGACTTCCTGGTCTGGGCCGGCGCCCAGGACTTCACGGGACCAGTGAACGCGGCATCCGACGGCGCGCTCTCGGCCAGCGAACTGCATGGCCGCGTGGCGGCGGCGCTGGGCGTCGCGGCGCGCACGCGCAAGGTCGCCGCGGGCAGTCCGTCGCCGTTCGACCTGCTCACGCCGCTGATGCTCGACACCGGCCGCGCGCGCGAACTCGGCTACCGCTTCAGCCATGCCGACGACTGGATCGACAGCACGATCCGCCAGCACGACCTGGCCTACGTCTAGTCCCCATCCCTTTAAAGCGACGACGCCGGCTCCCAGCCGGCGTCGTCGCTTGCGCCTGGCGCTGTTACGCCTTCCCGGTCTTCTCGCGCGCCACCCAGTACAGCAGCAGCACGATGGCGCCATACGGAATCATGCTGAGCCAGTTCGCGCTCGCGCCCGCGAAGAACGGGTTCGAGGCCTGGGCCCAGGCGCCGACCGCGGCGTCGAAATCGGTGAACACGCCGGCCGTGATGGCGATGATGATGCCCGCCAGCGCGCCGCCGGCGATATAGCCCGAGGCCAGCAGCACGCCCGCGCTGCGGTCGCCCGCCGCCTGGCGCTCTTCGTCGTTGAAATGGGCGTTGTGCGGCAGCTTGTTGTTGCGGCGATCGGCCAGCCAGCGCACGGTGCCGCCGATCGCGATCGGCAGCGTTGCCACCAGCGGCAGGTAGACGCCGACCGAGAACGCCAGCGAGGCGATCCCCGCCATCTTCAGCACGATCGCGATCATCACGCCAAACAGCACCAGGGTCCACGGCAGTTCCTGGTCCAGGATGCCCTTGATGATGTACGACATCAGGACCGCCTTCGGCGCATCGTATTTCTTGACTTCGGTGCCGTCCGGACGCGTATTGTGGTGGCCGTTGATGCCTGGGTCGACCAGGTACACCACCTTGCCCGCGGCGTCGACGAAGTACTTGCCGGCCGGGCCGCCCACGGTGTCCGTCTTGTGCCAGACCTTATAGGTGTTCGGGTCATCCTTGGCCTGCGGGCCCTGCAGCTGCGCGGTGTCGGTCAAGGTCGCGGCGTCGACCGTGAGGCCGGGCGCCACCTGCGCCGCCGGCACGTAGACGGTGCCGGCTTCGTTCAGCTTGAGCAGGATCGGGCCCAGGATCAGGGCCGAGGCGAAGGCGCCGCACAGGATCGCATACTGCTGCATGCGCGGGGTGGAGCCGACCAGGTAGCCGGTCTTGAGGTCTTGCGAGGTGGTGCCGGCATTGCTGGCGGCGATGCAGACGATGGCCCCGACCGACAGCGCGGTCACGTAGTACTGGCCGCCGGTCCAGCCCATCACCAGGAAGATCAGGCAGGTGAACAGCAGGGTCGCCACCGCCATGCCCGAGATCGGGTTCGACGACGAGCCGATCTCGCCCGTCAGGCGCGACGAGACGGTGGCGAACAGGAAGCCGAACACCAGGATCAGCACCGCCCCCAGCACGTTCATGTGCAGCGGCGCGGCCAGCGAGATGATGGCGATGATGGCCAGGCAGCCGATCACCACCCACTTCATCGGGATGTCGCGGTCGGTGCGCAGCGACACGTCGCCCTTCGACCCCTGCCGGACGCCGGCCAGGCCGCCGCGCAGGCCGTTCCAGATCGTCGGCAGCGAGCGCGCCAGCGAGATCAGGCCGCCGGCCGCCACCGCGCCGGCGCCGATATACAGGATGTACGAGGCGCGGATGTCGTCGCCCGTCATGTCGCGGATCGGGATCGTGGCCGGCGCCAGCGGCGCGCTCGCCAGCTCGCCGAAGAACTTGATCATCGGGACCAGGAGGAGCGAAGCCAGCACGCCGCCGGCGGCCATCGTGTAGGCGATGCGCGGGCCGATGATGTAGCCGACGCCCACCAGTTCGGGCGACACCTCGGCGCCGATGCTGCCGGTCTTGAGCGGCGCGCCGAACTCGAAGTTGATGGTGTCGCGCCAGCCCTTGAACGACACGCTCAGGGTCTTGTACAGGATGCCGATGCCGAAGCCGCCGAAGATCAGCATCGCGCGCCGTTTCGCCGTCTTGATGGCGTCGCTGCCTTCCGCGCTCGCCGCGTCGCGCACTTCGCCGGCAGCCTCGCGCGAGACGTCGGTGGCGGCGGCCTTGAGCACCTCGGCGCAGGCCGTGCCTTCCGGGTATTTCAGTTCGCGGTGCTGGTCGACGATCAGCGTGCGGCGCAGCGGGATCATCATCAGGATGCCGAGCAGGCCGCCCAGCACCCCGACCAGCATCACGCGCGAGATCTCGAGGTCGAAACCGAGGATCATGATGGCCGGCATGGTCACGCCCAGGCCGAAGGCCAGCGATTCGCCGGCCGAGCCGGCGGTCTGGGCCACGCTGTTCTCGAGGATCGTCGATTCGCGCGCGCCGAGCTTCTTCGCCATGCCGAACAGGGTGATCGCGATCACCGCCACCGGGATCGAGGCGCTGACCGTCAGGCCCACCTTCAGCACCAGGTAGAGCGAGGACGCGCCAAAGATCATGCCCAGGATGACGCCCATGATCAGGGCGCGCGGGGTCATCTCGGGCAGCTGGGCGCTCGCCGGGATATAGGGCTTGAAGCCGGCCGGTTTCGAATCGAATGGCATGGATTTCCTTCGTGGCTGACGCGGCCCGCCGCGCCGCGGACGGGTCCAAGGCGAGAATATCGCACATGCGCGAACGGAAGGAAAGTGCAGACGCGGTGCGCCGCGCAAAGCGGATTATAATCGGCCGCTCCTGGCCCACAGCGCGGCCGCACCGCGAAAGTCCAGCAGTGAGCGATACCAACAAGCAGTCCAGCAACACCCTGTTCGGCATGAAGCGCCTGCACGCCTTCATGCTCATCGCACTGACCGCGATCATGCTGCCGATCGCCGGCGCCGCCGTCTACGTGATGACGGCGATCCTGCCCAAGGTGCCGCCGATCGACGCCGTCCTTGATTACCGTCCCAAGATCCCGCTGCGGATCTACACGGCCGACAATGTGCTGATCGGCCAGTTCGGCGTCGAGCACCGCGACTTCGTGCCGATCGCGAAGATCCCTCCGACGATGAAGGCCGCCGTGCTGGCGATCGAGGACACGCGGTTCTATGACCACGGCGGCATCGACTTCATCCGCGCGCTGGGCGCGGCGCGCGCCAACCTGCGCGGAGGATTCCGGCAAGGCGCGTCGACCATCACGATGCAGGTGGCGCGCAACTTCTTCCTTACCAACGAGAAGACCGTCACGCGCAAGCTCACCGAGATCGCGCTGGCCTACAAGATCGAGGACAACCTCACGAAGGACCAGATCCTCGAGCTGTACATGAACCAGATCTTCCTCGGCCAGCGCTCCTATGGCTTCTCGAGCGCCGCGCGCAGCTATTTCGGCAAGACCCTCGAACAGCTCACGCTGGCCGAGACCGCGATGCTGGCCGGCCTGCCGCAGAACCCGGCGCGCACCAATCCGGTGTCCAATCCCAAGCGCGCGCAGGCGCGCCAGCACGCCATCCTCAAGCGCCTGCTGGAACTGGGCGAGATCAACGAGTCCCAGTACCGCCAGGCCCTGGCCGAACCGCTGCGCGTCAAGCGCGATGCCGGGCAAAGCTTCGACACCCGCGCCGAGTACGTGGCCGAGCTGGCGCGCCAGGTCGTCTACCAGCAGTTCGGCGAAGAGGCGTACACGCGTGGGATCACCGTGACCACCACCATCCTGGCGGCCGAGCAGAACGCGGCCTACGATTCGGTGCGGCGCAACGTGCTGGCGTACGACCAGCGCCATGGCTATCGCGGCCCGGAGGCGCGCATCGAGTTGCCGCAGCAAGCGGAGGAGCGCGAGGAAGCGATCGTCGAGGCGCTGCAGAAGCGCCGCGCCAGCGACGGCCTGCTGGCGGCGGTCGTGCTCGCGGCAAGCCCGCAGGAAGTGCTGGTCGCCACGCTCTCGGGCGACGACGTCGCCATCCGCGGCGCCGGACTCAGGTTCGCAGCCGCCGCACTGTCGCCCAAGGCGCGCGAGAGCGTCAGGATCACGCCGGGCGCCGTGGTCCGCATCAGCAAGCGCACGGACCCGGGCGCGGACGGCGCGTGGGCCATCACCCAGGTGCCACAGGTGGCCGCGGCCTTCGTCGCGATCGACGCCGACACCGGGGCCTACCACGCGCTGGTGGGCGGCTTCGACTACAACCTGCAGAAATTCAACCACGTGACCCAGGCCTGGCGCCAGCCGGGATCGAGCATCAAGCCTTTCGTGTACTCGGCGGCGCTGGAAAAAGGCTACTCGCCCACCACCCGCATCCTGGACCAGCCGATCGAACTGCCCGGCGCCACGCTGGAGACGCCCTGGACGCCGCAGAACGACGACGGCGTGTTCGACGGCGAGGTGTCGCTGCGCCAGGCGCTGGTGAAATCGAAGAACGTGCCGACGGTGCGCGTGCTGCGCGCCGTGTCGGTCGACTTCGCCCACCAGTACCTGGAGCACTTCGGCTTCGACCTGGCGCGCCATCCGAAGAACTACACGATGGCCCTGGGCACCGGCGCCGTCACGCCGCTGCAACTGGCCGGCGCCTACGCGGTGTTCGCCAATGGCGGCTACCGCGTCCAGCCCTACCTGATCTCGCGCATCCAGGACGGCAACGGCGCCGTCATCCTGGAGACCAGGCCGCCGCAGGCGAAAAACGAAGCCAACCGCGCGGTCACCGCGCGCAACGCCTTCGTGGTCGACAGCATGCTGCGCGACGTGGCCCGCATGGGCACCGCTGCCGGAGCCACCAGGCAATTGGGGCGTCAAGATCTGGCCGGCAAGACCGGCACCACCAACGACGCCGTCGACGGCTGGTTCGCCGGCTATGCGGGCAACGTGGTGGCGGTGTCGTGGATGGGCTACGACGAACCGCGTTCGCTGGGCGGGCGCGAGTTCGGCTCGACGCTCGCCATGCCGATCTGGATCGACTACATGCGGGCGGCCCTGGCCAAGGCGCCGTCGGTGCAGCGCACCCCACCCGAGGACGTGGTGCACGACGGCGCGGACTGGATCTACCCGGAATTCATCGATGCGGGCGAAACGCGCACGATCGACATCGCGCGCGCGCCGCTGGAAGCGCCGCTGGAGCTGCCGTCGGACATCCCGCCAGGCAGCCAGGAAGTGCCGCCGGACGCCTCGCCGTTCGACGAACGGCCGGCGATCGAGGCCTTGCCGCCGGTCGAGCCGGCCCCTGCGCCGGCACCGCCTCCTCCGCTTCCCGTGTACAACCCCTTGTGGTAAGCCGTATGGTAATCTCACCAGCCGGGCGCCACGCCGCTCGGCGGCAAGCTTGATCTGCGGCGCCTTTCGCGCGTGCTGAGCGGCCGCGGGAAGGAAACTTGATGGCGGTGTGCCGGTCAGAATGGGGGCAGTCCGCGCGTTTCTCAGCAATACTTCTCAGCAATACTTCTCAGCAATATGTTTCTGCAATAATTCTCAGCAATAATTTTCAGCAACACCCTACGCATCACTTCATGCATCACCTCATTCCAGGAGATCATCATGGCGTATGTCGACGGTTTTGTCCTTCCCCTTCCCAAGTCGAAGCTCGACGAATACAAGGTCCAGGCCGAGCTTGCGGGCCGCGTCTGGCGCGACCACGGCGCGCTCGAATACCGCGAGTGGATCGCGGACGACGTCAAGCCGGGCGAACACACCTCGTTCCCACAGAGCGTCAAACTGGAAGACGGCGAGACCGTCATCCTGGCCTGGGCAGTGTATGAGTCGCGCAGCCACCGCGACGCCGTGCTGGAGAAAGTGATGAAAGACCCGCGCATGGCCGAGATGATGAAACCGGGCGGCGTGCCCTTCGACGGCAAGCGCATGTTCTTTGGCGGATTCGAGAATCTGGTTGACTTGTAGTCTCCGGGTGTGTCGGAAAAACACGTAAACGAGAAAATGTTGTGTGAAAAGGCGCGCACGATTGACACTGCGCCTTTTCACATGCCAACATATATTTCCAAAATTCAATAATCTCGCTCCGGCATCCGACACCATGACCGTTACGCCCCTCTCCTTCGACGCGCCCGACCTCGCTGCCCGCCTCGACCAATGCACACCGGAACAGCTCGACGCGCTCGACTTTGGCGTCATCGGCTTCGGCGCCGACACCAACGTCTCCCTCTACAACGCCTTCGAATCGCAGGCGGCCGGCCTGTCGCCCCAGCGGGTGCTGGACCAGCCCCTGTTCACGAACGTCGCGCCCTGCATGAACAATTTCATGGTGGCCCAGCGCTTCGAAGACGCCCACGAGGCTGACAGCGCGCTGGACGACACCATCGACTACGTCCTGACCCTGCGCATGCGCCCGGTCAAGGTCGCGCTGCGCCTGCTGTCGAACCCGGGCGCGAGCCAGCGCTACGTGCTGGTCCAGCGCCAGCCGCGGTAAGCCCTGCATGAGCCGGGATCCCAATGAATTCGGCGCCGAGTACGAGGCGCTGATCCAGTTCCTGTACCTGGCCCCGGTGGGCCTGGTGCAGGCGAACGTCCAGGGCGACGTCACCATGATGAACCCGGTCGCCGCCCAGCTCCTGATGCCGCTGTCACACGACGGCGGCCTGGACAACCTGTTCACGGCCCTGGCCGGGGTCGCGCCCGAGCTGCGCGAGCGCACCGCCCGGCACGGCGCGCCTTACGGCAAGGTCTGCGACGGCTTGCATGTCTACCTGGAAGCCGGCGCCGGCGCCAAGCGCACGCCGCAGATCCTCGCGCTGACCCTGCTCAAGCTCGATCCCGAACGCGTCATGGCGGTGATCCACGACGTCACCGACCAGGTGCGGCGCGAGCGCCGGCTGCGCCAGAACGACGCCTGGCTCAATGCCATCCTGGCCGGGGTCCAGGACTACGCCCTGGTGAGCCTGGACCTGCAGGGCCGGATTTGCGACTGGAACCCGAGCATCGGGCGCGTCACCGGTTTCGGTCCCGACGCCGTGGGCCGGCCGTTCACGATCTTCTACCCGACGGACGCGATCGCGCTCGAGTACCGCCAGGACCGCCTGCGCGAAGCCGACGCCAACGGCTGGTCGCTCGACGAGGGCCGGCGCCTGCGCGCCGACGGCGGCGTGTTCTGGGGCAGCACGCTGGTCGCGCCGCTGCCGGAGCGCGATCCGCTGCCCGGCGAAGCCGACGGCGCCGCCTACTGCCTGATCCTGCGCGATCTCGGCCAACCACAGGAGGCGGCCACCCGCTTCCAGGAGAACGCCCATGCAGCATGAACCAGTCGATGCCTATGAAACGCTGGTGCAGTTCCTGTACCGGGCCCCGATCGGCCTGGCGCAGACCACGCTCGACGGGTCGGTCGAGATGCTCAATCCGATGGCCTCGAACCTTCTGATGCCGCTCGCCACCGACGCCGGCCTGGACAACCTGTTCGACGTGCTGGCGCCGGTCGCGCCGCAGCTGCCGGCCATGGTCGAGGCCTTCATCGAGCCTTCCGGCATGATCTGCGAGGGCCTGCGCCTGCCGATCGGCGTGCACCACGCCGCCAGCGGCTCGCTGCAGGTGCTGTCGCTGAACCTGACGAAGCTCGATCCCGAGCGCCTGATGGCCACCGTGGCCGACGCCACCTTCGAAGTCCAGCGCGAGCAAGAGATGCTGTCGCGCCGCCTGCGCAGCGCCGCCCGCACCGACAGCCTGACCCGCATGCCCAACCGCGCGGCGGTGCACGACGAGCTGCAGCGCCTGCTGGCGCAACCGCAGGACGGGCACGGCTTCGCGATCCTGACCCTGAACTTCGACCGCTTCCGCCAGCTCAACGACAGCCTGGGCCAGGCCGGCGGCGACCAGCTGCTGATGCACGTGGCCGACCGCCTGCGCGGCGCCCTGCGTCCGCCCCCCACCATGACCGAGCCGGCCGCCCGCAGCGGCCAGCTGGCGGCGCGCGTCGGCGGCGACGAATTCGTCGTGCTGCTCGAGGGCCTGCGCGCGCGCCTTGATGCCGAGCGGGTCGCGCTGCGCCTGCTGGAAGCCCTCGCCCATCCCTATGTGATCGGCGGCCTCGAGATCGTGTGCAGCGCCAGCCTGGGGCTGGCCTGGGGCCCGGATGCGGCGGCCCTCGGCGAACACGATCCCGACAGCCTGCTGCGCGACGCCGGCATCGCGATGGTCGAGGCCAAGCGCGCCGGCGGCAATCGCCACGCGGTGTTCGAGGCCAGCATGCGCGAGCGCGCCGCGCGCCGCGCCGACATCGAGGCCGACCTGCGCCAGGCCCTGGCCGAGGAACAGCTGTTCGTGGTCTACCAGCCGGTGGTGCGCCTGCTGCCGGACGGCGGCGTCGACCGCGCGGCCGGGGTCGAGGCGCTGGTGCGCTGGCGTCATCCGCAGCGCGGCGTCGTGCCTCCGGTCGAGTTCATCCAGGTGGCCGAAGAATGCGGCCTGATCGGCGCGCTGGGCGACTTCGTGCTGGCGCGCGCCTGCCGCGACTTCATGGACTGGCAGGCGCGTCTCGGCGACGCCGCGCCGCGCCTGATGGCGGTCAACCTGTCGCGCGCGCAGCTCGGCCAGGCCGGCTGGGTCGCCAGCGTCGCCGCCGTGCTGCGCACGACCGGCATGCCGCCCGCCAGCCTGCAGCTCGAAGTCACCGAGAGCCTCGCGGCCCAGGACCAGGATACGCAGGTGCGCCTGCACGAGCTCAAGGCGCTTGGCGTCAAGCTCGCGCTGGACGATTTCGGCACCGGCTATTCGTCGCTGTCGAGCCTGCACCTGCTGCCGGTGGACACGGTCAAGATCGACCGCTCCTTCGTGTGCCTGGCCGACACCAGCTTCCACCACCGGGTCTTGATCGAAGCGACCGTCAAGGTGGCCCAGAGCCTGGGCATGACGACCGTGGCCGAAGGCATCGAGACCCGCGCGCAGCTCGACGTGGTGCGCGAACAGCGCTGCGACAAGGTGCAGGGCTATTATTTCAGCCGGCCATTGCCGGCGCTCGAGCTGCTCGACTGGCTGGCGCAGGAGACGATCGCAGCTTGACACCCGAGCCCGCACACGGTGGATTCCTACACGGGTAACCGACGTGTTCCTATTCTCGCGCGCCCATGCCGTTGCGAAAATGAAAACACTCAAGTACTCAAGGAGACCACCATGAAACGCACCGTTCAAAGCGCAGTTCTCGCTGGCATGATGGCTTTCGGCCTGGCTGCCTGCAACACGACCGACACCACCACCGGTTCGATGAGCGGCTCGAGCGCCACCGACTCGACCATCGGCAGCGGCGTGCAAACGCCCAGCACCACCGGCGGCGCCAACAGCTGGCCCTCGGGCGCCAACGGCGCCAGCGGCGTAAATGCCGCATCCGGCACCACCAGCAACAACGAAACCACCGACAGGCCAGTCAGCCGCTGACCTGCCCGGCGCATGCGGGATGCCGGGACTGCCCCAGGCTCTCCGCATGCCTTTCCCGCCGATACGCAGGAGCGCGCTCGCGTTGGCCCTCGCCGCGCACTATCTGTGAGTGCGGTCCTACACGTATTGACGTCCTGTTCCTATTTCATGCGTAAGGCTGACCTCGCATGATGACCTCACTCACCAATCAAGGAGAAACGCGATGAAGACATTCCAGACCGTTCTACTGGGCGGCATGATGGCCTTTGCCCTGGCCGCCTGCAACACCACGGACACCAATGGCGCCACCAGCGGCTCGTCCACGATGGGCGCGACCCAAGCCGGTTCGACCGGCAATCCGACCGTCGACGCACAGATGGGTATCAGCACGAACGGCGCGCAGAACACCGGCCCGGCGAACGCCACCGGCAACGCCTCCACCCCGACCAATACCGGTCATACCACCACCGGCTCGAACAACGGCCAGTAAGCGTGAAGCAGCCAAAGGCCCGGCGCCGCGCGAGCGGCGGCCGGGCCGTTTGCATTGAAGCCAGACGTTCACGATAGAATGGACGCATGTCCTCTTTCCTGAACCTCGCACGCCCATGAAATGCTGGCTCGCCCGCCTGTTCGGCACGCGCGAAGCGGACCATCCGGCCGCCGCCGATTCTGCCACCAAGTCTGCGGCCGGTTCTGTCACCGTCCCTGCCGCCGTCCCTGCCGCCGTCCCATCCGGCATCGACGGTGACCGTCCGGCCCTGGATTCCGGGTTGGCCGAGCCCAGCCTCGACCTCGACCTTGCCTTTTTCCACTGGCTGGCCGGGCCGCACGTTTCCGGGCAGCCCGCCCCCGACGGCCCCGTACTCGACGAGCTGGCGCGGCTGTCCCGCGATCCGCACGGCGCGGCGGCGCTGGTGCCACGCGTGCCCGCCGTGATTCCGCAACTGCTGCGCAGCCTGCGCGAAGACGATGCCGGCGCCGGCGCGCTGGCGCGCCAGCTGGCCCGAGACCCGGTGCTGGTCGCCGAGGTGATCCGCGAGGTGAACAGCCCCTATTACCAGCCCGCGTCCCCGATCCGCAGCCTCGAAGGGGCCGTGCTGCTGCTCGGCCGCAACGGCCTGCGCATGCTGCTGGCGCGGGTCGCCTTCCGTCCGATCATCAGTCACCAGACCGGCCCGCTGACGCGGCTGCTTGCGCCGACGCTATGGCGCCAGTCCGAACTCTGCGCCCAGGCCGCGGGCCTGCTGGCGCCGCGCCACGGCGCCGACCCCTTCGAGGCGTATCTGGCGGGCCTGATGCACAACGTCGGGCTGATGGTGGCCTTCCGCGTGGTCGAGCAACTGCTGCCGCCGGGCGCCCTGCCCGACGGCGACGCCTTCGGCACGCGCCTGGTGGCGGCGGCGCGCCTGATCTCGGCCCGTATCGCCGACGGCTGGGAGCTGCCGCCGGCGATCGGCCACGCGATCGCGCACCTGGGCGACGCCGGCGCCCTGCCGTCCGTGCTGTTCGATGCCGACCGGCTGGCCAAGCTGCACCTGCTGGCCGGCGGCGGCCAACCCCTGTTCGTGCGCGCCGTGCTCGCGCTGCCGCCGGAGGCGCGGTACGTCTACGATCACCTTCTCGCACAAACCGAGCGACAGGACGCCTGAATGCCATTTCCCATCGAAGAAAAACTCGTGATCGGCGTCGCCTCCAGCGCGCTCTTCGACCTGTCCGAATCGCACCAGGTCTATCTCGAACATGGACCCGACGAATACCGCGCGTACCAGGAGCGCCAGCGCGACGTCGTGCTCGCGCGCGGCGTGGCCTTTCCGTTCATCCGGCGCTTCCTCGGCATCAACAAGTGTTTTCCACGGCAGGCGCCCGTCGAAGTCGTCCTGTTCTCGCGCAACTCGCCCGAGACGGGGCTGCGCGTAATGCGCTCGATCGCGCACTACGGGCTCGACATCACGCGCGCGGTGTTCATGACCGGCAAGTCGCCCTACCCCTACCTGCCGGCCTTCAACGCCGCGCTGTTCCTGAGCGCGAACGAGGAAGACGTCAAGCGCGCGATCGACGTCGATTATCCGGCCGGCCTGGTGCTGCCTTCCCGCATCGCCGACGAGGACGACGACGTCGAGCTGCGGGTGGCCTTCGACTTCGACGGCGTGCTGGCCGACGACGAATCCGAGACGGTCTTCAAGCGCGACGGCCTGGGCGAATTCCACGCCCACGAGACGCTGCATATGGCGCGCCCGCATCAGCCCGGTCCGCTGGCCGGCATGTTCCGCAAGCTGGCCATGCTGCAGCAGCTCGAAAAGGACGCCGAGCGCGACGACCCGGACTACCGCCGTATCGTGCGCATCGCCATCATCACGGCGCGCAGCGCGCCCGCGCACGAGCGCGTGGTCACCACCCTGGGCAGCTGGGGCGTCTCGGCCGACGAGACCTTCTTCCTGGGCGGGATGGACAAGAGCCGCGTGCTGTCGGTGTTCAAGCCTCACATCTTCTTCGACGACCAGCTGGCCCACCTGAACGCCGGCCCAGGAGGCACGATCCCGATGGTGCACGTGCCGTTCGGGGTCGCGAACCGGCGCGCGGCCGATGCGCGGCCCGACGCCGTGCCCGGAACATCCCCCTACCCAAGCGGCCGATAACGTCGAGCCCGGCCACGGCGCGCGCGAAGGCGGTGCAGTGCGCCTTCGACTATAATTGACGCCTACTTTTGACGCGAACGTAACAGCACGCTGCATGCCTTTCGATCTCAAGAAACACCTTCCCACGCCAGGCCACCGTTTCGTCCTGCCGCCGGCGCACGGCTCGTCCGACGCCTACGCCCTGGCCACCGCCGCGCTGGCCCTGAAGGCCAGCGGCCAGATGCTCACCGTCGTCGTCGCCAATGCGAGCGACGGCCAGCGCCTGCTCGACGAGATCCCATGGTTTGCGGACGGCAAGCTGTCCTGCCACCTGTTGCCGGACTGGGAAACGCTGCCCTATGACGCGTTTTCGCCGCACCAGGACCTGGTGTCGGAGCGCCTGGCCACCCTGCACGAGATCCGCAACGGCCAGTGCGACGTGCTGGTGGTGCCGGCCACCACGGCGCTGGTGCGCCTGGCGCCGCCATCGTTCCTGGCCGCCTACACCTTCTTCTTCCGCCAGGGCGAACGCCTGGACGAAGCCAGGCTCAAGGCCCAGCTGACCCTTGCCGGCTACACGCACGTCTCGCAAGTGATGTCGCCCGGCGAATACTCGGTGCGCGGCGGCCTGATCGACCTGTTCCCGATGGGGTCCGCGCTGCCCTACCGGCTCGACCTGTTCGGCGACGACATCGAATCGATCCGCACCTTCGACGCCGACACCCAGCGCTCGCTGTACCCGGTCAGGGAAGTGCGCCTGCTGCCGGGCCGCGAATTTCCGATGGACGACGCCGCCCGCACCGCCTTTCGCGGGCGCTGGCGCGAGCGCTTCGAGGGCGACCCGACCCGTTCGCCGATCTATCGCGACATCGGCAGCGGCATTGCCTCGGCCGGCATCGAATACTACCTGCCGCTGTTCTTCGAACAGACGGCCACCCTGTTCGACTACCTGCCGCCTGACGCGCCGCTGGCCCTGGTGGGCGACATCGACGCGGCGATCAAGCGCTTCTGGCTCGACACCGAGTCGCGCTACCGCTTCCTGAAGAGCGACCGCGAACGGCCGGTCCTGGAGCCGCACGAGCTGTTCCTCGGCGCCGAGCAGTTCTTCACCTGCATCAAGCCCCACGGCCGCTGGAATATCGCGCGCGACCCGGCCGCGCCAGGCTCGGAGCTGTCGGCGCCGATCCCGGACATCGCCGTCAACCGGCGCCTGGACGACCCGCTGACCAATCTGCGCGCGTACCTGGAGCGCCGCGATACGCGCGTGATGATCTGCGCCGATTCGGCCGGCCGCCGCGAGACGCTGCAGCAGTATTTCGGCGAATACAAGCTGGCGCTGGCGCCGGTGGAGGGCTTCGAGGGCTTTCGCCAGAGCGACGCCAGGCTCGCGCTGGGCGTGGCGCCGCTGCAGGCCGGCTTCGAGCTGTTCGATGCCGAATCCGGTCATCTGGTGTTCATCACCGAGACCGAACTGTATGCGGGTTCGGGCCGGCGCGGCGGCAAGAAGAAGCAGGAAGCGACGAGCCAGGTCGAGTCGATGGTGCGCGACCTGTCGGAGCTCAAGATCGGCGATCCGGTGGTCCACATCAACCACGGCATCGGCCGCTACATGGGCCTGACCAGCATGGACCTGGGCGAAGGCGAGACCGAATTCCTGCACCTGGAATACGCCAAGGACACGAAGCTCTACGTGCCGGTCTCGCAGCTGCACGTGATCTCGCGCTATTCCGGCGCCTCGCCCGAGGATGCGCCGCTGCACACGCTCGGCTCGGGCCAGTGGGAAAAGGCCAAGCGCAAGGCCGCCGAGCAGGTGCGCGACACCGCCGCCGAGCTCCTGAACCTGTACGCGCGGCGCGCCGCGCGCCAGGGCCACGCGTTCGAATACTCGAGCATCGATTACGAGAACTTCGCCCAGAGCTTCGGTTTCGACGAGACGCCGGACCAGGCCGAAGCCATCCTCAATGTCATCAAGGACATGACCTCGGGCCGGCCGATGGACCGCCTGGTGTGCGGCGACGTCGGCTTCGGCAAGACCGAGGTCGCGCTGCGCGCCGCCTTCATCGCCGTCATGGGCGGCAAGCAGGTCGCGATCCTGGCCCCGACCACCCTGCTGGCCGAACAGCACGCCCAGACCTTCGCCGACCGCTTCGCCGACTGGCCGGTGAAGATCGCCGAGCTGTCGCGCTTTCGCACCGGCAAGGAGATCAACAACGCGATCAAGGGCATGGCCGACGGCACGCTCGACATCGTGATCGGCACCCACAAGCTGCTGTCGCCGGACGTGAAGTTCACGCGCCTGGGCCTGGTGATCATCGACGAGGAACACCGCTTCGGCGTGCGCCAGAAAGAGGCGCTCAAAGCCCTGCGCGCCGAGGTCGACGTGCTGACCCTGACCGCGACCCCGATCCCGCGCACCCTGGGCATGGCGCTGGAAGGCTTGCGCGATTTCTCGATCATCGCCACCGCGCCGCAAAAGCGCCTGGCGATCAAGACGTTTGTCCGCAGCGAGGACGGTTCGATCATCCGCGAAGCCTGCCTGCGCGAACTCAAGCGCGGCGGCCAGATCTACTTCCTGCACAACGAGGTCGACACCATCGAGAACCGCCGCGCGATGCTGCAAGAGCTGCTGCCGGAGGCGCGCATCGGCGTGGCCCACGGCCAGATGCACGAGCGCGACCTCGAGAAGGTCATGCGCGACTTCGTGGCCCAGCGCTTCAACATCCTGCTGTGCACGACCATCATCGAGACCGGCATCGACGTGCCGACCGCGAACACGATCATCATGCACCGCGCCGACAAGTTCGGCCTGGCCCAGTTGCACCAGCTGCGCGGCCGCGTCGGCCGTTCGCACCACCAGGCGTATGCCTACCTCCTGGTCAGCGATGTGTCGAACCTGACCAAGCAGTCGCAGCGCCGCCTGGACGCGATCCAGCAGATGGAAGAACTGGGCAGCGGCTTCTATCTGGCCATGCACGACCTCGAGATCCGCGGCGCCGGCGAGGTGCTGGGCGAGAACCAGTCCGGCGAGATGCTCGAAGTGGGCTTCCAGCTGTATTCCGACATGCTCAATGAGGCGGTGCGCGCGCTCAAGGCCGGCAAGGAGCCGGACCTGGCGGCGCCCCTGTCGTCGACCACCGAGATCAACCTGCACGTGCCGGCACTGCTGCCCGCCGACTACTGCGGCGACGTGCACGAGCGCCTGTCGATCTACAAGCGCCTGGCCAACTGCGAAAGCCAGGACCGCATCGATGCGATGCAGGAGGAATTGATCGACCGCTTCGGCAAGATGCCGGACGCCGTCAAGGCGCTGGTGGAAACGCACCGCCTGCGCATCGCGGCCAGGAGCGTGGGCATCGTCAAGATCGACGCCCATGGAGAGGCCGCCAGCCTGCAGTTCATGGAGCAGCCGCCGATCGACCCGATCAGGATCATCACGCTGATCCAGAAGAACCGCCACGTCAAGCTGGCCGGCCAGGACAAGCTGCGCATCACGGCCAGCATGCCCGACCTGGCGGCGCGCGTGAACCAGATCAAACAGACCATCAAACAACTGCTCGCCTGACGAGAACGACATTCATGACCACGAACCTGGTGCTGCAAGGACCGCAGGCTGACCAAGAGACCCTCGAGCGCCTGGCGCGCCTGGCCGAGCCGCAACGATTGACCGCGCTCGGCGCCCACGCACTGCGCGCCGAAGGCGTGCGCCACGACGGCGCGCTCGCGCAGGAAGTCGCCGCCGCCGCCTTCGAGGCCGGCGTCGACGCCACCTTCATCGCAGCCGGCCGCAAACTGGCCGACTTCAGGCTGGTGGCGATGGACATGGACTCGACCCTGATCACCATCGAGTGCATCGACGAGATCGCCGACATGCAGGGCCTCAAGCCGCAGGTGGCGGCGATCACCGAAGCCGCGATGCGCGGCGAACTCGATTTCGCCGAGAGCCTGACGCGGCGCGTGGCCCTGCTCGAGGGCCTCGAAGCGGGCGCGCTGCAGCGCGTCTACGACGAGCGCCTGCGCATCTCGATGGGCGGCGAAGCGATGCTGCAGGCGGTGCGGGCGGCCGGCCTCAAGACCCTGCTGGTGTCGGGCGGCTTCACCTTCTTCACCGACCGCCTCAAGCCGCGCCTGGGCCTGGACCACACCCACGCCAACGTGCTGGAAGTCATCGATGGCCGGCTGAGCGGCCGGGTGCTTGGCGCCATCGTCGACGCCGAGGAAAAGAAGCGCACCGTGGAGCGGATCTGCGCGCAAATGGGCATCGCGCCATCGCAGGCCATCGTCATGGGCGACGGCGCCAACGACCTCAGGATGATGAGCGTCGCCGGCCTGTCGGTGGCCTTCCGCGCCAAGCCGGTGGTGCGCGAGCAGGCCGACGTCGCGCTCAATTTTTCGGGCCTGGACGGCCTGCTGGCCATCCTCGCCTGACCTTCCCACATGCCTGCCCGGCGCCGCAGACGGCGCCGGGACCACCGGCTTGCCGCTCGTCGGCCATGTCCGTGCGGCGCTTGCCGCACCGCTGTTCCTGGGCATCTGCTGATTTTTAGAATTGGCAATCCTTCCCATCAGAAATCCGCACGACACAGCGCAAACTATGTACGCGACCGGACACGCGCGGCGCGCGCTCTGCGCTATCGTGAATGCGCGCTCGCACCGCGATCGCACGTTCCGTCCAGGATCTTCTTCAGGAGCCCGCCATGTCCCTTCCGGATTCCAGTGCCTCCGATTCTCCCCCCACCCCTTCCGCATCGCACTTCAAGGGCGACCATGGCGTCGACCGCAACCGACGACGCATTCTGCTCGGCGCGCCGGTCCTGGCCGGCGCGCTGGCCGCGCCGATCGCCGACGTACGGGCCCAGGCGGGCCAACCCGAGCGCTGGAGCGCGGGCTGGGGCTGCGCGCCGGCCGGCCCGCCGCCGTCCGCCTCGATGCTGACCTTCACCGACCAGACCTTGCGCCTGATCGTGCGCACCAGCCTCGGCGGCGACCGCGTGCGCATCCGGCTCTCGAACGAGATGGGCGATACCGCGTTGCGCCTGGCCAGCGCCCATGTCGGCCTGCGCGCCGGCGGCGCCGTCGTCACCGCCGGCACCAGCCGCCAGCTCACCTTCGCCGGGCGCACCGCCGTCGTGATTCCGGCCGGCGCGCCGGTATTGTCCGATCCCGTCTCGCTGCCGGTGGCGCCGCTGGCCGACCTCGCGATCAGCCTGTATTTCCCCGGCACGGTCCAGGCGAGCACGATCCATAATGCCGCCTACCAGGCCAGCTACGCCTCGACCACGGGCAACTTCGGTGCCCAGGCCTCGTTCCCGGTCCAGCGCGCGTTCGCCTCCTGGCCCTTCCTCACCGAGGTCGACGTCGACCGCGTGGCGCCGGTGCTGGTGGCGGTGGGCGATTCCGTCACCGACGGCGTGGGCAGCACCTCGAACGGCAACCGGCGCTGGCCCGATTTCCTGGCGCGCCGCATCCAGGTCGAACTCGGCAGCAACCGGATCGGCGTCGTCAACCGCGGCATCGCGGCCAACCGCCTGCTGGCCGACACGCCCACCACCTTGTTGGCCGGCAAGGACTTGCTGGAACGTTTCGACCGCGACGTGCTGTCCACGGCCGGCGTACGCGGGCTGGCGGTGCTGATCGGCATCAACGACATCGTCTACAGCCCTTCATCGGCGCCGATCCCGGTCGACGACCTGATTGCCGGCTACCTGCAACTGGTGGCGCGCGCCCACCTGCACGGCATCCCGGTGCTCGGCGCGACCCTGCCGCCCTTCCTCGGCTTCGTCTACTACACCCCGGCGCGCGAGGCGGTGCGGCAGGCGGTCAACGCCTGGATGCGCAGCGCGCTGCCGTTCGACCTGCTGGCCGACGTCGACCTGGCGCTGCGCGATCCCGACGTCCCGCAGCGGCTGCGCGCCGCGTACGACAGCGGCGACCGCCTGCATCCGAACGATGTCGGTTACGAGGCGCTAGCAGCGACTGTGCCACTGCCGGCGCTGTCCGCGCTGATGGGTGCGTGACGGGGGGGCCTGGCGCGGCGCGGCGCGGCGCCGTGTAACAGGGTGTAATTCCCCAGCACAGTGGCCCAGCAGCCCGTATGATGGCAGTATCAGGAGGGCTGTCATGAAAAATATTGCCATCATTCTCGGGTCGCTCGGCCTGCTGGCCGGCTGCGCCGCGCCCGGCCCGACTTATACCTATACGCAACCATCCGCCCCCAGCCAGTGGCGGGTCGTGTCCGTCACCCCGGTACCGGTCGGCACCGGCGCCCAGGTAGCGGCCTCCGGCCAGGGCGGAGTCGTGACCTCGACGCCGATCGCGACTGCGCCCCCCGGTTCGGGCTGGACGACGACGTCGGTGACGCCGGTGTATCGCAACCAGCAGCCGGTGATCGCGCAGCAGCAACCGGGGTGGGTGCAGCAGCAGCCGGTCTACGTGCCGCAGCCGGTGGTCGTTCAGCAGCCGCGCTACTGGTATCCGCCGATCTCGATCGGCCTGGGCTTCGACTTCGGCCGCAGCAGCTGGCATGGTCACCGCCATCGCGGCTGGGGTGCGCATATCGGGACGCGCTGGCCTTACGGCTGGTAACGGCTGCCTGACGGCTGGTCAGAAACAAAGCCGGCTGACGCCGGCTTTGTTTCTTATCCTCGCCTGATGAAGCACCGTGTTGCCACGAGGCAGCTGAGCCACTCCAGCCCCAAGGCCCTTGCTCACCGGACAGCTAACTGGCGGTCGGGATACTCGGGCGGCGGGACCCGCCGCGAGGACCAATGCGGCATCAGATCGGCACAAGTGCATCTTGGTTAAATTCCAACTGAGACATTTTGTCTCGATGTATGGAGTTTGCTTTCCAGTAGTATGCATCCCTGCGTCGGCTTCTGCGCCGACATGGAAAAGCGCCTGGGGCCACGTACCTCAAGATAGTCTCAAGTCATAGCCTGGAAGTACTCAACATCATGGAATGGATCCCTGTCGTCTTCGTCATCTTCAAGGCGCTCGTGTTAGGCGCGGGTATGTTCTATGCCATCAAATGGCATTACGACCAGGGACGAAAAGGGAAGATCGAGGAAAGGCGCGCGGTGCTGCGCGCGGCCGGCAAGGTGGCGGCCATTTTCTTGCTGTCGCTGCTGGCCCTGGCGATCATCACCTACCTGATCGTCACCAGGCTCAGCCTGAACCTGGGCCTATCCTGATGGCGACGCATCGTCAACCCGTGTGAGGCATTTCCAGCACTGACTCTCGCTGGCGACGCGGTGGCCGGCGTGATGCCGGAACGCCCCGGACCGCGCCAGGCCCGAACGGCGATGCCACGAGCGCCGGGAGCGCCACGCTGCCTCCCGGCCAATCGCCGTCCACCGGCAATCAATGCCCGTGCTGGCGCTCGTATTCGTCCGCTTCGGCCTTGTTGGCGTGGACGATGCCGTCCGGATGCTCCGGCGGGGTGTACAAGGTGTACAGGCGCATCGGCTCGGTCTTCGAGGTATTGATGACGTTGTGCTCGGTGCCGGCCGGGATCACCACCGCGACGCCGTCTTCCAGCTTGTGTTCTTCGCCGTCCAGCAACGCCACGCCCTCGCCCGCTTCGACGCGGATGAACTGGTCGTGGCCATCATGGTGCTCGAGCCCGATCTCCTCGCCCGGCTGCAGGGTCATGATGACCAGCTGACTGCGCTTGGTGGTGTAGAGCACTTCGCGGAAGTTGTTTCCTGCAAGCGTTTTTTCTTCGATATTGATGCTATAGCCCGACATGGGATTCTCCAGGATGCCGCGCGCGGGACCACACTGCGCGCGGTGGTTCAAGGGCGGCTGATGCCGCTCTGTCATCGATTGTATAAGAGCCGGACGGTTCGTGTACAGGCAACGGCCCGTGCTCCGCGCCCGCTCCCCATGCATTCCGTTTCAGCCTGCGCCGAACAAGTCGTGAGCGTCGAGGATCGCCCAGGCGATCTCGGGCCGCTCGGCCAGGCGCCGCCGCACCGCCGCCGGCACCGACTGGCGGATCTTCTTGCACAGTCCGGGACGCTCCTCGAGCACCACCAGGATGCCACGCACCGTGCGCACTTCGTTGGGGCCGGGCGCGATGCGCAGCTCGCTGCCGATGTTGTTGCGAACCAAGTTCTGCACGTGGCGCAGGTCGGCGTAGCTGTCGACGCGCCCGATGCGCTCGATCAGTTTCAACTCCTGCTGGCGCGTGATCATAAGGGGCCGCTGGTCGGCCGCCGGGTCGGCCAGCACCCTTTCGCGCGCACACACGCAGGCGCCCGGCGGGCAGCCGACCCGCAGGGGCATGCCGGCGGCAAACGCCGGGGAATCGGATGTTGCTGGGGCAGACGTAGTTACGCTCACTAGTCACGCTCAAAGATGAAAGTCGGTTTCCTCGGGAGATTCTACATCGGCAAGGTCGTCCAGGGCGCCTTTCTCGCGCTGGCCCAGCGCCGCCAGCAGCGCCGCCATGCGCTCGTAGTGCGAGCCTTTCCAGTAGACCCGCAGGCAGTTGTCGCACGTGGTAAAGCTGTCGTGCAGCGCGCGCACCGACGCCGGCAGGCGCGCGAGCACGCTGGCCTTCGCGACCGCGCGCAGCGGCAGGTTACAGTGCAGGCACAGGGAGAATGGACGCGCGCCGCCGGCAAGGTCGAGCCGCTCGAACAGCTCCCGCAGTTGCCGCGGCGGATCGAGGGCATGGACGTAGCAGCCATGCACGATCGCGCGCCGCTTGAGCAGCGCGCGATCGCGCGTCAGGACGATGCGGTCGTCATTGGCGGCCAGGTCCTCGATCTCGTCGTCACGGTAATGGTTGTCGTACAGCGTATCGTAGCCGGCCATGCGCAACAGGCGCGCCAGGCCGCCCAGGTGCGCGTCGGCGACGAAGCGCATGCGCGCGCGCGCTCGCTCACGCAGCCAGTCCAGTCCCGGGCCGCCATGCGGGCCGGCCGCAGGCAGCGCGAAGCGCGCATACACGGCAACGTGGTCGCCCTCTTGCAGCATGCGGTCGAAGCCGCTTGGTTCGCCATTGACCAGCACCATCTCGACCTCGGTATGCGGTACGCCGAGCGCCTCGATCATGTGCTTGGCGGTCGACCGCCGCGCGCAATCGGCGGCGAAGGCGCGGCCGCGCCGCTCGCGCGGCAGGAATGCGCCTAGTTCCTGATAAAAACGAAAAGTCGCGGTCACCATGATGGCGGCAGTATCGCAAGATCGTGACCTGCCTGCACCAATTATCGGTGCATCAGTTCCAGGGCATTCGGGACGGAAGCGCCCTCCGCCGTATTATCGAAGATACACCACACCTGGCGTCCCTGGGCGACCAGCGCGTCGAATTCGGCGCGCCAGCGTGCGATCTCTTGTTGCGGATAGCGCGAGTAGTAGATGCGCGGCACGCCATGCAGGCGCACGTAGGCCGCGCGCTCGCTGGTGGGCTCGTGCGGTCCCGGCTGGCCGGCGGCCGGATCGGCGATCACGCGGATCACGCCGCTTTCGCGCAGCAAGGCAGTGGCCGGCTGCGAGAACCAGCTGGCGTGGCGCGCCTCGAAGGCGATGCTGCAGCCGAAGCGCTCGCGCAAGCCGTCGAAAAAAGCCTGCGCCGGCGCGTCGGTGAAGCCGAAGCGCGGCGGCAGCTGCACCAGCAGGCAGCCGAGCTTGTGGCCCAGCATGCCAGCCTCGCGCTGGAAGCGGTCGAGCTGCTCGTCGACCCCGACCAGGCGCGCCTCGTGCGTCATGGCGCGCGGCACTTTGACGGCAAAGCGAAAATCGTCCGGCACGCTCGCGGCCCAGCGCGCGTAGGTCTCCGGCTTGTGCGGCTTGTAGAAAGAGGAATTGATTTCCACCGTGGAAAAGACGGCGGCATAGCGCTCCAGCTGGCTTCCCTCGAGGGGGAAAGCGTCGGCGCAGGGTTTTGGCAGGCTCCAGCCGGCGCAGCCGACGAGCAGGCGCCCGGGCGATTCGGATTGAGGCATCGGACTTTCGCGATCATGTTGTTTCCCCAATTCTATGCAGGTCGGGCCGGGCGCGGCGCATGGCAGGGGCGGCGACGGAAATGCGCGGTGCCGCTTACAATACCGCGATCGTTCCACATGAAGGAGAACACCATGAGCGACCAGCTCCACATCGTCTGCCCGCACTGCGATGCGGTCAACCGCATGCCGCAAGCGCGGCTGCAGGACGCACCTACTTGCGGCAAATGTTCGCGAGCCATTTTTACTGGCCAGCCGCTGGACGTCGACAGCGCCCGCTTCGAGCGCCACATGGGCCGCAACGATATCCCGGTGCTGGTCGACTTCTGGGCCGAATGGTGCGGCCCTTGCAAGATGATGGCGCCGGCGTATGCCCAGGCCGCCCAGCGCCTGGAACCGCAGGTGCGCCTGCTCAAGGTCGATACCGAGCGTTCGCAGGATTTGTCCGGACGCTTCGCGATCCGCAGCATCCCGACCCTCGCGTTGTTCCGCGGCGGACGCGAGATCGCGCGCCAGTCGGGCGCGATGGATGCGGGGCGCCTGGTGGCGTGGGTGCAGCAACATGTAAGCTGAATCCTTGGCCATTCCGGCCGACAAGATCCGGCGCCTTGCGGTCGACGCTGCTACAATGACAACGAACGGGACCGATCCCGTCCTTCATGAGGAGCCACTATGTCGCAAGAACTGGTTTTGGAGCGGGGCGTCGAGGACAACAAGCAGTGGGCGCGCATCCTGTACGTCATCCACGCGCTGACCTTCTTCTTTTCGCTCGGGATGCTGTCGATCATTCCGGTGATCATCAACTACATCAAGCGGCCGGAAACCGTGGGCACGATGGTCCACAGCCATCACACCTGGATGATCCGCTCGTTCTGGTGGTACGTGGCCTGGATGGCGGTCGGCGGCGTGCTGTTCATCACCGTCATCGGCATTCCGATCGCCTACTTGCTGTGGTTCGTGGTCTGGGTCTGGAAGGCCTACCGCCTGGTGCGCGGTTTCCTCGACCTGAACAGCAACCGGGCGATGCCGGTATAAAACGAATGGGGCCGACAAGGCCCCATTTTATTTATAGCTGTCCGAAGGCCCGTTCCAGATCGGCGATCAGGTCGTTCGGGTCTTCCAGGCCGACATTGAAGCGCACCAGCACGCCGGGATCGATCCACTTGTCGCGCAGGCTCTTGATCCGGTATGGCATCACCAGGCTGTTCGGCCCACCCCAGCTGTAGCCGATGCCGAACAGGCGCAAGGCATCGACCATGCGATCGACCCGGGCCTCGTCATGACGGGGATCGAACACGACCGAGAACAGTCCACCGGCGCCGGTAAAATCCCGTTTCCAGAACGCGTGGCCGGGGCAATCCTCGAACGCCGGATGCAGCACCTTGCTCACCTCTGGCCGCGCCTTGAACCAGGCGGCCAGCGTCCGCGCGCTCGCGTCGTGGCGCTCGAAGCGCAGCTTCATCGTCGGCAGGCCGCGCTGCACCAGGTAGGCGTCGTCCGGGCTCACGCCCATGCCCAGCCGCATATGCGCCTGCGCGATGCGGTCGTTGAGCGCCTTGTCACGGGTAATCACGGCGCCCATCAACAAATCCGCTCCGCCCGACTGGTACTTGGTCAGCGCATGCATGACGATGTCGGCGCCGTGGTCGAAGCCGCGCAGCGCCAGCCCGGCCGCCCACGTGTTGTCCAGCGCGACGATCACGCCGCGCGCGTGGGCTGCCTGGCACAGGGCCGGCAGGTCCGGCACCTCCATCGACACCGATCCCGGCGCCTCCGTCCACAGCAGCCTGGTGTTCGGCTGGATCAGCTCGGCGATGCCGGCCCCGATCATGGGATCGTAGTAGCGCGCCGACACGCCGAAATCCTGGGTCAGCCAGCGCCCCAGCTCCCGGTTTGGGTTGTAAACGTTTTCCGGCAGCAAGACGTCATCGCCGCTCTTGAGCAAGGCGAAGTCGACCATCGCGATCGCCGCCAGGCCCGATGGCGTCAACAGGCAATGCGCGCCGCCTTCGATCTCGGCCAGCTTGGCCTCGAGGGTGAACGTGGTCGGCGTGCCGTGCAGGCCGTAGGTATAAGCCTGCTTGTCGCGCCACTCGGTCGAGCGCATCGCCGCGGTGTTCGGAAACAGCACCGTGGAGGCGCGATGGATGCCGGGAGGGAAGGCATCGAAGCCGCTCGGCGCGACGTAGTCGCTATGGATCAGGGTGGTCTGGATCGACTTCTCGTTCATAGGACTCGCAGGCGCCGGGGTGGGTGTCAGTGCGTCAGAGCGGGTTGGCCCACAGGTCGTGGGCGTCGGCGCGGGTAATGACCACGTCGGCGAACTGGCCGACCGCCAGCTTCTGCTTGCCCGGCACCAGCGGCCGCTTGATGTGGACCACGCCGTCGATTTCGGGCGCATCCGCGCTCGATCGACCGATGGCTTCGCGCGGGCCGACCTCATCGATCAGCACGCGCAGGGTCTTGCCGACCTTGGCCTGCAGACGCTTGGCCGAGATCTCCTCTTGCAGCAGCATCACGCGCGCGCGGCGTTCTTCGCGCACCGCTTCCGGCACCGGATTGGCCAGCTCGTTGGCCGTCGCGCCTTCGACCGGCGAATAGGCGAAGCAACCCAGGCGGTCGATCTGCGCTTCTTTCAGGAAGTCCAGAAGGTACTCGAACTCGGCCTCGGTCTCGCCCGGGAAGCCGGCGATGAACGTCGAGCGGATCGTCAGGTCCGGGTTCATGCTGCGCCACTTGAGGATGCGCTCGAGGTTCTTCTCGCCGCTGGCCGGGCGCTTCATGCGCTTGAGGACGTCCGGGTGCGCGTGCTGCATCGGGATGTCGAGGTAAGGCAGCACGTGGCCGTCGCCCATGAACGGGATCGCGTGGTCGACGTGCGGGTAAGGATAGACGTAGTGCAGGCGCATCCACGCATCGTACTGGCGCGCCAGCTGGCCCAGCGCTTCGACCAGCTGCGTCATGTGGGTCTTGATCGGACGGCCGTTCCAGAAGCCGGTGCGGAACTTGACGTCGACGCCGTAGGCCGACGTGTCCTGCGAAATCACCAGCAATTCCTTGACGCCGGCCTTGAACAGGTTCTCGGCTTCGATCAGGACTTCGTCGATACGGCGCGACACCAGATCGCCGCGCATCGACGGGATGATGCAGAAGCTGCAGCGGTGGTTGCAGCCTTCGGAAATCTTCAGGTAGGCGTAGTGCCTGGGGGTGAGCTTGACGCCATGGTCCGGCACCAGGTCGATGAACGGGTCGTGCGGTTTCGGCAGGTGCAGGTGCACCGATTCCATCACCTCGGTCACGGCGTGCGGGCCGGTCACGGCCAGCACCTTCGGGTGCACCTTGGTGATGATGTCGTCGCCCGCGGCGTCCTTCTTGGCGCCCAGGCAGCCGGTGACGATCACCTTGCCGTTCTCGGCCAGCGCCTCGCCGATCGCGTCGAGCGACTCCTGCACCGCGGCGTCGATGAAGCCGCAGGTATTGACGATCACCAGGTCGGCGCCGTCATAGGAGTTGGCGGTCTGGTAGCCTTCGGCGCGCAGCTGGGTCAGGATCTGCTCGGAATCGACCAGCGCCTTCGGGCAGCCGAGCGAGACGAAGCCGACCTTCGGCGCCGCATTGGCGCTTGACCCCGCACCCGCGGCCGGCGTCGGCATGACGATGGCCGGGGCCTTGGCGGCGGCTGCGGGGCTGGCGCTGGCGCTAGGGTTGGCAGAAGGATTACGACGAAGTTCGGGCATGGGCGGACGACAAATGATTTGGGCAATCCGCGATTGTACCTGAACCCGGCCCCCTGTTGTTGCCGGGGGCGGGAATGCCGGCATCCGAACGGGCCGGCGAGTGTCGCGTCAAACCGACGCGACGGTTATTTCTTGTCCGGCGGCGGCGTCATCCCCGGGAAAGGGAACGCGCCAAACATCGCCTTGCTCTGGTTCTGCATCTGCTCCTGCATCTGCAGGAACAGGTTCTTGCTCTGGTCGATATAGTTGTTCATCATGCCCTGCATCATCGGACCCTGGACGTTCATGAACTGGGTCCACATCTCGGGACTGAACGGCTTGCCTTCAAGGGCGCCGGCGGCATTGCTGGTGAACTTGTTCTGGATGTCGGTAAACGCCTGGACGTTCTTTTCCAGGTAAGAACCCATCATGCCCTGCATCGCGTGGCCGTAGTAGCGGATGATCTGGGCCAGGACCGAGCTCGAGAACATCGGGACGCCGTTGGCTTCCTCTTCCAGGATGATCTGCAGCAGGATGCTGCGGGTCAGGTCTTCATTGCTTTTGGCATCGACCACGGTGAACTCGTCGGCATCGAGCACGAGCTGTTTGACGTCGGAAAGCGTAATGTATGAACTGGTCTGCGTGTCGTACAAGCGACGGTTCGGGTATTTCTTGATCAGGCGTTCCGTACTTTTCTTCACACTGCTCATTTCTCGTTCCATAGGTTGCGTCGCGGCTTCGTGAGCCTCGTACTTAGAATTGTGTGCGCCGGCATGACCGGTTCGTCTCCTGTCCATCCGCTGCCAGGTCGGCAATGGGCGGACAGCAGACACCATACCATGCAATTGACGCAGGTGCAGCAATTACAAGTTTAATCACTGTATTGGCTTTTCTGTCAACGATCCGGCGTTCAATCGGCACGCGCCTTGACGTAGCGTCCGGGCGCCGGTTCCAGCGGCGTGTATTGCGCATTGCCGGGCGCCTCAGGCGCGCTCACCTCGGCGCCGCCATGTTGCGCCAAAAATTTCGCCCATTCCGGCCACCAGCTGCCCTTGTGCTCGACCGCGCCGTCGAACCAGGCGGCGTCGTCCAGGGGCGACGGGTTGCCCGCCGTTTTGCCGGCCGCCTTGCCGCCATCGTCGTTGACCCAGTAGCTGCGCTTGTTCTTCGCCGCCGGGTTGATGACGCCGGCGATGTGGCCCGAGGCGCCCAGCACGAAACGGTTCGCCTTCGGGTTCCCGGGATTGAGCAGCCCCATCGAGACATAGGCCGCCTGCCACGGCACGATATGGTCTTCCTTCGAGCCGTACATGAATACCGGCGCCTCGATCTTGCCCAAGTCGACCGGCACGCCGCACACGGTCAGCGCGCCCGGGGTCTTGAGCTTGTTTTCGAGATAGGTGTTGCGCAGGTACCAGCAGAACATCGGCCCCGGCAAATTGGTGCTGTCGGCATTCCAGTACAGCAGATCGAAGGCCGGCGGTTCCTTGCCCTTCAAGTAGTTTTGCTGGACATAGTTCCATACCAGGTCGTTTGGACGCAGGGCCGAGAACGTCGTCGCCAGGTCGCGCCCCGCCATCAGCCCGCCGCCGCTCAGGGTCTGCTCGCGCAGCGCCACCTGGGCTTCGTCGACGAACACTTCCAGCAAGCCGGCGTCGGAAAAGTCGAGCAGGGTCGTGAGCAGCGTCAGGCTGGCCGCCGGCTGGTGGCCGCGCGCAGCCAGCACCGCCAGCGCGGTGGCGGCGATCGTGCCGCCGACGCAGAAGCCGAACACGTGGGCCTTCTCTTGCCCGGTGATCTCGCGCACGACGTCGAGTGCGCGCAGGGCGCCCGTTTCGACGTAATCGTCCCAGCGCAGGTGCGCCTGGCTACGGTCCGGATTACGCCAGGACATCATGAATACCGTATTGCCCTGCTCCACCGCGTAGCGTACCAGCGAATTCTCGGGCTGCAGGTCGAGGATGTAGAACTTGTTGATGCACGGCGGGATCATCAGCAGCGGCACGCTGTGCACGGTCGGCGTGGCAGGGGTGTACTGGATCAGCTGAAACAGCTCGTTCTCGAACACCACCTGGCCCGGCGTGTTGCCGACGTTGCGGCCGACCTCGAAGGCGGATTCGTCCGATTGCGAGATGCGACCCTTCTGCAGGTCGGCCAGCATATTCGCCAGGCCCTTGGTGAGACTCTCCCCCTTGGTGTCGAGCAGCTTCTTCTGCGCTTCCGGATTCGTTGCAAAGAAATTGGCGGGCGACATGGCGTCGACCATCTGCTGCACCGCGAAGCGGATCTTCTGGCGCTCGCGCGGGCCGGTCTCGACCGCATCGACCAGCGCCAGCATGCATTCGGAATTGAGCAGATAGGAGGCGGCCGCGAACGCCGACAGCGGATTCGCCGTCCATTCGGACGCCGAGAAACGCCTGTCATGCAGCTCGGGCGTCTTGCCCGAGACGAAGTCTTGCCACAGCTGGGCGCCCTTCTTGAGATAATCGTCGCGGATCGATTCGAGCTTGAGCTGGTCGACGCCGGCCCCGGCGTCTGTCAGGAACCCGGCCAGCGGATGGGCCGCTGCCGGTGTCGTCGTCAAGGACGCCATCTTGGTCCAGCCTTCCCAGGCCTTGGGATCGGTGAACTGGGACAACCAGGTGGCGGCAAAAGCTTGCGGGTCGGGCATGTTCATGTGGGCATCCGTTGTTAGAATCTCGTCTCTTCAACCAGGAAACAGAACATCATGTGGATCGTGGCCATCGCGTGGATATACGTTGTCGTACTCATGGCGGCGACCGAACCGACCGTGGTCGGCGGGATCATGACGTTCGTATTCTATTGCGCAGTGCCATTATCCATTCTTTTCTATCTGACTGGCGCAAGGCGGCGTCGGCGGCGCGGCCGAACGGCGGTGCAAGGCCGGCGCACACCCGGGGAGAACGGTGGAAATGAGGATGCCGCCGGCCCATCCGGGGCGGATGGCGACGGCGACTGAACAGTATCAGGCAGATCGCCGCTCTGTCACTTGATCCAGATCAAGCTGGCTTGCCGCCCGGTGACCCCGTCGCGGCGGTAGGAATAAAAGCGCTCCGGTGCGCTGGCGGTGCACAGTCCACCCCCATGGACGCGTTCGACGCCGTCGCGCGCCAGCATCAGGCGCGCCAGGGTGAACATATCGGCCAGGTATTTACCCGGACGGCCCGGATAGTCACGGAAGCACGCGCGCGTTGCCTGCCGCGGGATGGCCGCCACGAAAGCGTCCGCCACGTCCTGCCCCACCTCGAAGGCGCCGGGACCGATGGCCGGTCCCATCCAGGCGGTGATCTCGCCGGCGCCGGCCGCGCGCATGGCGCTCACGGTCGCGCCCAGCACCCCACCCGCCAGGCCGCGCCAGCCGGCGTGGGCCGCGCCCACCACCTTGCCGCCCAGGTCGGCGAACAGCACCGGCAGGCAATCGGCGGTGAGAATGGCGCACACGACGCCGGACGCGGTGGCGATGCTGGCGTCGCCTACGCGCATGTCGCCCGTACAAACCGGCCGGTCCGGCCCCACGCTCGCGGCGTCGACCACGTCGGCGCCATGCACCTGGGCGATCCAGGCCGGACGGCCCGGCAGCCAGGCTTGGAGGCGGTCGCGGTTGGCGCGCACGGCCTCGGGGTCGTCGTTGACGTGCAGCCCCAAGTTCAGGCCGCCGCCGCCCTTGCCGTCGTCATACGGCGCGGCGCTGACGCCGCCGTCGCGGCCGGTGGCCAGCGCGCCGACCGAGGCGGGCAGATCCGGCCATTCGGGCCACACCAGGTCGGCCCCGGCAAGCGCTCGGTGCGTCATACGCGGTAGGTGACGACGCCGCCGTCGTCATCCTCGTCGTCGATTTCCCTGCCGACGTCGCCATCTTGCGGCTCTTCGATGCCGGCCTGGGCGATCAGCGCGGCGAAATCGTCGGCCAGCGGCACCGTCCATTCGCACGGTTCGCCGGTGCCTGGATGCACCAGGCCGAGACGGCGCGCCTGCAGCGCCTGGCGGTGGAAGACGGGCGTCAGGTGACGCTTGCCATAGACCGCGTCGCCCACCAGCGCGAAGCCCAGCGACTGCATGTGGACGCGGATCTGGTGGGTGCGGCCGGTCTCCAGCCGGCAGCGCACCAGCGACACCGGACGCCGATCGAGTTCGCCCGTGACGACGCGCTCGTAATGGGTGATCGCCGGCTTGGCGAACGGGCTGTTCGAGACCGCCATCTTGACACGGTCCTTGGCGTCGCGGCCCATCGGGCTGTCGATGGTGCCGGAGGCGCGCGGCGTGCCCCACACCAGCGCGAAGTATTCGCGCTTGACGGTGCGCGCCTGCAGCTGGCGCACCAGGTCGGTCTGGGAGGCCAGGGTCTTGCCGACCACCATCAGGCCGCTGGTATCCTTGTCCAGGCGGTGCACGATGCCGGCGCGCGGCACGCCCACCAGCTGCGGGCAGTGGTGCAGCAGGCCGTTGAGCAGCGTGCCGTTCCAGTTGCCCGAGCCGGGATGCACGACCAGGCCGGCCGGCTTGTTGACGACGATGATGTCGTCGTCCTCGTGGACGATGTTCAGCGCCATCGGCTCCGGCGCGAACGCCGTGTCCTCGGGCGCGGCCTGCGGTTCGACGACGATCGTTTCGTCGCCGTACGCGGTGTCCTTGCCGCGCGCCGGCTTGCCGTCGACCATGATGTGGCCGCTGTCGAACCATTGCTGCAGGCGGCTGCGCGAAAACTGGGGCACGAGGCCGGCCACCACCTTGTCGAGGCGCTGGCCGCAGTGTTCCTCGTGCAGCGCGAGCGTGATCGGCGACAGGTCGATGCCGGGCGCGGGGGCGAACCCGACCTCCAGTTCATCGTCAAAATCAGGGTCAATAGGTAAATCCGCCGAATCCGGCGCAGGAGTTAATATCACGTCAGTCCCATCGGCTATAATCAGCCGTTCGTTGAATCTAGGTAAAACTTCTCTGCAAAAAGCTATGCAAAAAAAATTGTCTGTGTTGGTCGCAACTTGCGCCCTCGTCGGCCTCTCGGCATGCAGTGTTCTGCCGAAGGCTGCCGACGAATCCAAAAACTGGTCGGCGGAGAAATTATACGCTGAGGCGCGCGAGGAGATGGCCGGCGGGCACTACGAAGCCGCGATTCCGCTGTTCCAGCGGCTCGAAACCAACTTCCCATTCGGCGTCTATGCAACGCAGGCGCAGATGGAGATCGCCTACGCCCACTACAAGGCGGGCGACCAGGCCGAGGCGCTGGCCGCCGTCGAGCGCTTCATCAAGCTGCACCCGAACCACGCCCAGGTCGACTACATGTATTACCTGCGCGGCCTGGTCAATTTCAACGACCAGCTCGGCTTCTTCAGCTTCGTCTATGAGCAAGACCCGACCGAACGCGATCCGCGCGCAACCCGCGAAGCGTTCGCCGCCTTCAAGGCCCTGGTCGACAAGTTCCCGAACAGCAAATATGCGGCGGACTCGATCGAGCGCATGAGCTACCTGATCAACGCGATGGCGCAGTACGAAGTGCACGTGGCGAATTACTATTATCGCCGTGGCGCCTACCTGGCGGCGCTCAACCGCGCCCAGGATGCGGTGACCAACTACAGCGACGCGCCGGCGCGCGAAGAAGCGCTGTTCATCATGATCCGCAGCTACGACAAGCTCGGCATGCCGCTGCTGCGCGACGATACCCAGCGCGTGTTCCTGCTCAACTATCCGAACAGCCAGTTCCTCAATCCGAATGCGCGCGGCGAAGCGCCGTGGTGGAAGTTCTGGGCCAAGAGCGGGCCGAAGCCGTCGCCGAAGGACGCGGTCGAATGATCGCAGCGCCGGCGCCTACGGGCGCCGGCGTTCCTTCCGGCTCAGGCGTCGATACGCCGGCGGAACACCCAGGCGCGCTCTTTGGAAGCGCCCGCTTCGTAGGCATAGCCGTCGACGTCGAATTCCTTGAGCTGCTCCGGATCCGTGATGCCGCGCTCGGCCGCGTAGCGCGCCATCATGCCGCGGGCGCGCTTGGCAAAGAATGAAATGATCTTGTACTGGCCGTTTTTCCAGTCCTGGAACACCGGCTCGATCACCGGCGCATCGAGCAGCTTCGGCTTGACCGACTTGAAGTACTCGGTCGAGGCCAGGTTGACCAGCGCCGTGGACCCGGTCTCGGCCAGCTGGCGGTTCAGCGCCCCGGTAATGGTCTCGCCCCAGAACGCATACAAATCCTTGCCGCGCGGCGTCGCCAGCCTGGTGCCCATCTCGAGGCGGTAGGGATGCATCCGGTCCAGCGGACGCAGCAGGCCGTACAGGCCGGACAGGATGCGCACGTGGCGCTGCGCATACGCCAGCCCTGGCGCATCCAGGCTGGGGGCGTCGAGGCCGGCATACACGTCGCCGTTGAAGGACATGATGGCCGGGCGCGCCTCGGCATGGTCGACCTGCCAGTGGGCATAGCGGCCGACGTTGAGCATCGACAAGGCATCCGACAGATCCATCAGCTCGCTGATCCGGGCCGGCGAATAGTCGCGCAGCACATCGATCAGTTCCGCGGCCTGCGGGATGAAGTCGGGCGTGGTATGTTGCTTGGTGGTCAGGGGCGATTCGAGATCGAGCGACTTGGCGGGGGACAGGACAATCAGCATGAACGAACAGAAAATTTCCGCAAATAAACAAGCTACATGATAACCGCTCCAGCCGATTCCATCGTCAACAACACCATCGTCATCGACACCAACGTCCTGCTCGACCTGTTCGTGTTCCACGATCCGCGCTGGGCCGAGCTGCTGGCCGCCATCGAAGCGAATGAGGTCGATGCGGTCACGCGCGCCGAATGCCGCGCCGAATACCTCGCCGTGCTGCGCTACCCGCACCTGCCGCTGGACGAGGCCGGGCGCGAACAGGCCGCGGCCCGCTTCGACGCCCTGCTGCGCCTTGTTGCGCCGGACGCGAAACCGGTCCGCCTGCCGGTGTGCACCGACCGCGACGACCAGAAATTCATGGAACTGGCGCGCGACGCCGGCGCCGCGGTCCTGATCAGCAAGGACAAGGCCTTGCTCAAGCTGGGCCGCAAGACGGCGCAGGCCGGCCTGTTTCGCATCATGCTGCCCGAAGCCTGGCTCAAGGCCAGGGCCGAAGGCACGCTAGAATAAGCCAACATCCTCTTCACGATCCGCCTACGTCATGAGCCTTCCTCCCTTGGTTTCCCGCCTGCCCCAAGTGGGCACCACCGTATTCACCCGGATGTCGCAGCTGGCGCTCGAGCATGACGCCGTCAACCTCGGCCAGGGCTTCCCCGACTTCGCCTGCGACCCGAAGCTGGTCGACCTGGTGGCCGGGGCGATGCGCGCCGGCCATAACCAGTACGCGCCCATGACCGGCATGCCGGTGCTGCGCCGGGCGATCGCCGCCAAGATCGAGGCGACCTATGGCCGCCGCTACGACCCCGACACCGAAATCACCATCACGGTCGGCGCCAGCCAGGCGATCCACACGGCGATCCTCGCCGTCGTGCATCCGGGCGACGAAGTGATCGTCATCGAGCCGGCCTACGACTGCTACGCGCCGGCCATCGCACTGGCCGGCGGCGTGGTGGTGCCGGTGGCGATGCGCTTTAACGACGCCGGCTTCGGCGTGCCATGGGAACAGGTGGCTGCCGCGGTCACGCCGCGCACGCGCATGATCGTGGTGAACACGCCGCACAACCCGACCGGGACCATCCTGCGCCAGGCCGACCTCGACGCGCTGGCGGCGGTCGTCGACGGCACGTCGATCCTGGTGCTGTCCGACGAGGTCTACGAGCACATGGTGTACGACGGCGCGCCGCATGCGTCGGCGTCGCGCCACCCGGTGCTGGCCGAACGCGCCTTCGTGGTGTCGAGCTTCGGCAAGGCCTTCCACGTCACCGGCTGGAAGATCGGCCACGTGGCGGCGCCTGCCGCCTTGATGACCGAATTTCGCAAGGTCCACCAGTACAACGTGTTCTGCGTCACGGCGCCGATGCAGCATGCGATCGCGGCCTACCTGGAAGACCCGGCGCCATGGCGCGACCTGCCCGCCTTCTACCAGGCCAAGCGCGACCTGTTCCGCGCAGGCCTTTCCGGCTCGCGCTTTACCCTGCTGCCGTCGGATGGGACGTATTTCCAGTGCGTGCGCTATGACGCCGTCTCCGACCTGCCCGAGGCCGATTTCGCAAGCTGGCTCACCACCGAGATCAAGGTGGCGGCGATTCCGGTATCGGCCTTCTACAGCCAGCCGAAGGAATCGCGGGTGGTGCGGTTCTGCTTCGCGAAGAAGGACGAGACGCTGCAACTGGCCCTGGAGCGCCTCGGCCGCCTGTAAGCGTCAGCGGCCGCGCTGCGGCCTGGTGGCCAGCGCCACGATCGCCGCGCCGGCGGCCACGATCAGCGCGTCCTCGATCAAGCCGCTCCTGGTCTGGCCGATGCGCGCCATCGCCCGCTTGCGGCCGGCCAGGGTCAGGTAGGCCAGCGGCACGGCGGTGGCCACCGCGGCCGCGGCCCCCGCCTTTTCCCTGCCCTTGGGCGCCAGCGCCGCGCCGGCGATCCCGGCGCTCATCACGCGCGCCAGCAGGCCCGGAAAGACGGTGCGGTCGGGCGCGCTCTTCATCTTGTCGCCGAGCAGCTCGCCGACGCCCATCGCCAGCGCGCCGTATTTGAAGGCCGGACGGTCGAGCAGGAACAGTTCGCCGGAGGTGCCGCGGCCGGCCAGGCGCGCGGTGGCGATGGTGGCCATGGGCGTCATCGAACGCGCGCTGGCGACGGCGCCGATCAGGATTGAAGAAAGCAGGCTGCGCAAGGACATGGATGGGGCTCCTGTAGGTGGATGGCGGCGCGCCTCCACGTGCGCGCCGGACCAGCCCAGCCTACCAAAGCGCGCGAACTATCGACGCACGGCTCAGCCGTGACGGCGGCGCCGGCACGCCATCCGCCCGGCTAGTCGGTCAGCGAACTCAGCGCCGACGCCGAGCTGTCCGCGCGCTCCAGACGCTTGACCAGCAACTGGTCGATCCGGTAGTGGTCGACGTCGACCACCTCGAAGCGCATGCCCTCGTACTCGACGCTGTCGGTCGGCTTGGGCACCTTGCGCAGCATGTACATCATGAAGCCGGCTGCCGTTTCATAGCGATCTTCCTCCGGCAGCGACTGCAGGTCGAGCACGCGCTTCATGTCGGCCACCGGCGTGCTGCCGTCGATCAGCCACGAGCCGTCGTCGCGCTGCAAGGTCTGCTGGTCGGCCTCGAGCGGACTGCCCCAGCGGCCCATGACGGTGACCATGATGTCGCTCAGCGTGATCACGCCGACCACGAACGCGTATTCGTTGATGACGAGCGCGAAGGTTTCCTTGCTCGAGCGGAAGCGGTCGAGCATCTCGGACAGGGTCAGGCTGTCCGGGATGATCAGGACCGTGCGGATGGTCAGTTCGCTCAGCTGGAACTTGGCCTGCTTGCTCAGCAGGCGCACCAGGATGTCGCGCGTGTCGACATAGCCGACCACGCGGTCGATCACGCCGTCGCACACCGGGAACTTCGACAGCGAATGGTTGGCGATCTTCTGGCGGATGCTTTCTTCGGGCTCGGTCAGGTCGAAGAACACCACGTTCTCGCGGGTCGTCATGGTCGACGTGACCGTGCGCGACTCGAGCTCGAACACGTTCTCGATGAAGTGCTGCTCCTGCTTCTGCAACACGCCGGCCTGGGCGCCGGCTTCGACCACGGCCGAGATCTCATCAAAGGTGATGCGGTCTTCGCGCGTCATGTCGACCCCGAACAGGCGGAACAGCATATTGGCAATCTTGTTCAGCGCCCAAGAGAATGGCCTGAACAGGCGGATCACGAACAGCACGGGACGGATCACGGCCATCGCCGTCACCTCGGGCGCGATCAGCGCCAGGCGCTTGGGCATCAGGTCTGAGAACAGCACGAACAGGGTCGTGACGAACACGAAAGAGAGGGCAAAGGCCACGTTGTCGCGGCCCGGGCCGCTGTAGAACAGCGACAGCCATTCCAGGAAAAACGGCCGCAAGGCGCCCTCGCCCAGGATGCCGCCGAGGATGGCGATGGCGTTCAGCCCCAGTTGCGAGGCGGCGAAGAAGTCGGCCGACTGCGCCTGCAGCGCCATGACCTTGCGGGCGCGCTCGTCGCCCGCCTCGGCCAGCAGCTTCAGCTTGATCTTGCGTGCACCGGCGAGCGCGATCTCGGTCAGCGACAGGAAGCCGGCCGCCAGCACCAGCAGCGCCAGCAGCGCCAAATGTTCGAACAGATTCATGGGACACCCGGGGTTTATTTTTAGGTCGCTTAGACCGGGGCAATACGCGTCGCCTCGTCCACCGTGCACGGAGCGAGGCGCGCTGGCTGCGTCCGCAACCAGCAATCATGTCACTTTAGCACATGGCCGCCTTCCTGGCTGCCCTTTCGCGGTGCACGGGTCGCGCCCTGCGGCGTTCAGCCGCCAGCCCGTTTCGGCGCGTGGCCCAGTCTGGCCAGCGTGTCCATCACCAGGTCGCAATGGTCGCCCTGCACTTCGATCACGCCATCCTTGACGGTGCCGCCCGCACCGCACGCCGTGCGCAGCTGCTTGCCCAGGAGCGCCAGCGCGACCGGATCGAGCGCCGCGCCTTTGACCAGCGTCACCGTCTTGCCGCCCCGCCCCTTCGACTGGCGCGATACCCGCACCACGCCGTCGCCGACGCTCTTCGCGCCGGCCGCGCAGGCGCAGGCCGCGACCGGCTGGCGGCATTCGGGGCACATGCGCCCGCTTTCGGTGGAATAGACGAGGCCACCGTTCGAACTACGTTTCATCTTCCGCTCCGCCATGTCTGGTCGTCGTTTCCCGGACCTTCACGCCGCGCCGGGCCAGGCTCTCGCGCAGCAGGAATTCGATCTGCGCGTTCACGCTGCGCAGGTCGCGCGCCGCGAGGCGCTGCAGCTCCTCCCACAGGGCTGGATCAATCCGCAGGGGGAACGCTTTTTTTCCCGGGCTTGCCATGCTGTTTCGCCGCTAGTTATACAGGGTGCCGGTGTTGACGATCGGCTGGGTTTCCTTGTCCGAGCACAGCACGACGAGCAGATTGCTGACCATCGCCGCCTTGCGCTCGCCATCGAGCGCGACGATGATGGCCTCGGCCTGCTGGCGGCGCAGCACGACCTGGGCGATCCCGGCGCCGGCCACCAGGCAGCCATTGGCCGACGAGAACGCCGACTCGCGGCGCGTATGGGCTGCATTCAGGGTAAATCTCCCACAGGTCGGCGGCATCAAAGTGATATCACGTTAGGATCACTCGGTGTTCTTGTCAAGAAACTTCGATGACACTTACTGCAAGCGCACGGCGACGTCGAACAGCCAGGTGCGACGGATCTCGACCACGTCGTACTGGCGCGCCAGCGCCGGCGGGAATGGGCCGTAGGGCGCCTGGCTCGCGATGATCCTGCGGATGCCGTCATCGATCGCCGCCACCCCGCTCGAGGTCTCGAAGGTGATCTTTTCCACCGAACCGTCGGCGCGCACCGCCACCGTCACGACCGGCTGGACATGCGGCTGCTTCACCGCGTCGCGCAGCATGTCGAGCGTCCCGTTCAACTCGATCTTGCGGCCCATGGCTTGCGCATACAGGACCAGGTCCTGATTGGGGTCGGCGCGACCGAACAGCCAGCCGCGGCGCTGGCCACTGACCGTGGGCTGCGGCATGCCCGGCACACCCGGCGCACCGACCGCGGGGTCGCGCCCGGCGCCCTCACGGGCGAGTTGCTCGGCGATCGCGCGCAGCCGTTCGGCGCGCGGCGCCAGTTGCGCGGGCGGGCCCCGGTCGGTCGGCCCCTGTTGCACCGCCGCCTGGCTGGCCTGCGCCTGGCTTGCCCGTTCGCGTTCGCGCTGCGCTTGTTCCAGCCTTGCCTGCTCCTGACGGGCGTGTTCCTGGCGGGCCTGCTCCTGCCGCGCCAACTCCTGCCGCGCCAGCTCCCGCTGGATTGCCTCCTCGCGCCGCGCCGCTGCTTCTTGGTCCTGCCGCTCCTGCCGCTCCTGCCGCTCCTGCTGCTCCTGCTGCTCCTGCTGCTCCTGCTGCAAGGCAGCGAGACGGTCGGCTTCGAGACGCGCCGCCGCGGCCCGCTCCTCCTCCTGCTGCCGGGCCAGCGCATCGAGCCTGGCCTGCTCCTGCCGCGCCTCCGCCACCTCGCGCTCGCGCGCCTCTGCCACCGCGCGCGCGCGCGCCTCCTCCCGTCGCTGCGCCGCGATCCGCCCGGCCTCCACGCGCGCGCTCGCCTCGCGTTCGGCCTGCGCCCGTGCGAGCGCGATCAGCTCGACCTCGCGCGCCTGCTGCGCAGCCTGCCGATCGGGCGCGGATTCGGGCTGGGATTCAAGCTCGGATTCGGGCTCGGGCGCGACTTCGGCCCTGGCGACGGCATCGCTCCGGGATACGGCCGGGGCGGCGGCCCTGGCTGGCGCCTGCATGGGCGCGTCGACTCGCGGGACAACGGCGGCCGGCCTGGGCGGGGCGGGAGCGGATGCGGCGGCAGATACGGGCGAGGATGCGGATGCGGGCGCCGCCGCGGCGGGTATGGCGGGCGTCAGCACGATCTGCAGGTCGCTCGCCGCCAGGCGCCGTTCTTCCCACGGGAAGCGCAGGCCCGACAGCCCGAAGACATCGCCCTGCATGGGAATGCTCAATAACAGCACGTGAAGCAGCACGGACAGCGCTAACGCCATGCGCATGCGCCATGGCGCCGCTAAGGGGACGGACTGCGTCGATGTGGCCACGTGTGTTGTGCGAAAAGATGCCGGGGATGAAACGAACCCGGCGATGCTATCACAACAACAGGAATTGCCGGCCGCGCTAGCGCTCGAGCTGTCCCAGGCGGCGCTCGACGAAGGCCGTCAGTTCGGCGGGCGCCAGCGTCCCGCTGGCAAGCGCCTGCCGGAACGCCGCCACCGCCTCGGCATCGCGCTTCTCGGCCTGCAGCGAGATGCCCAGGCCCATCCACCATACGCCGTTGCCCGGCGCGGTGCGCAGCGCGGCCTGGTAGTGCCCGGCCGCTTCGCGATGACGGCCTTCGCGCTGCAGCACGCCGGCCAGGAAGGCGTGGTATTCGCCATTGCCTGCCGCATGCGGCAGGGTGCGCATCAGGGTGTCGAGCGCCGGACCGCCCCGCTCCAGTTGCAGGCGCGCCAGCAGCATCGCCAGCGACGGCTGGCGCGCGTCGAGGGCGAGCGCCGCGTGCAGCTGGCGCATCGCTTCTTCCGGCCGTCCGGCCTCGATCAGCAGACCCACCAGGGTTTGCCGCGACGGCTCATGGCGCGGATCGATCGTCAAGGCGGCCTGCAGGGTCGCGACGGCCTCGGTGACGCGGCCATCCTCCAGCGCCAGCAGGGCGCGCCGGTAGGCGTTCTCGGTGCGCTGCGCCGCCGTCTCGCTGTGGCCGCCCACGGCGGCGCTCGCCGTCGGCGGGCGTGGCGCGGGTGCGACCCGGGCGCCCCCCCGCGCGGCGTCCTTGCGCGGCGCCGATGGGGCCGGCGCGGGCTCGGGTTCCAGCTCCGGTTCGGGCTCCGGCTCCGGCTCCGGCGGCGGCGGCGGCGGTGCAACATCGACCACCGGCACCGGCGCGGCCACCGGCAGCGCGAGCGCTACCGGCTGCGCAGGCGCCGCTACCGCCGCAACCTGCGGCGCCGGCGGCTCGCCCATCGCGCGCCAGCCGATCAATCCGGCCGCGGCGACGGCGATCAGCGCCCCACCCGCCAGCGCGCCGCGCAGCCACGGCGCGCGCGCTTCGCGCGGCGGCGCCAGGCGCACGTCGGCGGGCAACGGCGCGGCGCCGGGCTGGCCGGCGCGCGCGTCGAGGTCCTGCAGCATCTTGTTAATCAGGCTCATGGCGCCAGCGTCCATGCCAGGGCCGCCGCCGCGCCGGCGACGAGCGCGCCCCCGGCAAGCCAGGTCCGGATCGTGCGCGTCACGCCCACCGTGTCGCGCGCGGCGATGGCCACGTGGCTGCCGGCCACCTGCTGCTTGCCCTGCCCGTAGCTGAGCATCAGCGCCTTGTGCGCCATGATGTTGACCAGGCGCGGCACGCCGCCGCTCGCCTTGTACAGGCCGCGGATCGCGGCGCCCGTGAACAGGCGCGCGCCGCCGAAGCCGGCCACGCGCAGGCGGTGCGCCACGTAGAAATCGAGGTCGTCGCGGCTCAGGGGGCCGAGGTGATAATGAAAGGTGATGCGCTGGGCCAACTGGCGGATCGCGTCGAGTTCGAGCTTGCGGTTCAGCTCCGGCTGGCCGAACAGCACGATCTGCAGCAACTTGCGCTTCTCGGTCTCGAGATTGGTCAAGAGGCGCAGCGCTTCCAGGCTTTCGACCGGGATCGCCTGCGCCTCGTCGAGACACAGCACCACACGCAAGTCCTGGCCGGCCAGCTCGAGCAGGCGCAGATTGATCGCCTTGAGCAACTGGTGCTGATCGACGTCGCGCGCGAGCGGGATCGCCAGTTCGTCGGCCAGCGCCAGCATCAGCGTGCGCGGCTCCAGATAGGGATTCGGGATGTAGGCGGTGACGAAGCCCTCGCCCAGCGTGGCCATGAACTTGCGGCACAGCAGCGTCTTGCCGGTGCCGACTTCGCCGGTGATCTTGATGAAGCCTTCGCCGCCGCGCGTGGCCACCAGCAGCGTATTCAGCGCTTCCTGCGAGCGCGGGCTGCCGAAGAAGAAGCTGGTGTCGGGCGTGATCCCGAACGGCAGCTCGCGCAGGCCGAAGTGCGTCGCGTACATCAGTCCGCGCCCAGGGTGCGACCGCGGCTGCGCGGGTCGAGCTGTTCGATGCGGCGGCCGGCGTCGAGCATGTCCTGGCTCCAGTCGCTCGCCCCTTCGACGATGGTCGGCTTGATCAGCACCACCAGCTCGCGCTTCTGGCTCATGCGGTTCTTGTTGCGGAACAGCTGGCCCAGCAGCGGGATCCTGTCGGCGCCCGGCAGCTGGTCGGTGTCGCCGCTCGCGGCCTGGCGCATCAGGCCGCCGATCGCGACCACCTGGCCGTCGCGACCGCGCACGATGCTGTCCAGCTCCGAGGTGCTCGACGCCGCCAGCGGCAGGCGCAGGGTGCCGCCCGAACCCAGGTCGACGTCCTTGTTGACGGTCGTGACCTGGCTCACCGACGGGTGAACATGCAGCAGAATATTCCCTTTGTCGTCGATCTGCGGCGTCACGTCCAGCACCACGCCCGAGAAGAACGGCTGCACCGTGACGCTCGGGCTGACGATGGTGGTGTTGTTGCTGGTGCTGATGTTGTTGGTGATGCCGGTGACGAAGAATTCATCGGTGCCGATCTTGAGCACGGCCTTCTGGTTGTTGACCGCCGCGATGCGGGGGCTGGACAGCACGTGCACGCTGCCCTGCGACTCCAGGAAGGTGATCAGGGCCGCGAAATTATTGGTCTGGAAGGCGAAGCCGAACAGCGAGCCGGCCGCGTTGGCCGCGTTCGACAGCGAGAAGCCGGTGCTGGCCGACAGGCCCGAGCCGTTGTTGATCGGGGCCGGCTGGCCGCCGTCGAACGGCAGCGGCGCCAGGTTCGCGCCGGGCGAGATCATGCCGCTCGAGACGCGGTTCGCGGTGCCGCCGCGGAACGAGGCGAACGAGGCCCAGTTGATGCCGCTCTGGTAGCTGTCGGAGAGCTCCACCTCGAGGATCTTCGCTTCAAGGATCACCTGGCGGTCCACCGACAGCTGGGTCGCCTTCAGGTAGGCGTCGACATTGCGCAGTTCGTCGGGCATGGCGCGGATCACCAGCACGCCGGACTGCGGGCTGACCACCACGCTGCGCCCGCCCTCGAGCGTGCCGACGATGGCGGCGATCGATTCCTTCAGGTCCTTCCAGAAGTCGTTGTCGGAGCTGGTCTGGACGTCGGTGCTGTTGAGCTGGCGCTGGCCATTCTGGCCGTTGCCGTCCTGGCCGTTCTGGCCGTTCTGGCCGTTCTGCCCGCCCCCGTTGCCGAGGCCCTGGCCCATCGCGCCGTTGTTGCCGTTGTTGTTACCGGCGTCGGCCACCGAGGTCGACGACACGCGCAGGTTCGACATGCCGCGTCGCTGGGCGGTCAGGTAGTTCACGTGGAACATGCGGGTCTGCATCGTCAGCGGACGGATGCTGATGCGCGCGCCCTCGATCCGGTAGTCGTAGCCGTACATGTCGCGCACGGCTTCGAGCGTCTCGACCAGGGTCACGTCCTTCAGGTTGGCGCTGATGTTGCCGCTCACGTCCGGGTGCACCAGCATGTTGTAGCGGGTGCCGGCCACGATCGAGCGGAAGAACTGCTGCGCCGGCACGTTGTTGAAGGCGACGTTGAAGCGCTCTTCGAGCGCCGGCCGCGCCTTCGGCAACTGGCTGGCCAGGGCCGCGGCCGGCGGCAGCAGCGCATTGGCCACCGCATCGTCGACCGCCGGCCGCGACGCCGGCTGGCTGCTGGCCTTGGCCATCTCCTGGGCGATGGCGTCGTAGGTGGCGTTCGGCGGCGCGCTCTGGCAAGCGCCCAGCAACAGCGCCGCCGCCAGCGCGCAGGGAGTCGCGAAAAGCTTGGTCATGGATTGCCTCGTCATTTGGCGGCGGCTGTCATGCCCGGCAGCGGCGCGTCCATGCGCAGCACCTGGCGCTCGGCGCCGCGCACCAGCACGACCTCGTTGGCGCTGACGCGCGCCACACGCGCGCCCTTGAAGGTCTCGCCCGGACGCACCGTCTCGCCGTCGATCACGGCCACGTGACGGCCGCCCGCATGGCGCGCGATCAGCACCGATTGCAGGCGCGGCCCATCGTCGCCGGCGTTGGCCTCGGGCGCGATCCGGTCCATCCCCGGCGGTGGACGGGTCGGATCGAGCAGCGTCTGCGCGCCGGCGGGGTGGGACAGCGCCAGGCAAGCCAGCGCGCTCAGGAACAGGTTTTTCACAGCTTCATCCATTGTCGGTCCAGGCTCAGGGTGTGCAGGGTGAGCGTCAGGCGCGCGGCGGGATACGCCTCCACGTCGAGCTGCGCGCGGCCCCAGAACATCCGGGTCGGCATCGCATCGAGTGCGCTCATGTAGTCGACCATGTCGAGATAATTACCGCGCACCGTGACTTCGATGCCGTGGCGGTACAGCAAGGGGGCGGGGGCCGGCGCCGACGTTGGCGCCGACGTTGGCGATGACCTCGCCGGCCCCGCCAGCGGCTCGACCGGCAAGGTGCGCATCGACACCAGCTTCAGGCGCCCGTTGGCGCGCAGGATGCCGTCGACCAGTGGGCCCATGCGCTCGGGCGGCACCAGGCCGTGCTCGATGGCCAGCAGCTGGTCGCCGAGCTGGCCCACCTCCTGGCGCAGCGCATTCAGGCGCGTGCGCGCCGGCGCGTCGGGGTCGAGCTGGAAGGCTTGCACGCGGCCCGTGATGGCGTCGTCGATGGCGGCCATGTCGGCGCGCTGCTGGGCGATCTGGCTGCGCAGCGCCTCGCGCGCCGCGTCCATCGGCGAGAGCACCAGCGCGTGGCCGAGGATGGCCAGCAGCGCGCACGCCGCCAGGCACACCAGGGCGCGTTCGCGCAGCGACAGCGCGTCGATGCGCGCACGCAGCTGAAGGATGCGCTCCTTGATTTGCCCGCTCATGGAACAGGTTCCTCGACAAGCGATTGCAGGCTGAATTCGATATAGGGCGCCGGGCGCGTGGCCGGCTTGCCCTCGGCATCCTGCACCTGCAGCGGCGCGGCCTCGCCGATCTGCAGGCTGGCGAACGACTTGCCCTGCATCAGCGGCTCATGGGTCAGGCGATTGAGGTAGCCCGGCACCATGGCCGGATCGACCGTGCGGCCCTTGATGCCGATCTGCGCGCCGCCGGCGCCGATCGTCACGCCGGTCAGCCACAGGCCCTGCGCGCTCTGGCGCGCCAGCGCCTCGAAGTAGCCGGCGAAGCCGCCCGCGGCTCCCAGCTCGCCGCGCGACAGCGCGCCGGTGATGTGGCGCATGGCGGCCAGCCGGCTGCTCGCCTCGGCGGTCTGCGCTTCCAGCGTCGCATCCTTCTGGCGCGGGGTGAATTCGCGGTTGGCCGACGCCAGGCGCGCCTGGCGCAGTTCGAGCTGGGCCGCGCCGCTGTCGGCCTGCCGCCGGAGTTCCGTCGTTTCCATCTGGCCAATGACGGCGAGGATGGCGACGCCGGCGAGCACGGCGCCGACCGCCAGCGCGATGGTGGCGCTCGACAGCGCCTGCTTCTGCGGCTGGAACGCTGGATTGAACAGGTTGATCTGCTGCTTCATGCGCCCTCGCCTTCGCGCAGCGCGGCGCCGATCGCAAGAAAGAAGCGCTGCTGCTGCGCCCGGTCCGCCAGCTCGGGCGTGCGCGACAGGTCGAACAGCGTGGCCAGGTCGAGCGTCTCGACCGGCGTGTACAGGTTGCTCGACAGGTATTCGTCCAGGCCAGTGACGGCCGACGGGCCGAGCACCAGCTTGGCGACGCTGATGAAGGAATACTGGCGCTCGAAATGGTCGAGCGAGCGTTGCAGCTCCAGGGTGATCTTGTCGAAGCTCTGGTGCTTGCGCTCGTGGTCCGCCTCGAGCAGCTGGTCCAGGGTCACGTCGAAGCGCCGCGACAGATACAGCTCGCCGCGATACGACACCGTGAGCAGGCCGCCGTCGTCGCCGAACGACAGCATGGCGACGCCGCGCCCTTCCGGCTCCAGCATGGCCGACACGTTGCGCTGGGCCATTTCGGGGATGTCGATAGCATGCAGGTCGACTTTCGCGTCGAGGAACATCTTCTGGCGCGGCTGGATCACGGTGTTGCGGGCGGCGACCGCGAAAATCGATTGCTGGGCGCGTGAACTGGCGTCCAGCGGGATGTCGAGCACGTCGATGGTCGCCTCGAGCGCCGGGAAATCGAGGATATCCTTCAGGCGCCAGCGCATGGCCGTCTTCATTTCATCTCGCGGCACGTTCGGCGCTTCGACGTTGAGAATCTGGTATTCGCCGCCGGCCAGCAGCGTGACGACGTGGCGCGATGCGACTTGACCCTCGCGCGCCACCTTGTCCAATGCGTCAACGCCAGGGTGGCCAGGGAAGAACTGCATCACGCCGAGAGCCGGCCTCGCATTCGCGTGGCAGTCGACTGTGACGGCCGCCACCCCATCTCGCAGCAAAGCAATGGCTAGCCAGCCATCCTTCTTTTTTGCTCTATTAAACAGGCGCATGCAGGCAGCTAAGGTAGTCGAGACGGTTGCCGGTGGCAGAACTCTCTTGATTATAGACAATGCTACGCGGAAAAATCGCAGAAACTCGCGAATCCTGCAATTGACCGATTCCAGCGTGGCATACGTACATCAGGATAGAAGGAGTTCGTTACCGGGTCGGTTGTCGCGATAAAAAAGCGCTGCCTGGGCAGCGCTTCGATGGTGCCCGATTCGTTATTCACATTTGAGGGGATTCGCCACCGTCACCACAGCGGCGCCGCCACTCTCTGGGGCCGTATAGACGACATTACACGTATCCGCGAGATCTGCAGGCAAGTTCTTAGGCACAACGCGCAAACCCTTGGTGCCGATGGGGGTTGTGGTGAACTCTTCGTCCACACCCGCCGCTCTCGCCATCGTCGCGGCGGTTGGATACCCGTGCTCCATCGCCACGACGTGTCCGCCTTCGACCGTGATCGAGCTGGCGTTATTGATCAGCCACTTGCCATGCAGCATGGCCGACGTCGACACCAGCGAGCCGCGCGCGGCCTGGACTGCAGCTGCGCGGGCATCGCCGCCCAGGCCCGCAAATTTCGGCAGCGCGGTCGCGGCCAGGATACCCAGGATGACGATCACGACGATCAGCTCGATCAGGGTGAAACCACTCTGCGCTTTCTTGTTAAAACTGCCTTTCATTATTTCTTCTCCATGACGATAATAGGACGAGTGGCCATGCTGCCTAGCGCTACACTGCTGCACGATTCTACCGTGAGAACTCGCAACTTTGATGTCTTGGCGGAAAACAGGTCGCCATATTGCAATGTTTCATTGATGAAATTTTAAGTTTCATCGGGCCCGTGCGTGCTTTTTACAACATGGCGCCCGGCCGGCGCTCATTTCGGATGCAGCGCGGCCTGCCCGAGGTCCCACATCGGCATGAAGATCCCCAGCGCCAGGATCAGCACCATCGCGCCGAGGAAGGTGATCAGGATCGGCTCGATCTGGCTCGACAAGGTCTTGAGTTCGTAGTCGACCTCGCGCTCGTACATCTGCCCGATCTCGTCCATCAGGTCGTCGATCGACCCGGTTTCTTCCCCAACCGCGATCATCTGCAGCACGATCGGCGTGAACACGTTCGCCGCGGTCGAGGTGCGCAGGATGCTCTCGCCGCGCTCGACGCCGTCGCGCATCTGCTCGATGCGCGAACTCAGGTAAGCATTGTCGGCGGTCTGCGAGACCACGGTCAGCGCATGCACGATCGGCACCCCGCTGCGCATCGACAGCGCGAAGCTGCGCGCGAAGCGCGCCATCGTGGCCTTGTGGATGATCTTGCCGGCGATCGGCAGGCGCAGCTTGCAGCGGTCCCAGTCCAGCCGCCCCTTCGCGGTGCGGGTCCAGGCGCGAAATCCGAACCAGGCCAGCGCCGCGCCGCCGGCGATCGCCGGCCACCAGGTGACCGTGAAGCTGGAGGTCGCCAGCAGGATGCGCGTCATCAGCGGCAATTCGGACCCGAACGATTTGAACACCGAGGCGAACTGCGGGATGACGAAGATGTTGACCACCACCATGGCGAGGACCATCGCGATCACCACGAAGCCCGGGTAGCGTAGCGCCGTCTTGACCCGCTCGCGCATGTCGCGATCGAACTCCAGGTGGTCGAACAGGCGCAGGAACACTTCTTCGAGGCGCCCGGTCATCTCGCCCACCTTCACCATCGCCAGGTAGAACGGCGAGAAGCATTGGGGGTGACGCATCATGGCCGCCGACAGCTCGCGCCCGGCGTCGAGCGACTCGCGCAAGTCCTTGATCACGCGCGCGAACGACTTGCTGATGGCCGACTCCTGCAACCCGGCCAGGCCGCGCATGATCGGCACGCCCGACTTGAGCAGGGTATGGATCTGGCGGCTGAACAGCTGCACGTCCATCGACGTGACCTTCTTCTCGAACAGGCGTTCGCGCCAGAGCAGGCCCTTGGCGCCGGCGCGCTTGCGGGTGGCGCTGATCTCGATCGGCGTGACGCCGCTGCCGAACAACTGGTCGGCCACGGCTCCGCTGTCCGCGCCCTCGAGCACGCCCGTTACCTGCTCGCCGCGTCCATTGCGGCCCTTGTAGGCGAAATATGGCATCGATCAGTCCCGGGCGTCAGTCGTCCATCTGGTTACTGACCCGCATCGCCTCGGCGATCGTCGAGCGCCCCTGCACCGCCAGGCTCACCGCGTGGCGGCGCAAGGTCTCGCCGCGCATCTCGCCCTGGGCGACCTTGAGGAAATGCCCCGGATCCGGGTGGTTGACGGCGTCGGTGACGGCGCGCGTCATCTCCAGCAATTCGTAGACGCCGGTGCGGCCGCGATAGCCGGTGCCGTTGCAGTGCGAGCAGCCCTTGCCGTGATAAAAGCGCGTGCTCGCGGCCTGCTCGCCCAGTTCGGCGCGCAGCCAGTCGATCTCGTTGGCGGCCGGCCGGTAGTCGACGGTGCAGCTCTCGCAGATCACGCGCACCAGGCGCTGGGCCAGCACGGCCTGCAGCGAGCCGCTCACCATATAACGCGGCACCCCCATGTCCATCAGGCGCAGCGGGGTCGAGGCGGCGTCATTGGTGTGCAGCGTCGACAGCACCAGGTGACCCGTCATCGCGGCGCGCAGGCCGATGGCGGCGGTTTCCTGGTCGCGCATCTCGCCGACCAGCACGATGTCCGGGTCTTGCCGCAGCGCCGAGCGCAGCACGCGCGCGAACGACAGCTCGATCTTGTCGTTGACCTGCACCTGGTTGATGCCCGCCAGCCGGTATTCGACCGGGTCCTCGACCGTAATAAGCTTTTTCTCGACCGAGTTCAGTTCGGACAAGGCGCTGTAGAGCGTCGTGGTCTTGCCGCTGCCGGTCGGCCCGGTCACCAGCACCAGGCCGTTCGGCCGGGCGACGATGGCGCGGAAGCGCTCGACCAGGCGCGCCGGCATGCCGATCGCATCCAGGCGCAAGTTGGCGCTGACCTGGTTCAGCAGACGCATCACCACCGATTCGCCGAACTGGGTCGGCATGGTCGAAATACGCACGTCGATGCGCTGGCTGCGCACCTTGACCGCGAAGCGGCCGTCCTGCGGCAGGCGTTTCTCGGAGATGTCGAGATCGGCCATCAGCTTGAGGCGCAACGCGAGCGGCGTGGCGACCTTGAGGTCGGCCTCGGTCTGCAGGTGCAGCACGCCGTCGATACGGAAACGGATCTGCAGCCGCCCCTCCTGCGGCTCGATGTGGATGTCGGATGCGCGCACCTGGGCCGCGTCGTCGAACACCGATTGCAGCAGCTTGACGATCGGCGCTTCCTCGAGCCCCGGATTGGCGGCCAGCGCACCGAAGTCGATCGACGCATCGCCCAGGTCGGCCTCGACCTCGCGCGCGAGACCCGTGATCTCGCCGGTGCGGCGGTAGATGCGGTCGATCGCGGCCAGCACCTCGGTCTCGTTGACCACCGCCAGCTCGACACCCTTCTTGATGAGGCGCGCGATCTCGTCGTAGGCGAACAGGTCGGTCGGGTCGGATACGCCGACCAGCATCGTTTCCTTGCGGTCTTCCAGCACCAGCGCGCGGAAACGCCGCGCCGCGGTCTCGGGCAGCAGGCGCACCAGCTCGGCGTTAATGTTGTAGAACTTCAGGTTCAGGTAAGGGATGTCGAGCTGGCGCGCCAGAGCGCCCGAAATCTGGTCTTCGGTGACGAAGCCGCTTTCGACGAACACGCGGCCGAGCTTGCGGCCGGTACGCTTCTGATCGGCGAGCGCCTGCTGGAGTTGCTCTTCGCTCAACAGTTTCTGCTGCATCAGCACTTCGCCGAGGCGGACTTTCTCTGGCCTTGCCATACCATCCCTTGGGTTAATTCCTGCAAAAGGGATTCTAATGCCTGAAGGCACAATAGTGATTATCAGCATCATGCGGGCGCGCAATTCTGTCTCGGTTTCGCCTCGTTGCCAGTATCTTCCACTCACCTTCCGGTAACAATCTCCCTTCGACTGACGCATCTGTGGCGTTCAATCCGGACCAGGTGGAAGGTCCGGCATGTTGCAGGGTGAATACGATGCACGATGGCAATTAAAACCGGTGCTATGCGGCATGGATGGGGCCAGCTAACATGCTGGCTGTGTCCGTTACCACGTTAAAACCAGGAGTCGTCCTTGCCGTTTGCCCGTCTTTCGCTGCCTTCGATCCGCGCCAAGCTGTACATCCTGGTGCTGGCGTGCGCGCTGCCGATCCTGGTCGGCTACGTCGCCCTGGCGCGCGACGCCGCCGTACGCGAGCGCAACCACGTTTCGCGTGACGCCCAGACCGTGGCCGAGGTACTGGCGGCGGCGGTCGATCGCGACATCGACAGCGGCGAGACCGCGGCCCGGGTCCTGGCCAATACGTCGATCATGACCCGGGGCGACATGGTCGCCATCCACGAGATGGCCAGGGGCCTGCTGCGGCCCGACTTCCCGGCCCAGGCCTTCGTCCTGAGCCTGCCGAACGGTATGCCGTTGATTAATACTCGCTATCCCATCGGCGTTTCGCTGCCGCGCACCGGCAACGAGGACGACATCCGGCGCGTGGCCGTGACCGGCAACACCGTGGCCTCCGGCCTGCACCGGCTGGACGACGGCGGCCAGTACGCGCTGTCGGTCGAAGTGCCGATCTGGCAGGAGGGCGAGGTGCGCTTCGTGCTGTCGGTGCACCTGCGTCCGCGCCGCATGGCCGAGCTGCTCGACAGCCAGCACCTGCCGGAAGGCTGGATCGCCGGCATCTACGACCGCCGCTTGTTGACCATCTCGCGCAGCGGCGACCGTGGCCAGCACCTGGGCCTGCCGATGGCGCCGGCGCTGGCCAAGGCCGTGGCAAGCGGCGGCGCCGGCACCGTCGAACTGCCGCAGGATGGCGGGGCGCGCGGCTACGCGGCCTTTGCCCGTTCCCCCGAACATGGCTGGGTGGTGACGATCCGCTATCCGTACCACGCGGCGCGCGAGCTGCTGGGGCAGTCGATGGCCAAGACGGTGGCCGCGATCGGCGGCATGCTGGCGATCAGCCTGGCCCTGGCCTGGGCCCTGGGCGGCTCGATCGCGCGCGCCGTGCAGGGACTGGCCGGCCCCGCCGAACAGCTGGGACGCGGCGCGCCGCTGGTCTTGCCGCTCTCGAACATCCGCGAGGTGGAGACGGTGGCGCGTGCGCTGCGCCGGGTGGACGCCGAGCTGCAGGAACACCGGCACGGCCTCGAGACGCTGGTGGCCGAACGCACGCAAGAGCTGGAGCGCTCCAAGGCGCAGCTGGAGACGGTATATGCCTCGATCCCCGTCGGCCTGTGCTTCATGGACCGCGAGCTGCGGGTGGTGATGGTCAACGACTACCTGGCCGACATCAACGGCCGCCCGGCGCGCGACCATGCGGGCCGCAGCCTGCCCGAGCTGCTGGGACCGATCGGGGAGGAATTCGAAACGAACTACCGGCGCGTGCTAGCCAGCGGCCGGCCGCTGGTCGAGATCGAGGCCGCCGGCGAGGCCCCGTCGGCGCCGGGCAGCACGCGTCACTGGATCTCGAGCTACTTCCCGGTCTATGGACCCGACCGCCGGCTGATGGGCGTGAATGTGGTGGTGCTCGACGTCACCGAGCGCAAGCTCCAGCAGCAGCGCGAGCGCGACCACCAGGAGATGTTCCGCGCCCTGTTCGAGGCCGCCGGTGACGCCCACCTGCTGCTGGCCTACGGCGCCGGCTACGTCAGCGCCAACCAGGCCGCGGCCGACCTGTTCGGCTTCGCCAACCCGGCTGCCCTGCTCGACGAGTCGCCGGCCAGTCTGTCGCCGCTGCTGCAGGCCGACGGCCGCGCGAGCGACGAGGTGGCGATGGAGCACATGCGGCGCACGCTGGACGAGGGCCGGGATGCCTTCGAGTGGCTGCACCTGCGCGCCGACGGCAGCGTGTTCCATGCCGACATCCTGCTGACCCGGGTCGACATCGGCGGCGTCGGCATGATGCAGGCGACGATCCGCGACATCAGCACCCGGGTCGCGGCCGAGGCGGCGCTGCGCGCGACCGGCGTCCAGCTCGAGGCGGCGCTGCGCCTGGCCGAACAGGCCAGCCGCGCCAAGAGCGAGTTCCTGGCGAACATGAGCCACGAGCTGCGCACGCCGATGAACGCCATCGTCGGCCTGGCGCGCCTGCTCGAGGAGGGCCAGCTGGGCCGGCGCGAACGCGGCTATGTGGCGCGCATGCGCACCGCTACCCGCTCGCTGCTGGGCATGCTGAGCGACCTGCTCGACTTCTCGCGCATCGAGGCCGGCCAGCTGAACCTCGAGCGCATCCCGCTGCGCCTCGACGAGATCCTGGCCAGCATCGCGGTGCTGCACGGCCCCGGCGCCTGGGCCAAGGGCGTCGAGCTGACGTTCGCGGTCGATCCCCACCTGCCGCCGCTGCTGGAAGGCGATCCGGTGCGGCTCGAACAGGTGCTGCTCAACCTGGTGGGCAACGCGGTCAAGTTCACCGAGCGGGGCGAGATCGTGCTGTCGATCGCGCCGCGCGGCGATGCCGACGGCCAGCTGCTCCTGGCGTTCGAGGTGCGCGACACCGGCATCGGCATCGCTCCCGAGGTGCAGGCCGGGATCTTCGAAGTGTTCTCGCAGGCCGACAGCTCGACCGTGCGCAAATATGGCGGCGCCGGCCTGGGACTGTCGATCGCGCGCCGCCTGGTGGAGCTGGCCGGCGGCGCCCTGCGCCTGGAGAGCGTGCCCGGCGACGGCGCCGCCTTCCGCTTCGAGCTGTCCTTCCCGGTGCTGGAAGCCGCGGCCGACGCGCCGGCCGGTCACGACGATGCCCTGCGCGTACTGGTCGCCGACGACAACGCCAGCGCGCGCGCCGCCCTGGCCGCGGCCTGCGCCGCCTTCGGCTGGCGCGTGGACACGGCGCCCGATGGCGCCGCCGCCCTCGATGCCTTGCGCGCTGAGCGCTATGAGTTCGCTTTCGTCGACAGCGCCATGCCCGGTCTGGACGGCCTGCCGTTGATCTCGGCCGTGCGCACGGCGCACGCGCATGTGCCGCGCTTTTGCCTGCTGGCGCCCGACCCCGACACCGAGCGCTATGCCGAGCTGGCCGATGGGCTGGAGAATGAGTCGGGCCTGGCGGCGGTGCTGGGCAAACCCTTTACCCGGGCCAGCCTGCGCGCGGCCGCGTGCCGGCTGCTGGGCGGCGCCGGGGCGGCGCTCGCGCTCCCCGCCAGCACGCCGCTGGCTGGCGCCCTGCGCGGCCTGCGCGTGCTGCTGGTCGAGGATAACCTGATCAACCAGGAAGTGGCGGGCTTCATCCTGGCCCATGCCGGCGCCACGCTCGAGATCGCGGCCAACGGCCGCGCCGCGCTGAGCATGCTGCAGGAAGACGCCGCCTTCGACGTGGTGCTGATGGACTTGCAGATGCCGGTGATGAACGGCTTCGAGGCGACCGCCGCGATGCGCGCCGCCGGGCTGGACCTGCCAATCGTCGCCATGACCGCGAATGCGATGGACGAGGACTGCCAGCGCTCCCTCGACGCCGGCATGCAGGCCCACCTGGCCAAGCCGATCGACGTCGACGCGCTGGTGGCGACCTTGTCGCGGGTCACCGGCCGCGCGCAGGGCGCGCCCGCCGCGGCAAGCGCGGCTGCGGGCGCCGCGTCCGCGCCGTGCGCGCCACTGCCGCACCTGCCCGGCATCGACCTGAAATCGACGCTGCCGCGCTTCGCCGGCAGCATCGAGCGCTTCTGCGAGGTGTTCGTACGCTTCGCCGAGGGCCAGGCCCACACCTTCGGCGAGCTGCGCGCGCACGTCGAGGCCGGCGAGCGCGGCGCCGCAGGCCAGCTGGCGCACCGGCTGCGCGGCGTGAGCGCCAATCTCGGCGCCACCGGCGCGGCCGAGGCGGCCCGCGCCCTCGAACAGGCGCTGCGCGATGCCGACGACGCCACGGTGCGCCTGCGCCTGGCGGACCTGGCGCGCGCGCTCGAGGCCGTGACGGCGACGGCGCGCGAGCTGGCGCCGCCCGCGGCCCGTGAACCGGCCCAGGAACTACCTGGCATGGACCAGGGCGCCACGCTGCACGATGCGCTGGCGTGCCTGCTTCACTTACTGGAGAATAACAATATGAGGGCGATCGCCGCCGAAGGCGCCTTGCGGCCGGCGCTGGCGCTTGACGCCGGGCAGCCGGCCGCGGCCGCGCTGGCCGACGCTGTCGCCACCCTGCGCTTCGGCGACGCGGCGCGCCAGGTGGCAGACCTCATGAAGCGAAAGGGAACCCCATGAGCTGGACCGAGATGGCGCTCAATGGCCGCATCCTGGTGGTCGACGACGCGATGGAAAACATCCAGATCCTGCATGCGGCGCTGCAGGAAGAGCAGGAAGTGCTGTTCGCGCTGGACGGCGCGCGTGCGCTCGCGCTGGCGCGCAGCCAGCACCCCGACCTGATCCTGGTCGACGCGATGATGCCCGACATGGACGGCTACGCCGTGTGCGCGGCCCTGCGCGCGGCGCCCGAGACGCGCGACATCCCGGTCATCTTCGTCACCGCGCTCAAGACGCCGGAGGACGAAACCCGCGCGCTGGAGGCGGGCGCGGCCGACTTCATCACCAAGCCGGTCAACGCGGCCGTGGTGCGCGCCCGCGTGCGCACCCAGCTGACCGTCAAGCGCCAGGCCGACGCCCTGCGCGCGCTGACCCTGACCGACCCGCTGACGGGCGTGGCCAACCGCCGCGCTTTTGATGAGCGGCTGGAAGCCGAATGGCGCCGCTGCGCGCGCGCCGGGCTGCCGGTGGCGCTGATCCTGGCCGACGTCGACCATTTCAAGGCCTATAACGACCACTACGGCCACCAGGCCGGCGACGCCTGCCTGGTGCAGGTGGCGGCGGCGCTGCGCCGCGGCGCCGGCCGCACCCACGACCTGGTCACGCGGTATGGCGGCGAGGAATTCGCCATTCTGCTGCCCCAGCTCGACGCGCTCGGCGCCGAGGGCGTGGCGCACCGCCTGCAGGCCGAACTGGCCCAGCTCGGCCTGCCGCATGCGGCCTCGCCCACGGCGCCGTACCTGACGATGAGCCTCGGGCTGTCGAGCCTGGTGCCGCGCGACGCGCAAGGGCCCAACATCCTGGTGGCCAGCGCCGACGCCCTGCTCTACCAGGCCAAGGCGGGCGCAATCAGTATCGGATGAGCGGCATCGGCGCACTCGGCAGCGCCGGCAGCGCCGGCGGCCACGGGGTCTAGTGGCTGCGCCTCGGGTGCTACCGGCGCGTCAGGGGTAGCAGCGGATCAGAAATTCGGCCACGCATACGGGCTTGGTCGCCCCATCGGCTTCGATCGTCACGTCCCAGGTGAATTGCCAGCCGCCGGCAACCGGCTCGGCGCCGTGCAGGGTCCAGCGCCCGCGCACCCGGCTGCCGGCCGGCAGCGGACTCGGGAAGCGCACCCTGTTCAGGCCATAGTTCACGCCCACGCGCATGCCCTCGATCGCCAGCGCGCTGGTCAGCATGGCAGGCAGCAGCGACAGGGTGAGAAAACCGTGCGCCACCGGCTGGCCGAATGGCGACTCGCGCCTGCAGCGCTCGGGGTCGAGGTGAATCCACTGGCGGTCGTCGGTGGCTTCGGCAAAAGTGGCGATGCGGTCTTGCCCGACTTCGAACCAGTCGGAGACGGCGACTTCGCTGCCGATCCGGGCCGGCAGCGCATCGAGTGCGATCGTGACAGCCATCAATTCTCCTTGGCGGGCCGGCGCCCGTAGAGGCCGACGCCGTCGATCGTGCATACCGCGACGCCGTGCTGGTTGGTGGCGGTCCAGGTCGACCAGACGACGCCGCGATCGGGCTTGCTCGCGGACGCCTTGACCTGGCGCGTGAGATAGTGCACGCGCAGGGTGTCGCCGGCGCGCACCGGTTGCAGCCAGCGCACGCCGTCCAGGCCGGGCGAACCCATGCCGTCGGCCGCGCCCAACAGGCCATCGACCACCAGGCGCATCATCATGCTGCAGGTATGCCATCCGCTGGCGATCAGGCCGCCGTAGGGCGACGCTTGCGCCGCCTCGGCGTCGACGTGGAAGGACTGCGGATCGAACGCATGGGCGAAGGCGAGAATCTCGGCTTCGGTGACGGTGCGCTCGCCCAGCGCGATCTCCTGGCCCGGATAAAAGTCTTCGAAATACCAGCGCTTGCCAGCCGGCGCAGCGGGCAGTACGCGCTCGCGCGCGTGGGCCGGCGTGCCTGCTCCTTCGTCTGCTCCTGCCGTCATGCCGCCTCCCGGAAACCTGGCTGCGCGATGAAGCGGTCCAGGTGGTGGCCCATATCGCCCAGCGTCAGCTCGATCATCGACAGGCGCTTGAAGTAGTGCGAGGCCGGCAGTTCGTCGGTCACGCCCATGCCGCCATGCAGCTGGATGGCGCCCTGGCCGATGAAGCGCGCGGCCAGGCCGACGCGGTACTTGGCGGCCGACACCACACGCCGGCGCGTCTCGCGGGCGGCGGCATCGCGGTCGCCATCGCGATCGGCATCGGCGCCACCGGAACGCGCCAGGGCCAGCGCCGCCAGCAAGGCCATCGATCGCGCCTGTTCGAGGTGGATCGCCATGTCGGCCATCCGGTGCTGCAGCGCCTGGAACTTGCCGATCGGCGCGCCGAACTGCTGGCGCGTCTTGAGATACTCGAGCGTCATGTCGAACAGGGCCTCCATTGCCCCCAGCGCCTCCGCGCACACCAGGCCGGCGGCATAATCGAGCGCTGCATCGAGGATGGCGCCGCCCTCTTCCACCCGGCCGATCACGGCGTCGCGCCCGACCACCACGCCGTCGAGCGCCACGTCCGCCGCGCGCAGGCCATCGAGCGTACGGTACGCCGTGACGCGCAGGCCTGCGCTGTCGCGCGGCACCACGAACAGGCTCACGCCATCCATACCCTGCCCTTCGCCTACAGCCCCTGCGCTGCGCGCCGATACGATCAGGGCGTCGGCTTCGGCGCCATGCACCACCACGCGCTTCTCGCCATGCAGGCGGTAGCCGCCATCGACGGCATCGGCCCGGGTGGCGATGTCGAAGGCGTCGTGCCGCGACTGGCGCTCGCCCAGCGCGCAGGCGAGCTTGAATTCGCCGGCGGCGACCCGCTCGAGCAGCGCACCATGCCCCGCCTGTGCGCTCCCCAGGCGCAGGAATTCGGCGCCCAGTACCGTCGCCATATACGGTTCGACCACCAGTCCACGGCCGAGTTCCTGCATCACGGCGAACATGGCGAGGGCGTCGCCGCCGAAGCCGCCGCGTTCCTCGGGCACCGGCAGCGCCGTCAGGCCCAGTTCGGTCATCGTGGCCCAGGCGTCCGGCGAGACGCCCGAGGTCGAATGGACGATCGCGCGCCGCGTCTCGAAGCCGTAGTCGCGGCCGATCCAGCGCCGCACCGCATCGGCCAGCTGCTGCTGTTCCTGGTTCAGTTCGAAATGCATGCCGTCCTCACAGTCCCAGGATCATCTGGGAGATGATGTTGCGTTGGATTTCGTTCGACCCGCCGTAGATCGAGGTCTTGCGGTAGTTGAAGTAATGGCCCGCCAGCGGCGCCGCATCGTCGTCGCCCGCGACGGCGTGCTCGCGCGCGCCGGCCAGGTAGGCCGGATCGAAGGGCAGCGCCTGCGGGCCGGCCGCTTCGACCATCAGCTCCGTCAACTCCTGCTGGATCTCGGTGCCCTTGACCTTCAACATCGACGCCTCGGGACCGGGGGCGGCGTCGCCCCTGGCCAGCACGCGCAGCACCGTCATCTCGAGCGCGATCAATTCGATCTCGAGCGCCGCCACTTTCGCGCCGAACAGGGGGTCGTCGAGCAGCGGCCGTCCGCGCTTCTGTTCGCGCAGCGCCAGGCGCTTGACGAAGGCCAGCTCGCGCTTGGAGCGGCCCACGGAGGCGATGCCGGTGCGCTCGTGGCCGAGCAGGTATTTGGCGTAGGTCCAGCCGCGGTTTTCCTGGCCCACCAGGTTGGCGACCGGCACCTTGACGTCGTCGAAGAAAACTTCGTTGACTTCGTGGTCTTCGTCGAGCGTCGCGATCGGACGCACCGTGATGCCGGGACTGCGCATGTCGATGAGGAGGAAGGAAATGCCCTCTTGCTTGCGCACGCCGGGATCGGTGCGCACCAGGCAGAAGATCATGTCGGCGTGCTGGGCCAGCGTGGTCCAGGTCTTCTGGCCGTTGACGACGTAATGATCGCCATCACGGACCGCGCTCGTCTTGAGCGCGGCCAGGTCCGAGCCGGCGCCCGGTTCGGAATAGCCCTGGCACCACCAGTCCTCGCAGGACAGGATGCGCGGCAGGTAATAGTCCTTCTGCTGCTGGCTGCCGAAGGCCATGATCACGGGCGCCACCATATTGACGCCGAACGGCAGGACTTGCGGCGTGCCGGCCAGCGCGCATTCTTCCTCGAAGATATGGCGCTGTAGCGGCGTCCAGCCGGTGCCGCCGTATTCCACCGGCCAGCCGGGCGCGGCCCAGCCCTGGGCGGCCAGGATGCGGTGCCAGCGAACGTAGTCGTCGCGGGTCAGGCGCAGGTGCTGGCGAACCTTGTGCCGGAGGTCGGGGGGAAGATGGGAAGCGAGAAAGGCGCGGACCTGGTCGCGAAAGACCAGGTCCTCGTCGGAGTAATACAGGTCCACGTCGTCTCCTTGTTGTTGTCGTCATGAATAGCACGATCGTTCACAAGGATTGTACCCGAATCAGCCGCGCCGCCAAGCCTGGGCAGCGCGGATCAGCGCACCTGGCGCGGGCGGGAAGCGCCCGGGCCGGCAAGCCATTTACTGCTTAGCGTTGCGGCGGCGCGAGAACACGCCAGCGCCCATCAGGCCGGCCATCATCAGCGCGATGGTGCCTGGTTCCGGCACCGCATTGACCTGGTTCGGCAGTGCGCCGATCTGGTCCTGGCTTGGCAGGGCGAAGATCGGTTCGGCATCCGCCACCGGGACGGTCACGCTGCCGCCACCGCTGGCGCTGCCCGAGCCTGGCGCGGCCGGGGTGGCGCTGCCGCCACCCACTGCGACGCTGCCACCCACCGCGGCGCCGCCGCCAGTGCTACCGCCGACGGCTGGGGCGCCGCCATTCTGACCAGCCACGATCCTCACGCCATCGCCATCGTTGATGACAGAGACCGAGTTACCATAACGCGCTGCCAGCAGGCCGTTACCGGCGCTCAGCACGTACGAGGCGTCGATACCTTGCTGAACGAAGAGCTGCTGTGCGTCCGCGGACGACAGGCTGGCGCTTGCCATGCCGATCAGGTTGCCGTTGGAGCCGTGCGCGACGCCGCCAACCAGGCTGACGTCGCTGCCGAGCACGCCGGAACCGATCACACTGGTGCCGTTACCGGCGGTCCATCCATTCTGGAAGCCTGTCGTGGAGACGACTTCGGCCTGGGCTGCACCGGCACAGGCCAAAAGGGCAGCAACAACGAGGTGACGTGTTGACATAGAGATAACTCCTGAGTTAAGTAAGGATTATTGTTTTTGCAACTGCAGAGTTATCGTATCACAAACTAAAAATACCTATCTATTAACTATCTGCAAATCGTGCATGCGATCTTATTGTCGAGTGATAGTTTTCTCATGCCAATTCTGTGATCTTTAAAGCAATTTCATTTCCTTTAGATGCTTGCCTAAAGAACATGTACTTTTAACAGACACACGAACGTCCGCCGGTCACCATGATTGCCTTGCCAACAGGTCGGCCAGGTACGGCAAGGCCTGTTTGCTGGAGACCAATAAAAAAGGCCGCACCAGTCACGGTGCGGCCTTCACGCTGCGGCGCGGCGTGTTGTCGGCGTACTTACTTGCTTTCGACCACGGTCATATATGGCATGACGCGTGACGCCATCCGGGTATCGGTCTTCAACATGCCGACCTCATCCGCCAGGATATTCGCGGCTTCCTGCAGCATCACGTCCTTGGCATCCTTGGCCGCCTTCTCTGCTGCCAGTTCGGCCTGGAGATTGCGCTCGTCGGCTTGCAGGCCATCGTCCTGGCGCGGCGTGCCGCGCAGGGCGACCACCGACTTCTCGGGCTTGGTCGGATCCGGCGCCTCGGCGCGTTTCTCGGCGCTGCCCGGACCGCTGGTGGGCTCGTCCGGCGTGGCCGACGTGCCCGCCAGGCGCGCTTCGCGCAATTTCGAGCGGGCATCCTGGGCGTCGCGTTCCTTGCGGCGCACGACCTCGTTGAGCGAGATGACGTTTTCCTTGCGCAGCTTGAGCACCTCGTTGATATCTTCCTGCAGGAACTGGAAGTCCTTGTCCTTGGCGATGCGTTCTTCATGGCGCTTCTGCAGCGGTGCGACGAGCTCCTTCAGGTCGCCCAGCGGCATGTATTGCGCCGGCTTGATCGCCACCCATGGCAGCGCATTGTCGTAGGACGATTCGCCAAAGGTGTCCATATCGGTCAGCACCGGCAGCTTGATGTCCGGCGTGACGCCACGCAACTGAGTGGTGCCGCCATTGATGCGGAAGAACTGGGCAATGGTCATCTTCAGCTCGCCGTAGCGCATCTTCTCGTTCGGCGCAAAGCGGTCGAGGTCGATCAGGGTCTGGACCGTACCCTTGCCGAAGCTCGGCTCGCCGATCACAAGGCCGCGGCCGTAATCCTGGATCGCCGCCGCGAAGATTTCGGACGCCGAGGCCGAACCGCGGTTGATCAGCACGCCCATCGGACCATCCCACGCCAGGCCCGGCTTGGTGTCGCTCTCGACTTCGACCCGGCCTTCGGCCGTGCGCTGCATGACGACCGGGCCCTTGTCGATGAACAGGCCGGTCAGCTCGACCGCCTCGATCAGCGAACCGCCGCCGTTATTGCGCAAATCGATCAGGACGTTGTCGACCTTCTCTTTCTTGAGCTCGGCGAGGATGCGTTCGACGTCGCGGGTCGCGCTGCGGAAATCGCGCTCGCCCTTGCGGCGCGCTTCGAAATCCTGATAGAAGGTCGGCAGCGAAATCACGCCGATGCGGCGCTCGACGCCGTTTTCCTTGACCTTGATGATCGTCTTCTTGGCGGCCTGCTCTTCCATGCTGATCTTGTTGCGCACCATCGACACGGTCACGTGCTTGGCGTCCACGCCGCCGTCGCCCGGGATCACATCCAGGCGCACGGTCGAGCCCTTCTCACCGCGCACCAGCGCCACCACGTCGTCCAGGCGCCAGCCCAGGACGTCGACGAACGGCTTGTCGCCCTGGGCCACGCCGACGATGCGGTCGCCGACCTTCAGCTTGCCGGACTTGTCGGCCGGGCTGCCCGGCACGATTTCGCGGATGATGGTGTAGTCGTCGCGCGTCTGCAGCACGCAGCCGATGCCTTCGAGCGACAGGCGCATCGCGATGTCGAAGTTGTCGGCCGAGCGCGGGCCGAGATAGTTGGTGTGCGGCTCGATCGCGGTCGCATAGGCATTCATGAACATCTGGAACACGTCCTCGTTGTTCAGCTTGCCGATGCGGCTGACATAGTTGTCGTAGCGTTTATCGAGCGTTTCGCGAATCGACTTGTCGTCCTTGCCCGCCAGCTTGAGGCGCAGCCAGTCGTTCTTGACGCGCTTGCGCCACAGGTCGCGGATGTCGTCCTCGCTCTTGGCCCAGGCCGCCTTCTCGCGGTCGAGTTCCATGGTCTCGTCGGCGCCGAAATCGAAATTGGTCTTGAGCAGGCCGCGTGCATAGGCCATGCGCTCGGCAAAGCGCTTCTGGTACAGGTTGTAGATGGCGAACGGCGCGTTCAGGTCTTCGTTGTTGATGGCGTCGTCCATCTGGGTGCGCAGCGCGGCAAACCGATCCAGGTCGGCCTGCACGAAGTACAGCTTCTCGCCGTCGAGCCCATCGAAGTAATTGTCGAAGATCTTGGCCGACATCGCGTCGTCCAGCGGCACCGGGCTGTAGTGATAGCGGCCCAGCACGCGCGAAGCCCACAGCGCGGCCTGGGTCTGGGCGGCGATCGGCTTCATCTCGGGGGATGCCGGCGCGGCCTTCTTGTTGGCATCGAGGGGTTTGGCGGGCGCCGCGGGCGTTGCGATGGCAGCCGATTTCTCGGGCTGCGCGGTCACCACGTGGGCGGACATGGCAAATGCCAGGGCTGCGATGAGCACGTGCTTCTTCATTCTGCGTTTCTCCGAACGGAATTCCTTGCGGATGCGACATGACCATATATCGATAAGCCAGCCATACCGCGCTTTACGGTCCATTCTACAGGATAGAACCCGGCGCCAGAGGCGGCTTGTCCCGCCGAAAACGCCGAAATCGCCGGGAATTAAGTCTGCCGTAAGCCATTTTTTGCGCGGTATTTACGCCTTGATAAGCCCCAGCACCGCATCCTTGCAATACCAGCATGCCGCGACCAGCGCCAGCAGTGGCGCCCAGGGCCAGGACCGGGCCGCCAGCTTCCAGTCGACCGGCGATGGCCAGAATGACAGGAACTGGGGCGCGAGGAAGAACATGATGGCCAGGTCGGCCGGCGCGAAGTCCAGCCCCCCGCGCGTGCGCCACCACGCCACGCCCAGCGGCACCAGCAGCACCAAGAGCGGCGCCAGCGCGGCCGGGGCCGCGTTGTACCAGCGCAGGTTGGCAAAGGTGACCGAGCCGAGTTCCCAGTTGTGGCCGCCGGGTTGGCGTCCTTTTGGCCGCTTGATCCGGCGCGGGACGACGCTCATCCCTACCGGCTCGGCATTGGTCAGCAAGCCCATTGAGAAGTGGGCAAGCTCATGGCACAGGGTGCCAGCGGCGGTGAACACGAAAAAGGCGGGATGTGCGCTGGAGGCGATCCACAGCAGCACGGCCAGCGCGGCCGAGGGGATCAGGTACAGAGCGATGTCGAGCGCGGGCCCGGCCGCGGCGCAGGCGGCGGCGGGGAGCCAGGCGCCGCAACCGAACGACATGGCGGGCTCAGGCCGAGTAGAAGCAGCGCCCGCAGGCCTGACGGTAGCGCTCGTTGCCGCCGATGCTGACCTGCTCGCCCTCGCGGATGCGGCGCCCCTGTTCGTCGACGCGGATATTCATGGTCGCTTTCTTGCCGCAGGTGCAGATATTCTTGATTTCCTCGATATCGTCGGCCAGCGCCAGCAGGTAGGCCGAGCCGGGGAACGGCTCGCCGCGAAAGTCGCTGCGCAGCCCGTAGCAGATGACGGGCACGCCCCGCACCTGGGCCAGCTGGTGCAGCTGACCGACCTGGGCGCTGGTGAGAAACTGGGATTCATCGACCAGCAGGCAAGCCACGCCCGACACTTGCTCAAGGAAATTGGTGTCGGCATCGAACACCTCCGCATGGCGCTGGGCGCCCAGGCGCGAGGTGATCAGGCCGACGCCATAGCGGTTGTCGATCGCCGCCGTGTAGAGCTTGACCTGCTGGCCCTGCTCTTCGTAGTTATGGGCGACCTGCAGCAGGGCAGTCGATTTGCCCGCATTCATCGCCGAGTATCTGAAATAGAGTTTGGCCACTGCCCTGTCCTGCCTTGCTGTCCTTTGATGCGAAGCTGCGATTATAGCAAGCCCGTCGCAAGCCCGAAACAAGCCCGAAGCAGGCGCCGCCAGCCATCCGGCGCCAGACAAGAGCGTGATCAGCCCGAAATCGGCTGCGCCGGATTGCCCGCGACCTGGGCGCCGGCCGCCACATCATGGGTGACGACGCTGCCAGCGCCCACGATGGCGTCGTCGCCGATCGTCACGCCGGGCAGGATGATGGCGCCGCCGCCAATCCAGACGTTGCGTCCGATCGTGACCGGCCGGCCCGATTCGAAGCCGGCGCGGCGCAGGGACGGGTCGCGCGGATGGTCGGCGGTATAGATATGCACGCCCGGGCCGATGCGGCAATCGTCGCCGATCGTGATCGGCGCGACGTCGAGGAACACGCAATCGAAGTTGATGAAGACGCGCGCGCCGAGGGTAATGTGCCAGCCGTAGTCGCAGTGAAACGGCGGACGCACGGTCGCTCCCTGCCCCGCGCGCGCGATCCGTTCGCCCAGCAGCGCCGGCCAGCCGGCCGGTTCGCCCAGTGCCGCGTTGTAGCGCGCCAACCAGGCCGCCGTGGCGTGCTGCTCGGCGCGCAATTCGGGATCGCTCGCATGGTATGGCATGCCAGCCAACATCTTCTGCTTTTCGCTCAGTTCCACGAGGTCCTTTCTGTGGTGGCTGTCATGCTGCCGCGGCAGGCACTACTGGCCCGGATGGTATTTGCGTTCCAGGTTACGCTCGATGTCTTCCTTGTAGAACAGTACGTCCTTGAACTCGCCGCGCGCATACATCGCCGCCTGGTCGTTGAAGTGCGGCGAGCGCGGATCGCCGCTCTGGCCGCCGGCCAGGATGCTCTTGGCCTTGATGCGCGGGCCGAACTCCACCGCCGCGACGAAGCTGTTGCCGCGATCGCCGTAAATGCGCTTGGTCTTCTGCTTGGCCGACATGCCGAACGAGGCCAGCGAACCCCAGTTGGCCGAGGCGAACGCCACCGGGATACTCGGCTTGCCGTCGTCGTATTGCTGGTCGACGTCACCGCTGAGGCGCTGGAAGCGGTTGATTTCGCCCCACGGCGTGCGCCAGTCGCCGAAGTCGGCCTGCAGCCTGTTCGAGGCGCGCACCAGCGCATCGAGACGATCGGCCGGGCTCAGGCGAGCAGCGATGTAGTCGACCGCCGGGATGCTGTCGGCACGCGCACGCGCCCCATGCTCCGCCACCATCTCTTGCCCCCAATAGATCGCGAGCGAGGTCGGCACCGAATCGATCGCGTAACGCAGGTTCCAGTCGCGCAGCACGGCGATTTGTTCCGCCAGACCGGCCTTGCGCGCATCGCTTTCGGGCAGCGCCGCATGATCGGCCACCACGGCCGGCACCACCGGCTCGAACGCGGCCAGGCGCGTGTCGTACGACGCCGCGATCAGCCCGTCGATAGTGAGCGCCTTCGCGTCCTTGAACACACGGTCGGCATTGCGGCCACGGGCATTCTCGGGCAACGACCACATATAGGCCGGGTAGCTGGCGCATTTCGGGCTGCTGCCGGCACCGGCCGCATTACACGGCCAGTTGTTGGTGTTGGAGATGTAGCCACTCGCTGGGTTCAGCAGGGTGATCGTTTCCTTGATCTCGTGCAAGCCCTGCCACTCGGTGGCCGGATTGCTGCCGTCGACCGGCCGGGTCCAGTCAAAGCGCGGATCGCGCTTCGGAATGAAATTGCCGTGGAAGTAGGCAATATTGCCCTGCCCGTCGGCGTACACCGTATTGTTCGAGGAATTGGTGCGCAGCTCCATGGCCTTGTAGAACGCGTTGTAGTCGCGCGCCTTGGTGCGCGTATAGGACTGGGTCAGCGCATTGAGCGGATCGTCCATCATCTTGACCGACACCCATTTATCGCCCTCCTGGCGCACGACCGGGCCGTGGTGGGTGAAATAGGCGGTGACGCTGCGGCTGGCCATGCCGCCGTTCGGCGTCTTGTATGGCACGTTGATCTGGGCAACCCGCATCCGGCCTTCGTGCTTGCCGTATTTGTAGAAGAACTCGCCATCGCGCTCGACCACGGTCTCGAGGTATTCGTCGATCACGTCGCCGCCGCCCGAGGTGTGCATCCAGCCCAGCTTGTCGTTGAAACCCTGATAGATGAAGAACTGGCCCCAGGTCACGGCGCCGTAGGCATTGAGTCCCTCGTCGCTGATCATATGCACCTCGGGACGGAAATAGAACGAGGTATGCGGGTTGATCATCAGGAGCGCATGGCCGTTGGCCGAGCGCCTGGGGGCGATGGCGAAGCCGTTCGAGCCGCGCGGCTCGGGGTCGAAACCCTTGTCGAGGCCGCCGCCGGCGAGCACCGGCCGCTTGCCATAGAAGCGTTCCAGTTCCTTGAGGTCGATCGACTCGATGTCGCCGCCGATGCTGCCTTCACTGAACGTCAGGGCCATCCACGGCTCGAAGCGGGTCAGGAGCTTCGGCTTGACCTCGGGGTGGGTATGCAGGTAGTAGTTCAGGCCATCGGAGAAGGCATTCATCAGGTTCTTCAGCCACACCGGGCTGGCGGCGTACTTGGCCTGCATGTCGGCCGGCTGGATGTACAGCTTCATGCGCAGGTCGCGCCAGATTTCCTTTTCGCCCTCGACCTCGGCCAGGCGCCCCATCGCATTGATGTAATTGAGCTCGATGCGATTGAAATCATCCTCGGCCTGGGCGTACAGCATGCCGAACACGGTATCGGCGTCGGTGCCGCCATGGATGTGCGGAATGCCCCATTTGTCGCGCATGATCGTCACGCGGTGCGCGCTCGCCTTCCAGCGCGCGACCTCGGCGGCACTGAAGGGTTGCGCGGCGGGCGCGACCGGCGCGGCGCCGGCAGGCGCCTTGCTCTGCGCAACGGCGAGCCCTGGGGCGGCCGCAGCGGCCAGGAGAGCGCCGAGCAGGGCCGGCGTGAACGAACGTGGCATGCGCATCGATGGTCTTCCTTCAGGTCGTGTCAGTCGTCGGCCAGGCCGGCATTGGCCAGGCGCTGCTTGAGCCGCTGGTTGTCGGTCAGCAGCGTGGCCAGGCGGTCTTTCAGGCTCGCCACTTCCTTGCGCAGGGCCGCGAGCTCGTCTTCCGGATCGAGCTCGGCCTTTTCCTTTTTCGGACGGCTGGCCATCTTTTGCTCGCGCACCTGGCGCGCGGCCTGCTGCAACTCCTTGCGGCCGCCGGCGACGGCGGCGATCTGCTGCTCTTGCGGCAGCTGCGCCACGTTGGCGGCGGCGTTGATCGAGATGGCGCCGGTACGGACAGCCTCGCGCAGCTGCGGGGTGGCGGCCTTCTGGATGCGCTCGATCTGGCTGATGGTATTGCTCGACACCCGCGCCGCGCGCGCGACGTCCTCGCGCGTGTTCCAGGGCGGCGTGGCAGGGTCGGCCGGGGCGTTGTCGTCGCCCTCCTCCGCCGGCGGATGCTCGGCCATGCGCGCGGCGACGATTTCCTTCTTGCGCAGCGCGAACACGCCGCGCTGGAAGTCCGACACGCTGCGGCGCGCCAGGTGGTTGTCGATCATCCACAGCATCACGTCTTCGAGCGAGGCGAAGTTGTTGTTGTGAACGGTGCGGAACGGAATGCCGTGCTTGGTGCAGATCTCGTAGCGGTTATGGCCGTCGATCAGCGTGTCGCGCCAGAGCACCAGCGCGTCGCGGCAGCCCTCGGTCTGCAGGCTGCGCTCGAGCGCGGCGTATTCGATGTCGGTGAGCGGGTCGACGAAGGACCGCAGCTCGTCGTTGATCTTGATGTCCAATTCTTGTCCTTGCTAGTCTTGCCTGGGGCGGCGTCATGGATGACGCCGTTTGGCATGCTACACCATCCGGCGAGGGTTCCAAAGATGCAAGAGACCGTTTGGGGAGGGATGGGCGGGCAATCATGCCGCAATACGGGGGCTGATCGGGGGATAAAGTTGCCGAACTGCTCCGACTTGAGCACGCCTGTGCTAGAATCGCGGGCGTTGCCCGGATGGTGAAACTGGTAGACACCGCAGACTTAAAATCTGCTGCCAGCAATGGCGTGCCGGTTCGATTCCGGCTCCGGGCACCAGTGTTTACAAGGCTCTCACTGAGAGGCTTGCTCCGATTGTAGTTCCGCAAAATCGAAGTGGTTTCGCAAAAACCTTGGTTGCGAAACGGTTATAGCGAATCGAAAACCACACTTACTTGTCCTTGGCGCGCTGGAAGGTACAGGGGCGCCCCTCGACTTTGTCACGAGCAACGCGGCGACCATCGTTAGGTCGCCCTCGCACGGACCGTGCCGTCAAGTATTCCCGCTCATCACGCTTTTGGCCGAGCCGACGAAGCTGCTCCGCTTGGCTATGCATTTTTACAGTATGCCAGTGCGCTTGCTTGACCTGGGTCGCTGCCGGCGCCGATCGGTCCACTACGCTACCCTGATGTGCGCCCGAACCGACCTCATGGCCGCCAGCCACGTCGACGTTACCCTCACCCTGCTGCCGTTGATCGGGCTGGCAAATGCGGAGCAGATGCTTATCGGCGCCGGCGTGCCACGCACCGTTCTCAACCGCGTGCTAACGCACCCAGCGGAGCGCCGCCCAATGATTGAACCCGAGGTCAAGATTAACGCCCTACCGGCGTCCGGCTGAGGCAGACTCGACAAAGCGGCTCCTGCGCGCTCGCTTTATTGTTGACGCCAACCAATTCACCCACGCAGCGCATCGGCCACGATGGCCTTTCCAACTTGGGAGGACACGATGGCTCGACAACAGCGGATGACGACATGCGCGGTGGCTCTACTGGCGGCTCTGCTGCCGGTCGAGTTGCTTGCCGCACCCTACACCCCAACCTTAACCGGCGAGAAGTTCGTTCGGGACGTTTTGGCCGCGCCTGACAACGGCGCTGCTTCGATGCGTCGTGAGCGCGCGATGGGCTACATGGATGGCGTCATGGATGGCACGGTCGGTTTGCTCTGGTGCCCGGCTGGCCAGCACGTTGGGCATGAGCTCAGCTACCTGGCCGCTGAGCAAATGAAGTCGCTGCCGGCGGACCAGTTGAAGAAAGGCGCCGCGCCGTTGGTCGTGGCTGCCTTGGCCAAGATCTACCCGTGCCCGGTCAAAGGGAGGACGTCATGAGGCCGCCACTGCTCAGCGTGATGATGCACTATCCCCGTCGCACAACGCGTGAACACCTGTATGCCGATATTGGCTGGAATGACCTCATCGACAACAAGGCCTACAACGACACCTGCGCGATCCGCATGAGCTATGGCCTGCTCATGGCCGGGGTGAGTTTGCCCGGCGCGCGCATGAAGGCGAAGGCCGGCGCCCCTCAAGGGCAAATACATTGAGCCGGGCCAGGCCAAGCTGTCGAACATACTGCGGCAGCAGTGGGGCACTCCCGAGGTCTATCAAGGTGAGCAGGCGGCGCGCAATGGAATCGGCTCGCGTACAGGCGTGGTGTCGTTCTTCCGCATTGGCGGAGGCCACGGCGGACACATCGACCTGGTCGTGCACAAGCCCGGCGGAACTTTCCAGGATTGCGCTCGAGTCTGCTTTTGGGACTCGGATACGATCTGGTTCTGGCCTCTAACGTGACTCCACCGGCCGGCATCGCCTGGCGATGGGCACCCTAGTTCGACCTGGCCTGCACGGTCTTCACGTGGCGAGCCGCGCACTCAGCATACTGGCGCAGCAGCTCGAAGGCCCAGGCCTGCCAGACGTCGTAGTCGGCGGCGACCGGGTGCTCGGTCACCGGGCACCGCGCCGCCCGCGCGCTATCGAGCGGCGGCCTGGTTGGCGGCGTCGATGGTGGCGTCGAGGTCGCACACCCGGACAGGATCAGGGCATCAATCAGCGACAAGGAGCTTCGCGCTGCGCAGCTCCTTGGTGAGCGCCGTCATGCCCGGCGCCAGGGTGGATTGGATGGTGGCCGACTCGCTCGCGGCGGTGCGGATCGCCGCAGCGTCGGCCTGGACATCGGCGAGTGAAAGCGACAGGGCCATATCTGACACCTTTTCCACTTGTAGCTCGGCGACCCGACGGTCAAAGTCGCGTGCCATGACACCTTCGCCCAGCAGCTCGAAACAGCACATCCTGGTTTCGACAAGGCTACGCCGGTGGTTGCCGCTCCACCTCTTCCATATTGCCCGCCCCACCCTTTTTGTTGTCCGCAGGATATCGTTACGTGCATCGGCACCGCAGCGGTTCGCCCTCCAGGGCTTAGCGTTCTTGCGGATCGCGATAATGGCATGCGCGGCGCGCAAGGCGATGGCCACCTGTAGCGTCTTTTGCCGCCGGCTTGCCGTGCTGTAGCCCGGCGCCGGCCAGTCGAGCCCAGCCAGGCGCAGCAGGCTTGCGCCATGCCATGGCCTGGCGTAGTGGTAAATTGAAGAGGCACTTGATGCTCAGGCAGAACTCGATCGACTCGTCGCTGAACGTCTGGCTGCGCCCGCGTTTGCTGCTTGGCTGGCCGTGCCACTTCATCGGGTCCAGCCAGATGAGCAGCGAGCCGCGTGACCTCAACGCTTCGTTGTACGTCTTCCAGTTGGTCGTGCGGTACTTCTGCGGAGCTGGTTACGTCCGTTCGGGCTACCAGACCTGCGGATATTACGCTGCCCCAGCCTGATTTGCGCAACAAAGCCTCGCAGAGGGAGAAACACCGGAAACAGGTCGGCTATCTTCATGATGCGTCGACAAGGTGCGCCAGGATGCCCAGCACCTTGCGACGCACGAAAATAGTGTGTAGATGACACGAGGCGCACCAGAACTGACCGTTCGATGCATTTCCACATCATTTCGCCCGGCCCAAGTGCACTGCTCGGTGCCGACGCCGGGACCTTGCACTACGAAGAGACGCACCTGTTACTGGAAGGGGCCCTCGAAAAACCGTCACAAGCGGCGGGGCTGCGCGGCCCGACCGCAACGCAACGCAACGCGCATCAGGTTGTCGACATGCCCGAAAGTGGCACGGAAAATGCTACCTACCATCTCATGCGAGATGAACAGACTCACCACAGTGCCTCCGCCACCGGGTGGCTGGCCAGCCTGGAACTGGAAATCGCCTTCAAAGGCGGCGCCAGCGTCCTGGCTCGCAACCGCCATCACGGACCGCTACGCGTGCAGAAGCCGCTTTATCCGGAAGGCATCCAGACCGCTCACGCGATCGTGGTGCATCCTCCAGCGGGCATCCGCGCCGGCGACCGGCTCCAGATCGACACCAGGGTCGGCCCGGCGGCGCACGCCTTCCTGACTTCTCCAGGTGCGGCCAAGTGGTATCGCGGCGACGACGGCGAAGCGACCCAGTCGGTACAGCTATCGGCCGGCGACGGCGCGGCGCTCGAATGGATGCCGCAAGAGACCATCTACTTCAACGGCGCCCGGGCGGCGCAGCGCCACATCGTGCAGCTTGGCCTTGGCGCCCGCTATATCGGCTGCGACGTGATGTGCTTCGGCCGGCAGGCCAGCGGCGAGCGCTTCGAACGTGGCCAGCTGCGCCTGCATTCGGAGATCTGGTGCGGCAGCCAGCTGCTGTGGTACGAGCAGGCACGCCTGCGCGCCGGTTCGGAAGCACTCAATGGTGAGTTCGGGCTCGATGGCCAGACCGTCTGCGCCACCCTGACGGCAGTCGGGCCGGCGCTCCCCGCTCTACTCCTGGCGCAGATCCGCGCACTTGACCCTGCGCTCGGGGCCAGCCAGCTCAAATCCGTTTTCATGGCGCGCCTGCTATGCAGCGACAGCGAACGCGCGCGGCGGGTGATGACGCGCGCTTGGCAGCTGCTGCGCCCGCACCTGATTGGCCGCCCGGCGCTCGATCCCCGCATCTGGGCCACCTGACCTCACCCTTGCACAGTACCGACATGGACCTGAGACCAAGAGAAAAAGACAAGCTGTTGATCTTCACCGCCGCCCTGCTGGCGGAGCGGCGCCGCGCACGCGGGCTGAAGCTGAATTATCCGGAATCGGTGGCACTGATCTCGGCAGCCATCATGGAAGGCGCGCGCGATGGCCGCAGCGTCGCCGAGCTGATGTACGAAGGCACACAGATCCTCGCGCGCAGCGACGTGATGGAGGGCGTGCCGGAGATGATCCCCGACATCCAGGTCGAAGCCACGTTTCCGGACGGGACCAAGCTCGTCACCGTCCACCACCCGATCGTTTGAGGTTGAGTCCATGATTCCTGGTCAAACCATCCTGCGCGAGGACGACATTGTCCTCAACGCCGGTCGCCCTGCGCTCACGCTGCGTGTGGCCAACAGTGGCGACCGCCCGGTGCAGGTCGGCTCGCATTTCCATTTCGCCGAGGTCAATCCGGCGCTGCGCTTCGATCGCGCCGCCGCGCTCGGCATGCGCCTGAACATTGCCGCCGGCACGGCAGTGCGCTTCGAGCCCGGCCAGCACCGCACGGTCGAGCTCATCGCACTGGCAGGGGCGCGCGAAGTCTACGGCTTCAATGGCCAGGTGATGGGCGCCTTGCCCCCACTGGCGGAGAACTGAGATGGCCACCATCAAGCGCCAGGCCTACGCCGAGATGTACGGTCCCACCGTGGGCGACCGCATCCGCCTGGCCGATACAGAGCTGTTCATCGAGATCGAACACGACTACGCCGCAGCCCACTACGGCGAGGAAGTCAAATTCGGCGGCGGCAAGGTCATTCGCGACGGCATGGGTCAGTCGCAACGGCTGCATGCGGACGTCATGGACACCGTCATCACGAATGCGGTCATCGTCGACCACTGGGGCATCGTCAAGGCCGATATCGGACTGAAGGACGGACGCATCGCGGCCATCGGCAAGGCCGGCAATCCCGACATCCAGCCCGGCGTGACGATGACCATCGGCGCGGCGACCGAAATCATTGCAGGAGAAGGCCATATCGTCACCGCGGGGGGCGTCGATACCCACATCCACTTCATCTGCCCGCAGCAGATCGAAGAAGCGCTCACGAGTGGCGTCACCACCATGATCGGCGGCGGCACCGGGCCGGCGGTGGGCACGGCGGCGACGACCTGCACACCCGGTCCCTGGCATATCCATTCCATGCTGATGGCGGCCGATGCCTTTCCGATGAACCTGGGTTTCATGGGCAAGGGAAACGTCAGCCTGCCGGGCCCCCTCGAAGAACAGATCAGGGCCGGCGCAGTGGGCCTGAAGCTGCATGAAGACTGGGGCAGCACGCCGCAGGCCATCGACAACTGCCTGGCCGTTGCGGAGCGCTTCGACGTGCAGGTTGCGCTGCACTCCGATACGCTCAACGAGGCCGGCTTCCTGCAAAGCACGCTCGGCGCGTTCAAGGGCCGCACTATCCATACCTTCCACACCGAAGGCGCGGGCGGCGGGCATGCGCCGGACATCATCGCGGCCGTCGGCGAGGCCAACGTGTTGCCCTCGTCAACCAACCCGACCCGCCCGTACACGGTCAACACGCTCGACGAGCACCTGGACATGCTGATGGTCTGCCACCACCTCGACGCGTCCATCGCGGAGGACGTGGCATTTGCGGAGTCGCGCATCCGCCGCGAAACCATCGCCGCCGAAGACATCCTGCACGACCTGGGCGCCATCTCGATGATGTCCTCCGACTCCCAGGCACTGGGCCGCGTCGGCGAAGTCATCCTGCGCACCTGGCAAAGCGCGCACAAAATGAAAGTACAACGCGGCCACCTGGCGGACCCCAACGCGCCGAACGCGCCGGCGGCCACCCACGACAACTTCCGCGTCCGGCGCTACATCGCGAAATACACGATCAATCCGGCCATCACCCACGGCGTAGCGCACGTAGTGGGCTCGATCGAGGTCGGCAAGCTGGCCGACCTGGTGCTGTGGAAGCCGGCGTTCTTCGGGGCCAAGCCGTCGATGATCCTGAAGGCCGGCATGATCGCGATGGCGCAGATGGGCGACCCGAATGCGTCCATTCCGACGCCGCAGCCGGTGCACTACCGGCCGATGTTCGGGGCATTCGGCGGCGGACTGAAAAAGTCCGTGACCTTCGTCTCGCAGGCGGCGTTCGACGACGGCATCGCGCAGCGCCTGCAGCTGACGAAGACGGTGTTGCCGATCCGCGGCACGCGCGGCCTGGCCAAGGCCGACATGATCCACAACAGCGCCACCCCCGTCATGCAGGTGGACCCCGAAACCTACGAGGTGCGCGCCGACGGCCAGCTCCTCACCTGCGAACCGGCCACCGAGCTGCCGCTGGCGCAGCGCTACTTTCTGTTTTGAGGCGTATTTTGGAGGACTATCCGATGCTGACCCTGCATACCCGCCTCGAGCGGGCCGACCATGCCACCGCGCATGTCACTGCGCATGTCACTGATGAAGCAGTGCTGGCCTACGACCAGCGCGAGCGCTGCCGCTTGCGTCTCTCGCTCGCGTCGGGCGCAGCGGCGGCGCTGTTCCTGCCGCGCGGCTCGGTGCTGCGCGACGGCGACCTGCTCACCGGACCGGAAGGCGCGGTGGTGCGCGTCCGCGCGGCGATGGAAGCAACCTACCGCGTCAGCGCACACGATCCACAAGCGCTGGTGCGCTGCGCGTTCCACCTCGGCAACCGCCACGGCCAGGTGCAGATCGGCGTCGACCACCTGCGCATCCGCGCCGATCCGGTGCTGCGCGACATGCTGGCCGGCCTGGGCGCCACCGTAACAGAAGAGCATGCGGCGTTCCATCCGGAGCCCGGGGCGTATGGCGGTGGCCACGGCCACGCCCATGGCCACGAATCGCGCCACCTGCTTGCCCCTGTTCCGCTGCGCCAGAAAATCCACCGCCCGGGCGACGCGGAGAGCGCGTGAACGGGACGGCCCTGCTGCACCTGCTGCAATTGGCCAGCCCGTCGCTGCCAATCGGCGCGTACAGCTATTCGCAAGGCCTCGAAACGGCCATCGAACGCGGCAGCGTGCGGTGTCCGGACAGCGCGGCGCGCTATCTGGCGCGCCAGCTGGGCGATGTGCTGGCGCCATGGGACGGCGCCGTGTTCTGGCGCCTGCTGGCCGCCTGCAGGATTGGCAATAGCAGCGGCAATGGCGCTGAGGACAGCGCCGGGGGCAGCGAAGCATTCTGGCAATGGAACGCGCGTTACCTGGCCTCGCGCGAAAGCGCGGAGCTGCGTGCGGAAACGGTGCAGATGGGCTACTCGCTGACCCGGCTGCTCATGGAACTGAATCTGGTTCCATCCGGCCCGATGCGCGACACCTGCCTGCCCGCCGCGCTGGCGCAAGCCGTGCATGCGCTGGGGGTGCCGCATGAGGAAGCGTTGCTGGCGATGCTGTTCTCGTGGACCGAGAACCAGGTGCTGGTGTGCGTGAAATCGATCCCGCTCGGCCAGGTGGCCGGGCAACGCCTGCTGCTGGGGCTGAGGCCGGCGATCGAGCAGGCGGCCGCGCAGGCGCGCTCGCTGCCTGACGACGAATTATCGAGCTGGGCGCCGGGATTGGCCCAGCTGTCCATGTACCACGAAATCCAGAGCGGCCGGCTGTACCGGTCGTGATCATGAAAGGAGCAAGCATGCAATCGAATCCCCTGCGCGTGGGAATCGGCGGCCCGGTCGGATCGGGCAAGACGGCGCTGTGCGAGCAGCTCTGCAGGGCGATGCGCGACCGGCACGACATGGCCGTCATCACCAACGATATCTACACCCGCGAAGACATGGAGATCCTGCTGCGCGCCGGGGCACTGCCGCCGGAGCGCCTGATGGGGGTCGAGACCGGGGGCTGCCCCCACACAGCCATCCGCGAAGACGCCTCGATCAACCTCGAAGCCATCGCACGGCTGCAGGCGGACTTTCCCGGCCTTGAACTCATCCTGGTGGAGTCGGGCGGGGACAACCTGGCGGCCACCTTCAGCCCTGAACTGTCGGATCTCACCCTGTACGTCATCGACGTGGCCGGCGGAGAAAAGATTCCGCGCAAGGGCGGGCCGGGCATCACGCGTTCGGACTTGCTGATTATCAACAAGACCGACCTTGCCCCGCATGTGGGCGCCAATCTCGACATCATGGCCGCCGACGCGCGCCGCCAGCGCGGCGACCGGCCCTTTGTGTTTACCAATCTGCGCACAGGCGCCGGCGTGGACGACATTGTCGCCTTCATCCGCGAACAGGGTCTGCTGGACGCCGTCAACGAGGAGCACGCAGCATGAAACGCTTGAGCAACCTGAGCATCCTGGCCATTCTGATCTCCGCCGGCAGCGCCTGGGCACACCCGGGTCACGCCAGCGGGGGCTTTGCCGCCGGCCTCGTCCACCCTCTGCTCGGGCTGGACCACTGGCTGGCCATGCTTGGGCTGGGGCTGTGGAGCTGCGCCGCCGCCATCCCCCGCAAGGCGCTGGCAACGGTCTGCGCCGCCATGGCGGTGGGTGCGTTCGCGCCCCTGGCGCTGCCCGCAGTGGAGCCGCTGCTCGCGGCGAGCGTGCTGGTGGCGGGCCTGATGGGCCTTGGCGCCACGCGGCTGCCGGCAGTCCTTGGCCTGGTCCTCGCAGGCGCGTTCAGCCTGGTGCATGGCCATGCGCACGGACAGGAAACGGCCGGCCTCGCCGCAGCGGCCGGCGCACTCTGCATGAGCATGGGCCTGATGGCCATCGGCTGGCTGGCCGGACGCAATGCACGCCTGCAGAAAGTGGCGCCGGCACTGGTCACGCTCGCCGGCGCCGGCATGCTGGGCTTCGCCTGACGGATCGGGACTGTTGAAACGACCGGGCTGGCCGCCCCCAACGAGCACCATGTCGAGCGCGGATGATCTGGTCACGAGAGTTCGCATGCTCGAGGACCTGATTTCGTTGGGTATTCCAGTCTTGCCCGCGCAGGCGCGCGAACCCTGGCGGCGGCCAGCTGTTCGCGCGCGGCGACGTCAGCGCGGTGCACTACGTCGAGTCGCTGGCCGCTGGCGGCCCAGCCTGCGCAGCCGGCGGAGCCGGGGAGCGCCGTGACCGGCAGGCCGGCACTGCTGGCCGCCAGCGTGGGGTATGGCGTTTCACAACACCCGAGTAGCCGAAAGCGACCGAACGGTGCCATTGCCCGTTCAAAATCTTGCATAGTTACAAGTTCCGTATTACGCTGACCAAGTTAACTTCTGGTGAGCATCATGGGATTTTTTTCGGCATCAAAATCGGTGTTGTCCGCCATCGCAGGCGCGCTGATCACGACCCATTCCTGGCAGTACAACGCATCCCGAGGCCAGCGCACCTGCACCTGCTGCGGGCGGCAAGAGGAAATGGTTCTCGATCTGGTCAGCACGAACTGGGAAATGCTCGCGCCGGGCGACCCGGCCGCACACGCCGTTAGGACAGTTCCTGCCGAACCGTCCCCTTGCACCGAGCCAGACCTTGCCGCAGCACGCACCCCAGGCATCTCCACCTGAGCACACGACATAAAAAAAGGCCGCTGCCGCACGAAGCAGGCAACGACCGAGTCCTCGGCAGGGCCGAGATGGAGACACAAGAGAACCGACCACATCGCCGGTAATGACATAAGTATGCGGCCATTCCGCGCGGTCACAAGGCCTGAAAGAGGTAATCGGCACCGCGTCCTTGCGTCAGAGCAGTCGTACGCATACAGGACAATTTTTACTCGCGTTCAGTCTCCCTTCTTTCTTAGTTTTTGATTCACATCAACCACATTCCTGACACGCACCCCGCGTGGGAATAAAGTGGACTTCAAGTAATCCAAGCACATAGGTCAGATGCCGTCCACGGTCCTGCTCCAGCGGCGGATACCGGCACGTCCATCCGCCCGAGTGCGCATTGCGCGAAAGAAAGGAACGAGCATGTACAAGACCATCGTGGTTCACGTCGACGGCAGTCCCGAGCAAGAGGCGCGCCTGCGCGCCGGCGCCATGCTGGCCAATGCCTTCGACGCCCACCTCGTCGGCAGCGCCGCCACCGGCATCTCCTGGTTCGAATATTCGCTGCTGGTCGGCTCGATGGGCGCGCCGATGATGCCCGAATCCGATTTCAACGGGGTGCGCGAGGCGGTCGAGGCGCGGCTCGAAGAATTCAGCACCGCGGTCCAGCGCCTCGGCGTCAACAGTTTCGAAACGCGCATGCTCGAGGACGACGCCCGCTACGCCCTGCTGCTCGAATCGCGCTACGCCGACCTCGTGATCGTCAGCCGCGACGCCGAACCGATCGTGGTGCCGGGCATCCCGATGCAGGCGCGCGGCTTGCCCGAATACGTCGCGCTGCACGGCGCGCGTCCCGTGCTGGTGGTGCCGCCCGGCTGGAAAGAACGCCCCCTGCCCGGCACCGCCGTCGTCGGCTGGGATGGCAGCATGCAGGCGATCCGCGCCATCAGCGCCGCCCTGCCCCTGCTGCGGCAGGCCGATGCCGCCAAGCTCGCGCTCGTCAATCCCGGCGCCATGGCCGAGATGCATGGGGAAGAACCGGGCGCGGACATGGCGCTGCACCTGGCGCGCCACGGGGTCAAGGTCGATGTCGTCATCGAGACCACGCGCAGCAGCACCGGCGAGGCGCTCCTGAAGCTGGCGCGCGAACACGATGCCGGGCTGCTGGTCACGGGCGCCTTCGGCCACAGCCGCTACCGCGAGTTCGTCCTCGGCGGCGTCACCCGTGCGCTGCTGGCGGGCAGCACCACGCCGCTCCTGATCGCGCACTGAACGCCGCAGCATGTCGCCAGCCTCCGCCATGGCGCCCGATACCCGCCCCACCCCCCGCCCCGATGCCGCCGACAGCACGCGCCGGCTCGAAGGCAGTGCCTGGCTCGGCGGCACCCACCGCCATGCGCGGATCGCCGGCGGCGGGCAAGTCCATGCCGACCTGGTGCTGTGGGCCTGGCTCGGGCGCATCACCGGCAACCTGTCGCCGGCCGCGCTCGGCCTGGCCTGGTTCGACTGGGCCAGCCACCTCCTGATGTCGCCCGACAAGCAGCATGAGCTGGCCACCGACGCCGTCCTCGGCTGGCAGCGCTGGCTGCAATACCTTGCCACGCCGGCCGGCCATGCGGTCGACCCGGTACGGCCACTGGCCCAGGACAAGCGTTTCGTCGATCCGGCCTGGAGCACCGCGCCCTGGCGCCAGCTCAGCCAGGGCTTCCTGATGAGCCAGCAATGGTGGCACCGCGCTACCTCCACCGTGCGCGGCGTCGCGCCGCACCATGCCGACGTCGTCACCTTCGTCGCGCGCCAGCTGCTCGACTGCGTGGCGCCGTCGAACTTCGTCACCACCAATCCGGTCGTGCAGCGCACCGTGCTGGCCAGCGGCGGAATGAACCTGGTCAATGGCGCCATGCGCGCCTGGCGCGACGTGCAAGGCCTGCTCGCGGGCAAGCCGCGCGTGGTCAAGCACCGGCCGGGGCGTGACGTCGCCGTCACGCCGGGCAAGGTGGTGATGCAGAACCGGCTCATCGAGCTGCTGCGCTACGATCCGGCCGGCACCGCCGTGCACGAAGTGCCGCTCCTGATCGTGCCGGCCTGGATCATGAAGTTCTACATCCTCGACCTGTCGCCGCACAACTCCCTGGTGCGCTACCTGGTCGAGCACGGACACACCGTCTACATGGTGTCCTGGAAGAACCCGCAAGCCGATGACCGCGACCTCACCATGGACGATTACCGCCAGTTGGGCATCACCGCCGCGCTCGACGCCATCGTGGCCCAGACTGGCGCCAGCCAGATCAATGCAGCGGGCTATTGTCTGGGCGGCACCCTGCTCGCGATCGCCGCCGCCGCCATGGCGCGCGACCATGACCGGCGCCTGGCCAGCATCTCGCTGCTGGCGGCCCAGGTCGACTTTACCGAGCCCGGCGAGCTGTCGCTGTTCATCGACGACAGCCAGGTCAGCTTCCTGGAGGCCGCCATGTGGCAGCAGGGCTACCTCGACACGCGCCAGATGGCCGGCGCCTTCCAGCTGCTGCGCTCCAACGACCTCATCTGGTCGCGGCGCCTGCGCCACTACCTGCTCGACCTGCCCGAGCAAGAGAGCGACCTGATGTCCTGGAATGCCGACGCCACCCGCATGCCCTACCGCATGCACACCGAATACCTGCACCGCCTGTTCCTGCGCAACAGCCTGGCCAGCTCGCGTTACCTGGCCGGCGGACGGCCCGTCTCGCTGAGCGACATCGACGTGCCCATCTGCGCGGTCGGCACGCTCACCGACCACGTCGCGCCATGGCGCTCGGTGTACAAGATCATCCCGCTGACCGACACCGAGGTCACCTTCATTCTCACCAGCGGCGGCCACAATGCCGGCGTGGTTTCTCCGCCGGGCAGCCCCAACCGCAGCTACCAGGTTGCCGTGCACCGCCATGACGACCCGTACGTCGATCCCGACCGCTGGCTGGCGCGCGTGCCCCAGCTCGAGGGCAGCTGGTGGCCCACCTGGGAGCAATGGCTTGCCCGCCATGCCGGCAAGCATGTACCCCCGCCGGCGCCGCTGCCAGACATGGCGCCCGCGCCGGGCGAATACGTCCTTCAGCAATAGCCTGGTTCCTCCTTACGCCTCACCGCACCGGCCCGCGCCGCAGGTCGGCGCGCATGGCGCCCGCGTCGCCGTCGCCGTCGCCGTCGCCGCCAGCCTGCGTACGCTGGCGGCTGATGCCCGCAGCCCACAGATACTTCAAGTTTCAAGGGAACGCGGCCTTCCCGACAGCTGACTTAGAATCAATTCGACAATTCCGCAAGCCCTTCCACACCTGTCGGCGCCGACGTCTTTACGCCAAGAACGGGCGTGGGCAACGTACTCAAGAGAAGGAAGCCACAAGCATGGACCAATTCAGCGACGTCAAGCTCACCCGACGCGACCTGTTGATCGCCGGCGCCCTGTCGGTATCGACCGCGGCCGTACCAGGCGCGCACGCCCAGCAGGCCGCACCAGCGGCTGCCGCGACCACCACTCCCGAGCCAGTCACCACCGGCGTTACCTTCACCGTCAACGGCAAGCAGGTGACGCTGCAGCTGGACACCCGCACCAGCCTGCTCGACGCGCTGCGCGAGCACCTGCATCTGACCGGCTCCAAGAAGGGATGCGACCAGGGCCAGTGCGGCGCCTGCACCGTCATCATGGACGGCCGCCGCATCAATTCCTGCCTGTCGCTGGCGGTCATGCACGAAGGCGCCGAAATCACCACCATCGAGGGCCTCGGCACGCCAGAGAAGCTCCATCCGATGCAGGCCGCCTTCATCAAGCACGACGGCTACCAGTGCGGCTACTGTACCCCCGGGCAGATCCGTGCCAGCGTGTCGGTGATCGAGGAAATCCGCCAGGGCATTCCGAGCCACGTGACCGCGGACCTGAATGCGAAGCCCCTGCTCTCCGTGGAAGAGATCCGCGAACGCATGAGCGGCAATATCTGCCGCTGCGGCGCCTACTCGAACATCATCGACGCAATCACCGAAGTGGGAGGGGTCAAGGCATGAAGGCATTCACCTACCAGCGCGCCACCTCGCCGGGTCAAGCCGCCGAGCTCGTCGCGCGCACCCCGAACGCCCGCTTCATCGCCGGCGGCACCAACCTGCTCGACCTCATGAAGCTCGAGATCGAGACCCCGACCACCCTGGTCGACGTCAACGGCCTGGGCTTCGACCAGATCGAACCCACAGCGGACGGCGGCCTGCGCGTGGGTGCGCTGGTGCGCAACACCGACCTGGCGGCCGATGCGCGCGTGCGCAAGGATTACGCCGTGCTGTCGCGCGCCCTGCTGGCGGGCGCCTCGACCCAGTTGCGCAACAAGGCGACCACCTCCGGCAACCTGCTGCAGCGCACCCGCTGCCCCTATTTCTACGATACGGCGCAGCGCTGCAACAAGCGCCAGCCGGGCAGCGGCTGCGCCGCCATCGGCGGCTACACCCGCCACCACGCCGTGGTCGGCGCCAGCGACGCCTGCATCGCCGTCCACCCGAGCGACATGGCCATCGCCATGCGCCTGCTCGACGCCGAGGTCGAGACCGTGAAGGCCGACGGCAGCATGCGCAGCATCCCGATCGCCGACTTCCACCGCCTGCCGGGCAACACGCCGCATATCGAGACCGTGCTCGAGCCGGGCGAATTGATCACTTCCGTCAAACTGCCCAAGCCGCTGGGCGGCGTGCACGCCTACCGCAAGGTGCGCGACCGCGCCTCCTACGCTTTTGCCCTGGTGTCGGTCGCCACCGTGATCCTGCCCGACGGCAGCGGACGCGTGGCGGTCGGCGGCGTGGCCCACAAGCCATGGCGGGTCGAAGAGGCCGAGCGCCAGATGGCGCAAGGCGCCAAGGCGGTGTCCGACCGCCTGATGGCCGGCGCCCGCACCACCGACGACAATGCCTTCAAGGTGGCCCTGGTGCACCGTACCCTGGCCGACGCACTGGCCACCTCTGTTTCAGCAGCGAAGAAAGGCTGATCCCATGAAATTCACTACTCCAGCCACCACCAATCCCATCGACCGCCAGCGCTATGTCGGCCAGCCGCTTGACCGCATCGATGGTCCGCTCAAGTGCACCGGCACGGCGCCTTACGCCTACGAGCACCACAAGGAAGTGCCGAACGCCGCCCACGGCTTCGTGGTCGGCTCCGGCATCGCCAAGGGCCGCATCGCCTCGATCGAGATCGAGGCCGCGCGCCGCGCGCCCGGCGTGCTGGCCGTGGTCACGGCCGCCAATGCCGGCAAGCTGGGCAAGGGCGACAAGAACGTCGCCCACCTGCTGGCCGGCCCGAAGATCGAGCACTACCACCAGGCCGTGGCCCTGGTGGTGGCCGAGACCTTCGAGCAGGCGCGCGCCGCGTCCCACCTGGTGCGCGTGAAGTACGTCGAGGAAAAAGGCCGCTTCGACCTGGCCGCCGAAAAGAACAAGGCGGTCAAGCCGGACTGGGAAGACGACCCGGCCGACTCCAGCGCCGGCAACTTCCAGCGCGGCTTCGATACCGCGCCCGTGAAACTCCACGCCACCTACACCACCCCGGACCAGTCGCACGCGATGATGGAGCCGCATGCGTCCACCGCGGTCTGGGAGGGCGACAAGCTGACGGTCTGGACCTCGAACCAGATGATCAACTGGTGCGTCCAGGACCTGTCCAAGACGCTGGGCATGCCGAAGGAGAAAGTGCGCGTGATCTCGCCCTATGTCGGCGGCGGATTCGGCTCCAAGCTGTTCCTGCGCGCCGACGCCGTGCTGGCGTCGCTCGGCGCGCGCGCGGCCAAGCGTCCGGTCAAGGTGGCGCTGCACCGTCACCTGATCTTCAACAACACCACCCACCGCCCGGCCACGATCCAGCGCATCCGCATCGGCGCCGGCCGCGACGGTCGCATCATGGCCATCGGCCACGAGTCATGGAACGGCAACCTGCCCAAGGGCAGCTCGGAAGTGGCGACCCAGCAGACCCGCCTGCTGTACGCGGGCGCCGACCGCATGACAACGACGCGCGTCGCCCTGCTCGACCTGCCTGAGGGCAATGCGATGCGCGCCCCGGGCGAGGCGCCGGGCATGATGGCGCTCGAAGTCGCGATGGACGAGATGGCCGAAAAACTGAACATCGACCCGGTGCAGTTCCGCATCCTGAACGACACCAAGGTCGATCCCGAGAAGCCGATCCGCAAGTTTTCCGAGCGCCGCTTCGTCGAGTGCATGCGCATGGGCGCCGACAAGTTCGGCTGGAACAAGCGCAATCCCAAGCCCGGACAGACGCGCGAAGGCCGCTGGCTGATCGGCTACGGCGTGGCCTCGGCCTTCCGCAACAGCCCGGTGATGAAGTCGGCGGCGCGGGTGCGCCTCGCGCAGGACGGCAAGGTGATCGTCGAAACCGACATGACCGACATCGGCACCGGCAGCTACACCATCATCGGCCAGACCGCGGCCGAGATGCTGGGCGTGCCGCTCGAGCGGGTCGAGGTGCGCCTGGGCGACTCCAGCTTCCCGGCGTCGAGCGGCTCGGGCGGCCAATGGGGCGCGAACAGCTCGACGTCGGGCGTGTACGCCGCCTGCGCCAAGCTGCGCGAACTGGTGGCGGCCAAACTCGGCGTCAACGAGCGCGATGCCGAGTTCGTGGACGGCGCCGTCCGTGCGGGCGGGCGCGACCTGCCGCTGGCGCAGGCCGCTGCCGGCGGCGAGCTGGTGGCCGAGGACACGATCGAATTCTCCGGTGGCCTCGACAAGAAGAACCAGCTCTCGACCTTCGGCGCCCACTTCGTCGAAGTGGCGGTCGACCCGGTGACCGGTGAAATGCGGGTGCGGCGCATGCTGGCCGTGTGCGCGGCCGGCCGCATCCTCAATCCCAAGCAGGCGCGCAGCCAGGTAATCGGCGCCATGACCATGGGCGTGGGCGGTGCGCTGATGGAACACCTGGTGGTCGACAAGCGCCTCGGCTTCTTCGCCAACCACGATCTCGCCAGCTACGAGGTGCCGGTGCATGCCGACATTCCGCACCAGGAAGTCGTGTTCCTGAAGGAAGAAGACGAGCTGTCCTCGCCCATGAAAGCCAAGGGCGTCGGCGAACTCGGTATCTGCGGGGTCGCCGCGGCGGTCGCGAACGCGGTCTACAACGCCACCGGCGTGCGGGTGCGCGAATATCCGATCACGCTCGACAAGCTGATCGAGAAGATGCCGCTGTCCGCCTGAGCGCAGGCGGGCGCATGTCAGGCTGACGTTCAGCCTGACATGCAGGCGGACATGCAGCCGACGGCGTCCAAGCAGTGGCGTTCGCCGCGCGTTGCCGCGTACAAGGCCTGGTCGGCCGCCTCGCTCAGCGCGTGCGGCACGCTCAGGCGCGTGCGGTCGAAGGCGACGCCGGGTCGGTCAGGCAGGGCTTTGCAGCAAGTGCCAGGCCATCGCCACGCAGACGATCGCCACGAAGAGCAGCAGGCCGAACACGAAGATGCGCATCGAATTGGCCAGGCCCGTCACGGCGCGGTTGGCGGTCTCGCCCAGCTTGCCCCGCCGGCGCGCCCCGTTCAGCAGCAGCGAGAAGAAGATGAACAGGGTCGCGCAGATCAGTACCAGCTTCATCTAGGTTCGCACCGCCACCAGGATCAAGGCCACCACGGCCAGCAGCGCCGACAGGCCGGCGGTCACGCCGAGCCAGGTGATCTTCTGGCGCTGCACGTCCATCTTGGCGATCAACTGGGCGTTCTGATCGGCCAGGTTGGCGATCAGTTCCGAAGCCGAGCGCATCTGGTTGCGCAGGTCGTTCAGCTCGGCGTCGCTCTGTTCGGCACGCGCGATCAGGTGGCCGATGACGTCGTCTTCTTGTGCCGCCATCTCAGGGCTCAAGCCGGTCGCCGGGTTCACTTCCCCCGGTCTGCGATTGACCGTGTCCCACAAGCGGCGCGCGCCGGTCGCCACCTGGGGCGCGGCGTGGATCACCTCGCTCCATGGGACGGTCTTCAATACGGTCCACCAGCCTGCTGCCATACCTGCTCCTTGTCAATCATGTGAGGCTGGAGCATACCATTGCCGGACGGTGCGGCCAAACGCCGCACGCGTCCTGCACCGGGCTCGCACAGATCTTGCACGGATCCTGCACGGGTTGTGCATGGGTCTCGCATGACGGCGCGCCTGCCGCGTGCTGCCCGACAGCGGCTTGCGCTAGTATCGCGTCATGTGTGGACGATTTGACCAGAGCCAGACGGCTCGCAACTACGCCAGCGCGATCGGCTGGCTCGACGCGGTGTACGACAGCGAATCCGCGCCGGCCTACAACGTGCCTCCCGGCACTTACCGGCCTGTGCTGCATATCCAGGACGGCCAGCGGCGGGTGGACGACGTGTACTGGAGCTACCAGGCGCGTTGGGCCAAGGGCAAGGTGCCGGTGACGATCAATGCGCGCATGGACAAGCTCACCAACCGCTACTGGCGCGGCCTGCTCAAGTCGGGGCGGGCGCTGGTGCCGGCCGAAGGCTGGTATGAATGGACTGGCGAAAAAGGCCACAAGCAGCCGTGGCACATCCACCGCCGGGACGGTGCGCCGCTGTTCATGCTGGCCCTGGCCAATTTCGGCGGTTTTACCGAAAGCCGCGCCGAAGCCGGTTTCGTGCTGGTGACCGACGACGCCTCGGGCGGCATGCTCGACATCCACGACCGGCGGCCGGTGGTGCTGGATGCGCGCGACGCCGACACCTGGCTCGATCCAGCGCTCTCGAGCGAGGAAGCGCTGGCGTTCGCGCGCCGCGCCGCCCTGCCCTCGGATGCATTCGAATGGCACGCGGTCAGCACGCTGGTCAACCGGGCCGGGGTCGGCGGTCCCGAAGTCGTGCAACCCATCGATACCGAAGCCGAATGAACAAAGGCCCGGACGCTCGCACGTCCGGGCCTTTCAGCTGGCGGCCACGCCGCCAGCGCTCCTCGGTAGCGCCGCTTGACCTGGCGCTGCCGACGGCTGCTTAGCGCTGATTTAGCGCTAATTTAGCGCTGATTCAACGCTGATACGCGCCGAGGTCGATGCTGCCGCCACGCGCCTTGCCGTCGATGTCGGTCTTCGGCGCATAGGTCGCGAGGCCACGACCGATTGCCGGCGAGCTCGCCGTCAGCTTGTAGTCCGGCGTTGCCGCGGTGCGCGAGTAGCCGGCGAACAGCGGTTCCGAGCTGATGGTGCCCGTATGGGTCAGGCCATTACGCAGCTGGAAGTTGTAGGTCGTGTTCTTGGTGACCAGGTTGTTTTTGTACGTATTGCCCTTGCCGGTCGTGCCCTGCTCGGAAATGCCGTACTTGTTGTCGTACACGATGTTGTTGTGCACGTGGACGTTGTTGGCGCCCGCTTTGGTGAAGTAGAAGTCGCCGCCGCCGACGATGATCCCGAACACCGACGAGCTCACCGTGTTGTTGACGATCTGGAGGTCCGTGGCGTCGTGCCACAGGTGGATCGCCGCCGAGCCCACGCGGTAGACCACGTTGTTCTTGATCGTGCCCGAGGTGCTGTGATAGATGCCCTGGACGTAGGTGCAGCCGGCCGGGCCGATATCGTGCACGACGTTGCCGATCACGTCGCCCTTGACGCCCTTGTAGTAGCTGTCCACGCCGATCGCCGAGCCGCCGGCGCTGTTGCACGGAATGGTTGTCGCCATGTGGTGCACGCGGTTGCCCTGGATGACGTTGTACGAACCGCCGGTATAGATGCCGAGCACCCATTTGGTGCCGCTGCCGATCTTGCTGCCATCGACGTCGAAACCGATGATGCTGACGTAGTTGCCGCGGTTGTCCCAGGCGGTCTTGTTGGTCGAGTTGGCAGGCGGCACGATCTTGGCGCCCCACTTGGTCGTCGACACCCAATAAATGCGGCTGCTTGCCGTGCCACTGGCGGTGGTCCGGATGCCGCCGGCGTAGGTGCCGGGCGCCACGAACACGGTGGTGCCGGCCTTCGTCACGGCCTGGGCGGCGCGCGCCAGGGTCTTGAACGGCGCGGCCTTGGTGCCGGCGGCGCTGTCCGAACCGGTCGGCGAGACATAGAAATTGTTTGGCGTAGCCGGGATGCCCGCGCCGACGACAGGCGCTGGATTGCGCGCGGTATATTCGGGGCTGCGCTTGATCTCCGCTTCGATGTTCGCCAGGCTGACGCCACTGTTCATCGCTTGGGTCCAGAACTGCCAACCTTCCGCATCGGGTTCACGGCCGAGCAGGGTCAGGTACAGCTGGCGCACTTGATCCTGGGCCGAGGCAGCGGCGGTGGCGGCTGGCGTCGGGCTTTGCGGGGCCGTGGCGGCCTGGGCCGATGCGGTGGCGGCCAGCAGAACGGCTGCGGCAACGGCAGTCAGGTTGGTACGAAGGTTCGAGGCGATCATGGTGCTGCTTTTCATCTGAGGTTTCCTTCTAGTCCGGAAAAAACACCGGGCAATGGAGGGGCCACGCGCAGGGCGCGGCAGTCCACGCGGGACGTGGGCTTCTCCTGATGTGTCGGAGCGGACGGGGCGCATGCGCCCGTCCACGAGGTCGCCAGCTGGCGCTGGCGTGGGTGACGCCGGATGAAGCTGGCCAGGGCTGGCTTCGGTCCGGCTCGGTACTGCGGGGGGACTGCGTGGTAGTGCTTAGCGCTGGTAAGCGCCGAGGTCGATGGCCGTGCCACGCGCCTTGCCGTCGATGTCGGTCTTCGGCGCATAGGTCGCGAGGCCACGGCCGATTGCCGGCGAGCTCGCTGTCAGCTTGTAGTTCGGCATCGCCGCGGTGCGCGAGTAGCCGGCGAACAGCGGTTCCGAGCTGATGGTGCCCGTATGGGTCAGGCTATTGCGCAGCCGGAAGTTATAGGTCGTGTTCTTGGTGACCAGGTTGTTTTTGTACGTATTGCCCTTGCCGGTCGTGCCCTGCTCGGAAATGCCGTACTTGTTGTCGTACACGATGTTGTTGTGCACGTGGACGTTGTTGGCGCCCGCTTTGGTGAAGTAGAAGTCGCCGCCGCCGACGATGATCCCGAACACCGACGAGCTCACCGTGTTGTTGACGATCTGGAGGTCCGTGGCGTCGTGCCACAGGTGGATCGCCGCCGAGCCCACGCGGTAGACCACGTTGTTCTTGATCGTGCCCGAGGTGCTGTGATAGATGCCCTGGACGTAGGTGCAGCCGGCCGGGCCGATATCGTGCACGACGTTGCCGATCACGTCGCCCTTGACGCCCTTGTAGTAGCTGTCCACACCGATCGCCGAGCCGCCGGCGCTGTTGCACGGAATGGTCGTCGCCATGTGATGCACGCGGTTGCCCTCGATGACGTTGTACGAACCGCCGGTATAGATGCCGAGCACCCATTTGGTGCCGCTGCCGATCTTGCTGCCGTCGACGTCGAAACCGATGATGCTGACGTAGTTGCCACGGTTGTCCCAGGCGGTCTTGTTGGTCGAGCTGGCAGGCGGCACGATCTTGGCGCCCCACTTGGTCGTCGACACCCAATAAATGCGGCTGCTTGCCGTGCCACTGGCGGTGGTCCGGATGCCGCCGGCGTAGGTGCCGGGCGCCACGAACACGGTGGTGCCGGCCTTCGTCACGGCCTTGGCGGCGCGCGCCAGGGTCTTGAACGGCGCGGCCTTGGTGCCGGCAGCGGTATCCGAGCCGGACGGCGAGACGTAGAAATTGTTTGGCGTGGCCGGGACGGTCGCGGCATTGGCCGCCATGGCGGCGGCCAGCATGGCGACGGCGGTAGCGGCGCGGGCGACGCTGGTACGGGTCGGAGCGAAAGTAGCAAAAGTCTGCATGTCGAGGTCTTACCTTAGGTGAACGAGGTAACCCTTTGAACGCAGGAAACTTCCTAAGTTCAACTTTTTCTAGGAAATTTTTTCTAGAAGTATCAAATTCCTAAACGAAATTTCACTGTGGAAATAAAATACGCGCCAGCGATGGGCGTCGTGATACGTACCCGAGGCGGCGTAGTCGAGTGATCTAGCTAACCGCGCGTCGTGCGGTATGCGCTTGCGCGGCATGTGCTGGACGGCAATGCGTCCGGGCACGGTGTCGAGTCGAAACGGCCGGCCTCTGTGAATGAAGTTAACTTCTGTAGTCCAAGTTATTCAAAGAATTTTTTCCGGATGAAATCACTCCTCACGAGATTCGTCCCCATAGAAATTAAACCTCCCCATGATCTAGATCGAATCAAACGCGAAACCAAAAGTCGCGCTCAGCAGTCTTATCCCACTGCTACTTAACGCGAGGTGATTTCAATGGGCGAATACATGCAAATCCGGGGCATGCTGCAAGACGGCGAGGAATACGCAGGTCTGATCTTGGGCAAGGACGAACCCGACTACCACCTGGTCCTGCTGCCAGGCGATTCCTCCGACGTCAGCTGGCCCACTGCGGTGGACTGGGCCATCGCTCATGGGGGGGCGCTGCCGACGCGGCGCGAACTGGCTCTGCTGTTCGCGAACCTGCGCGAATCGTTCGAGCGCAACTGGTACTGGTCGAGCGAGCCGCACGCCACCCGCGCGCAGCTGGTCTGGGGCCAGAATTTCGCGAGCGGCATCCAGACCATCTATGGCCGGCCCTACCGCGGCCACGCGCGCGCCATACGGCGCATCAGCACGGCGGCTTGAGCCGGCGGCGCGGGCGACCCTGGGTCAGGGCTTCGGCACGCTGGAGCGGCCGATGTCCTGCTCCATATTGGCCAGGTACCAGGCAGTCGCGGTCATCAGCGCCACATGGCGGCGCAGGATGTCCGGATCTACCTTGTCCAGGGTGTCGGCCGGCGTGTGGTGGTAGTCGAAATAGCTTGAGGTGTCCACGATCGGGGCGAAGCTCGGCACGCCCGCGCGTTCCAGACCGGCCAGGTCGCCGGTGGCGAGCACGTCCTGGCGCTGGAACACGTTGGCGCCGATCGGCTGCAATGCCGCCTGCAGCGGCGCGAACAGCTTGACCGACTGCGGCATCACGCTGGCGCGCAGGCCGAAGGGGCGGCCGACGCCGTTGTCGCTCTCGATCGCCCCGAAGTGCTTGCCCGCGTTCGCCTGTTCGGCGGCGAGGTAGGTGCTCGCCCCGCGCTGGCCGTTCTCTTCATTCATCCAGGCGACGAAGCGGATGGTGCGGCGCGGACGGTAGTCGAGCTTTTGCAGCACCTCGAACACGGCCATCGCGCTGGCGACGGCCGCGGCGTCGTCGTGCGCGCCCGGCGACAGGTCCCAGGAGTCGAGGTGGCCCGAGACGATCACGATCTCGTCCGGTTTCTCGGTGCCCGGCAAGTCGGCGATCACGTTGAAGCTGTCGGCGTCCGGCAGGTTCTGCGGGGTCAGCACCAGCTTCATGCTCAGCGGGCCGCGCCTGGCCAGGCGCGCCATCAGCATCGCGTCCTCCGCCGTCACGGCGGCGGCCGGGATGCGTGCGTTCTCAAGCAGGCCCGACGAACCGGTATGCGGCAGGCGATAGGCCGCGCCGCCGACCGACCGCACCAGCGCGCCGACGGCGCCGAGTTCGGCCGCCATGCGCGGACCGTTGCGGCGATAGGCCGACCCCTGTCCATAGGCATGCCCGGCCAGGCCGCGATCGGCCATGTGCTGGTCGAACGCCACGTCGAACAGCACGATCTTGCCCTTCACTTCCGCGGCGCGGGTCTTGAGTTCATCGAAGCTCTTGAGCACGAGCACCGGCGCCACCAGGCCCTCGGCCGGAGTCGCGCCCGAGCCGCCCAGCGCGGCCAGTACGACGCGCTGGGTCACGCCTTGCGGGCGCCCCGTGTACTCGACCAGCTCGCCGGTCTCGATGCCGCGCACCCAATGCGGCACCTTTACTGGTTGCAAGGTCACCCTGGCGCCGAGCTTGCGCATCGCTTCCGCCACCTGGGTGACCGCCGCCGCCGCGCCGGGCGAGCCGGACAGGCGCGGACCGATCAAGTCGGTCATGTCTTCGGTGCGTTGCCAGGCGTAGTCGCTGCTCATCGCCGTGTCGCGGATCTTGGCGAGGGCAGCCGGATCATTGCCGGGGCTGGCAGCCAGGGCCGGCACGCCCAGCAGCGCGGCGGCGATGACGCCCATGACGGGAAGATGGTGGAGACGGAAGCTGCGTTTCATGCGCGGAAACCCTTGCTAGTTCGAAAGGATTCAAACGATAGCGCATTCGGCAACTTTTTGCCCCTGTTTTTTGCCGTACGTACATGCGGCAGATGGCGGCGCAGCGCCGTGCTCAGGCCCGCACCAGGCGCACCAGGGTGATCTCGGATGGCGCGCCGAAGCGCTTCGGCGGCCCCCAGTAGCCGGTGCCGCGGCTGGTATACACCCACATGTCGCGCACACGGTTCAGTCCAGCAACGAAAGGCTGCTGCAGCGGCACAAACAGGTTCCACGGAAAGAACTGGCCGCCGTGGGTATGGCCCGACAATTGCAGGTCGAAGCCGGCCGCCGCCGCCGCCGGCGCGCTGCGCGGCTGGTGGGCCAGCAGCACTTTCACGCCGACCTCGGGCGGCGCGCCACGCAGGGCGCGCTGCGGGTCGCTCTTGTGCTCGGGGTGGAAGTGGTGGGCGGTATAGTCGGCCACGCCGGCGATCATGAGCGCGGCGCTGCCGCGCCGGCGCACCACGTGCTCGTTCATGAGCACCGTCAGGCCCAGCCGCCGCACCTCGGCAATCCACTCCAGCGCGCCGGAATAGTATTCGTGGTTGCCGGTGACGAAGAACACGCCGTCGCTCGCCTTCAGCCGCGCCAGCGGTTCGGTATGCATGGCCAGGCGCTGCACGCTGCCATCGACCAGGTCGCCGGTCACGGCAATGGCGTCGGCGCCGAGCTTGTTGACCTGGTTGACGATGGCGTTCAGGTAAGGCCGCTTGATGGTGGGGCCGACGTGGATGTCCGAGATCTGGGCGATGGCGTAGCCGTGCAGATCGGCCGGCAAGTCGCGGATCGGCACGTCGACCTTCACCACCCGCGCCACCCGCCGCGCGTTGACGTAGCCGACCATGGTCACGGCCAGCGCCACCAACGGCACGGCCAGCGCGCTGCCATGGGCGAGCGCCGGCGTCAGCGCGCCGAAGGGCAGCAGCACCAGCAGGACGATGTCGCGCAGCACGGTCGCGACCAGCAGCGACGAGAACAGGCCCATCGACAGCAGGCCGAGCCAGGCGGCCAGGTCCGACCACCGCCGCCGCCGCCGCAGCGAGGACGACACCAGGCCGACCGGGACCAGTGTGCCGAGCAGGCCCAGCAGAATGACGGCGGCGACGGTGCCGGCCGCCGCCAGCCCGAGGTCGGGCAGCAGGCGCATGCCGATATACACCAGCAACAAGACCAGCAGGGAGAAGACAATGACGATGCTACGGCTCGGGCGCATGGCAGGTTCGGATAACGGTGGTCGTGCGTAGATGGGGCGCCCGACGCTGCTTGCAAGGTGGAATGTTACTGGCTGAGATGCAGTTGTAAAAAACTGTATTAACGAATGGCATGATCCGCCGTCGGGAATATCGTACCTCCATGCCCGGTGTCGCAGTTATCATCCCGATCTCCGCCAGGGTACGAGGAAAAACCATGTTGAAATCGACAACCCTTGGTGCTGTGCTGCTGGCCGCTGTCGCGGTATCGCCGGCGGCAATGGCCGGTGATCGTGGTACGAACACGGCCGTTGGCGCGGTGCTCGGCGCCGTCGTCGGCCACACGGTCGGCGGCACCGGTGGCGCGGTCGCCGGCGGCGTGATCGGCGCGGCGGTGGGTAATTCCATCAACACCCGCGACGACCGCCGTCATTATGGCCATCACAATGGCTACAACAACGGCTACCACCAGCCGCGACCGGTGTACGTGCAGCAGCGACCCGTGTATGTGCAGCCGCGCCCGGTCTATGTGCAGCCGCGCCCGGTGTACGTGGAATCGCGACCGGTCTATGTCCAACCGCGCCCGGTGTACGTGCAGCCGCGCCCGGTCTATGTCGAGCATCGTGGCCGCGGCTGGGACCGTCATGACCGGCATGACCGTCGTGACCGGCACGATCGCTGGGACCGCGACGACCGCCGCGGCCACGGCCACGGCCACGGCTACGGCCGCTGATCCACGCCGATCCGATGAGCCGCGCACCGCGCGGCTTTTTACTGGGCGCCACACGGCCACGGCGCCTTTCCCCTCCCCTCCGCTAGTTCCCCGCATCGGCGCCATGCGCCAGGCTCGGGGGACACCATGTACGAAGCAGGCACCGTCATTTCGCTGGCCGGCGGCCAGTACCGCTTGCGCGAGGCGCTGGCCGGCTCGGCCTATGGCGTCGTCTGGCGCGCCGACAGCCTGCACGCCAACGGTTGCGTCGCCCTCAAGCTGGTCAACCTGGAACAGATGGAACGCGCACCAGTCGGCTTGCGCGCGCGCTGGCTGGCCAGCGCCAGCACCGAGATCGCCTTCCTGCGCGCCCTGGCGCCCTGGGACGCCCGCCACATCGTGCGCCTGCTCGACAGCGGCGAGCACGCCGGCATGCCGGCGATGGCGCTCGAGCTGCTCGACGGCGACCTGGCCGGCCACCTGAGCCGCGCAGCGGCGCTGGGGCGCACGGTCGCCCCCGACCGCGCCCTGGCCTGGATCGGCCAGGTCAACCAGGCGCTGGCCAAGGTCCATGCCAGCGGCTGGCGCTACCTCGACCTCAAGCCCGGCAACCTGCTGCTCGACGGCGCCAGCGACGCCGTCAAGCTGGCCGATTTCGGCACCAACCGCCGCCTCGACGACTTGCGCGCCCACACCTACGCCGGCACCGCCAACTGGCAAGCCCCGGAACAGTTCTTCCCCGACGCCGACGGCTACGCCACCGAAGCGCGCACCGATTATTTCGCCCTCGGCGCCCTGCTCTACTACCTGGTCTGCGGCCGCCTGCTGCGCTACAGCAGCGCCTGCGGCCAGGCCTGGCAGGCGCATGGCCGCCATGCGGCGGCCAGCCTGCTGGGCGAACGCCAGGTGCGGCCGGCCGTGCTGCAAGCGGACGAAGCGGCGCTGTTCGCCGCCCGCCTGGGCCCTGCCGCCGCACCCGGCCTCGCGCTGCTGCGCGCTTTGGTGGCCGAGCGTCCCGCCGACCGTCCACGCCACGCGCTGGACATCAGCCGCAGCCTGGCGCGCGCCGTCTCCGCCCTGGATGCCGAACCGCTCGAGAGCGCGGCATGAAGCATGTCGCACAGCGTGGCATACCGCGAGGCATACCGCGTCCGCCCCTCGGCGCCGGTCTCGCCTGGATTCTTCTGGCGCTGCTGTGCGCCGTGCAACTGCTGGCCCTGCTCAGGACGCCGGCGGCCTGGTCCCCGTCCGAGATCGCGGTGACGCTCGCCGCGGGCGAATCGGTCATGCTGGGGCGCCACGAACTGGGCGCGCCGCGCGCCGCTTCGCGCCAGCTGGTGTTGCGCCGCGACCGCGACGGCGCCTGGCTGCTGCGCAACGCCGAACCGCTGCAACCCGTGCTGCTGCGCCGCGGCGATGCGCGCGAGCGCAGCAGCGACTTGCCGCTCGCGGCCGGCCAGCGCATCCGGGCCGGCGCGCTGCAACTGCAGGTGCTGGCCGCCGATGCGGGACGCGCTACCTTGCACGACGGCGAACGGACCTGGGACTACGACGGCGCCACCGTGCTGCGCGATGGCCAGCCGCAGCCGGCCTGTGCCGACAGCGGCCTGCCGGCGCGCGCGCTGGCCGCCTGGAACCGCCTGCTGCCGCAAGGCGCGAGCCTGGCGCGACCCCTGAGCCTCGGCGGCCTGCTCTACTGCGGCAACCGCATCGCCGCCGCCGCGATCGAACCGGGCGAGGTCCTGCTGCTGCGCCAGGACGACGGCCGCATCGCCTTGTCGGCGCGCGGCGCCCGGCCGGTGCTGGTCTCGAGCGGCGCCGGCTGGGTCGATGCCGCCCAGCGCGAGCTGCCGCTGGCGGACGTGGATGCCTTCGCCGTGGGCCGCACCCTGTTCACACTGGCGCCGGACGGCGCCACCCTGCGCCTGTCGCCGTCGCGCCAGGTCGCGTTGTCGGCTGCTCCCTCCAGCCAACTGCCGGCCGCGGTGAGCTGGCGCTGGGAACGGCGCGACCATCTCGCCTTGCCCGCGCCGCCGCCGCTGGCCTGGGTCGCCGCCGGTCTCGTCCTCCTGGCGGCGCTCGCCTGCATCGCGCCATCGCTGCGCCGGCGCAGGATGGATCGGGATCTCGTGCGCCCGTGCGCGGCCGCCCTGCTGGCCTCCAGCGCCATGCTGCTGCTGGTCACCCAGCGCACCGTCGGCGCCCCCGGCGCCGCCATGTCCCTGCTGCTGGCCTGGGCCACCCTCTGGCTGATCTTGCTGTACCCGCGCCGCACCGGGCTGCTGGCCTCCAGCGCCGCGCTGCTGCTTGGCGCCGGGTTGCTGGTGCAGCTCGAATTGGGCCTGGGGGCCGGCGACACCGCCTGGCTGCGCCACTTCCAGAACACGGTCGCGCTGCTGGGCCTCGGGCTGCCGGGCGCCCTGCTGTTGCTGTCGCGCTTCGCCCACGGCGCCGTGTCACGCCCCACCACCGAACGCGTGCTGCTGGGATGCGCCGCGCTCGCGCTGGGCGGACTGTTGCTGCAGGTGTGCTTCGGCAACGAGACCGGCGTGTTCGACATCCAGCCCTTCGAGTTCGCCAAGTTGGCCCTGGCCGCGCTGAGCGCGCACTGCCTGGCGCTGGCCGCCGGCGGCGCGACCCAGGCCAGGCGCGACTGGCGCTTCTGGCTGCGCATGGCGGCGCCGGTGCTGCTGTTCATGTTCCTGCTCGCGGTGGCCCTGGTGCGGGTCGACGATTATTCGCCGCTGCTGCTGCTGCTGGTATGGTGCGGCGCCATGCTGCTGGCCTGGGGCGCGAGCCATGGACGGCGCGCCGCGCTGGCCTCGATCTTCCTGGCCGCCTGCCTGGTGGCAGCCGGCGGCGTGACGATGCGCGCCGGCGGCGAGCTGCTCGGCGCCTTCGGCTTCTATCCCGAGCGCTTCCAGGTCTGGAGCGAGCCGACGATCCACCCGCACACCGGCCAGCAGATGCTGCAGGGCAGCCGCGCCATCGTCCAGGGCGGCTGGCTGGGCGCCGACGGGCTGCTGGGCCTTGCGGCGCTGGGCGGCGCGGCCGGCGAGGCGCTGGCCATCCCCGCCATCCAGGACGACTTCGCCCCGTCCTTCCTGCTGCACCGCCACGGCCTGGCGGCGGGCCTGGCGCTGTGGAGCCTGCAGGCGCTGTTCCTGGCGGCGCTGCTGCGCGCCGCCGCCGGCGCCTGGCGTTGTTCGAATGCGTCCAACGACTTCCGGCGCGCCTGGGTCGGCCGCTTCCAGTGCTTCGCCCTGTGCGGCGGCGCAGCCTTCATCGCCGGCCACCTGCTGCTGTCGTGGGGCACCAACCTCGCCATGTTCCCAATCATGGGCCAGCCCATGAGCTTCCTGTCCGCGGGCGGCTCGCACCTGCTGTTTTTCATCTGCCCCCTGCTAGCGTTCGGCATGGCGAGCACCCAATTCAACGAGGAGAGTCAATCATGCCGGTCTATGTCCAACACGAAGTCCTAGGCAAGGTGCAGGATGTGTTCAACGCCGACGCCCTGTGGCAGGCGCCTGGCCTTGCGCTGTTCTCGCGCCGCCCGCTGCTGCGCGACCTGCTCGAGCGCTCCCCGCGCGAGCAGCGCGGCCGCGCCGCCACCCGCTGCTTCTCGCACGTGACCCTGGTGCTGCCGCAGGACGAGGTCGACGACGACCGCCACCTGACCCGCGGCGCGCGCGTGCGCGACCTGGCCCAATCGCTGGCCGCCCTGCACCAGAAGGATTTCGGCGACCTGCTCGGCGGCGAGGAGGTGCGCTACCACGTGCTGGGCAGCGACGACCTCGATCCGGGCGAGGTGCAGGTCAAGTTCGGCCACGCCGTCTACCTGCCGGCGCCGGGCGAGCAGGTCCAGTACACCGTGACCGCCTCGCGCGACAGCGCGATCTGGCAGCCGGTATGCGCCATCTACCCGAACCAGCGCCTGACCCTGGTCGGCCTGGACGCCGCCAGCGCCACCTTCGCGGCGCCCGGCTGGCCGTTTGGTCCGGACGGCGGACTGCTGCTGGTGAACGACGGCCCGGGCGCCCCGCTCGAACTGCAGGTGCGTCCCAAGGACAGTTTCGACTGCCGCTTCGACGCCGCCAACGGCTACTATGTCCTGCGCGGCAAGGGCGCCAGCGCCCAGCGCCTGCTTGTGAAAATCAGCCGCGCCGGCGCGGGCGCCGCCGCCCGTGCGCAGCCGGCGCCGGTCGCCGACCCGGTCATGCCGAGCGCTTCGCCGCAGCGCAGCCCGGCGGTGTGGAAGTCGCGCGCCGTCACGCCGCCGGCCGCCGACCTGACCGCGATGCCGCTGGCCGCGCCGGCCCCGGCGGCTACGCCCGCGCCGACGACGGAGCCCGACGCCACCTATGCCCCGGTGGCGCGCCATCGCATCACGCTGGCCGCGTTGGCCCTGCCGCGCCTGAGCCGCTACCGCGAGACCGGCGCCCAGGCGCTGGAGGTCGGCCTGGACGCTCGGTTGCTGCCCAGCGCGCCGGGCAAGGACAGCGTCATCCGCTTCGCGGTCGACGACGCCGACGAGTTGCACGCGATCACCCCGGCCGGCCGCCAGCGCATCGCCGTGCCGTCCCAGTTCGCTCCGCTCGACAACGCCAGCATCCGCCTGCTGGCGGTCCAGCAGCAACTGGCCGAGCGCTACAGCGCACTGCTGGTGCTGCCGCAGGGCCCGTCGCAGCCGGCGGCAGCCGGCACGCGCCTGACCTTCGGGCGCGGCATGCCGTCGCTGGGGGCGCTGCGCGTGCTCGACACGCCGCAATGCGTGCGCCAGGGCGACGGCGCCCCGGCCGCCAGCGCCGACCGCCTCGGCCTGTCGCGCAACGCCTTCAGCTGGGAAGCCTCGAACGATGGCCTGCGCGTGGCGCGCCTGTCGCCCACCCAGGCGCTGTACCACCTGGACGAGCAACTGGCGCTGGTTGCCCAGATCGAGAGCGCGACCCCGGAGCAACCCTATCTGATCCCGCCGGGCCATCACCTGGCGGCGGGACACTACGTGCTGCGCTTCGACGCCTGAGGACGGCGATGGTCACCCTGACGCAGGCGGCCGCGAATTGGCTTGCATTCGCGCTTGCCTTCGGCGCGGCCCTGGTGCTGACCCTGTGCCTGTGCGCGTGGCTGACGCCGCGCGCCTGGTGGTGGCGGCCGAACGCGCGCGCACTCGGCGTGCTGGGCGCCGGCACCGCGGCCGGCGGGACGCTGTTGCTGGCCATGTTCGGGACGCCCGCGCCAGGCCCGCAACTGGTGCAGTCGGCACAGGAGCAGGAGGCGGCGGGAGTCGAGGTACCGGTCGCCGGCGCCCGCTATCGCGTGCACGATGCGCTCAACCTGCGCGTGGCGGGAGGGATCGGCGCCGCACGCCTGCTGGTGGTGCCGGCCGGCGCGCGGGTGGAAGCGACGGGCTTGCGCGACGGCGACTGGTGGCAGGTGCGCGCCACGGTCGACGGCAAGGCGGTCGAGGGCTGGGCCAGCAGCCTGTGGCTGCGGCGCGCCGATGAGTGATTTTTGACTGCGGACGAACGATAAATTTTGCCATAGCGCTCACGGCGCGCGGGTACGCGACGAGCCGATGTCGACCCGGAGTCGACGTAGCCAGATCGCTACACGCCGTCGCTATTCCACTGAGACAGGCCATCTACCGGCTGGGGTAACCTGCTTTCGAGCCATTTCGTGACGGTTCCCGGTCTGAACGTGCTATCTGCACATTCGATTACCCAGGAAAGATAATCTCTGGGCCGTCCATTAAGGTAGGGCGGTGGAGAAAGCGGCTTGAAAACGGTTGGAAGCCGCTCACTGACCGAAAGATAGTTCAGCACATGTGCCAACTCCTGAACCACTTGCCATGCAAGCGGATGGTCAACGTCAATCGCAAACTGAACCGCCCCGGGTTTTGTAGAGGCTCCATTCTTTGAGAAAATGGAGCTATGAAGAAGCAACCGAAGTATTCCCCCGAAGTCATCGAGCGCGCT